>PQXE01000143.1 GCA_003194495.1 Deltaproteobacteria bacterium
GTTTTGGCTGTCAACACATATCATACTATTTTATTTGATATAAATGGTGTTGTTTATTTGATAAGGCTAAAATGGTGTTGTTATAGTTGTGCTTTAGTATGTTATTTTATTTTTGAGTCAACACTAAAGACCCCAGTGCCGCCCCTATAAACAGGGATGGTGCAAATATTCCTCCACTCATTCCGGATCCTATGGAAAAGCTTGTAGCCACGATTTTGGCAACAAGCAGCGTTAAGACAAACACCAATGACACCTTGTCGGCAAGGGTGGCATCTATGCTTTCATACCCAACACCCAAAGCCCATGGACAGTAGAGGGCAACAGTCCCTACCAGGAGTCCGCCAAGGCAAGGACTCAACCAGTCCGGCACCCCTATCATTTTCCAAAACCTGGGTAAGGAAAAAATTGCTCCCATAAGCACCAGGCTTATAAGACCAGCGACAAGTCCCAGGAAAAAATAAAGGAGCAGCTCAGCAGGATGTGCCATAAAGAAATCGGGGATCACAAATATCTGCGCCCCTTCCCAAAATGCCCTGGCGACCATCGTACCTGTAACAGCAGCTATTACTATGTTGCTGAGAGAGGCGATTTCAAGGTCGAAAAGCAGAATTTCCACTGCAAACAGAGTCCCGGCCATAGGGGCCTGAAAGGTAGCTGCTATGCCGGCTGCAGCCCCACAGGCAACGGCCAGCCTCCTTGAATTCCGCCTCAGCTTTAACATCTGGGTAAGGGAAGAGCCAATGGAGGAGCCAATCTGGACCACAGGACCTTCACGCCCGACCGAGGCACCTGCTGAGATAAGCCCTGCTGTGACAAAGGCCTTTATCAGGGTGACACGATGCCTTATTCGACCGCCCTTAAGAGCAAGGGCCTCCATTACTTCCGGCACGCCGGGTCCTCTGACCTCGGGTGCCCAAAAAGTAATTATGGGTCCTACCAACAGGCCCATACCGGCAGGAATAAGGAGCTTCCACCGCCATTCGGCCTGTTGGACCTGTCCTGCAAAGTCAGCGCCGGCAGGCCACAGGACCTCCTGGCCAAAGAGTATCAGCCACCTGAACATTACCACTCCCAGGCCGGCAAGTGCCCCGATGACCAATGCCAATAAGAGCGGTCCTGTATAGTCTATTAAGGTTTGTATGGATCTATTGGTATCCTTCATAGCAAGCCAAAAGTAGTTTACACTTTATTGATTTTGTGTTTTTGCAGTGAAATTGGAAACTTGAAATTGGAAAAATACAAAAATGTAGATGGGTTACCTAATTTTAAATTTCCAGTTTCAACGTCGGCATTCAATTTGATAATACACGCTTTTTCGAAAAAAGTGTAAACCGATAAATGAAGGATGCCTACACTTCTTTGCAGATTTCAGTGTCAATTGGTAAGAATGTATATTTAGTGTCTGAGCGAAAAGGCCGTTCAGACACTATATAATCTATATTTCTATTATCAAACTATCGTTGGCTTGTCTGTTTCCGTACGAGAACTACATAACCTCTGCCACTGACACCGTGCGATCTCCAAGCATATTCACATAGCTCCCCAGCTCGTTGTCATACCACCCGTAGATGACCGCCTGGGTAATTGCTATTTTCAACATGTTCTGCCCGATTTTCTGTAGGATTTCGTGTTTTGCGATTTGACTCACCTTTTGTAGGTCTATGCTTACTTCTGCCGTGCGGGTATGGGTTTCATTGGCCTCAATAATAGCTCCGGCCCTTGAAAGTCCGATAATATCACAGGAGACATTCTGTTCTTCAGTATAATGGAGATATTCACGGGAATCGCGAGCTGCAGCATCCTTGTAAATTGAGTTTTGAGGCTATGCACTTGACTCCTAATACTACTACATATTGTGTTTGTCTTAAAATGGCACATCGTGCAACTCATTTGGAATGTCCGTGTTCATCTCTCCCAGAGTTGCTGTACCGCCAACGATTTTTTTGGTAATGCACAGGGTCAGCACGAAC
>PQXE01000144.1 GCA_003194495.1 Deltaproteobacteria bacterium
GCCGATGCCTGGGCGATGTCCAGCAACGACAGGCAAAGAGGAGTCGACTGGCAATTCACCATCGAAAACGCCCGACACAAACTGAAATCACTATACCCTAAAATTAAACATTGACAAAGCACTAGTTTCAAATTTCACTGCCAAAATACAAGATCAACAAAGTGTAAACTACTTTTGGGATAATATGAAGGATGCTGAAAACCTGATAGATATATTCAACGGACTCAATAAACATATTATACAAGGATAAATCATGACTACATCCACTCTCATCCCCTTACTCATCCGACGCGAATGCTTGGAACTGGATCGACTTGTCGATCTCTGCATCAATCGTTATCACAGACGGGATGAGTTTGCCAGGCAGGGAGAGGAAGACATACTCTCGGACAGCCTGGCCATGTGTATTCATTCCTTCTACACAGGTATTGAACGTATTTTTAAAGCCGTTATTCGTGAGGTTGACGGGGTCAACAGCAGTGGTCCTGAATGGCACCGCAATCTTCTATCGGCTATGAGTGTGGAATGTCCCGGCGTACGGCCTGCGGTTATATTTGAAGATACTTTCAGAAGTCTGGATGACTACCGAGCGTTCAGACATCTATCCAGAAATATCTATACATACAGAATTGAGTCAAAAAGAATTTTTGAATTAATTGACGTCCTTGTAAGCACGTGGAAAATGACCAAAAAGGATCTGGAAAAATTCCTTGGTTTTCTTGAGAGGGTGGAATGAGTACGCAAGCGGATATTGATCTGTATGCCGCCGGATTCAAGAAACGCATGCAGGAAAGAAAGGCGGCCTTTGAGTCAGAAAGACTTGACCTTCTGGAGAGGATTCGCCCGGCCGGGCCAGCGTTAAAGGCCCTTGGGGCAAAAGAAGTAATCCTCTTCGGCTCCATACTCCGGCCGGGATTCTTTGACAGGGCCTCTGATATTGACATTCTGGTTACCGGGCTCCCGGACGAGCATCTGTGGAAGGCCCTTGGAGTCGCAGAGAGGTCCACCGGTATAGTTGAGCGGGAAATCAACCTGGTCTTTGATCAGATGGCCGGTCTGGATCTTGTGACTGAGGTCAGGACAAGAGGTATAATTTTGTGATACTGCAAAGTACTTGTAAAACTCTTACTCAATTCAGTTTGAGGTAAAAAGAGGTCATGAAAGAACTTGAGAAAAAAATTGCAAATAGTTTCAAACTTCTGCTGTCAAAACGTGTGCCGCTGCACAGATTAATAGTATTCGGCTCGCGCGCACGAGGAGACGCCGATCCTGATTCCGATATGGATCTGCTTGTAATTTTGAGCGGACCTATTTCTAGAGATGTAAGAAAACATGTAAGCGACTGCGCCTGGGAAGCAGGCTTTAATCATGGTCTTGTTGTTTCTCCCATAGTTGTTTCCCGCCAGATCTGGGAAAATGGTCCTGAACGATATTCCTTGCTCGCACAAGCAGTTGAGGAGGAGGGAGTAGCTGTATGAAAGATGACGAAATTCTTATTCTTATCCAGTATCGGATAAAGCAGGCAGAAGAGTCGCTTGAGGACGCAAAGGCTCTTCTGGACGGAGGTCGCAGCCCCCGAAGCATCATTAACCGATCTTACTATGCTATATTTTATGCCGTACTTGCTCTATTGCAGAAGATCGGGAAGGTTCCGCGCAAGCATAGCGGAGCGATCAGTCTTTTTGATACTTAATATGTCTTGAAAGATTTGTTCCCAAAAGAACTTTCCAAAGATCTCCATGTTCTCGGCGGCTACGCCGCCGAGAATCGCGGCGCTGACTCCGTCCAGCACCTTGTTCTGTCGCCTTGCGCCAGAACAAGGCACTGGACCCGACTGCGCTTCTCGGAGCCTCAGGGTGCAAGCACC
>PQXE01000023.1:0-33442 GCA_003194495.1 Deltaproteobacteria bacterium
AGTTTTTAATCAGTTACAAAAAGACAAAATCTTCACAAATCTATAACGACCATAACCTTCCTTTTTTCACGAACTTAGCACTGCAAAAATTCCGCAAAAATCCAATTTCATACCCGCGGAAAATGGGATTGAGAAGAGAATTATCATTTTATATTACTATATACCACGACATCAAAAATTGTTGTAAGCGTTCACAGGGCACCGCATCTGCTTTGTTGTCGGGCACTTGAAGTACAGGGAGTACGTCTGCGTATCCTCCGCCTCGCATCTGCAGCACCCTGTAAACGCTTACAGTTCGGTGAGTTGCAGTAAAACTGCGTTGTAATCCCGTGAACGGTTTAAAAAATTGTCTCTCTGCGTTCTCCGCGGTAAACGGTAACAAGAGGTAAAACTAATGATCATAATCTTAAAACCTGGTATCGGCCCCGATAGCACTGAAATGTCCCAAATAATGAACTATGTTCGAAAGTTTCCCGATATCAAGCCCAGTATTTCAGATGTGCAGGGCACCATCCGGGTAGTGACGGAAGTTTACCTGATCGGCCCTACTCATGACATGCCCTCTGAGACCCTGGAGCGTATGCCCGGAGTGGAAAAAGTAATAAGGGTCTCAAGTAAATATCGCTTGATAGGCCGACATGGCGGACAGATGGATCAGATCGGCTTTGAGTATAATGGGATTGCATTTAACCAGGACTGCCTTCATATCTTCATCGGACTCTGTGCTGTTGATACCCGTGAACACGTAGAAATAGTCTTCAGAAACCTTCAGAGGCTGAATATTACTACGGCCCGCATGGGTGCCTACAAACCCCGAACCAGCCCTTATGACTTCCAGGGTCATGGGAGATCATGTCTGCCCTGGGTCTTTGAACTTGCAGGGAAATACGGAATAAAGGTGGTGGCAATAGAGGCGCTCAGGGCCATACATATTGAAGAAATCATGGACGCCCTGAAACAGGCCGGATATCCCACAGGAGTGATGCTGCAGACAGGTACAAGAAATGCTCAGAATTTTGAGCTTCTCAAGGCTGTGGGATCTCAGCATGAGTTCCCTGTATTGTACAAACGGGGCATGGGACTCAGCCTGGAAGAGTCATTAAACGCCTGCGAGTATATTGCCAGTGAGGGGAACCGCAACATCATAATATGTTTGCGGGGAATTAAAACCGGAATGGGAGCACCCCATCGTAACCTTGTGGACTTTATCCATGTTCCGGTTGTGAAAAGACTGACCAGGCTCCCTGTATGTATTGATCCGACCCATTCCGTCGGCTCCAAGGACCGCGCACCTGACGGCCTGCTCGACATCTTTCACGCTACGGCCCAAGGCGTGATCGCCGGGGCAAATATGATTATGGTGGAATGCCATCCCAAGCCGGAAGTTGCCCTGTGCGACGGACCACAGGCCCTTACAATGCAGGAAATAGATCACTTCATTGCAGATGTTGAAATTGTACGGCGTGCTTACGAGGAAAGAAGGGCATTGCTGGGATGAGTTTCCCCAAAAACCCACTTCTCAATACTCCCCAAAACAATCTCCCTTTTAATCGGCTTTGTCATATAATCATCCATACCTGCTTCAAGACACATTTCCCTGTCACCCTTCATTGCGTAAGCGGTCATGGCAACGATCGGAACATGTTCCGATCGAGCTGAAAGCTGAAAGCTGAAAGCTGAAAGTTCGTCGGAAGAAACTCCATCTTTTGCTTTGAGCTTTGAGCTTTGAGCTTTGAGCTGTTCTTCAAATTTTCGAATTGCTTTTGTTGTTTCAAATCCATTCATTATCGGCATCTGGATATCCATGAAGATCAGGTCAAAATCATCAGGAGATTCCGTATATTTTTCAAAAACTTCCCTGCCGTTATTGGCCACCTCCACCAAATACCCGGCCTTGGTCAGTATCATCTCTGCCAGTTTCTGGTTTACAGGGTTGTCTTCCACCAACAGGATACGCACAGAATGCTTCATCTCCTCACGAACCGAATATTGGGTAAGAATTTTCTGTCTTTTAACATCATCTTTCTTGTCTTTGTCTTCTCTCTTTCCTGCTATTCTCTCCAACATCTGATACAGCTTCTCTTTCCGAACCGGCTTGTTTAGAAACCCATCAAATCCTGCGTCTTCACTTCTCTTGGTTTCCCGCTCCATTAATGAAGATAAGGCAAGCAGGGGAAGACTTTGGATTGATGATTGATGATTGATGATTGTTGATTTGAAATTGTGAATCTGTTTTGCTACTTCGTATCCGCTCATGCCTGGCATCTTGATATCAATTACGCACAGATCAAACGGATCTTCAGCCTCCAGAGCCTTTTGCAAAGCTGGTACGACATCTTCACTATTTCTAAGGGCCACTACACGCATGCCGACTGACCCCAAAACGTGTGTTAATATATCCAGGTTGGCCTGGTTATCATCGACAGTAAGAACCTTCTTACCGGAAAGGGACGCGGGGATGAATCTTATGAATTCTTTATCTTCACCTTTCCTGAACCATGCGGTAAAATGAAAAATACTTCCGTGGGACTGGGATTGTTGATTGTTGATTGTTGATTGTTGATTGGCAGGCGGAAGTTGATGATTGTCTTCGGCCTTGAATTTGTCTTTGGGTTTGTCTTTCAATCGACAATCATCAATCGACAATCGACAATCGGAAGGGCTTTCCGCCCACACATCTCCACCCATCAGTTCTGACATCTGTTTACATATCGATAGACCCAGACCTGTGCCTCCGTACATTCTCGCAATGGAACCATCAGCCTGATGAAAAGGCATGAAAATAGCGGACAATTTATCTCTCGGGATTCCAATGCCTGTATCCCTCACTGTTGCATGGAGTTTTATCTGTTCATCTTTTTCCTCTTCAACATCAAGGGAGAGTTCAATCTCACCGGACTCTGTAAATTTTTGGGCATTGCTCATTAGATTAGTTAGGACCTGACGAAACCTTCCGGGATCTCCTTTTACCAATAAAGGAAGATTATCCCCAATACGGCACAGGATCTCTACCGGTTTTATTCCAACCCTGGGGCGGGTCAGTTCACAGACTTCATAAGCAAGAAGTTCCGGATCAAAATCAATCTCCTCAAAACTCAACTCTCCTGCCTCGATTTTGGAAAAATCAAGAATATCATTGATCAAGGAAATTAATGCCTCACCGCTCTTCTTAATCGTCTGTGCATATTCGACCTGGTTTTCATCCAGATCGGTATCAAGCAGCATGTCGGTAAAACCATGGACTGCGTTCATTGGAGTACGAATTTCGTGACTCATGTTGGCCAGGAATTCGCTCTTGGCCTTGTTTGCCGTCTTGGCTTGCTTTGCCATCTCGTTGGCCCTGGCAATCGCCTGTTCGAGCTTTTTATTTACTCCCGCCAGTTCCAGGTTCACAGTTTCAGAATTTTTTTGGGCCTTCATCAGATCATCTTCGACCCGCTTGCGCTCGATGATCTCATTTTGAAGTCTATCGTTGGCGGTAGTTAGTTCTATGGTGCGATCCTGAAGACTTTGTACATGCTCTCCGAGTTTTGAATGCAGCTTGGCATTTTCCAGGGCAAATCCGATCCCGCCAATCATTATGGACACAATCTGTTCATCGTCTACATCAAATACTTCCTCTGTCTCTTTATTGGAGAGATTCAGGACCGCCATCAGATTTTCTCTTACGAAAATCGGCATACTCAAAAATGATTGTGATCCGTATTTAAGATAGTTCGGCTTACAAGTCCTTGGATCTGTCTCAATATCCTGAATAAGGAGGGGCTTCCTGTCAGATACGACGTGTCGTGCCAAGGATTCATTGATGTTTATGTAACAACCCTTTTTCAGTCCCGCTTCCAGTCCCTTTGATGCTACTATGCAAAACCGCCGTTTTTCGGATTCAACCATAAACACAGATCCCCTCCGCGCCTTGGTCACTGCCATTGTCTTTTCCAACAGTGTATTCAGCAACTCATCAATATTTAAACTCTTGCTTGCAATTTCAGTAAGTTCCTTAATAGCAAATAATTCGAAAATCCTGAGCCTTAAGTTGTCGGTTGTTTTTTGAAAATTTTCCATGATGCTGTTAAACGAAATTGCTATATCATGCAGTTCTGTTGCATCTTTTTGTAAATCCATCAAGCAACTTTCACCTGTCTCAGCCTTTTTGATTGAAGTCGCCATCATGATAAATCTGTCAAAAATCTGACGGATGAGAATCAAACCGGAAAGAATGAGAACAAGACTGAAAACCACAATAATTATCTGAGATAATTCGAATGATATATTGCCTTTATAGAAAATATAAAAAATAATAATAAAAGGCAGGACAAAAAACAAAAATTCAGCAATTAAAAGATTGTATCGTAATCCTTTTTTCCTGATGCTTAATTTTTCAGTATCAGATAATGTCATTTTGTCTCCTGTCGAGAATTAACCCGAATATCGCACTACTTACCCTATATATTATTATTCTTCGGCAAATCATGGCATTTACTTTAAAAATCTGCGTTGAAGGGACAGGGGGCATCTGAATATATCTGTTGCCATGTCATGTTTACTAATTTCTGCAGAGTATTTGAATAATAACGGCATCCTTAGAATGAAGGATATCAAATTTCCCCATTTTTTTTATGACAATATGTACAAACTAAAGCCATTTCAGTTTAGACTCGTCTCATGAGACATCCAAGTGAAATGCCATCTCTGGTCTATGCGGACTCTGAAGGCCGGATCTATGACTTGCCTGAACTTAAGATGGCAGGAAGAAGCGGCCGTGTCTTGCATCCGGTGGACCTTAGAGATCTTATTCCATTGCCTGAGGGAAGTGAGCTTTTTGTGATGCCTGACCGCCTGCCTGTGGGCTGGGACCAGGATCGGGACGATATGATCGTGCTGGATGAGGATCCCGGCAATGCTAAGGGAAAAGTCAGGGCAGTTGCTGCCTTTATGGCCCCTGCCTATACCCAGACCGCTCTTGCCGCCTTCTACAGGTCAAATTCCGATATCCCTCCCTTGCCCCTCTTTACTTACACTGCGATTGGCTGGTGGAAGGGGCATTTTTGGGCGGCAGGCTTCAGGAGTGATACTGATACACGTCAGGATTTTTGCAACTTCCGTCCTGAAGAAGTCCGCAAAAAGACCATTGCTATGCTAAAAAAGAATAAGGAAAACAGGCTAATACAACATCTTGGAAGATGCAGCCTCACCTATGGGTGTCCGGCTGCAAAAAATCTATTCCTGGGAAGGTGGGAGGCCCCTCTTCCCACTTCACCCATCTGTAATGCAGCCTGTCTGGGATGTATATCATTGCAATCAGAGGGCGTGCCTCCTGCCTGCCAGGATAGGATTACCTTTGTACCCACAGTAGAAGAAGTTGCAGGGGTTGCAGTCCCCCATTTAAAAAAGGCCCAGAGACCTGTGGTGAGCTTTGGACAGGGATGCGAGGGAGAACCTCTGCTTCAGGCAAAGTTGCTGGAGCGGTCGGTGATCAAGATACGAGAGGAGACCGATAAAGGGACTATTAATCTCAACACCAATGCCGGCCTTCCTGAAAAAGTGCAAAAACTGATTTCTGCAGGGCTTGACAGCATAAGGATCAGCATGAACAGTACACGCAGAAAATATTATCATGCCTACTTCCGGCCCAAGGGGTATGATCAAAATGATGTGCTGGCTTCATGGAGAATTATGAAAGAGGCCGGCCGTTTTGTCTCCATCAACCTGTTTGTCCTGCCGGGTCTTACGGATGAGATGGCAGAGATAGACCGGCTCTCGGACCTGATAGAGGAACTGGGCCTTGATCTTATCCAACTCAGAAATCACGGTATTGATCCTGACTGGTATTTGGATGGCATAGGCTACGAATACACAGGTCACCGGACAGGGATATTGGGTATGGTAACAATACTTAAAAAGCGATTTCCCAAGCTCCGGTTCGGCTATTTCAATCCCTCAACAATCAACAATCCAAAGGACTAAATAATGGAATACAAAAAGACACTAAGCCTTCCCAAGACACGCTTTCCAATGAAGGCAAATCTCGCTCAGCGGGAGCCTGAAATGCTCAAGCGCTGGAAGGCCTTGGACCTTTATGGGCGCCTGAGAGAACAAGGACAGGGACGGCCCCCTTTCATACTTCATGACGGTCCTCCTTATGCAAATGGCCACATACACCTGGGGCATGCGATCAACAAGGTCCTGAAGGACATAATCGTTAAATCTCACCATATGATGGGGTTTGATACGCCGTATGTACCTGGGTGGGACTGCCACGGACTGCCCATTGAGCACAATGTTGAGAGAGACCTGGGGTCCAAGAGATCCAGGATGAGCAAGTTGGCCGTGCGTAAAGCATGCCGGCGTTATGCGGAAAAATTCGTACGCATACAAAAAGAAGAATTCTCAAGGCTGGGAATATTGGGAGACTGGGATAACCCTTATCTCACAATGACCTACGACTACGAAGCCTCCATCTGTAAGGAGTTTTGCCGCATATTTATGGATGGTCATATTATAAAGAACAAAAAACCGGTCTATTGGTGTCCTGGTTGTGTGACTGCGCTGGCAGAGGCTGAGGTAGAGTATGCCCCACACAAGTCTCCTTCCATTACAGTAAGATTTGCAGCCGGAGATATCCTCAAGCAGTGGCTTGAGGATTGTTTTGGAATGTTGGCCGGTCCTGCCTTTGCGCTTATCTGGACCACAACTCCCTGGACTGTGCCTGCCAACCTGGCGGTGGCGCTGCACCCTGACTTTGACTACATAGCTGTTGAGGTCCGGGTTGGCGGGGAAAAAGAAGTCTGGATACTGGCAGAGGGAAGGTTGCTTTCCACCTTGATTGACGCTGGTCTTGAGCAGAAAGATGCCAGAGTCCTCGGTACATTCAGGGGCGGAGATATTGAAGGAATGCATGTAAAGCACCCATTCCTTGAAAGGGATAGTCTCATCATTATCGCTCCTTATGTTACACTTGATACAGGCACAGGCTGTGTTCACACTGCTCCGGGCCATGGAGCGGATGACTATGAAAGCGGCATCAGATATGGGCTTGATATCTATTCCCCTGTGGACGACTACGGCAGGTTTACCTCAGAGGTAAAGGAATTCCAGGGGGAAAACATCTTTAATGCAAATGACCAGATTGTTGAAATGTTGCGAGATAAGGGCAGCCTTGTGGCTCATGAGACCGTTGAGCACAGCTATCCCCACTGCTGGCGTTGCAAAAAGCCGGTAATTTTTCGAGCAACCGCGCAGTGGTTCATTTCCATGGAGGCAGGGGCGCTGCGTGAAGAGGCCCTGTGTGCCATTGAGACAGTCAGATGGATCCCGGACTGGGGGAAAGAGCGTATTTACGGAATGATAGAGACAAGGCCCGACTGGTGCATTTCCAGACAGAGGGTCTGGGGTATTCCTCTTACTGTCCTTATCTGTGAGAATTGCGAAGAACCTGTGATGGATCAGGCAATAGCGGATCGATTGGTAGAAATCTTTGGAAAGGAAGGCTCTGATACATGGTTTACAAAAGAGGCAGAGGAACTCCTTCCTCCTGGAACTGCTTGTCCAAAGTGCGGTGGCACAAGAGTTCGCAAAGAAATCGATATACTGGATGTCTGGTTTGATTCAGGGGTGAGCCATGCAGCGGTCCTGGAGACCCGGGAAGGGCTTTCCTCTCCGGCCGCTCTTTATCTGGAAGGAAGTGATCAGCACAGGGGATGGTTCCAGAGTTCACTTCTTACCAGCGTTGCGACCAGACACAAGGCACCATACGAGGCAGTGCTTACCCATGGTTTTGTCGTGGACGGGAAGGGGAAAAAGATGTCCAAGTCAGTGGGCAATGTCATCCCACCGGCTGATGTCATCAAAAAATATGGAGCAGAGGTGCTGAGGCTCTGGGTCTCAGCAGAGGACTACCAGGATGATATAAAGATCTCAAACGAGATACTCCAGCGCCTGACTGAGGCATACAGGAAGATCCGCAATACTATCCGTTACCTTCTCAGCAACCTGTCTGACTTTGACCCGGATAAGCACTCTTTGGATTTTGACCGGCTGGAGGCCCTTGATCGCTGGGCCCTGGTGAGGCTTGGAGAAATAACTACAAGCGTCAAATATGCCTATAAGGAGTTTAAGTTCCACGGTGTGTTCCGCCAGATACAACAGTTCTGCATAGTTGACCTGAGCGCACTCTATCTGGATATATTAAAAGACAGACTCTACTGTGAGCATCCGGAGGGCCGTATTCGCCGTTCCGCCCAGACGGCCATTTATCGTATTGTCCATGATATATTGCTTCTTATGGCCCCGATACTTTCATTTACTGCTGAGGAGGCATGGAGCCGCCTGCCAAGCGCTGGGACTGAGAGTATTTTTCTGGCCGAGTTGCCCGATCCCCCGTCCATTTCCATTGATAAATCGTTCAATGCTGAATGGGAACTCCTATGGAAAATCCGGGGAGAAGTTACAAAGGCATTGGAACTTGCCAGAAAAGAAAAACGGATAGGCCTTGCCCTGGATGCCAAGGTCCTGATAATGCATCCTGAAGATATGAAAGACTTCATGGAAGAACACAGGGAACTGCTAAGGACTATTACCATTGTTTCCCAGCTTGACTTGAGTGGAGAATTTGACTCAGGGGACAGTACTGTATGGCAGAGCGATGAGATAGAAGGACTTGCCGTCAAGGTTATCCAAGCAGCAGGTGAAAAATGCGCCAGGTGTTGGACCTGGAGTGAAGATGTGGGCAAAGACCCTTCATGGCCTGATGTGTGTGGCCGATGTGCAAAAGTATTAACTGAATTTGGTGATTTAGTAATTGAATAGTCTGTGTGGGTCTGTGGCAAAAAGGTGATTTGGTGATTGATTGGTCTTTCAGTGATTGGTGCCGTGACCGGTTCAGGCCCTATCTGCTTTCAGTGGCCCGTTTTCTGGGAAGGCTCGGTCTTTCTCCCAACATGGTCAGCATCATCGGGCTCATTGCCTATGGAGCAAGCGGTCTGGTACTTGGCATGGGTCATCCGGCGGCTGCCGGTTGGATGCTTGCCGTATTCGGACCCCTGGATGCTGTTGATGGACTGCTTGCCAGGGAGCAGGGACGGGCCAGTCCCTTTGGCGCCTTTCTTGACTCAACAGTGGACAGATATGCTGAATTTTTTCTCTTTCTAGGGCTGATGGCCTATCTGATGCTGCACAGGCAGGACGGGTTGGTCGAAGCGGCCCTTGTGCTTTCCGCAATGACCGGATCTCTCCTCGTCAGCTATACGAGGGCAAGGGCTGAGGCCCTGGGCTTTAGCTGTAAGGTTGGAATGCTTACCAGGTTTGAACGTATATTCATCCTTGCTGTGGGCCTTATCTTCGGATGGATTTATCCGGTTCTGGTAATTATTGCGGTTTTTACCCACATAACCGCCCTTCAGCGCATCTTTCACGTATACAGACAATCAAGTAACTAGTGTCTGAACGAAAAGGCCGTTCAGACACAATTTTGAATTCTAAATTCTGAATTTTGAATTAAGGTATATGTCTTTTAAGTCACAAAATAAAGGGGCTCTCTACGTAGTAGGCACTCCCATTGGAAATCTTAAAGACATCAGTGTAAGAGCAAAAGAGGTCCTTGGTGAGGTATCTCTTGTTGCGGCGGAAGATACAAGGAGTACCAGAAAGCTACTCACTCATCTTGGCATCAAGGCCGGGCTATTGAGCTGCCACAAGCACAATGAAAGGACCAGTGCCGAAAAAGTCATTACCTTGCTTGCAGAAGGGAAAGACGTGGCTATGGTATCAGATGCCGGTACCCCAGCACTCTCAGACCCTGGTGCAGGCTTGGTAAAACTCGTCAGGGATGCCGGCTTCAGCATAGTTCCGGTACCAGGGGCATCTGCTGTTGTTGCGGCCCTGAGCGTGGCAGCCATGACGGCGGACTCATTTTTTTTCGCTGGCTTTCTTCCAAGCAAGCAGGCTGAAAGACGCAAGACCCTTGAGAAACTGGCGGAAATCCCTCACACAATCGTAATTTTCGAGGCACCCCATCGCCTGCTTGATGCTCTGGAAGATATTCTGGGCGTTTTAGGGAATAGGCAGATGGTAATGGCCAGGGAACTCACAAAGCTACACGAAACTGTGATATCCGGCTCAGTATCAGGTATTCTGAAGCAGCTTTCAAAGGGACGTGTGAGAGGTGAGATTACCCTGGTGATAGAATGGGCGGATAAGGATAGACACAGGAAATCCTGCAGGGATCCAGAGGCAGTAGAAAAGGCGCTCCAGTACCTAATTTCAGAAAAAAGCCTGTCAGCCAGGGATAGTGTGGATCTTTTGGTCCGGCTTACCGGTATGACTAAGAGCCAGGTATATCCACTTGCCCTGGAGATTAAACAAAAAGACAGTATGGGAAATCACATGAATCTTCCCAATCACCAAATCACCAAATCACTAAATCACCAAATCAAAGTATTTGCCATAATCCCTGCACGTTTTGGCTCATCCAGATTTCCAGGAAAACCCCTTGCAAAGATTCAGGGCAGTCCCATGATTCTCCATGTGTACCAGAGGGCACTGAAGGTCCCCGGCATTGACCAGGTAGTAGTGGCAACTGATGATTCGAGGATTGCAGAGTGCGTGAAAGCAGCAGGTGGAACGGTTTTTATGACAGACCCCGGCCATCCATCCGGGACGGACCGGATTGCAGAGGTGGCAAGGCTTCTTGAACTTTCAGACAATGATGTCGTGGTTAATATCCAGGGAGACCAGCCCCTGCTTGATTCGCAACCAGTAGTTGCAATTATAAAAATGCTCCTTGAGGTTCCTGATTTTGCCATGACGACTCCTGCATGTCCTCTTGAGGCCCGGGAGGCCCTGAATCCAAACAGGGTTAAGGTGGTAGTGGACAATAACCAAAAGGCCCTCTACTTTTCCAGGGCCATGATTCCATACTATAGAGACGCTAATACAGTGGGAGACCTGCCCAAAGGATCAGGTCAATATTATCTCAGGCATCTGGGTCTATACGCCTATAGGCAGAATTTCCTTCAGACCTTTGTTACTCTCCCTCCGGGGAAACTTGAACAGATAGAACGACTGGAGCAACTCAGGGCCCTTGAAAATGGCTATTCAGTCGGAGTTGTGAGGGTGGAAGAGGCCCCGCTGGAAGTGGACACACCGGA
This sequence comes from Deltaproteobacteria bacterium, assembly GCA_003194495.1. Classification (GTDB taxonomy): domain Bacteria; phylum Desulfobacterota; class Dissulfuribacteria; order Dissulfuribacterales; family UBA3076; genus UBA3076. Next base: position 11,145 of record PQXE01000023.1, read on the forward strand.
GGACCTGGATGCGGTCTGTTCATCCCTTGCAGGGCAGTGAGGGGCACTATCTCATAACCGCGTAACCGTTCACACTCCCTGGCAGCCGACAGGCTTTTGCAGGGTTCAACCGCGGACATGGTTGCATCAAAAGGCGTATTCTCAACGGATTGTGCTTTGAAACCCGAAAAAGGCTGTTGGCTGTCAGGGGTGAATTGAATGATTACATTATTTTGTCTTGACAAGCTTAATGTAAAAAGTTAAAAACCGCGCCTCTCATCTTGTTGAGGGATTGAGGGAAAGTGATAATTTAGGGATTGAGGCTAACCGTTCACACTCCCTGGCAGCCGACAGGCTTTTGCAGGGTTTCAACCGCTGACATGGTTGCACCAAAAGGCGTATTCTCAACGGATTGTGCTTTGAAACCCGAAAAAGGCTGTTGGCTGTCAGGGGGGAAGTGAATGATTACGATTGAGGAATTGAGGAATTAATATTATAAGTACCTTTAATTCCTCAATCCCTCAATTCGTAATTCCTCAATTATTAGTATGATCCGTATTAACTGTTATTTCTGAGGCTAAATAGGCAATGAATAGAGATCCGGCAAAGGTAAGAAACATTGGCATTAGTGCCCACATCGATGCCGGTAAGACCACTCTTACCGAAAGAATTCTTTTTTATACCCAACGAATTCACGCCATCCACGACGTGAAAGGCAAGGACGGCGTCGGAGCTACCATGGATTTCATGGAGCTCGAAAAAGAACGGGGAATAACCATCACTTCCGCCGCCACCTATTGCGAATGGAAGGGCTACGAGATAAACATTATTGACACTCCGGGGCACGTAGACTTCACCATCGAAGTGGAGAGGGCCCTCAGGGTCTTGGACGGTGGCGTACTGGTCCTTTGCTCTGTTGGAGGTGTACAGTCTCAGTCCATTACAGTTGATCGGCAAATGTCCAGATACAAAGTTCCGTGCATTGCCTTTATAAATAAGTGCGACCGAGGCGGTGCCAACCCGTTCCGCGTTATAGAACAACTCCGGGAAAAGCTGGACCACAACGCAATTGCAATGCAGATACCCATAGGCCTTGAATCTGACTTTCAGGGAGTTGTGGACCTCGTCTCCATGAAGGCCCTGTACTTTGACGGCCCAAGCGGCGAGCAGATACGTATGGAAGAAATACCTCAAGGGCTCCGCACAGAGGCCGAAGCCCACAGGGAAAGCCTTGTTGACGCTGCTTCAATGTTCTCTGATGAACTTATGGAGGCCGCCCTTGATGAAAAAGTCACGGCAGACATCTTAATTGACGCCATAAGAAACGGGACTCTTGTTCGCGGACTCACCCCTGTATTCATCGGATCTGCTTACAAAAATAAAGGGGTCCAACCTCTCCTTGATGCAGTGACTCATTATCTGCCGCAACCCATGGATATTGAAAACTTCGCCCTGGATATGGATAATGAGGAAGTTGAAAAAAAACTTGAAACAGATTTTTCAAAACCTCTCGTAGCCCTTGCATTCAAGCTGGAAGAAGGACGTTACGGGCAACTCACTTACATCAGGGTGTATCAGGGGACCCTCTCCAAGGGGGACACCATAGTAAATTCCAGAACCGGTCAAAAGGTCAGGATCGGCAGGGTCGTACATATGCATGCAGACCAGATGGAGGAAATAGGGTCTATTCCTGCCGGCTATATTGGGGCACTCTTTGGCGTGGACTGTGCGTCCGGTGATACCTTCACCTCTCCTGAAATCAAATATAGCATGACCTCCATGCACATTCCTGAGCCGGTTATCTCACTGGCAATTGTCCCCATGGACAACAAGGCCCAGGTCAAAATATCCAAGGCCCTTTCCAGATTTACCAAAGAGGACCCGACGTTCAGAGCTTACGTTAACCATGAGACCGGAGATACTATAATCTCCGGTATGGGAGAGCTTCACCTTGAGATATATGTTGAGCGAATGCGCAGAGAATACGATGCAGATGTTACCACGGGCATGCCCCAGGTTGCATACAGGGAGACTATTACCAGGCAAGCCGAGTTCAATTATACCCATAAAAAGCAGACAGGTGGTGCGGGTCAGTTCGGACGGGTAGCCGGTTATTTGGAGCCTGTTAAAGACGAATTCGTTTTTGAAAACAGGATAGTCGGCGGCGCCATACCCGCGGAGTTTATTTCTTCCTGCGAAAAAGGCTTCAAGAAAAGTATGGAGAAAGGACAGTTGTTGGGCTTTCCTATTACAGGAGTAAAAATTGTCATCAACGACGGTCAATCCCACCCTGTGGACTCGTCCGACATGGCCTTTCAGGCAGCATCCCGAAGGGCCTTTTGGGAAGGCTACAGAAAGGCCAAGCCTGTCATACTGGAACCTATAATGAAGGTAGAAGTGGAGACCCCGACAGAATTCCAGGGAGCTGTAATGGGGTCACTTAACCAGCGAAGAGGGATGATCCTGGGTACACAGGACGAAGGAAATATAAGCGTAATAGAGGCTGAGGTCCCACTTGCTGAGATGTTCGGCTACTCCACAACCCTACGCTCAGGCACCCAGGGGAAGGCCCAGTTCACCATGGAATTTTCCACCTATCGTCGGGTACCCAAAAGCGTGGCGGATGAATTGATAAAAAAAGCGGCAGAGGAAAAGAAAAAAGCGACTTAAACCCAGAAAAAAATTGTGAATGTTGAGTGTTGAATTTTAAATTCTTGTGCGATTAGCTATTAGCCGTTAGGTTTTAGCTTAACAGTCCGTTTTTATACAAGATTTTTACCTAATAGCTAACGGCTAATGGCTGGCATCCGTCTATGTTGAAAAAGTGTAAACTACAGAATGAAGGATGCCAAATAGTTATTTCATTAATTTAGCATTCAACATTTAAAAAATATCTCTTGTGTGAAAAAGGTCTTTAATATGTCAGAAAATAATCTAATTCTTAAAAATCCGCTGAAATTTGTCAAGGAAGATGCCGGCCACCTTTTAGGAGACGGTCAATTCGGCGCAATACTAGCCAGGGCTGGAGAGGGCAAGACTTCTTTCCTGATGCATCTGGCTCTGGACAACTTGCTCAGAGGAAAAAACGTACTTCATATATGTCTGGGGCAGCCGATAAAAAAGGTATGTCTCTGGTACGAGGAAGTCCTCCTCCGCATATCAGATCAATACGAGTTAAATAATACCAATGTGATGTGGGAGATGATCCTTCCCCACCGTTTTATTATGACCTTTAATATTGATGACTTCAGCGAAAAACGGCTTGAAGAACGTCTAAACGACCTCACTGAACAGGGCATATTCTTTCCACAGGTAGTCTTGTTGGACGGATTGCCATTCGACAAAACAGACCAGACATCATTGAGCAAACTCAAGGCACTGGCCAAGGAACACGGGTTCCCTGCATGGTTTACTGTAATGACTCACAGAGAAAACAACATCGAGCAACCTGACGACATCCCATCCACCATCAGTCACATGTCGGACTTTTTTGAAGTAATAGTACAGCTTAAGCCTACAGGACGTGAAATCAACGTTCAACTGGTTAAGGGACAAAAGGCGGACAGAGTCCTGTGATCAAAAATCGTGAGCAATAATATCCTTCTTTCTGTAAAAGGGCTTGAAATTGAGATCCGGACCAATAAGGGGTCTGTATTCCCTGTGAGGGATCTTTCTTTTTATATCAAAAAAGGGGAAAGTGTCTGTCTTGTTGGCGAATCCGGTTGTGGAAAAAGCGTTACAGCCCTTTGCCTGCCGGGCCTGCTTCCAAGTCCTCCATTCAACATAAGAAGTGGAAAAATAGTATTTGAGAACACAGATCTCATGGACCTTACCCTTGGTCAATTATGCAACATCAGGGGAAAGGAAATGGCCATGATCTTTCAAGAGCCTATGACTGCCCTCAACCCGGTCTTCACAATCGGAGACCAGATTTCAGAAGCCATAACAACCCATGTCAAACTTCCAAAAAAACAGGTTCAAGAACGGACTATTGAGCTTTTAAAACAGGTGGGAATGCCGGCACCGGAAGAAAGAATCACAACTTATCCTCATCAGCTCTCAGGTGGACTGCGTCAAAGGGCTATGATAGCCATGTCCATTGCATGTCAACCAAAGCTTTTGATAGCGGATGAGCCCACTACCGCCCTGGACGTAACCATACAGGCCCAAATTCTTGAACTCCTGAAGAGGCTCAGGGAACAGCATGATCTCAGCCTCCTGCTTATAACCCACAACCTTGGAGTAGTGGCCCATATAGCGCACAGAGTACTTATAATGTATGCAGGAAAAATAGTTGAAGAGGCCCTCGTGCGTGATCTTTTCGACAATCCTTTCCATCCATACACCCAGGGTCTTCTGGATTCGGTACCATACGGTATTCCCGCAGACGCCAGACGTCTCACTTCCATTCAGGGGAATGTCCCCGCCTTGGATTCGATTCCTTCAGGATGCGCCTTTCAGGACCGTTGCTCCAAGGCCATGGATATTTGTAGAAAGATAGAACCTGAAGATTTGCGTCTGGAAAACAACAGGCGCGTTTCCTGCCATCTGTTCAGATAAAGGGTATCAGACGCCTCCACCAGGATTCCTCTGATTCTTTTGCTCTGTCTGTCTCGCCAGTAGATGTCTGCTGGAACATCCTTTCCTTTTTTAGAAGACGCGCAGCCTTCAATCCTGCCGAAGTATTCGGATAAAGGTCTATGGCAGTCTCCAGGCGGTCTTCGGCCTGCGGCGCCTGCCCTGTACGAATATACCATCGGGCCACCAAAACCTCATGCTGAGCCAGACGGTCCTTTGCCTCTGCCATTCGTTTACGGGCCTCGTAACTGTATGGACTATCCGGATATCTGTTAAGAAGCCGCTCATAGGTCTCAATGAGCTTGTGGGTGAAGGTCTGATCACGATCAGGGCCTTCCATTAATCTGTAATAGCAGGAACCCTCCTGATAGATCACATATGTTACTGCCTCGTTGGTGGGATGAAGCTTTTCAAACTCCTCATAAAGGGAGATGGCTTCGTCATAATCGCTCATATAAAACTGGCAATCTGCAAGGCGCAATTCCGCAAGCGTAGCATACGGGCTGAAGGGATAGCGATCCCTGACCTTTTGAAATATCTCCTCTGCCAGAACATAGCGCCCATGTACAAAGTAGTCCATGGCCTTGTCAGACAGATCAACCTCGCTCTCAGGTTCCGGGGGCCCGGTTGCAGAACGAAACCATGAAAACATGCCTTTATCTTTACCAGCCTCAATACTGTTGTCCTTGCCGGCACATCCGGCAAAAAAGCCAATGATTAAAAGGCTTAAAAGCACAAGACATCTTGCCGATAATCCTTTACGGCTTCTTATTCGATGATGCGTTTTATTCATTACAGACTTTTAATGCTGAATTGTGAATGCTGCATTAGGACAACGCCTTATTAATGGCGGATTCGATAACAGCCTTCCCCACTGCACCGGTAATCTGCTCTACAACCTGCCCGTCCTTAAAAAGGATTAAGGTGGGGATGGCCCTGATGCCATACCTGCCCGGAGTAGCAGGACTCTTGTCTACGTCCATCTTGGCTACCACGACTTTCCCGTCATATTCGCCGGCCAGTTCCTCAATGGCAGGTGCAATGGCCAGGCACGGTCCGCACCAGCTCGCCCAGAAATCAACCAGTACGGGCTTATCAGCTTTTAGGACCTGAGATTCAAACTCTACATCTGTTACATGGATCAATTTGTCTCCAGACATGATCTATCTATCTCCTATTATCACCTAAGTTGAGCGTTTAGCTGTTAGCCATTAGCGTTTAGCTTTAAAAAATCAGGGCATTACGTAAATAGAAATAACACCCAACGGGTAAAAGTTTGTAATAGTAAAACATCCTGTAATCATTAAACTAATAGCTAACCGCTAAAGGCTAATCGCTTAATTTAGATATCAATAAAGGGCTGAACCAACGATATTTCTGCCAAGGCAACCCGCTTCAAGGCCAATGTCAAATAATGTGCGTGAATGTAGGCCAGGGTTAACTGACTGTCAAGAGACTTCATACATTGCCGCTGCTGCCTCATCTATTCTTCTCACCGGAAGGATCTCCAGATTATCTGAGAACTTGAGACGATCAGATCCGGCCCGGGGAATAATACACCTCTTGAGCCCCAGACGGGCAGCCTCGTTAAGTCTCAATTCCGCCCTTCCAACCGCCCTCACCTCTCCAGTAAGGCCGACTTCTCCAAAGACAGCAGTATCCATATCCAGAGGTATATCTCTGAGACTTGAGACCATAGCCATTATTACGGCAAGTTCACTTGCCGGCTCTGATATCTTAAGCCCGCCTGCCACATTTATGAAAATGTCCCGGTCATAAAGTGCCACACCCAAATGTCTTTCTGCAACCGCAATGAGCAAGGCCAGACGATTACTATCAATACCGGTTGAAGTCCGCCTTGGCATTGACAGGTGTGAAGGACTCACCAGGGCCTGGATCTCCACCAGGATGGGGCGGGTACCTTCCATACACGGAACGACTACAGATCCGGGGACCGCTTTTGGCCTTTGACCAAGGAAGACCTCAGAGGGATTAGGAACTTGTTTCAGCCCGGCCTCAGTCATCTCAAAGACACCTATCTCATGAGTCGGACCGTAACGGTTTTTTACAGTCCTCAAAAGCCGGAAGGTGTGGCTCCGGTCCCCTTCAAAATACAATACAGTGTCCACCAGATGTTCAAGTACCCGAGGGCCTGCTATGGCCCCCTCCTTTGTCACATGGCCCACAAGTATCGTCGGTACGCCCTTGGACTTGGCAAGCTGCATGAGCCGCGCAGTGGCTTCCCGGACCTGGGATACGCTCCCCGGAGCCGACAATATCTCGTTGCAAAACAGAGTTTGTATGGAATCAACAGCCAGGATAGAAGGACCCTGTTCCTCTACAATCTTAATAATCCGATCAAGTTCCGACTCACACGCAACCCACAGACCTTCCGGGATTTCTCCCAAACGCTCGGACCTCATCCTGATCTGAGCCAATGATTCTTCTCCACTGACATATAGGACTTTCTTTTGATTTTGATTAGAGGCCATACGGCAAAGAATCTGCAGCAGCAATGTAGACTTACCTATGCCAGGCTCTCCGGCTAATAGCACCAGGCTGCCGGGCACCAGCCCTCCGCCCAGCACCCGGTCCATTTCATTCATCCCAATGAAAATTCTGGCGTCATCAACGTCTGCAGACACTTCCAGCAGGGGTAAAGGAGCAGATTGACTCACGGCAAAAAGACTTCGGCCTTTTCTAACCAGAGTATCTACAGGCTCGTCCACCATCGTATGCCATGCTCCGCACCCGGGACAACGACCAAGCCACTTAGCCGAAGTCTGGCCGCATGACCGGCACACATAGATTGTTTTTGTATCTTTATCTTTGCTCAAGAATCAAATACCTGGTATTAATTGAGGAATTATAATCAAAAGCATCTTTAATCCCTAAATTATCACTTTCCCTCAATTCCTCAATTATCTATATGGTATGGTAATGTAATCTTAACAATTACGCCGCTGCCTTCGCGTTCGCTGAAACCAATTTCCCCCCCCATAGCCTCTAACAAACGGCCTACTATGGCAAGCCCCAGTCCGGTACCTTTTGCCTTGGTAGTAACAAAAGGCTCAAAAAGACGATTCTTTACGTCTAAAGACAACCCGGGGCCGTTGTCCTCTACTGTAAGCATCAAAACAGGGCCACTGGATTTCACGCTGAACCAGATCTCGCCTCCCTTGATTTCACTTACTGCGTCAATGGCATTTTGTACCAGATTAAAAACTACTTGCATCAATTTTTCTCTGTCAAGACGAAGTTCCAATTTTTCACATGACATGTGAAACTTCACCTCACCTCTTAAAGGAACAATACTCCTTTTAATCTCCCGGCAAAACATCTCCGTATCAAACTTTTCTTCATTGAGCATAGTAGGCCTTGCATAAGTAAGGAGATCAGCCGTCAAGCCCTCAAGCCTCCTGGTCTCCTCCACAATGACGGAAAAATCCGCCCTTTCATCATGATCTGTTGTGCCCTCCAGGTAAAGCTGAGCAAAACCCTTTATGCTGCTCAATGGATTTCGTATCTCGTGGGCCAGGACTGCGGCCATCTCACCCAGGGCCGCCATTCGCTCCTGTTTACGCAGCATGGCCTCCAGACGATAATTTCTACGCCATGCCAAGAGAAAAAAGAACGTCAGCACCCATAAGGTGGTAAGGGAAAGTCCAATTAAAGCAAGTTGTAGATTGGCTTTCCTGAGAATTGTCCGGGCCGGATATGGATGAAGAGAAACTCTCAGGCAGTAGGCCCTGGCGTTGTCAACAGGCTCAATTTCCTCCGTCGCGCCAGACTGTTCAAGATCAATATTATTCTCACTGCCGCTATCGCCTTGTTCAGATAGGTGAAGGTGCAAAGGAAAATCCAAGACAAATACCTCTTCTCCAGTTGCAAGGGTAGAAAAATGGGGCGTTGGCTGTTTCTCCAAAATTACTCTTTCTATATTGGAATCAGTCCGGCTTCTTCCCACCATTAGAGGATTGGAATGGAGCAACACAGTACCATCCTGATCATAAAGGACCAGAAAGGCAAGGTCATCCCATCTGTCAGCAGCTATAAGTTCGGGAAAAAGCTCGTTCCTGAGACCGATCCTTTCCAAGGTAAAACCCAGGCTCACAGCTATGTCCACTGCCCGGTTCTCAAGCAGATTCTTCGATCCCTCTATGGATATCCGGTAAATGCCCACAACGCTGATTAATGCCACCACAGAGAAGAGTAACAATATTATGAATGCAGACACCAGATAACCCATGGAAAAAGTACTCTTAGGCTCTTTTTCTCTGAAATATGAATTCATAACGTAGTAAGCTCCAGCGATTTAAGGCATAATTGCAATAAGAATATATTTTACCGCATGGGTTGTTTTGTGATAAGCATAATAACTGCTGAGGAGTAGAAAAACCATGAGATACTCACAGGCTAAACAGGGAAGGATTTTTATTATTCGTCTTGAAGATGGAGATATTGTTCACGAAGAAATTGAAAAATTTTCCCGTGAAAAATCTATTAAAGCAGCAAGTTTAATCATTCTTGGCGGGGCCGACAAAGGTAGTAAACTTATAGTAGGCCCTGAACATGGCCGCATAGAACCAATTATTCCTATGGAACATATTCTTGATAATGTCCATGAGATAGCCGGAACAGGAACGATTTTCCCCGATGAAAAAGGTAAACCTGTATTGCATATGCATATGGTCTGTGGAAGAAAAACATCCACAGTAACCGGATGCGTTCGCAAAGGTGTGAAGGTATGGCACATAATGGAGGTAATATTATTTGAATTAGTTGATACAACAGCAGCTCGTGCTTTCGAGCCAACTACAGGATTTGAATTACTAAAGCCCTAACTCAGTTAGCGTAATACTCCAGGGCCTCCGGCAACAAATCTCGAATTTTTGCAATACGATCGTAATCAGTTGGGTGAGTAGAAAGAAATAAAGGGGGAGAGGAGGCGGACTTCCCCTTGGAAAGGCGTTCCCAAAACCCTAGAGCACCTCTGGGATCATATCCCGCCTTTGCCATCAAAATAAGCCCTATATGGTCTGCTTCATATTCCTGAGTACGGCTGTATGGCAACATCATGCCTACGTTTGTCGCCAATCCGTATGCGCAATCAAACGCCCTTATCGTATTGGCCGACTGGGTCCTGATGGCTGTCTGCATAGCCGTCTCCCCCAGTTGGGCCAACAGAGTCAGGCTTATCCTTTCCGCCCCGTGTCGAGCCATGGCATGTGCAACCTCATGGCCGATCACAGTGGCCAGGCCGGTTTCATCCTCTGTATATTTCAGAATACCTGTATACACAAACACCTTGCCTCCCGGAAGACAAAAGGCATTGGCCACTTTGTCATTTTCTATGAGCGTAAATTCCCAATCGAAATCCGGCCTTCGGGCTACGTTTGCAATTCTCCATCCCACTGTCTGCAGCATCTGATTCAAGATATGATCCTGGCTGACCCTCTCCTTTTGAAGGATGTTTTTATAGGCATTGAGCCCCAAGGACCTTTCCTGCTCCGGACTGACCAGCATAAACTGGGACCTGCCTGTAATCGGAGCCTGGGAGCAGGCATACAGGAAACAACAGAAGAGCAGAGCAAACACAGTAAATGTTGAATTTTGAATTATGAATTTTGGATTAAGGTATGTGTCTTTTAAATCTTCTTCCATAATTCACCATTCAAAATTCAACATTGTCATAAAGGGCTGCATCTCAGGCTTTTTGAGCGGAATTATATTTCAGGCAACCCTCTCTTCTGATGACATTCATATTAATTCAGTGATCGGTTGTTTCTTCATCTATTTCAACCTCAAGCTCGAAAAAGCTGGTGCCGCAATCGTAACACTTAACATCTATCTTATTCTCCTCCTGTAATGAAACGTAGATTTCATCACATCCGCAGGAGCATGGAGCTTGTATTGACTCTTTTATAACTTCTTTAATAGAAGAATAAAGCGTGGTCGATATATCCGGATCATATACTATTTTCACTCTGTAACCTCCAAAAAATGCGCTGAACAAGAGCAATAACTGTCAGCAAGTACGCATTGGTCACGCATCATACCAACGCGATTAAAGAATTGTAAAGGATTTTGATGCCATTTCGACAAAATATGGGACTACCGCCCGGCATTGGCATTGGAGGTGATTTCATTTCCTTATTGACAAATTCCAAAAGCTCAATTATGAGATTATTCAGTGAATCATCATTCATTTATTAATTAAAATAAGGAGGAGTATGCGGGATGAGAAGTAAAAAAGTATTATCTCTATTGGTTGCGGTCTGTTTTGGCCTGGTAATGGCAGGCGCGGCTGTAGCAACCGATAAGGGACCGGAAACCATCACCATGGATTCAAAGGTGTTCCCAAAGCACAAAAAGTCATTGGTCACCTTAAGCCACCAGAAACATAATGTGGACTACAAGATTGCCTGTGACGACTGTCACCATGTGTATAAGGATGGCAAAAACGTGTGGAAAGAGGGAGACGAGGTCCAAAAATGTGAGGCCTGCCACACCGGAGCCAAGGCGCCAAAGGAACCAAAGCTAAGCAAGGAAGAAAAGATCAAGGGGTACATGTACTCAGCCATTCATGAAAACTGTTCGGGTTGCCACAAAAGTCTGAAGAAGGCAAACAAGGAATTGGTTATTCCGACCAAGTGCGGCGAATGCCATCCTAAGGTAGTCAAATAGCCAAAAAAATTAGGGTAAGTGTCTTTTCGACTTTACCCTATGTTTTTGTACCATGGCCATGGAAAGCAAAATTAGAAGGCCTGCCGGTTTAAACCGACAGGCCTTTTGAGTTTTCAGTCATACAAAAGGCCAATAATCCTTATGGATATCCATCACATGTTCTATTACCTGGGGGCCGGGCCGGGAATTATCCAACCTGGAGACAGTATCACTGTCCAGAACGCTCATGCCCTTACATTCATCTAAAACCGCAAGTACGCCATCTCTTAGCCCTGTAAAGTTATAACCTCCTTCAAGGCAGAATAGTATCCGGCCCTTGCAGCATGACTCTGCAAGATTGAGCAAAACCCTTGCCATATAGGCAAAGCCGTTTACAGTAACTTCCATGCCTCCCAGGGGATCATCCAGGTAAGTATCAAATCCGGCTGAAACGAGTATGAAGTCCGGAGAAAAGGTTTTACCTATAGGCACGAGCAGGCGATTGAAAATGGCAGCAAAGTCCTCATCTCCGGCACCGGGGCTCAGAGGCACATTTGCAGTAAAGCCCTTTCCAGCGCCTTCGCCCATTTGATCTGCTCTTCCGCTTCCCGGATAATAGGGATACTGGTGGGTAGAAAAGTATAATACGCTGGAATCCTTATAAAAGCTGTGCTGGGTACCGTTCCCGTGATGAAGGTCCCAGTCTACGATCAAGACCCGTTCACAGCCAAGGACCTGTTTCGCATAATGAGCGCCAAGGGCCACATTATTAAAGATGCAAAAGCCCATGGCACGATCTTTTTCTGCATGGTGTCCCGGAGGACGTACCAAGGCAAATCCATTGTGCGCATCAGGCCCGGCTATTTCATCCATGGCGGCAAAAATTCCTCCAACAGCCAGGCAAGCCGCTTCCCACGAGCCTGCGCTTATAGCTGTATCCGGATCCAGCCGGTAGAAATCTTTGCCGGCGGTCTTGGCTATCTTGTCTATGTAATCACCGGTGTGATTCCATAAAAGTTCATCCCGGCCGGCTGATCTTGGGACAATGGTCTTAAACCGGCCTTTTACATCTTCCCGGTCTAAACGCTCATAGATAACCCTAAGACGATCGGGTGATTCCGGATGACCGGGGCCCTGATCATGTTCAAGGTATCTGGGATCTCTAATTACTATTGTTGTAGCCATTTTTAAGGCAGACACTTCTTGCATCGGCAAAAGCCCTCCTTGCAGGCATCGGTTCGTGACTTAAAAATTACCCGATTGGTTTTACTTATTTTTTTCCCATAAGGACACGAGGGCCTATGAAAACGGAGGGATTGGCGATTGCCGACATAGTAAGGTTCGGGCCTGACCTGCGAAATTGACCATATACCACGCCCGGCGTCTATGGCCTCTCTCTGTGCAGCAAGCAGTTTCTTGCTGAAAGACGATCCTTTCTCAGAAAAACATACAAAGGCCATGCCTTCGCGGACAAGTATTTCATTGACCATTCGACCATCTGGAAGAAACACATAGGCCAACAACCGGCCAAAGCGATCCCTCTTTTCATCATCCTGGACCAGCCTGACAAGCCTGCCCCGGACCAGTTGCCTGTTACGCTTAGTGGCTTCCCATCCAAAGGGTTCTCCGGGTTTGTCCTTGTGAGGTATCTCTGGAGCATTAATCCCCCTATAGCGTACCTTTGTTCCTTTTTTGAGGACTATTGTGTCGCCGTCAATGACGTAGCGCACAAAAGCGCTTTTCTCTGCAAAGGACAACCCAATGGAGGCAAAAAGCCAGATGCTCACCAAAACAACTGTCACTACGGACAATCCGGCCCTTGTTCCCATGTTCAAATCTCCTAGGTTTTCACCTAAGTTGAGCGATTAGCTGTTAGCCATTAGCAGTTAGCTTGGGAAAATGGTTGTACTAGCATCCTGCTTGTCAGGGCGGGCAGCCTGATAATCATTAAACTAATCGCTAATAGCTAAAGGCTAATAGCTAATCGCTCAATTTAATTTTCAGTAAGACGCCGCAAGGCCTCCAGATATCGCTGGCGGGTCTTGTCTGCAATATCTGCAGGGAGATCAGGTCCTGGTGGCTTTTTATCCCATGAAATGGACTCCAGGTAGTCTCTCACAAACTGCTTGTCAAAACTCGGCTGTGATCTGCCCGGGCTATAGTCCTCGGCAGGCCAGAACCTGGAAGAATCAGGGGTCAAGGCCTCGTCGATCAGTATAAGCTCTCCGTTGGATATGCCGAGTTCAAACTTTGTATCAGCAATGATCACTCCCCTTTCTCTCGCATAATCCGCCGCTGTTTTGTAAAGCCTGATGCTGATATCCCTGGCCTTTTCGGCAACATCTTTGCCAAGCAGCTTTTGGACCTGTTCAAAGCTTATGTTTTCGTCGTGAGAACCAACATCAGCCTTGGTGGAAGGCGTGAATATGGCATCCGGAAGCTGCTGCGACTCAAGCATCCCTTCAGGTAGCTTTATACCACATACAGAACCTGTATGGAGATAGTCTTTCCAGCCGGAGCCGGCAATATATCCCCTGACTATACACTCAATAGGCAAGGGCTGTGCCTTTTTGACCAACATGCTCCGGCCCTCAAGGGACTTTGAAAATGGTTTCAACTCGTCCGGAAACTGAGTTACATCTGCCTGAACCAGATGATTCGGCACCAGGTCTTTCAATTTCTCAAACCAGAACAAAGACATCTGAGTGAGGATGTGACCCTTTCCCGGTATGGGCGTGGGAAGAACAACATCAAAGGCAGAGAGACGATCTGTTGCTACAATCAGCAGGTACCCCCCCACTTTGTAAATGTCTCTCACCTTTCCCCTGTGCAAAAGATGAAGGCAGGGGAAATCCGTTTTGAATAGGGACATAGATTTATCTCCAGTTAACAATATATAAACCAGACTAGCCAATAAATAGAAGTGTGGCAATCATCCGGTGTGCTGTTTTCTACCCGTACACAGCAAAAACAACTCCACACTCTCCGGCCTGGAACTCTTTGGTTTGACCGCACGAACTGACCTGAAACTCTTTTTGCAATTGTTCCGGAAGGAAGGAAAATCCTCACCCTGAAATACCTTGCAAAAAAAGGTGCCCCCTGGTTTCAGCAACTCTTTGGCCAAAACTAAAGCGCGCTCTGCAAGAGCTATGGACCTGAAGTGATCAACATCCTTGCGACCGGTTGTCTTTGGGGCCATATCGCTGAGCATAATGTCGAAATAAGGGGAAATCTCTCTAAGCTTTGAGGCCTTGAGATCATAGACATCTCTCTGCAATAGGCGGATATTATCTGCCATTACACCAGGTTTTTGGATATCAACCGCCACAACCAGGCCCTTCGGTCCTGCAACTCCGGCTGCATACTTTGACCAAGACCCTGGATATGCTCCAAGGTCCAGAACTGTCTGCCCCGGCTTCAAAAACCCGTATTTCTTCTGGGCCTCTTCCAGCTTATAGACCGAACGGGCCGGAAAACCCTGCTTCCTGGCCTTTTTAAAATAATGATCCTGGACTTTTTTCACCTATGAGCCATCACCTATGAGCTATTTTCATGGTAATCATGGGCACATTCATATGTTGGGGGACCTAAATTTAGTAATGAACGTCGAACATCGAACGTTCAACATTGAACGTTGAATGGGAAAAGATGAAGAAACAGAAATAGCTGTTGAATGTTCGGTATTGGGTGTTTGTTTTTTCATTCGATATTGGACGTTCGATGTTCGATGTTCAATGTTCGATGTTCAATGTTCATCTTTCAAAACAACCATCAATAAGTTCCGCCAGGTGTAACACCCTGGGACCCCCGGTTTGACAAGCAGTCCCTGCCCTCCACTGCAGCAGACATCCTGAGCATGTGGTAACTACAGTGGATGCGCCTGTCCTGTCCCATGCAGAAAGCCTCTTCTCGAAAATCTTCCAGGCAAGCCCAGGATTTCCGATACTAAAAAGACCCCCCTGTCCACAGCATTCATGAGACATCGGCCTGAAGGCATCTGAGAACATCCTGTCCAGCAGCCCTTCGCTTTCCCCCACACCGCCAAGATCGAACCGTTGGTGACATGGAGCATGATACGTCACCGTGAGTGACCTGTCCCTTGATTCTCTAAGAGGTAATACCTTTAGCTCAACTACAAGCCGGCTGAATTCCCTGACCTTATCTGCCAAATTGGCGGCAATTTCTTTTTTTGGATCTTTTTCACTGAATAATTTTGGCCATTCCTTAATCATGGAGGCACAGGCAGCGCATCCTGTAACAATGAAATCCGCCCTTGCTTTTTCAAAGGCCTTAAGATTTTGAAGCACGAGTTCTTTCGCGGTTTCCTGCGCACCTGCTGACCATGCAGGCATACCGCAGCACCCCTGTCCCAAAGGTACCAGCACCTTGCCCCCTAAACACCGGATCATGGCCTCGGCCACCTCCGGATAGAGGTAGTTCTGAACGCATCCCAGAAAAAGGGCTATTCTGGGTCCGGGCCCGGGATCAACCCTGCAACCCGGATCAAGCAACCTGAAATGCCTTCTGGAAAGGGCCGGCCTTTGCGCAAGAGAGGGCATTTCAAAATATGGGAGGTTTTCATCCCGTGAAATCCTGCCTGTAAGGCCAAGCAGACGCCAGATAAGGCCGCTTGTGCCGGGGATACCGGCAAGGAACTTTGCCAGCAAGGGAGTCAGCCTGCGACTCTTGAGGATATCCCATAGCCACCGGGGAAAGGAAAGCCCTTTGGCGTAGCTTGCCCCCCTGGCACTTCTGACCAGGGCATTTAACTCCACCCCGGCAGGACATATGTAACCACAGGCTCCGCACTGAAGACAATCTTTTAAGGTCTCAAGCACCTTGAGCGGAAGCACATTCTTCCCGGGACCTTGGCCTTCCGGAGCGGAACTTGGGCCTTTGCCGACAATTTCCGAAATAAGTCTGTATTTTCCTCTGGGGGAAAAGCGCTCATGTCTGGTTACGCCATATACCGGACACACAGAGAGGCATGCACCGCACCTGACGCATCCGGCTCCGGCACCACTTCCGTCACCAGATAACCGGCCTTCAGTTTTCCGGGAATCATTCAGGCTCTCTCACCTCTGAAACAGGTTTTGTCCACTCTCGTGCCTTCTCCATCGACTTATTCCTTTACTGGTCCTAAGTTTTTCGGTGAACCCTGAACCTTTGAACCCTGAACCCCTGAACGGTTACCAGGGTATTTCTGTTTTAACTTTTTTATTCTCCTTATTGCAGCTTCATCTACAGGAAGCCTTGCGTTTAGCTGATGTAGCTCATTATTCAGCCCCTGTATGCTTCCCTCGGAATTGAGTTTCACCACAACCTTTCCTACTGATTTTCCTTTTGGATGACCCCTCAAAAGATAGGTCCTTCCTATTTTTAATGGCTGATAACGCTGTCCGCCGGGACCGCTTCCGATGATCACACCTATACCATCAACAGTGGCTACCAACTTCCTGTCCTCAAACTCACCAAGGTTGGACAACAACACTATTACATCGACCCTGTTCTTAAGCTCCGGGACCAGGGACTTAAGCCGGGCCGAGGGATCGAGCACCTCTACACCGTCTGCCTTAATCCGCTGGTTCAACCTGGAAGAAGTGACGGCAAGGACTCCTACTTTCGTACCATTAACATCAAATATCCCATAGGGCATAAATACGGCTTTGCCCTTGTAACGCAGATTTGACGATAAAGGCATCAAACCCCTTTTCATGGTATCTTCCAGCAGGAACATGGTTGAGCCTGCAAGATCTCTTTTGCCTACGCAAAGGGCCGTGTAACCCATGTCACGGTAAAAATCCAAAAGAAGCCCTGCGTTGGCAATTGCCGCTTCTGAAGGTGCTGCTTCATTTCTGAAGAGAAAATTGCCGGCATCTAAAAAAAGAAATTGTCATGGTTCTGAACATTATCACGGACCCACCGGACCCGCCGGGCGATTCCCCCGCTTTCCTTTCCACCTCAACCAAAACACGGATCAAGATTACCCAGGGTATTCCCAGTATAAAACATGGTAAATTCCTTTGCGCGTTCCTGAGAATCCGCCAGGGCCGGTCTGGTTGCAAAAAAAGATACAAGAAATGCGAATAAAACAAAAACCGTTATATTTCTGATCCTGTTCATCATACATATCTCCTTTATTTAGGAACGTACAATAAATAACTTGAACAAATTAATGTCTTTTTTGCCGTCTTCTTCGTTGCTCGTCGATCACATAACCCGTTATGCTCACTCCTCGCGCCTTGAATACAACAAAAAACCCTATTAATTTTTGTTCAACTTATTTATCTCCCGTTCCTTAGCATTATTTCCAAGCAACTGCCTCATCCACCAACTCGCCCAGTGTTCCTTCAAAATGGCATCGGCAAGGGCCTTGGCCCCTTCTGATTTTAACCTGTCCCTGACATAGGGTATCCAAAGCGCTGCATCACTGCTCCCAGTGTCCAAATGTTCTTTAAGAGAAAGTAACATATCGAGCTGATCCGCGTCATGGGCCAATACTGACTCTGTGGTCTTACAATCCCTGAACTCAGACAGCAGGTCCGCTATCTCTTCACCGCCCGGAAGTCCTTGAATCATTTCTGTGATTGCTGATTTTTCATCTATAGTCACATACCGCTTGTGTACTGCGTTGGCATCCCCTGTCCTGGCCTCGGGGAGATCATGTACCAGGCAAAGTTTCAAGAGTTTTTCCATATCCACTCCGGGGACATCTCTTGCCAGCATCATGGCGCTCAGGATTACGCCAAACGTGTGGGCAGCCACTGATTCCCTGCCCTTACCCAAAAACGGATAGCCTGTTCTCCAGGTATGCTTGAGCATTGACCCTTCAAAAAGAAAACGTGCTATCCTCTCCCAATTTGTTTCTTTATCATCCATTGTCACTCCATTGAACCTAATGTAACCGTTCACGGGATTACAACGCCCGTTTTACCACACACCGAACTGTAAGCGTGCTGCAGATGCAAGGCGTACGGATACGCAGACGTACTCCCTGTACTTCAAGTGCCCGACAACAAAGCAGATGCGGTGCCCTGTGAACGTTTACATTGAAATAAAACGAAAAATAAGCGTCTCCAGCAGTACTCTATGGGAAACCTGACCTCCTTTGAACTCAAGATCCATCTCGGCCATAGAAGCCAGAAAATCCAGCATTTGATCCAGATCAAAACCATATGTTTGCAAGGTCAATTTGTAAAGTGCATATGGATGAGCACCTTTCAACAAGGCAGGCAGGGCATCACCCATATTCTCCTTTATCTCGGGCAGTATCTCATCTTTAAAAATCCTGTACTGCAAGTTCTTAACTGTTTGAATGCCCGGTCCATATTCAAAAACCGCCCTTAAGATTATCATCTTCCGCAGAAAATTTGCAATGGTCTGAAGTATTGCCAGGGGATGGATCCCCTGATTCAGCAGATAACTTAGGCTGTTGAGGCATTTGCCCAGATCCTTTTCTCCAATGGCGCCAGTGAGCTTGTATAACTCCTCATCCTTGTGCCTTACAACCATCTCGCAGACGTCCTCAGCCTTTATCCTGACACTATCTCCCGCCTGAGAGATAAGCTTCTGGACCTCTGTCTTCAGACCCACAAGGTCCGTATGACCCACCCGATCCATAATGGCATCAATGGCCTTAGGTTCTATTTCCTTGCCCTTTTCTCTGATCAAACTCCTGATAAAGCTTTTCGCCAAATCCGTCCCGCTTTTACTATCCTTCTTTTCCTTATCAAGGTCCACTACAGGCCCATGTTTTTTAAGCTCCTTGTAAAAGGAGCACCTTCTGTCCACTACCTCGGATTCAATGATTATAATTGCGCGGGACGGGTCGGCCCTCTGAGCAAGCCAAGAAAGAATGCGATCTCCCGAGCCTGTATGTATGGGCTCTATACATTCCAGGTCTTCACCATGATCTTCAAGGAATTCTGATAAATTCTCAATACGTAAATCCTTAGGCCAATCCAAGACCTCTTTCATCTGTCCTGAAGAAAGCCCTATGATCTCCTTTGGATCTATCTTCAAATCAGAAAAGATCCGAGAAATGAGTTCCTTTGCCCGATCATCATCACCTGCTTCAATGGCCGCCAGGGTCTTTTTCCACCTGGTCTTTGTAGTGTCTGCTGATACCAGCAAAGGCAGGTCCTGTACTAAAACCACCTTGCGCCCAGGGAAAAAACCTCTGGTCTCTAAAAGCTCAAGCAACCTGCCCTCTGAAAAAAAATCAGGAGATAAAACCTCGAAGTTGAAATCTTTCGCCTCTTCAGAGACCAGGCAATCTATTAATTTATTTATCTGAGGATGGATAATCGGCCTGTCACCTATAAACAGATAAACAGGATAGACTTCCCCTGCCTCTGCCTTTTTAATGACCTCTTCGACCTGCCTGAGATATTTTTTCGATGTAAGGTTCATGTAACTTCTCAATAAGTCCGGGCAAATCATATTTTGCGGAGTCATGGTATCTCTATTTTTACCGCTTCCCTATGAAATTTCCATAAGTTTTTTAACTGACACCTCCATTCATTGAAAAAAAAGCAGGACACAATGGCTTGGATAGGTTATGATTGATTTATGGCTACGGCTCGTCTTACGAAAATCCCGAATATTCCCAATGTCTCTGAAGAGGAACTCTCGCCTCTTGTTGCCGAATTACTCGATATTTGTTGCCTTCAACAAGAGCTGATCCTGTCACTGCAGGAACAAAATCAAATTCTAAGAGACGAAATCGCCATACTAAAAAACCTGAAACCCAAGCCCAACATTAAACCATCCAATCTCGAAAATCGTCCTGATAAAAAGAAGGAAAAACAAGAGTCAGGAAAACGGCCGGGATCTGAGAAAAAGAAGAAAAATCTTACAATCCATAAAACCATTGATGTCCGGCCTGATAACGTGCCTGAAGGCAGCCGCTTTAAGGGATATAACCATTTTACAGTTCAAGATATCGTAATCAGACCGCATAACACGCTTTACCGTTTAGAACGCTGGCAAACCCCTTCGGGTGATTATGTTGTTGGCAAACTGCCAAAGGAATTGGGGGGCAGTCACTTTGGTTCAATATTAGTAAGTTTCATTTTGTACCAGTATTACCATGCTCATGTAACCCAACCCCTGATCAGTGAAGAGTTGCTGGAATTCGGAATCGATATCTCGGCAGGACAGATCAATCGTATCATCACTGAGGGAAAAGATGTCTTTCACTCAGAGAAAGACGAGATTCTCTCTGCCGGACTTGAGGTTTCCCGCTACGTCCACGTGGATGATACCGGTGCAAGGCACCAGGGACGAAACGGATACTGCACCCACATAGGTAATGAGTTGTTCGCCTGGTTCGAAAGCACTGAGAGCAAGAGTCGAATCAATTTTCTGACGCTTTTACGGGGAAAACACACTGACTATGTGCTCAACGATGATGCCTTTAAGTATATGGTTCTCCATAAGCTTCCCAAAGCCCAGCTTGAATTATTGACAGGCTATGACAAAAAACATTTCGGCACCAGAGAGGAGTGGGAATCTACTCTTCAGGAACTGAGCATTATTTCCGAAAGGCATGTCCGTATTGCAATGGAAGGTGCGCTTTTGGGGAGTATTCTTGAGCACGGCCTGAATCCGGATATCGTTATCATCAGCGACGACGCTGGACAGTTTAATGTATTCCTGCATGCCCTTTGTTGGATCCATGCCGAACGAACGATAAATAAGGTAGTTGGCATTAATGATAAACAGCGCGAAGCGATTGAAGATATCAGGACCCGGATTTGGGACTTCTATGACGAGTTGAAGGTTTACAAAGAAAACCCAAGCAAAGAAAAAAAGGCTGAGCTTGAAACCTGTTTCGATAAATTGTTCACGACCAAGACCTGCTGCATAACCTTGGATCTCGCGCTTAAGCGAATCCATAAAAACAAGCCGGAACTTTTGTTGGTACTTGAACGTCCGGATATTCCGTTACATAACAACTTGAGCGAAAACGACATCCGTGAGTATGTCAAAAAACGTAAGGTCAGCGGTTCTACCCGCAACGATCATGGCCGTCGCTGCAGGGATACCTTCACCAGCCTCAAGAAGACATGTCGTAAGCTTGGTATCTCTTTCTGGAAGTATCTCATAGACAGGGTGAGCGGCTGCTGTGAGATTCCATTACTCAGTGAGATCATTCGCCAACGGGCATCCCCAATCTGTTAGCGGTCTTGTCATGGCAGCAGACCGATGACGGTAATGGATAGCGGGGTTTGTTATTGCGGGAGGAATTTTCCAAACACCGAGCTACAGCTTATTAAACGCCTGATTGCGGACAATCCGGCATTGAGTCGCGCGGCTCTGTCCAGACTTGTCTGCAATATGCTGGACTGGCGCCGTCCGGATGGACGCATAAAAGATATGAGTTGTCGTGTGGCCATGATCCGCATGCAAAACGACGGTTTGATTCAACTCCCGTCCCCCAGGCATGGCAACAGTAACGGTAAACGCTATCTACGCCGCACCCCACAGGCAGAACCCGAGCCAGTCCCGTTCATCGCACCGGTCAACAGCTTGACAGATCTTTGTCTACAGCAGGTAACAGATCGAAAGGAATCCCATCTTTGGAACGAGTACATCGATCGCTATCATTATCTGGGTTACCATCCGCTCCCGGGTGCTCAGCTCCGGTACTTCGTTCGGGATGGCGAACGTATATTGGCCTTACTGGGATTCGGGGCAGCAGCATGGAAAACAGCCCCACGGGATCGTTTCATAGGTTGGACCTCAGAGCAACGCAAATGTAGGCTTCATCTCGTCATAAACAACGCACGCTTTCTGATATTGCCTTGGATCCGCTCAAAGAACCTGGCATCCAAAATCCTGAGTATGGCAACCAGCCGAATTTCCGACGACTGGCAACAACGTTATGGTTATCGTCCTGTCATGGCAGAGACCTTTGTTGAAATTCCTCGCTTTCACGGGACCTGTTACAAGGCCGCCAATTGGATCTGCCTTGGCAAAACAAAGGGCCGGGGAAAGCTGGAAAAACAACACAAAACCCTGCTTCCTAAGAAAACCATCTGGATTTATCCACTTACCAGAAACTACCGTAG
>PQXE01000023.1:33665-41228 GCA_003194495.1 Deltaproteobacteria bacterium
GTAGGCTGCTATGTAGATAATCTCCCTCAGGCACGGTCAGCAACACTTGATATACCTGAGCATCCTCTGTATACAAAAAATAGGTGATAGAATCGGCGGAATCGCCATGACTTATTGAGAAGTTACCAAATTGATTTGTAACAATATGTATTTACAGGATATTTGTGCTTTTTAGAAAGGGGAACTTCAGTTTAGAACGAAAGACGCTAGCATAAGCTAAAGCGGCTATGTCCGAAACTTTAGAGTATACGCTGTACTACTACGCCCGACAATCAAGTGTCCTTTATAACAGTAGCATACTGCTTTTTTAGTGAATTCAATACTTCCATAACTATCTTCTCGTCCTTTTTTGTGAAAGTTACCGTTTTGGTGTGGTTGTTTGTGTTTAGAACAGATCCATTATCGAGAAGAGTGCTTGTAAATGCTTCATATATTCCCTTATCAGGGAACTCAAGGATTGTGTAAATCGTACGTTTTAGTGTGAACTGTTTTCTTTTTGGGACACTCTTTTTGGGGCTATTTTTTCTGGCAAACTTGCTTTGAACGTTATCCGCAAGGGATTTAAGACCTGAATCAGGATGTTTTACATAGATAGGAATTTTTTCCGCTTTTTCCAAATATTTATATAACTTTTGAGGATCACGGACAATATTGACATCCGGTGCGATGGCTACTGAGGCAAACTGTTCGGCAGAGTCCCGGTCCATATTCCCTTCCAGCAGGCCGAAACCTTCATAAACAGTGAAGTTATCAGCATGCTCAGCCCAGGCTGCAATCTCCTTTTTTACATTAGCCGGGATATCGTGAACTGAAAGCCCTCTTAGCAGGCCGCTGATATCCAGCCTCTGATTGACAGCAAGTTGTTTAATCACTTTTTTCTTGGCAAGTTTTAAAACCGTATGAACATCCTCTGTTATGACATTGCACAGATCAAGCAGCCGGTCCAGGACTTTTGCCGGATAGAACATGGAGTTGACGTGTATCTCATGATTCGGCAGTACTGTTATTTCAGGTTCCTTGATTGATTTGTTCATGGCGCATAATAAGCGGTCGGTAACCCGGAAAGCCCGAAGTTTATTAATTGACGGGACAACCTCGTCTTTTTCGTTGGAATATGTTACATCAACATAGCCCATATTAAGAGGTATTCCTTCAAGAAACCGTTCAACAAACCTTCCCTCAACTCTTTGAAACCTATCTTCTAAATTCCCAACGCCCCAGGATTCGCCCCATGCTCCACCTGTTTTTCTCTCACTGAAATTATGGTAACGATCTTTCTTGTGCTCAACGCTTTTCAATGGGAGCTTCTCAGGGATAAGGAAAAATGGATTATTGTTCTCTATGTACTCAATCAGCGACGCAGTGCTATACCAGACCCCGGGATGGCAGTTGGATAGCAACTTAAGCAAATATGTCCTTGCTTTTGGAAAAGCAATGTGCTTCATCGTTCCCGTGGCACAACCGCTATAGGCAAACTTATCCAGGATACTCAACGGGGCACTAACAAAAAATTCGTTTCTACAGGGCGCGGCATCAGCTACAAGGACTTTCAGTATTTTATCTTCCTGTTTCTGCAATGATTGATTAAGAAAATTATCGTATGTCTTGTCAGAAAATTCTATATAGTTGTCAGGATAGGATTCCGTATGACTGGAATACCCCATATATGTTCCTGTAGTTTCGTAATCAACAAATCCAAGATCCAAACTTAGACGGTCAATAAAGGCTATCCAGGATGAATGTCCCTCCTCGTTTATATCCCTGATCAAGGAACTATCTGACATCATTTTTGCAATCCGCTTAAGATGGGCCTTTGGCAGTGAGTTATCCCTGTGAGCACGCTTTATGTCATTTTCAGATACATAGCGCACAAAGGTATGCAGGTCTCTGCGCAGGTCGTGTGTATTAAGAAAAACTTCCAGGCTTTCCACATCTGTTTTTTCAAGCTTAATCATTGTAACCGTTCACACTCCCTGGCAGCCAATAGGCTTTTTCGGGTTTCAAAGCACAATCCGTTGAGAATACGCCTTTGGGTGCAACCTTGTCCGCGGTTGAAACCCTGCAAAAGCCTGTTGGCTGTCAGGGGGGGAAATGAAAGATTACTAATCATTGTCATTGACAGTAATAAATTTTACTGCATGTCCTGATTTGGTTACGACCTTTTGGATTTCCGAAAGCAGATTTACAGGAAATGAGATGAATTCCTCAGAAAGGGAGACCACCTGTTTTGTATGGGTAAATTTCTTTTCCACAAGCACTTTCAGGCTTAAATCTCTGATCCTTGCTATCATAATGTTGTTGTGGACAACGGTTTTGCCTTCCAGTTTATTTATTGCCATGACGATCTTTCTGAATGCCTGATGATGTTTCATCAGCCAGATAAATGTTGGGGCCTCCTTTGTTTTTTTCGATGCGTGACTAATTTTTACAAGGTCCGGTTGTAATACAAGCCTTCCTTGCCAAATACTCATTTTACCTGTTTCGCACAACTGTTCAAAAACGTCCAAGGGTATGCATGAAAGGTCGATTTCAACAAATTTATCGTTTATTATTGACAAAAAATCTTCAGGCTTCCGGTTGCCCAGGCCTGTATCAATTTTTATTAACCGATAAAATGTCTTTCCGCCGCTTATAATTTTTTCAAGGCATCCGTGTTTCCAGCCTTTTTCCAATGCAGACCCGATGTCAGGCAACTTTGTGACTCTTGGGTAAGCTATCTTCCAAAGAGGAAGAATATCATCCGGCACAGCCCACTCACATTTTTTCAAAAAGGACAGCGCATAACTGATAATCTCTACAGGAGACAGCCGAATATTGTCTGACTTGGGATCAATCCTGACAGAACTTGACCATCGTGATCTGTTCCAGTCTTTCATCCGCTTAACGGTAAACGGACTTTTACCCAAAAGCAGTGTTCCATCCTTGATATGCAAGATCCCCTGGATTAAATCCGGTTGAGATGCCGGAGCTTTCCTGGTTTCAAGGATCTCGACAACTTTATCCCGGAGAATATCTTTCCGCTCTATTTTATCGCCGGGTTTGTCAATAAGTACAGGGTTTGCCGGAGGGGGCAAGTAAGGTGAAAAATCTGCGGGGAACATGAATCGTTGCCGCTCCAGTACGGTGGTTTTGTCCCATACATTCTTTTTCTTTTCGGCATATAAAAGCAACCCCTTTCGGACCAGCTCTGTCTTGACCTTATTGAATACTACTTTGTATTTTTCATTGAAAGTACAGCCGTAACTATGCGGATGGGCTTCCTTATATAGCCGCGCAAAAAAGGTAATGTCCATTTCCTCGCCGGTCGCATTGAGCAGATGAAAAAACAGAAGCTGCTTCTCGTCCAGAGAAGCCATGACCTTTTCAATTCCGGTGTTACTAAGAAAATTGTGCTGGAAGAGATTACGGGATTTCAAGCATGCCGGCGGCAAATCCCGTATTTGACAAATAGCCTTGATGTCGGCCTGGCTTAGCCCGAACTGGCACATCTGTTTCAGCATGTCATTTTTATCCATATAATTCCCCTGTTCAGCAAGAGTTTGGTTTGCTCAAAAACCATCTGCGGCCTTGATGCTATACTGATACCCCTGTTCACACAGGAAAAGCTGGCGTTTTAATGCAAAATCCTGTTCCACTGTGTCCCGCGTTACAAGTGAATAGAAGTATGCCTGGTTTTCTCCCTGTTTTGGTCTTAAAATCCTGCCAAGTCGCTGCGCTTCTTCCTGCCGGGAACCGAATGTCCCTGAAATTTGTATGGCCACGGATGCGTCAGGCAAGTCAACAGCAAAATTTGCCACTTTGGAAACCGCCAGTATATTGATTCTCCCGTCTCTAAAATCCCTGTACAGATCATCCCGCCTGGCCTGGGTGGTTGATCCTGTAATCAATGGAATATTGAAATCGCCGGCAACGTCCTTGAGTTGATCTATGTACATCCCGATCAAAAGGACCTGCTTGTCCTTGTGAAGCTCCAGAATCTGACGAATCACCTGTTGTTTTGCAGGATTTTCCGATGAAATACGGAACTTCTTTCGTTTATCGGCAACTGCATAAGGCATTCGCAAGTCTTCAGGCAAAGGCATGCGGATTTCACAGCACCTGGCTTTGGCAATCCAGCCCTGATTTTCCATTTCTTTCCATGGCACGTCAACCTTTTTAGGGCCGATGAGGGCAAAAACATCTTCCTCCTTGCCGTCTTCCCTAACAAGTGTGGCGGTCAGGCCCAATCGCCGGCGTGCCTGCAGGCCTGCCGTAACCTGAAAGACAGGAGCCGGGAGCATATGAACTTCATCGTAAATAATCAGGCCCCAGTTACGATTGTCAAACAGTTGAAGATGAGGGAAGTCTCCTTCCTTGTCAGGACGGTATGTCATGATCTGATAGGTCGCTATTGTAATCAGCCCGATCTCCTTGTTGGCCCCGCTGTACTCGCCGATGTCATCCTCCATGAGACTTGTCTTGTCCAAAAGCTCGGTCTTCCATTGCCTGATAGCAGTGACACTTGTGGTCAAAATAAGCGTTGAGGTTTGCAGTTGTTCCATGCATGATATTCCCACAATGGTTTTTCCGGCACCGCACGGCAGAACAATAACGCCTGCCCCGCCACGTTTGCTGCCGCCTGCGTAAAAGATATCAGCAGCCTGTTTCTGATATGGACGAAATATGAATTTTTCACCTGCCTGTGTAGTATCGAGCACAGAAAAACTGACCTGTTCCCCTCTAACGTAACCTGCAAGATCTTCAGCAGGATAGCCTATTTTTATGAGGACTTGCTTGATCTTGCCGCGGTTTGCGGATTTAATAAGAAATTCCGTTTCTGAAATCCTGTCTGACAGCAGGCCGCCGGCCGATTTGCTGTGCGCTATCTCCTCTGCAAGCGTTTCGGTATCAGAAGAGAGTACAAGCCCCTTTGTATCGAGCCGTATGCGCAGGCGTCCGAACCTGGATGAAAAATCATTGATTTCGACCAACACGTGTTCCGGGACCTGGTATTTTGAAAACCGGCAAAGCGCTTCGGCAATTTCATCAGCGGCAATTCCGGCTGCGCGCGCGTTCCAGATGGAAAGGGGGGTAATTCGATATGTATGAATATGTTCCGGGGACTTCACGAGTTCTGCAAATCTGACCAGTTCATTGCGGGCGGCTTCGTAGTTGGGGCTGTCAACTTCTACCAAAACGGTATGATCACTCTGAACGATCAAAGGATTGGATGGTTCGTATGTCGTCATATCTGTTCCCTTAATTGAGGCACGATATATCCTATATCTGCCAGCGCTCTTAAAAAAGGTTTTTCATTTCCCGGTAGTACTACGACATATCGGTCGCCGGCGGGCAGGCACATTCTTGAGAGCTTTCTGTCCAAACATATCAACTGAATCAGTACAGGATCTGTGCACTCAATCAAATGAGACCTTCCTGAATAGCTAAGCCGGGTTGTGCGTTTTTTTGCATCATCAAGCAGTATAATCACCGTTTGCGGGATTGCTTCTGATGATCGGGACTCGAGGAATGCACGAATTTCTTTTGTCTCTGTTCCGTTTTGTGCTGCATCAAGGAGTGTCCGAAGAGAAATCCGCCACAAGGATGAAGAGACCTTCTTGCATGTCTTGTCCAGAAACAGCCTGTCTGCCGGTGATATGGAAACAGCATCTGTGATGACAATCTCGTAATTAGGCAGGACCTTTAATACCGGCCGGGTCTTAAATACCGGAGGATAATACTTCGCGGTTATACCAAGTACATAGGCTCCCAGTGAATTGATGCGTATGTACTTCAGGCCGTCATAACGGCTGAGGAAATCAATTCCGTCAACACCCCATAAGTCGTAGTAATCCGGCAGGGCTCCGGCAGGATGAATATATGCCACATCAATGAGTCCCAGGGTAGCGGCATATTCAAACAGGAAAGCAAGAAGGTAACGGCCTTTAATAATTGACCAGTTGCCATAGTCGTCAAGACAGCCGTACTGAGCATTGCAGATATAAAGCTTCCATGCATAACGGGCAACGTTAAAATCAAGGCCTCTTGAGTGCATGAAGCGAATCAGCTCTTCAACCTTGATCCATCTGCCCGGAACACATTGACAAAGGGCTTCATTGATAACCGGCCTTCTTGTTGTCGGATCAGTAAGGGTGCGTCCACGTGATGATTTTTGCCCCTTTATTTCGTTGATACGGCTGAATTCATCAATGAATTTGGTTTTCTCCCATTTCTTCCATGTGGTTTTGATCACATCCGGCAAGTCTCCGACAAGTGCCCTTTCCCCTGTATTGCTCAGCTTAAGTGTGCTGCCATCGGCCTTGGCCAGTCCTACGCCCTGGACAATTATCGGCCACGCAAATGCCTGGATATATCCAATCTCATCCAGCATATCCGGTTCATTATACCATTCTCCTTCATGGAGAAGCTTTGATAAGCTCTTTACTGTTGCCGAAGAAGGATGGCCGGTTTTTCGGCTGACCTTGAGCTTGCGGCCGTCAATGAGTCTCAAAACGGTTTCGAGATTGCTCAAGGCAATCCGGGATGTTGACCTTATTTCCAGGGCAAGCCTTGCTTCGCCTTTGATAGCAGGCCCAATTGATTTGGGCAATTTTTCAACATATTTAACGTGGTCTCGTTTTGGTTTTGGAACAAAAGCTCTCAAGCTGCTTCGGATATCAGCAGGTATCTGATTCCTGATGATAAAAAGACCTAAAAGATCGCTTTCGCCCATGTCGCCAAGACTTTGGTCAGGATCCGGTCCCCCTAAGTATTTTGCGTCAAATTTTTGGAAATTTATTTTCCCATCAGGCGCAAAAGCAGCTTCTGCAACAGCATATTGCTCAATCTTACTTAATCTGTTGAATAGAGTTTTCAGGTTTTTACCTTGCAAAGCTGCTGAAATAGCCTTAATTATTTCGGCCTTTCGAGTCGGGACTTCGGCGCAAATCAGTTTTGCCATTGCCTTAAGGCCATTGACTCTGTAAAAGTCATCCAAAGCCTGGCCCAGTGTTTGATAAACCATCTCTTTCATGTGTTGTGGCATTAGGTGAACTTCCCTTTGATTTTCTGTAAGCGTTCACAGGGCACCGCATCTACTTTTATGATCGTAAATTCTCAAAAAGTTTGGGTAAATCATATTTTGTGACCATCCTCTGGATTCCCGCTTTCGCGGGAACGACGGACATTTATAGCTTTTTAGAAAAATACTTGCAAATTTGCGACCTTGTATGTTCAAAGTTAAGACCAAATGGCTATCTTTTTTTCGGTAAAACTATCATCATGTCGGATGAGAAGGATTCGACCTTGGGCTTTGAGCCTGTCGCACAGTTTCTTCCTTCCGCCAGGTTTAAGTCGGGGAATAATTTGGTGCACCGTATTTAGACAAGGCTGATGATTCCTGGCACTTTCGACCTTATTTTTTACTGAAAAGGAGGCCATATGCAACAATAGGCCATGATCATCGTT
This sequence comes from Deltaproteobacteria bacterium, assembly GCA_003194495.1. Taxonomy (GTDB): domain Bacteria; phylum Desulfobacterota; class Dissulfuribacteria; order Dissulfuribacterales; family UBA3076; genus UBA3076. The sequence continues at coordinate 41,112 of PQXE01000023.1, forward strand.
TCGGTCACTCAAGTCTTTTTTACTCCCATGAGTTTCAAAAAAGGCAAAAAATTCAGACACCTCGATACTATAATAATTTTTCTATGACACCCACTGGCCGAAACGATGATCATGGCC
>PQXE01000023.1:41428-51583 GCA_003194495.1 Deltaproteobacteria bacterium
GATCATCGTTTCGGTCACTCAAGTCTTTTTTACTCCCATGAGTTTCAAAAAAGGCAAAAAATTCAGACACCTCGATACTATAATAATTTTTCTATGACACCCACTGGCCGAAACGATGATCATGGCCCAACAATACTATTTGGGTGCTGACGAGGGCAGCGGCAGGAGAGTATCGCGCAAAATCATCCGCGGCATAATCGAGCATAACGGCAAAAAGCCTGATTTTGAGCTAAGAGGCGAAGCTTTAAGAGTTACTTTGTACGCCTAAAATAAGGAAATTACTTTTTTCTTTTCGGCATATTCCCTCGGCATAAAAAGCGTGTTCCCGCTCTCGCGACCAGACAATTCTATGATTCCGTCATCCCGGGATCTTGTGCCTTGATATGCCTTGTCAGTTCGGGAAATATCTTATTTAACCGATACTTGATTATCTTTCGATAAAGGGTATTTCTTCCTATGTTTAATGCTTTGGCCGCTTGGGAAATATTGCAGTCAGTGGCCTTAAGGGCATTTACCAGAGCATTTTTCTCAATATCAGACAGTTGAACTATCTCCTGAGAATCAATCTCCGGAACACTTTCTTTTCGTACGTTTTCAAGCAGGCAGCTTATATCAATAATGTCACTGTCGGCTGAGACCATTGCCCTGTAAATGGTATTTTCCAGCTCTCTCACATTTCCAGGCCAGCGGTAGTTGGTTAAGGTTTCCATGGCTTCATGACTAATAGTATTAATTTTTTTTATTGTCTCATTCTGATATTTTTTCATGAAATGTGTTGCCAGAATAAGAATATCATCCTTTCTCTCCCGCAAAGGAGGGACAACGATGGGATATACGGCCAGCCGATAAAAAAGGTCTTCCCTGAATTCTCCCTCTTCTACAGCATCCTTTAATATCTTATTGGTAGCGGATATTACCCTGACATTTACCTCTATTTTTTTGTTACCGCCTATCCGCTCAAAGCTCCTTTCCTGCAGAAACCTTAAAAATTTCACCTGGGTCTGCATGCCCATTTCAGATACTTCATCCAGGAACAGCGTACCTTCGTGGGCCATTTCAACCCTGCCTTTTTTCGCACGAACAGCGCCGGTAAAACTACCTTTTTCAAAGCCGAACAATTCGCTCTCCTGAAGATTCTCCGGGATGGCCCCGCAATTGATATCTATAAACGGGCCTTGTCTGCGAGAGCCGTTATAGTGGATAGCCTTGGCCACTAATTCCTTGCCGGTGCCGGTTTCGCCCTGGATCAGCACAGTTATATCGTTATCCAGCACCTTATCTATCTGCTCAAATACTTTCTGTATCCCCTTGCCTTTACCGATAATATTTTCAAAAATATACTTATCCTTCAATTCCCTCCGGGTTCGCTTAAGATCTGCGATCAAGCCATAATTTTCAAGGCCCTTCCTCAGGGTTGTCATAAACCTCATTTTGTCCAGAGGCTTGACCATATAATCATAGGCGCCATCTCTTATTGCCTCCACGACAGTATCAACACTATCCTCTGATGTAACCATTAACACAGGGACATCATTATCTATTTTCTTTATTCTCCTCAAAACCTCTATTCCATCCATGCCGGGCATCATAATATCCAGACATATGGCGGCAGGCCCTCTATCCATCATCCGCAGGCATTCTTCGCCGCTCTCAAAATCCAGAACACCATAACTCTCCTTATTCAACCAATGACCCAACAGACGACGTATAGAGATATCATCATCTACAACAAATATTAGTTCCTTCTTCATTTCAGTTCCTTATAGAAATATCCTGTCTTATTGTAGGGGCAGACCTGCGTGTCTGCCCAAACAACGGGCGAACACACAGGTTCGCCCCTACAAACGGGTTTATTAAATATTTACAGGACATGTTGGTTCATGGTTTTTTAACCGCACAGTCCAAAATTTTTAGCGAGATCATCATTCTTTAATTCGGCAATCCGCGCTTTTTTCCTAAATCGTATTGTGGAATGAATCTTGACAATCACCGAGAAGCAGGTCATATAGATGCTGGAAAGTTCAAAAGTTCCAGATTCAAGGGTTCATAACCATTGATTCATGAATTTTGAATGGTAATCCTGAACCATGAACCTGTGAAGGTTTTTTTATAAACATATTTGCCCGAAGGAAAGACAAACCATGCATCATACTTGTGCCGGAAAACAAACTGCTGTTTTAGTTCTATGGTGGTGGCTGTGGTACAGAGGAATGGTGCGCGTCTGCTCCTTTTAGGCTAAACCTTAAAGGCAAACTCAAAAGGCCGTGGACACGCAAAGGTGTTCACGGCCTTTTTTATTTTGGCTCATTGCATCAAAATGAATTATAGATAACCGTTTAGGAGTCAAGGGAAATTAACATTTAAAAAATGAACATGGACGTTCATCTTTTAACATGAATCTCTGAACCCTGAACCTTGGAACCTTTAAATATATACTAAGGACAAGATATCATGATTACTCCGGATCTGACCCGGTTCAAATCGCTGGCTAAAGGCGCGAATATCATACCAATATGGAAAGAAATAGCAGTTGACTTTGATACGCCTGTATCTCTGTTTGCAAAGTTTGGAGAAAATAGTTACTCCTTCCTGCTGGAGAGCCTTGAAGGCGGAGAAAAGTGGGGAAGGTACAGCTTTATCGGATTCAAGCCTTTTCTGGTCTTCGGTTGTAAAGGGAATAATATCTTCACGGAGACTGAAGGCAAGCGTGAATATATTTATGCTGCTGATCCGCTTGCCGCCCTTAGAGAAATAATGGCACAATTTTCACCGGCAGAGGTCCCGGGGCTTCCTCGATTCTACGGAGGGGCTGTTGGATACATGGGATATGACATGGTTCGCTTCATGGAGCGTCTGCCGGAGAATCTTTCAGACACCGCAGGGTTTAATGATGCGGTGTTCATGTTTCCCGAGATCCTGCTTGTTTATGACAATATCAAGCAAGCTCTCAAAATCATTGCCTGCCTCCGGGTAGAACAGGAAGACAACGCAGAATCCGTATATATAAAAGGGGAAAAAGCTATAGAAGACGTGATCCATCGCATTCGACACGGATTGGATTACCCCGCCCCGCCTGCAAATCCCGTCCCTGCCACCAGCCTCAGCCCGGAGGTCCCCCAAGAACGATTTGAGAAAATTGTCCGCAGGGCAAAGGAATACATCCGGGCCGGAGACATAATCCAGGTAGTGCTTTCTCAACGGTTCTCCGGAAAAAACTCTATCCCTACGTTTGACCTGTACCGTGCCCTTAGAAGAATAAATCCATCGCCTTATCTTTATTACCTGCACCTGGAAGACGAAGTGCTCATTGGTTCTTCACCTGAGATTTTAGTCAGGCTGACAGGCAATAAGATTGAAGTAAGGCCTATTGCAGGCACCAGACCAAGGGGTAAGGATCAAGAGGGGGACATACGCTTTGAAAAGGAACTTCTCGCTGATCCTAAGGAGAGGGCGGAACACCTGATGCTGCTTGACCTTGGAAGAAATGATGCCGGCAGGGTTGCCAAGATGGGGAGCGTAAAGGTTGAGGATCTGATGACTGTAGAACGTTATTCCCATGTCATGCATATTGTCACAGGTGTTAAAGGGGAACTAATGGATGGAAAGGACATGTTTGACGTACTACAGGCCTGTTTTCCCGCAGGTACTGTGTCTGGCGCGCCCAAAATCAGGGCCATGGAGATAATAGAGGAGTTCGAACACGCCCGGCGAGGACCGTATGCCGGTGCCGTAGGCTACTTCGGTTTTTCAGGCAACATGGATCTTGCCATCACCATTCGCACCCTCTGCCAGAAAAAGGATATGCTTTACCTCCAGGCCGGAGCCGGTATAGTTGCTGACTCAGATCCCACTTTTGAATGGGAGGAGACCATCAGCAAAGGGCAGGCTCTCATGCGGGCCATCCATGTCGCCCATGAGGAACTATCACAATGCTTATAGTTATCGACAACTACGACTCCTTTACTTACAACCTGGTCCAGGCCCTGGGAATGCTAGGGGCGGATATAAAGGTTGTAAGAAATGATAAGGCCACTGTAGAGGAGATAGCCTCCTGGACACCGGACCACCTCCTTGTTTCCCCCGGTCCTTGCACACCCAACGAGGCAGGCATATCCGTGGCTGCCATACGTCACTTTGCCGGGAAAATCCCGGTCCTGGGTGTGTGCCTCGGCCACCAATCCATCGGTGTTGCATTCGGAGGCAAGATAGTCAGGGCAGGAAGGCTTATGCATGGCAAGACTTCAATGATCAAACACGATGGAAAGGGCGTATATCTCGATCTGCCGAATCCATTCGAGGCCATGCGATATCATTCTCTCCTTGTGGATAAGGCAACCCTCCCGGACTGTCTAGCAGTTACTGCATGGTCGGAGCAGGACGAGCTCATGGGCTTCCGGCACAGGGAATTTCCAGTGGAGGGAGTACAATTTCACCCGGAATCCATCATGACTCCAGAGGGAAACAATCTTCTCAGGAATTTTTTGGAAACCAAAGCGTAGGATTAAGAGTACAGGATTAAATAAAAAAATGAACATCGAACGTCCAACATCGAACGTTGAATGGGAAAAGATAAAGAAACGGTAACCGTTCACGGGATTACAACGCCGTTTTACCGCAACACACCGAACTGTAAGCGTTTACAGGGTGCTGTAGATGCGAGGCGGAGGGTACGCAGACGTACTCCCTGTACTTCAAGTGCCCGACAACAAAGCAGATGCGGTGCCCTGTGAACGCTTACAAGAAACAGAAATAGTCGTTGAATATTTGGGGATTGTTTTTTTATTCGATGTTGGACGTTCGATGTTCGATGTTGGACGTTCATCTTTTAAAAAAAGCGCTTATGGGGATTAAAGGATTAAAGGGGTGGTAGAGGGGTATGGATACATTAAAAAAGGTCATTTCTGATGTTGTCAGCAATAAAGACCTCAGCCAGGCTGAGATTTCGTCGGTTATGGAAATAATTATGGAGGGCGAGGCAACACCTGCCCAGATAGGCGCTTTGCTCACGGGCCTGAGGATGAAGGGCGAGACTGTGGATGAAATTACCGGGGCCGCAAAGGTGATGAGGGAGAAGGCCGTACGTATTCATGTAAATCTGGCTCCGGGAGAATCATTGGTTGACACCTGCGGGACCGGAGGCGACGGGGCTCAGACCTTCAATGTGTCAACAACAGCCGCGTTTGTGGTTGCAGGGGCCGGCGTCAAGGTTGCAAAGCACGGCAACCGTTCGGTGTCCAGCAGGTCAGGGAGTGCGGATGTGCTTGAGGCCCTGGGTGTAAACCTGGCCCTGTCACCGGAGGACGTGGCAAGGGCAGTGGAGACCATAGGTATGGGTTTTATGTTCGCCCCCGCCCTTCATCCAGCCATGAAATACGCCATAGGACCGAGACGGGAGATAGGCATCCGCACTATATTCAATGTCCTTGGACCCCTTACAAACCCTGCATGGGCAAATGTGCAGTTGCTTGGAATCTATGACCCCATGCTTACAAGGCCCCTTGCAGAGGTCCTCGGGCGCCTCGGCAGTAAAAGGGCCTGGGTGGTACACGGCGAAGGAGGGATGGACGAACTCAGCCTTCTGGGTAAAAGTGTTGTGGCACAGTGGGACAAGAATGAAGTAAGGGAATTCGTGATCAGACCGGAAGATGCAGGGCTTAAGCCATGCAAGGCCGAGGACCTTAAGGGCGGAGACGCAAAAGAAAACGCCCGGATACTAATAGACATAATCTCAGGTGAAAAGGGACCCAAGAGGGACATGGTACTCCTTAACGCCGGGGCAGCCATATTTCTTGCAAACAGGGCAAAATCCCTGAAAGAAGGAGTACTCCTGGCTGCCGAGAGCATAGATTCAATGGAATCCATGAAAAAACTTGAGGCATTGAAGGCCTTCAGCCTGGGATAACACAATGAGCATCCTGAACACAATAATCGCCCACAAGAGGGCGGAATTAAAAGATAAGCATCGCAAAGGGCTTATGCCTCCGGAACATGAAGTTTCTTCTCCGAGGAAATTTCGTGAGGCACTGGTATCCGATCCGGGGGTCTCGATAATCGCAGAGGTAAAGAAGGCATCTCCTTCAAAAGGGCTTTTGTGTTCAAATTTCGACCCTGTAAGCATTGCGGAAGATTACCAGGCAGGAGGGGCAAGGGCCGTATCAGTCCTGACCGACGAGAAGTTCTTTCAGGGGAACCTGGAGTTTCTTCCTCAAATACGAAAGGCGATTGACCTTCCACTCCTCAGAAAAGATTTTATCATTGACCATTTTCAGGTTGAAGAGGCCAGGCTCTGGGGGGCGGATGCAGTGCTCCTTATTGTAGCCGTTCTTGATGACAGCATGCTTTCAGAGCTCATGGCTCATACAAGAGAAAAGGGAATTGATCCTCTGGTGGAAGTCCATAACGAAAACGAGATGGAAAGGGCGCTTGCTGCAAACGCTGATCTTATCGGGGTGAATAACCGTAACCTTGGAGACTTCAGTGTGTCTCTTGAAACCACTTTCCGGTTAAGAAAGGCCCTGCCCCCGGAAATACCCTTGGTTAGTGAAAGCGGGATCTCAACCCCTGATGATATAAAAAGGCTCTTTGACGCAGGGATTACTGCGGCACTCATAGGAGAGGCCCTGGTAAAGTCCGAGAATCGCATCACTTCTCTTGCCGCTTTTGTTGAAGCAGGAAGGGCGTAAGAGAATTTGGTGATTTAGTGATTTGGTGATTTATGGTAAAAATAAAAGTTTGTGGTCTTACTGATTCTTTGGAAGCGAACGCAGTGGCAGAGGCGGGCGCCAATGCCATAGGACTGGTCTTTGCCAAGAGCCCCAGAAAGATAGATCCGGACAGGGCCAGAGAAATTGTTCAAAATCTGCCGCCGATGGTCCAGACAATCGGGGTCTTTGTCAATGAGTCTTCTGAAAAAATAAGGCAGATAACAGACTATTGCGGCCTGGACCTGGTGCAATTGCATGGTGAGGAAACCCCGGAGACATGCAAAGACCTTGCCCCCAGGGCCATAAAGGCATGGCGAATAAGGACAAAGGCCGACATTCAGGATCTTTTGCCATATCAGGAAGTTGTGAAAGCCTTCTTGCTTGATGCCTGGTCCCCGAGTGCCCATGGCGGAACAGGCGAGACCTTTGACTGGTCCATAGCGATTGAGGCAAAAAAAGTCCTCTCAAGGCCTATTATTCTTGCAGGTGGCCTGAAACCGGAAAACATTGCCCAGGCAGTAAAACAGGTCCGGCCCTGGGGAGTGGATGTAAGCTCAGGTGTAGAGAATGTCCCTGGGAAAAAAAATATTGACATGGTAGCTGATTTTATACGCAGGGCCATGGTGGATTAGGATCATTCAATCATCGTCACGAGAACTTAGACGACTTCGGCAGGACTTCTCTGACATGATTTTCATTTATACTGATTATCCTGTTGATCCTGTCAAAAAATTTTCACCCTAAGCCCCTCTCGCTGGGGGTAGGTAAGGATGGACTATACAAAGGAAAGAATAGTGAATAAATCAACCAATCACCAAATCACCAAATCACCAAATCACCAAATCACCAAATCACCAGATAATTCCGGTCACTTTGGTCTCTACGGAGGCCGCTTTGTGCCGGAGACACTTATGCCCGCCATTATGGAGCTGGATTCCGCATACCGGAAGGCCAGACAGGATGCCGGTTTTAAAAAGGAACTTAATCAGATCCTCAAAGATTACGTGGGGCGTCCTACCCCGCTCTACGAGGCAAAAGGTCTGCAAGAGGCCGTAGGCCACGGCATAAGGGTATTTCTCAAGCGGGAAGATCTCGCCCACACCGGTGCGCATAAGATCAACAACACTATCGCCCAAGTGCTCCTGGCAAAACGCATGGGAAAGACAAGGATCATAGCGGAGACCGGCGCAGGACAACACGGTGTGGCAACTGCGACCGCGGCTGCCCTGATGGGCCTGAAGTGCGAAGTTTACATGGGCCGCAAGGACATGGTGCGCCAGTCCATGAATGTCTTTCGCATGGAACTCACCGGAGCAAAGGTCATCCCTGTGCTCTCAGGGACACAGACCCTTAAGGACGCGATAAATGAGACAATACGGGACTGGGTTACTAATGTTGGAGACACCCACTATGTCATAGGTTCTGTAGTGGGTCCCCATCCATATCCAATGATGGTCCGGAATTTCCAGAGCGTCATCGGAAGGGAGACGCGGAGGCAGATCAGACAGCTTGCCGGATGCCTGCCGGACGTGGTGATGGCCTGCGTCGGCGGCGGGAGCAACGCCATGGGGATCTTCTATCCATTCATTAAGGACCGGGAAATACGACTGATAGGAGTTGAGGCGGCAGGAAAAGGTGTTGAAACAGACTTTCACTCCGCCCCCCTGGCTATCGGCAGCCCCGGCGTGCTCCACGGTGCCATGAGCTATCTATTGCAGGACCGCTGGGGTCAGATAAAAGGTGCCCACTCACTGGCCCCCGGGCTTGACTATCCGGGTGTGGGACCGGAGCACAGCGTCTTTAAGGACTCAGGCAGGGTCGAGTATGTAGCAGTTGATGATGAACAGGCCCTTGAGGCATTCAGGCTGCTGTCAGAGACCGACGGGATCATACCTGCCCTGGAAAGCGCCCATGCCGTTGCCTACCTGAAGGAGCTTGCCCCATCTCTTCCCAAGGGGAGCATTGTGGTGATCAACCTCTCAGGAAGGGGAGACAAAGACGTTGCAACAGTTGGGGAATTGATCAAGGGGAGGGCAAACAAATGAACCGAATAGATCGCATGTTCTCACAGCTCAAAAAAAGGAAAGAAGCAGCGCTTATCCCGTTCATAACCACCGGAGATCCGGATATTGCCACCACAGAGGCCCTGATATTGGAGATGGACCGCCAGGGCGCGGACCTTATAGAACTTGGTCTCCCTTTTTCAGATCCCCTGGCAGACGGCCCGACTATCCAGGCTTCAAGCCAGAGGGCCCTTCGCAACAACATAAACGCAAAGGATTTATTAGAGCTGGTTAAGAAAGTCCGAAAAAAGACAAATATCCCATTGGTCCTTATGGGCTACTACAACCCCGTACTCCAGTATGGCCTCTCTGCTTTCGCAAAAGATGCGGCAACCGCCGGTCTTGACGGCACCATAATCCCCGACCTGCCCCTGGAGGAGGCCAAAGACTGGATTGCAGCCGCAAAGCCCCAAGGGCTTGCCAACATCCTGCTCGTGGCCCCGAACACCCCGGCAGATCGAGTCAGGAAAATTGCCAGGGCCACCCAGGGCTTCTTGTACTATGTTTCCGTAACCGGTATTACCGGGGCAAGGACCGAACTCCCGGCTGAACTGTCTCAGGGACTTAACGGAATCAAACAGCTCACCAACAAACCAGTGGCAGTGGGCTTTGGGATCTCCAAACCTGCCCAGGTTTCCATGCTCTCCGCTGTAACAGACGGGGTTATTGTTGGAAGCGCCATTATAAAACTGATTGAGGCCCACACGATCAAACAAGGAGATGATCTTAAGGCCGGGCCCGACCTGGTCAAAAAGGTGGGAGAATTCATTGGGGAATTGAAAGCGGCTACAAGGATCTGAGCCTATCCAGGACAGGTGCATCAAGAAGAGGGGGTTCTTGACACTCACTTTTCATGCGTTTTGATGTTACATGCTGTCTCCTCGTGGCAGCATGCAATGCCCTGCGCATCACCTGCGGGCCGCGTAACGGGCCGGCGGGTGAATGCGCTTGCTGTTTAACCTGAAGTTCCCCTTTCTAAAAAGCACAAATATCCTGTAAATACATATTGTTACAAATCAATTTGGTAACTTCTCAATAAGTCCGGGCAATTTAAAAAATACTATGAAATCAACAAGTTGCAGGACGTAAAAATGAAGTTTTTTTCTTTGCAAATCACTTTGCACTATGCTGTCAAATAACGATATCCTGTGATATCAATAAGTTACTCATATTCACTATTTTTAAGAGTAACATTTGGGGCCCAATTTTCTGTACATAACCTATTGAAATCATTGACTGCCCGGACTTATTGAGAAGTTACTCAATTTGGTGTGAACCTACTGACTACACTCGTATCGTCTGGAGCAAATCAAATGCTTTCTGCTGCTTGGGGTTACGTCTGGTGATCATTGTAAAAGTGGCCGATGTTTCTCTATCGCCTGAGCAGC
>PQXE01000145.1 GCA_003194495.1 Deltaproteobacteria bacterium
TGCCGATGCTCTTTATCTGACAGATGATTCCAAATAACAGATTGGTTGTGAAAGCTGTAAACGAAAGCGTGTAGGTTTTAGAATCATCTTGCATAGATTTTTGAGTTTCCTCAATGAATGAAGATACTGGTTCAAGAATTTTTTCAAAAACATTTTTTTCAATTTTATCAATCATAGCGCCTCCCAGGTAAAAGATTGCGCTATAACTAAACTATGAAACAAATTTTTTGTCTATAGAAAAGATGGTTCATCCGACTAAAGCGTACCTGGTCTCATGAAGTCCTAAGATTTTGAGCTTGAAGAACTCCATGTCTCTATATCCATAAGCCTGTCGCTTCATTGTTTTGATCTTGTTGTTTGTCCCCTCAAGGGGACCTGTAGAAATCCTGTGATCGAAGTATGCGAGAATGCCAGTACGGTGGGCTGACAAGGTGTTCGCAAATTTATCGAGCATGGGGATTTTTGAGGCTCTGGCCATGGCTATCCAGCTTTTAAGGTGCCACTCTGCCGCCTTTTTGTCAGTCCAGTCCCACAGCCTCCGCAGGTCCTCCTTCATATAGTAAGCTACTGCAAGCGGCTCGTTCAGCTTGAGGGCCTCTTGCAGCCTGGTACCCTCATCCTGTTCATCGTCCAGGTTCTCCTGACCCGTAAGAAGCAGCCACCTTGTGCCCTTAAGCACGTTCTTTTTTAAAAGATCCGTAGCCTCCCGAAATAGTCCGCGCCTGAGGTCAGAGAGCTTGTCGTTGAAGAGCTTGATGATGTGAAAGTGATCAAACACGATGGAGGCATCAGGAAGGTTATCAATCAGGGCGCTTATATAGGCCGGGGACATGTCAATGGCAACCGCCTTGATCTTCTTTGCCTTACTACGCCTCAGTCTCTTCCAAAAAGGCTCCAAAGCATCAGCACCCTTGCCGTCGCCCACGAACACTACGGCACCACTGCCAAGATCCAGCACTATCGTCAGGTACTTGTGACCCTTGCCGATGGAAATCTCATCAATAGCGATCCGCTTCAGCTTTCTGAGTTTCGGCTTGGCAAAACGACGATGGAGGTTACGCTTTTGGATATCCTTTATCACATCCCAACTCACCCCCAAGTGCGCTGCCACGTCTTTGATGGTCATATGCTTTGATAACTCCAGGGCATAACGTTCAAACCCCTTGGTATAACTGCGTCTCTCATCAGCAAAACCAACCTTCACCTGTCTCAGAGCCCCACAGGTCAGGCACAAGACCCGTTGTACCATCAGCACGATGAATACTACCTTGCGCCCGATGGGAGTTGACTTAAACTTGCGTGTCATCTTCCCCTTCGGCTTTACGTTCCTTGACCTGCAACACGGACAGCGCAAGGTGTCCCTTTCCTGCTCTACATTGAAGTAAACATTGCCCCCTTCATATTTGGTACTCCTGTATCTATATCCCCTGATTCCGAATCCGTGATAAAGTAGACTTGTGGACATACCCCAATCTCCTTTCTGAGAAATATCTGGAAGGAGATTATCATGGCTACGTCTTGGGGGAAAGCCTGGTACGCAAAATCCGGAAGAACCGAAAAGATTTACTGTAGTTTTAGTAGTTTATCTGTAGCATTGGTAACTTCTCAATAAGTCCGGGCAATTTAAAAAATACTATGAAATCAACAAGTTGCAGGACGTAAAAATGAAGTTTTTTTCTTTGCAAATCACTTTGCACTATGCTGTCAAATAACGATATCC
>PQXE01000024.1 GCA_003194495.1 Deltaproteobacteria bacterium
GCTCCTCCTTAACAGGTTCGGCCTTCTTCACAGGCTTTTCCCGGGCCTCAATTTTAGTGGAGTCCCTGGAGATATGGCCTACCAACTGATCTCCATAGGTCTCTTTTATCAGTGCCGCATGGACTTTTTGCGGCAATTCGCCTTCAGCGAATTCAGCAAAGGCCCGTGAGAAAGTAGACTCACTTGGCACCTGAGATTTTTTTCCCCAGCCGCAGATCCGCCGGAGTTTAATGTCACACTCCAATCGGTCCAGCAATGCTCTCGTGGTAGGCAAGTTGTAGACCATTTTTGCCACAAACGCCCGAGCAATAGCAATACGATCTTCAAGAGGCCGTCCTGGAAAACCGACGCAATTTTGGATAAAGGCCTCTATACGAATAATTTCCAGGGCAGTTACGAGTTGTAATTGCTTATTAGTCAGCTCGCCAATTTTCTCTTCCATCCAGGGGAAAAGAGAGTCTTGAATCCTGAACCAATAGCCGGACAGGTTATCAAACAGGCTCATTTCTACCCCCTCCTTTTTTTGATCTTTACTAATTAGTAATGAATCTATATAATATAGATAACGAAGTATTACAACATTTTTCGTAGTTTATTTGAAGTCAAAAAATTATTCATTGACACTTCCATAAAATACAATTTGATGGTATCATTTTAAAAATTTATTCTATTTTTTTTGCTTTCTCAAAAGCCAAAAAAACATTCTATTCTCTGAGTTTTGCAAGAGGCTCTAAAGATATAATAAAGGGGTCATAAAGGGGTCTAAAGGGCATAGCCGTCAGGCTAAGAGGTCGGCAAGATTCCGCGTAATCAATATATCTTAACATATTAGATAGTTATGAAGGATAGCAACAATTCCATTGATGTGGGTTTGTCCTTCCTTTTCTCCAGTAAATGATTTGTTTTACTAAGATCATAAAACTTCTTCATGAAGTGTGCTACTGATAACTCCCTTGTTAAAAATACTTCCCGTAATTTACCTATGTTTGTTCGTAGCAAAGTCTTTGATGCTTTAAAAAAGCTTAAGGCTTTGCCTTCTTTAATAAACAATTGCTTCGCAATGCTCCACATGACTTTCCAACCCAATACAATGATAATTAGCTTAGAAATTATATAGCACTCCAATCGATGCTTTTTTACCCTTTTCACCTTCTCAATAGCAGATATGGATTTCCATATTTTAAAAATTAGTTCAATTTGCCACCGTAATCTGTATAGTTGCCATATATGATCCATTGGTATTTGTTCTTCACTTGTATTGGTAATAAAAAGATTTAAAAAGGCACGGGCTTTGTATTCTTTGCTTAGATTTCCATTACCGCCTTTCTTCTTATTGTTCTGTACGGCGTTTCGTAGCCTTTTCGCAACTTCCTCTTCCGGCAATAAATATATAATTAACCGCACTTGAAATTTTTCTTTACAACCTAAATAAACTTCTCTCTGAATGCTGCTGAGATTATACTTTCTCATATAGGCAGTTATTTTTATAAAATCTATCTTCTTATATTTATCTTCTTCCTTTTCATAAATATATGCATTTGGATTTGCCCTGCAAAGAAAAAAAGCGAGGTTTTTTACTATCAGTTGTAATACTTCAAGACTCATATACGCTAAATCGCGTATTATGAGATCTCTTTGTTTGGTCAATTCCATGGTTGCAACGGAGTCTTTAGCATCTTGATCATTGAAGGCATTTAATGATAAATCATTAATGTCACCGCTCAAGATGTCATATTCAAATTGTATTCTTACTGATGCTTTGGAACCACTGCCACCACTGCCAGGATAATATTCCGCTAATGATTTATCAATTTGAAAACAAGTAGAATCCTTTATCAGAATCCGGTTAAATTCTTTACAATTCTCAAATAGGGAGCGTTCAATATTAAGCTGTTTTTTTATTAATTGTTCTAAAGCATCTTTTAGGAAAAGCAGCGCATTTTCATTAAACCTTTCGTGCAGACTTTGCTTTGTAATGTCAATTTCATGCCTATCTTTTAGTATTACCGATAGGTCATTCAAGCTTTGATCTTTCAAATTTTCACTATTGAAGACAAGCAAATCTAAAAACAAGCTACCATTAAGCTTACCTTCACGACGAATAAATCCTGACTCAATAGCCAATTGATTCAGCTCTTCTTCAGTAAAAAATGGATCTATGGCTACATCTAAATTATCTACCAGGTCCACTAAATTATTGCTTGTAATTTTCCTAATAATGTAGTAAGTATAACTACTATAGATTATGAAGAAGTTGAGCCGATTGCTTCTTCGGATTGTCAGGAAAATTTCTAAGATCGGCGCTTCATCCTATAAAGGAGCTATTATTATGAAGCTTTAGCCAGGAACCCCGGCTAAGGGGCTCCTGGCCTTGTTGTATCTTGTTGATATTCCAATATATTTTTTCTTGCCTACGTCTTAGCCTGACGGCTATGGGGTGGGGTGGTGTGAAGAAGAGAAATTTAATTGTGATGTGGGCAGCAGCAATCCTGTTTTTCGTGCACTATGGATTCCATGCCTGGGGAAGAGACCCCTTTGAATTGCCTCCTGGTGTGGGATTTAAGACAACTGAAGAAGAGGAATCGCCGAAGGCTATAAAACCCCGGATCAAAAAGGTCACTGCTATCCTGATCACTGATTCTCGAAAGGTGGCATCTGTTAACCACAAGGTAGTGACTATAGGAGATTTGATAGATGGAGAAAAGGTGTTGGAAATCAAACCCGATAGAGTGGTTTTAGAAAACGGCGACCGAAGACATGAAATTATGCTTGAGGAAGGCCTTATTCAATGGACAAAAAGTGAAGGAGATGGACATGAAAAATAGGGGCCTTATATTTTTCGTATTTTTTATGGCCATTGTATGTGCAGCTCCTGAAACAAGTGCGGAGAAGGTCTCTATAACTCCCGGCCTGCAATCTACCTCAATTAAGGAAAAACTCTACACCCTGTCCTTTAGAAAGGCGGATATCCAGGAAATACTGACGGTATTATCCAGGAAAACCGAATTGAACATCATCGTCGATCCTGATGTCAAGGGAGATGTCACTGTAGATTTAAAAGGAGTTACTTTAACCAAGGCCCTGGATTGCCTTCTTACCCCATTGGGGCTGGAGTATAAAAGAGAAGCCAATTTCATCTGGGTATCACCTGTTAAGATGCAGACCAGGAGGTTTACCCTGAATTATCTGATCACTAAACGTGTTGGAAGTGGTGCAGTATCCGCTAGTACCGGCGAAGGCGGAAGAGGGGACGGTGAAGACCCTGTGGGCATGGAAGCTGCCATCAGAGTGGAGGCATCCGATACTGCAGATCTCTGGAAAGAGATAGATGAGGGTTTAAAGAGTATTTCTTCGAAACAGGGCAGGTTAGTCATCAATAAGATGTCATGTTCCATCGTAGCTACTGACTTTCCTCAAAACCTGGCCAGGATGTCCGAATTTTTGAAGACTGTTGAAGACTCAGCGCAAAGACAGGTAATGATTAAGGCCAATATAATAGAAGTGGTCCTTTCTGATGAATATCAGATGGGCATTGACTGGTCTGCAGTCTTCAATCATGACGGTCTTAAGGGAACCATCACTCAGACGCTTAGAGCAGATACTGAAGTCTTCAAGATAAAGCTCCTTGATGGCGACTTCTCTTTACTTCTGGATGCTATGTCAGAGCAAGGAAAGACAGTTGTGTTGTCCAGTCCGAAGATTTCTACCTTAAATAACCAGCCGGCTGTTATAAAAGTGGCCACGGAAGATGTCTATTGGGATAGAAACATTGTTGACAGCACGGCGGGAGGGAACCCCTGGGCTGTCAGCAGTCCACGCTGGATCACCGTAGGCATTCTTTTAAAGGTTACTCCACAAATAGGTTCTGACGGCTTAATTATTATGGATATTCACCCCAATGTCACGAACAAGGTGGGGGAATCGGAATCACCTGAAGGAGATAAAGCCCCAATCCTGAATGTGAGGGAGACCAGTACGGTGGTCAGGGTAAGAGACGGCCAGACCATCATTATTGCCGGGCTTTTAAATGAAAGGAAAAAAGATGAAGTAACCAGCGTTCCTTTTTTAGGAAAGGTTCCTTTTTTAAGCTTTTTTTTTAGCAAGACTGAGCAAAAGAATGAAAAGACCGAGCTAATAATCATGCTTACCCCTAAAGTTGTGGTGAAAAATGAGATATGATTTCGCCTATGAGCTATACTTTACTGAACCCTGAACCCAATGACCAATGACCAAAACAAACCCCTAAACCTGCGAACGCCAACGATAATAATATGTCTGCCACTTATGTCGATTTGGATAGTTACCTGATAGACGAGAAGGTTATAGAACTGGTCCCTAAAAGTCTGGCCCAGCGATATCAACTGATACCCCTATTTAAGATTGATAACATCTTAACCGTGGCAATAGCCGATCCCCACAATATTCCCGCATTGGACGAGGTGGGACTCAAGACTGGATGTGAAGTAGAACCTCTTGTTCTCGGCGGCTACGCCGCCGAGAATCGCGGCGCTGACTCCGTCCAGCACCTTGTTCTGTCGCCTTGCGCCAGAACAAGGCACTGGACCCGACTGCGCTTCTCGGAGCCTCAGGGTGCAAGCACCCTGAGGCTCCTGCGATGCTCGCGGGTCAGCGCCGCGATTAGCACCGACATTCAGATCAAGACTGCCATCCACCGATATTATGGGGTCAGGGATTCTATAAAAGAGATCGTAAGTGGGCTTGCTGAAGAAGGTCCTGAGCCTTCAGGAGCGGAGGAGGCCCCTGCGATCAGATTGCTGAATTTGATCATGACACAGGCTGTTCAGGACGGTGCCAGCGACATACACATCGAGCCTGATCGAAACACCTTACGCGTCCGTTACCGGATTGATGGTGTTCTTCATGAAGTTAATTCCCTTCCCAGGCATCTCCAGGCCTCCATCATCTCTCGGGTAAAAATTATGGGAGACTTGGACATCGCTGAAAGCAGAATCCCTCAGGATGGACGTTCTCAAATAAAAGTGGAGGGCAAAGAGATTGAACTACGTATTTCAACCCTTCCCACAATTTACGGGGAAAACGTAGTCATTCGGATTCTCGATCAAAGCATCGCCCTGATGGGATTAGAAGATTTGGGGTTTTCCAAAGATATAATAAGGCATTATGAGATTCTTATTAAGAGACCACACGGCATTATCCTGGTTACCGGACCCACGGGCAGCGGGAAGACCACTACTCTCTATGCCTCTTTAAATAGCATTAATAGTCTGGAAAAGAATATCATCACCATTGAAGACCCGGTGGAATATCGGCTCAACTTCATCCGCCAAACACAGATTAACCCTAAGGCAGGGGTGACTTTTGCCTCTGCCACAAGAGCGGTCCTCCGCCAGGACCCTGATGTTATTATGGTGGGAGAAATAAGGGATTTAGAAACTGCGGAGACTGCTATACAGGCTGCCTTAACCGGACACCTGGTTTTTTCCACCCTGCATACCAACGATGCTGCAGGGGCCTTAACTCGGCTGATGGATTTAGGGATAGAGCCATATTTGATTTCTTCTTGTGTTGTGGGATCATTAGCCCAACGTATGGTGCGCACCATTTGTCCCAAGTGTAAGGAACATTACCAACCAGAAGAAAAGGCGGTTAAGGACTTAGGCATAGCAATGGCAAAAGACCTTGTCTTTTATCGTGGGAAGGGATGTAAGAATTGTTGGCAGACAGGATATAAAGGGAGGACTGCCCTATTTGAGCTTCTGGTGGTAAACGACACCATACAGGATCTAATTATGCAAAGAGCGCCATCCGGAATGATCACAAAGCAGGCCGGAGAGAACCATGGCATGCAAACTCTTCGAGAAGACGGTGTAGACAAAGTCCTAAAAGGAATCACCACCATCGATGAGGTAAATAAGGTAGGCCTATAAAGAACCGTTCAGGGTTCTGGGTTCAAAGGTTCAGGGTTTACCGAAAATCTGAGCTGTTGTTTCGTGAGTTCTTCCTGCTCACTCGCCAAGCTTGCGAGGCAGGCGGGAATGGAAAAGGCATGAGAATAGAATAATTTGAGGTAACCCTGAACCTTTGAACCCTTGAACGGTTACCTCACCTTATACATGCCGCAGTAATCTGTTTCAGGTCCGTATCTCCCCTTAAGACCTTTTGTATGCCGTCCTGTTTAAGGGTCAACATTCCCTGCTTCATGGCATGCTCCCGTATATCTCCCACGGGTCGTTTTTCCTGTATAAACTTTTTGAGACCGTCATCCGACATGAGCAGTTCGTAGATTGCAAGCCTGCCTCTGAAGCCGGTTTTGTTACAATTTTGGCAGCCCTTTGGCCGATAAAGCGTTATTTTATTTAGGTCTGATAACTCTAAGGGTTGAGTTGGATGAAACCCATACTCGTGCAAAATATGTTTTTTCTCGTTTTCATCAGGCTGATAGGCCTCGCGGCACTTGGGACAAAGTCTTTTTACAAGCCTCTGTGCCAAGACTCCCAGGAGGGCGTCAGCAAAGTTGAATGGGTCCATTCCCATTCCTAAAAGCCTTGTAACTGTCTCAGGGGCGGAATTGGTATGGAGGGTTGAAAAAACCAGGTGACCTGTCAGGGAGGCCTCTATTGCGGTTGTAGCGGTTTCTTCGTCTCGAGTTTCGCCGATCATTATCACATCCGGATCCGCCCTTAAAAAGGCCCTGAGAATCCGTGCAAAAGTAAGGCCTATACCGGGTCTCACCTGCACCTGACGCAATCCATCCTGCATGATTTCCACAGGATCTTCCGCTGTCCAGATTTTTCTGTCCGGCCGGTTTATATAGCCTAGTGCGGCATGCAGGGTAGTTGTCTTTCCCGACCCGGTAGGACCAACCACCAATATAAGCCCGTAAGGCAACTGCAAAAGCTGTTTCATCTGCTCCAGGTTTTGATCAAGGAGCCCTATGCGATCCATCGGCATGGCCTCGGAAGAGGCCAACAGCCTGAGTACTATATCTTCGTTGCCTTCAGTTGTGGGAAGTGTAGCTACACGTAATTCCAGGATTTTGCCGGAGCGAATCCTGAACTTTATTTTTCCGTCTTGAGGCAGGCGTTTCTCGGCAATGTCAAGGTTGGACATGATCTTGATTCTGGAAATCATGGCCCGCTTGTAGTTATACGGAATGGTCTGATAACGCATACAATCGCCATCGATCCTGAAGCGGACCAGGGTCCCACGTTTGCCTGCCAGAGATTCAATGTGAATATCGGATGCCTGGCGCTGATATGCATCCTCTATGGTTTTGTTGGTTATCTGTACTACTACGCTATCAGCATCTGATGCTAAATCATCCTCTTCCTCTAATTCCGTATCCTCATCAACCACTTCCAGTTGCTCAAACACGTCCTCATCAGATCCCCCTACGGAATATTTCCCATAGAAATAGTCTATGAATCTGTTGATATCTTCTTTTAAGGAAACTGCAAATTCAAAGTTTTTGGCCTTAAGGACCCTTCTTATATTGTCTATCTTTGCTAAGTCATGGGGGTTATCCAGTGCAACTGTAAGGGTCCCTGATTGTTCGCTAATCGGAGCACAGGAATTGGTCCTGAAAAAATGTTCTTTGATACCGCGCACGCAAGATGGTATAGTTCCTACTTCCAGTTCGTTAAATTCCACAAAGGGGCATCGATAATATTCGCTGAGGGAGCGGCCAAGCTCTATCTTGTCTAAGCCAAGCCGGTTTAGCAGGATACTTTCTATGGATTTTTTTCCGTGTTTGGCCAGTTCTTTGGTCTTGTTCAGTTGTTCTTCAGAGAGGAACTGATTACGAATCAGATAATAGAACCGGCCATATTTTTGCGCTGTTTGGGAAAGTTCCTCAAGCCTCTGTTTGGCGTTTCTAAAGGCAGGATCAAGGCGGATGATTTGTTCCAGGGCCTCAATGGCCTTAGGCACCGCGCCGGTTCGTTCATTGGTAAGCGCCAGTTGATATAGTACGTCCAGCCGTTCATCCTTGGACAGTTGCGTGTCCTCAAGAGCCTCCTGTAAATACTCAAGGGCCTCAAAGGGCGTATCCAGCCGCAGGTATGATTCTCCGATTTTCGCTCGAATTATTCCCGGCCTGTATTCGTCTTCAAGTAAAGTTTTAAGTTCCTCTATAGCCTCTGAATAAAAGCCGGCATCCATCAGGCCTATACAACTGTTGAATTTATTATCCTGATATTCTTTAATATCTTTACCGGTGGTGGAATCCGTTTTTCTTGACGGAACTGTTTCCATGCCATCAACCTGAAGTTTTTTCAGACGGGATTCTACTTCAGCATAGAGGGGATGGGACTTATCACCTGTCAGTTTCAGAAGCTCTAAACAAATAAGACGAGCTTCTTCATTAAGACCTTGACTATAGTAAAGATCGGCTTCTGCCAACCTGGTTTTAATTAAATTGTCCGAAGTTGAAGTGAGATTATCCATTTGTCAGTGTATTTAAGAGGCTTTCCAGCGTTGCCACGGATGTTTGTTTGTTCTCTATCTTCAGGTTACCGACCCATGGTCCATTATTTTCTGCGGACGGTTCCCATGAACACTCAGGAGCTACGGAAATGGTCTTTAACGGGGTATCCAGCATGAGGACCAGTCCTTTATCCGCATGGGACAGGACTAATACAATAGGATTGTCTGAGGGCTGAGAGTAGCTGAAAGATGAAATTGATTTTTGCAGTACCGGGAACTCAAGTTTTATAAGCTGTGATTCTCCCTGATTTGATAATTCCCCTTGCATCAATGGCTGAAGCTTTGTCCATGGCCAGGTCTTGAGTTTCTTTAATTTGAAAGTTTTCAGCTTTTTAAGTCCTTTCTTGGCCCACCAGGGGGCGGTCCCGGCAAATGCTATATCTTCTGGAGCAAGCGCCACTTGATTTTGGTCCCATTGGGTAACTACAAGTTCATGCCATGGGCAGGAAACGCTACTTGATGGTGTTTTTTCTTTTTTATCAATTTCTATGGTGATGTCTTCGGTTCGTTGAGCAGCATAATCACGCACATCAACAGATGGCTCGTAATCGCCGGCTAATGCCTTTTCCAATATTCCCTTTTGTTTTTCAAGCCTGCTTTTAATATTTTGCTGAAAATTATGTAGCTTTTCCATCCCCGGAGTTCGGGCAAGGAGTTTTTCAACTGGTAAAATGTAACCAATACAGTCATCAAGGACTTTGATATGGGATTTGACTGCATCTACGAGCGCCGGGTGTTCAGGAAATTCCGGCTCAGGAGGCCATGCCTTTTCTTGTATGTCCGCCTCTAAAACAGAATCTGTGATCTGTTCCTGTTGATCGGGAGATTTTTCTTTTAGGGCAATCTCGGGGGCATCTTGATGCCTTGGCTCAGGATCATCAATGTCCTCAACAAGTTGTTCTGAAACCGCCTCCTCGGACACTTCGTGAGCAACCTCAGGCACCGCTGGGTCTATAGCTGATTCAAACCTCTTCTTGGCGGATATCAAGAGCTGCTCTTTAGCTTTTGGATCCTGCTCCTTGTTCCAAACAAGGTTTTTTAAGGTGTCAAGGCCTTTCTGCAGGGCTTCGGGCCCGAAAGTGGGCATTTTTTCAGGATGATCCGCCATCCCTTCAAGGATCCTTATCATAAGACTGAACGATTCGTGGAGATTTTTGTCTGCCTCTATCTTTGGATTTTTCTGGATTGTCTCTATCAGGTTTTTGGCTGATACTACTTGTGTCTGAGTGACCTCCCATTCCAGGGTCAACAACATTTGATTGAGTTGGCTGAACTGTTGTTCCAGATTAACAGCCTCAGTCTCTTTCTCTTCAAGCTCCAGCTCCAGCCCTGCATCTAATTCCAATATCTTTTCGTCAGTGGTAATTTCTATCTGTTCAGCAGGAGTTTCCAGCTCTATGTTATCTGAGAGCTTGATTTCTTCCGGATACTTTTCTTCCTGGCCTACAACCTGAAAGGACGGTCCTTGATCTGTTTTGTCTTGCGACAACTCCTTCACTTCACTAGTTAAGGGGTCTATTTCTATCTGTCGTGTTGCACTAAATAGTTCGTCAATAGTACTTTCTACGTTTTTAGTGAAGTCTTCGGGATCAGGGATCTTTTTTGTCTGATCCATGGCTGTTCTCCTTGAGTATTTTTTATTTCAACAAAGTTGAGCGTTTAGCGGTTAGCCATTAGCGTTTAGCTTTGAAAAATGAACTACCCGCCGCAAGCGGCGGAATTAACCCTGACAGTGATAAACTAATAGCTAACCGCTAACGGCTAACCGCTCGATTTGTTAAAAGGTGTTTTGTTGCCACATAGTGAACGGTCCTTTTGCTTATTTCTTTCAGGGTTTCAAAGACCCCTATGCCTTTAGTAGCCGCTGCTTCAAAAATTTTTGTATTAAGTTCTCTGTTCAGATCTATTTCAAGCTCTTCTCTAGTCAATGTGGGTATGGGTGTCGGCACCATGTCACATTTGTTGAATTGAAGAATAATCGGGATTTCTTCCAGAGTTAGATTGTGCTCAAGGAGATTGCGACGCAGATCTTGGAAGCTTTCTATGTTTTTTTCATGACGTACCTTAAGATAGTCGGCAACAAAGACCAGACCATCTACACCCTTAAGAACCAGTTTCCTGGTTGCTTTATAAATTGTCTGACCAGGTACGGTGTAAAGCTGGATTCTTATATCAAAACCATTTATTTTCCCCAGATTTAGAGGAAGGAGGTCAAAAAAAAGCGTCCTTTCTCCTTTTGTCTCAATGGTCAACATTTTGCCACGGGCTTTATTATTCATGGCATTATATATATAGAGCAAATTCGTAGTCTTTCCGCATCGTCCTGAACCGTAGTAGACTATCTTGCAGTGTATTTCCCTTTTGCTGAGATTTATTAGCGCCATTGTTAATTATTTTTGACTAAATGCCTTTTCTATAGATTTTGCTAATTGTGCTACTCTCAGTCTGATCAAGCCCAGAGAGACATTGTCACCGAAAATTGTTACTAGGATCAAATCAGTGCCTATTCGCGCAACGTGTATGCTGTCTTTTTTCCCTTTATGAAACAGGAGTGCAAAATCGTCTTCTCCTATCAGTTTTGCAATCTGTGAAGTGGCGCCAAAGTTAGCTGCCGCCAGCGCAGCAAGAGATATAGAGTCCAGGTTGTCGGTTTTGTGCCCGCAAGCAACTACTATATTGCCCGCTTCATCAATCAAGAGCACAGTATTAACGCCCGCTTTAATAAGGGTGTTTTCTATCTGTATTCTGGTTTCTTCCAGGATTGAGGTGGTCAGCACTAAATCAGCCAAGGCTTAAATTCTCCAAAAAGAAAAGGTCATTCTGTGTCAAAGACGCATAAATTTTCAACTGAGACTCCTGAATTTAAGGCTCTAAGACCTTTATCGACACAATCATTTAATATGTTAAGGATTTTTGTGGGGGGGCTGTTTTTTTTGATCGCAGTATTACTCAAGACATTAAGCTTTGCGGCCGATAAATAATTGTAAGCGTTCACAGGGCACCGCATCTGCTTTGTTGTCGGGCACTTGAAGTACAGGAAGTACGTCTGCGTACCCTCCGCCTCGCATCTGCAGCACCCTGTAAACGCTTACAGTTCGGTAGGTTGCGGTAAAACGGGCATTGTAATTCCGTGAACGGTTACAAATAATTTAGTAACCGTTCAGGGGTTCAGGGTTCAAAGGGTCAAGGGTTCACCGGTAACCTAAAGCCGTTGATTTGTGGGTTTTGAATGGAGAAGGTATGAAAATAGAACAATAGAGCAATCAACAATCAACAATCCAATGGGGTACTATGAATCAGTTTGATCAGGAAAATTTACAGAATTTTGTTGTTGAAGTCGAGGGAAACCTCCAGGAGCTGGAATCAAACCTGTTATTATTCGGACAGGAGTCTCACAACTCCTCTCTTCTGAATGAATGTTTTCGTAATATGCAAAGTATAAGAGGCGCAGCGGACCATGTGGGCCTTGAACAAATAGCCACGCTTGCCCATAATATGGAAAATCTGTTTGATAAGGTCCGTCAGGGTAGCTTGGTCTTTGCAGAAGATGTTATTAACCTGGTTTTTTCAAGGCTGGATCAATTGCAGAAGCTGGTGCAAGAAGTAGCAGAGAAGAATGCGGAATCAAGCAGTGTATCAGACAATATTGAAGATCAGAACGACGTACTCTTTGATTCACGGTCGGAGAAGGTCGATTCTGACGCACTCGAAGCAACTACCGGTCATGATTCGGGATTACCGGATCGACAGGCCTGGAATATAATAAAGGCTTTGGAGGAAACAATTACTCCTTTGTTTTTAAAAGAGGTATCCGAGCCTCTGGCCAATGTGCCTGACTGGCCTGAGGAGAAATGGTTGTCTGCCTGTCAGGATGCAATAAAAAATCTAAGGGCCTGTGCAAAATACATGGATTACGGTGAGGTGGCGGCAGTTCTTGACGAGTGGGAAGAAAGACTGGTCGAGGCCCTTTCAACAAGCCACGGCGGCAACAGTTTTGATCCTGGTCCACTGAGACAGATATGGTTGAGACTGGTAGATCTGCTTCCAGGGCTTGTTGGTGATGATAAGATGACCGAATCAGGAAAATCATGAGACTCATGCAAAACTCTGTCTTTGGTCCGATGGCTGATAACCGTAATGAGTATGTATTCACCTTCCATTTTCAAGAAATTGAATTTAATGGTCGATAACAAATTAAGGTCAGAAAGAATATCCGGTTTCAAATTTCACTGCCAAAGCACAAGATCAACAAAGTGTAAATCACTTTTGGCTTGCTATGAAGGATGCCGAATATCTCATGGGATTTTTTTAGTGGATGATCGAAGTTAATGCAGGAGGGTTAAAATGACTGAGCAAGCTAAAAACGGAGAAGAATTGATTCTCGACGCTATACCGACCGGTTTAACTTCAGGACGATTTCAGCGATGGAAAACAGAGTTAATGCGCCAGATTATTGAAGCGAACAAAGAGCTGTGGATGATATTGTCCATGTTTTCTATCATCGGCATCATGAATTATCTGTTGACCGGCCAACAGATGTTGCTGCAACTATACGTTATCCCTACCATTTTTTCCGCCTATTTTTTCGGACGTCGCCATGCCGTTTTGACTGCAGTGGCCAGCATCTTACTGGTAGGTCTTGTTTTACACTTCAACTCAAATCTGTTTAAGGATATGGAACAATTCAATTCAGCGAGCGGCCAATGGTATGAAATCATGGCTTGGGCCGGTATGTTAGTGATTATTGCATATTCAATGGGTACTCTCTATGAGCGTCAGGCACTACAGATGAGTGAACTCCAGAAAACCTACCGGGGTCTTCTGGTGATTTTGCGGCATTTCATTTCCAAAGATAAGTATACTGAAAACCATTGTTACCGCGTTTCAATCTATTCAGCTAAGATCGCTACCTACCTCGGACTCGCTCCTCAACAAATTGAAACGGTTCGTGCCGCTGCCTTGCTCCATGACATTGGAAAAATCGATATCGGCCGGGAAATTCTTTACAAGGCAGCGCAATTGACTGACGAAGAGCGTGAAACAATGAAAAAACATGTGGAATTGGGTGCTGATATTCTGGATTTAGCAGAAGCTCCCCTGGGCAAGATTATTCCTATTATTTTGGCTCACCACGACAAATATGATGGATCAGGCTATCGTTCGATTAACGGGGAAAAAATCCCTATAGAGGCTAAAGTCCTCTCCGTGGCAGATGTATATGATGCCCTGGTAAGCGATCGTCCTTACCGCAAGGCAATATCTCCATTTGAAGCCAAGGAAATCATCGTTAAAGGTGCGGGAAAGGATTTTGATCCCAGAGTCGTCGATGCTTTTATCAAAGCTTTCAAAAATGGAGAAATGGAAATTCCAGACCTGATGATTTAGTATTTTTTTCCGGTCCTAAGACAACATCAGGAACTCTTTCACCTTCCCGGCAAGGCTTTCGGCATCAAGGCCCTGAACGCGATACAGGTCATCCGGCTTGCCTGAAGAACCATAGTGTGTCACTCCCAGAGTGAGGAGCTGCCGGTGTACGCCTGCCGCTACAAGTACCTGCGCCACCATAGCCCCCAAGCCTGTGTGAGCTACATGGTCTTCAACCGTTATGAGAGGCCCTTTCTTGGCCGCCTCAAGTATTGATTCTTTGTCTATAGGTTTGAGTGAGGCCATATTGAGCACACCTGTTGACAGGCCCTCTGAGTCAAGAATTGACCATGCTTCGAGAACATGGGATGTGGCTGAGCCATAGGTAAGAAAAGTGGCCTTGTCCCCCTGTCTCAACCAGTCTGCCTGCCCGGGCCAAAACACATAGTACGCATCGAAAAACGGTTTTCCATCCTCTGTGGTAATAATTGACAACTTAGACCTTCCCATACCCACAAAGACATTGCCCGGATTGGTGGCCAGATAACGAACTATCCTGTCGGTTTGATTTGGATCTGCCGGCATGAATATGGAGAAGCCAAAGAGGTTGTTGAAAAGTCCTACATAGTCGATACTTTGATGGGTCGGGCCATCTTCTCCCACGTCCAGTCCTACGTGAGTGGACACAATTTTGAGGTGGGTTTCATTGAGGTCATTTAAACGGTGCTGGTTGTAAGTCTCTGCCGCGGTAAAGACCCCAAAGGTGCTGAAGAAGGTAACTAATCCCTCTCTGCTCACCGCTCCGGCGCAGGTAGCTGTGTGGTGCTCTTGTATGCCTGTCTCTATGAAGGCGGTGGGTGAAACATTGTGAAACCCCTGCATTTTTACTGATCCTTCCAGATCACAGCTAAATCCTACGATTTTTGGGGCAAAATCCTGAACATTGTTCTTTTGAGCCAGATCCTTTAATGCTGCGCCGTATGCAGAGCGGCAGTCTGTTTTGGTCTCAACGCCGTAAACAATGGGTTCTCCATGGTCAATAGATGGGAAATCCGTCTCTGGTATTTTGCAGGGTCCCTTTATTTTGTGTTCAGCCCTGTTTTTTGACCACAGCTCAAGTAGGTCCTGATCTTGTCCCAGTTCTCTCAAAGCCGCCTCGGCATCATCTTTCGGCAGCGGAGACCCATGATACTTTGCCTTGTCTTCCATAAAAGAGATGCCTTTTCCCATGACGGTACGCATGACCATAACCGTGGGGCGGCTGGGCGTAAGGCCGTCATGTACCCATGCCCTTTTCAGTGCCTGGAATATGGTCTGGAAATCATGGCCGTCCGGTACATATAATACATTCCAGCCTGCGGCAGCATATTCATCTCTTACACGGACCGGCATAACATCTTCAGTGGATCCTCCAATCTGGAGGTGATTTCTGTCGACTACACCGATCAGGTTTCCTTGCCTGAATTTTGTTGCAAAACGTCTGGCTTCAGCTATCTGTCCCTTCTGCTGTTCTCCGTCACCCATGAGGACGATTGTTTTGCCCGGCCGGCCAAAGAGATTTTGGGCAAGACATATGCCTGTACCTACTGAAAGTCCCTGGCCAAGATTTCCAGTATTCCACTCAATTCCCGGCATGGTTTGTTCTACGTGGCCGGCACATGGTGAACCGGCACGACGAAACTCGGTAAGGAAATTTTCCTCTGAGAAATAACCAAATTCAGCGAGTACGCTGTATACGCACGGAGAGACATGCCCGATGCTTACGACTACGCGGTCACGATCCGGCCAGAGGGGTTCTGCCGGACGGTGTTTGATTATGCTGTAAAGGACAAGCAGGGTGTGCAGGGAAGAAAGAGAGCCACCCGGATGACCGCTTTTTGCAAGGGTAGTGGAAAGGATAATGTGCGTGGCACATCTGTTCCACATGGTCCGTAGCTCAGAGATCTGTTCCTGTGTAAGTTCGTTTTGTTTTTCTATATCTATGTGAAACATATGGCAAGCATCTTTCACGACAAATCAAAAGCAGTTTACACTTTTTCAGTTTCGACAGCGGTTACTTCAGTAAGGGTTTATTTCTTATCTTTTTTGCCCTTGGATTTTACCTTGTTATCGTAGGCTCTTATGACCTCGTCAGTGATATCTACTTCAGAGGCATTAAAATATATACCAGGCATATTTTTTTCCAAAATGATTGTGTATCCACCTTTCTCACCAATACTGGTCACAACCTTTTCAAGTTCCTTGAGTACCGGCTCCATACTTTTGGATTCTGCCTGGCGCATTTCAAACTGGGCATCGTCGCTTTGATCTTTAAAATCCCGAATGGCTTTCTTATATTCGCGTTCTTTTTCTGCCTTGGCATCCTCATTCATCAAAGGGGCTTTTTCCCCAAGGTCTTCTTTAAATGCCTTCAACTCATCTTGTTTAGCCTTGAGTTTTTTCTGTAGGCCTTCAAATTTTTTATTGAGTTTTTTCATGGCCTTTTGGCCGGCCACGGATTTTCGCACCACGTTTTGCATATTAATAACAGCTATCTTTACCTGTACGGTTTCTTCAGCAGTTACACTGCAGCACAGGACCGTGGTCCACAGAAAAATCAGCAGCACAGGTATTAAGCTTAGGCGACCTTTCATAAGGCAATCACTACCTCCTGAGCCTTTTCATAACTCCTGTCATATGGCTCTGTCTGCAAAATAATGACCACGGCGTCACAATGCAACGCGTGGCCATAGTTTACTTGGATGATAAATTTTTTAGACTACTTTATGGCAACAAAGTCATCTCTACGATTTTTTGCCCATGCGTCCTCGTTTTGCTCCGAATCCAGAGGCCGTTCCTCACCAAAGCTCACAGTTCCTATACGATCCGGGTTTACCCCCAGATTGACAAGATATGCCTGGGCGCCTCTTGCCCTTCTTTCCCCAAGGGCCAAGTTATACTCATTAGTGCCGCGCTCATCACAGTTACCCTGGATTTCGATCATGACCTCCGGATGATCAAGGAGGAACAGAGCATTCTCTTCCATTACGGATTTCATGTCGTCACGGATGTTGAAACGGTCAAAATCAAAGTATACGGGATGCATGGGGGCGCTGGTTCTGCCCTCAGAGATAGTTTCTCCAAAGTCGGCAGCAGTGCCCATAGCTTTGCCTGGAATTTCCGTCTCACCTATACCAACTTCAGTCATACCGGGCATTCCTTCAGGCCCTATGCCCGATTTCCCGATCTGCTCAGTGGCAAGTACTTCTTCTCCGCCTCTTACTGGTTTTTTGCCACATCCGGCAAGAAGTGCCAGGCTTAATATCGAGATCAGTACCAGCAAACAAATTTTTACTCCCATATTTTCCCAATACATAAACGCCTCCCGCAAAATAGTTTTCTGTCGCACCATGCAACTACCATTGAATTACACTTGAAATCCACAGATTATACTTCACTTTAGCAGAGGAGAAACAAAATTCAACCCGTTTTATTGGCATCTTTCATTTTGTAGTTTACACTTTTTCAACATAGACGGATGCCAGCCGTTAGCCGTTAGCCGTTAGCTATAGGTGAAAACTTTGTATAAAAACGGGTTATTAAGCTAAAAGCTAACGGTCGGTAGCTAATCTCACAGGTCATATTTTTCGAGGTATATTACTCCCAAAAATGTAAACTACTTTTGGCTTGCTATGAAGGATGCCAACAGTTTTATCCAAAAGCTAAACGCTAATGGCTAACAGCTAATCGCTCAACTTAGGTTCAAGGAAGATAGGCCAATTTGGTGCCACTGATATATGATTTTATGCCGTTTACGATTCCCTCGGCCACGCGGTCCAGATAGCGGTCACTTTTGAGGCGCTTCTCCTCTTTCCTGTTACTGATAAACGATACTTCAACAAGAACAGAAGGCATCCTTGCACCTATCAGGACAAAGAATGGGGCCTGTTTGACTCCTTTGCTTTTTACATTGCCATATTTTTTTCTGAGGTTTTTTACAACTTCCTTCTGCACATAACCTGCCAGGCGTGAGGACTCATCGACCTTGGTGTTTTTCATTATGTCGTTGAGAATGTTCTTGAGATCCCCTATGCTTTTAGTGGATGTAGCATTTTCTCTAGCTGCCACCCTCATGGCCTCTTTATCCAGGGCAAAGTTTAAAAAGTAGGTCTCAACTCCACTAGCTCTCCTGTTGGGAGCTGCATTTGCGTGAATAGACACAAAGAGATCGGCCTTTTTGGCGTTTGCAATGGCAGTCCTTTGTGTAAGTGGTAGGAACCGATCTTTCTTTCTGGTCATGATAACCTGGCAGCCAAGGTCTTTTTTAAGTCGTGAAGCTACTTTTTTCGAAATTTTGAGCACAACGTCTTTTTCCCTCAGGCCGGTAGGCCCGATAGCCCCAGGATCCTTTCCGCCATGGCCGGCATCTATCACCACTCGTTTTACGCAGAGGCCCAACTGTTGCGGGAGAGAAAGGTCATCACCTTTTAATCGGCCCCTGGTCTTTTTATATATTTTTGAGAAATAATTCTCTCCAAAGGCGTCCACCACCACCCTGAAGGGGTCCTCGAGGTAAAACATTTTGGTCTTATGGGTCTTCCTGAGATCAAGTACCACCCGGACTGTATTACGGTTGAACTGAGCTACTCGTACTCCTTTGAGCAGCCCGTCCTGTATAGAAATGTTGCCTTTGAGGTTTTGCCCTATACGGGCCGGCTTGAGGTCTAAATAAACACGTTCCGGAAGATGCTTAGTCTTATTAGCAGGAAGATATCCCTTCTTAAAGGATACAGGGCCTGCCATGTCAATTACTACCCTGGTGTAGTCTGAAGCGGACCAATGCCTCACATCGCGCACAGTGGCAAGCTTTGCGCCTGGAGCAATCCTCGGGCTGGAGAGGCCGGCAGACCCTTTTTCCTTTTCATAATGTGTTGTCTGCTTTAAAGGTTTTGTTTTTTGCCGTTGCTTAGGACCTAAGGTTTTCAGCTTGTTTCCGGCAATCCGGGCCTTGTCTCTTTTAGGGTATTCCTTAACTATCTTTTCCCAGGCATCCCGGGCCATTCCGGTATTTCCAGTACGTTTGTAAAGGTCGCCCAGGGCGTTGAGGGCGTCATCTGCCAGGCGGTTTTCAGGAAATCTTTCTACCATGACCTGATATCGCTCAATGGCCTCCCTGATGTCCTTCCCTGCCCCTGAATAACCATATAATTCACTGTAGCAACGGGCCATCATGAAGAGGGTCTTTGGGGCAACCTTCTTGTCATTGGGGTAAGTGAGATAAACTTTCCTGAACTTCTTGATTACCCGGACCCATGCTGTCCTGTGAGTGCGGAGCCGGGAATTCCCGGCAAGGCGATCGTATTCGGATTTGGCCTGACGATAGGTATATTCAGCCCTGCCGGGCTTTGCGTGGGCAAAGTCCAGGGCAATCAGCAAAAATGTCCCTGATAGGAAAACAATGATAAACAAAGATAAAAAAAACCGTAGCCGGACGCAGTTATGCTTAGATAATAACAGGCTCATGGCTTTAAGAATCCGCACTCTTTTGTGTTTATATGCGGTTTCATGTTGTCTTTTTACTTTTTTCTGCCATGGATTTGAGTTCTGTTAAGTAGTTAATGGCTTCAAGAGGTGTCATATTATTGATATCGGCGGAGAGTACCTTTTCCCTGAGTTCAGCCCCCTGATCAATGACAAGTGGTAGGGGCATCTGGGCCGGATGCTGCTGCTTAGGCCTCTTTTTCCGTACAGGACCGGCAGTAATTTCCTTTTTGTCCTTAGATGTCCTCTTTTCAATACTTTTCAGGATCTCCTTGGCCTTTTTGATTACTGACTCAGGCACACCGGCCAGGGCGGCAACCTGGATTCCGTAGCTGCGGCTGGTGAACCCATCCACCAGCCGTCGCAAAAAGACTATCTGATCCTCCCACTCTTTAACAGCTATATGCATGTTGCGCACCCTGTCGTACTTTTTTGCCAGGTCTGTCAGCTCATGATAATGAGTGGCAAAGAGAGTTTTTACTCCCTTTTTGTCTTTATACAATAAGTTTTCCGCCACTGCCCATGCGATGGCAAGGCCGTCGTAGGTGCTTGTACCCCGGCCTATTTCGTCCAGGATTACAAGGCTTTGGCTCGTGGCGTTATGCAGGATATTTGCTGTTTCATTCATTTCCACCATGAATGTACTCTGGCCGCGGGTCAAGTAATCTGTAGCACCTACCCGTGTGAATATCCGGTCCACCACACCTATCTGTGCCTCCTCCGCAGGGACAAAGCTTCCCATCTGGGCCATTAAGACAATAAGGGCGGTCTGCCTGAGGACCGTGGATTTACCAGCCATGTTCGGCCCGGTTATAATCAGGATCTGGGAATTGCGGTAGTTCAGCTCCACGTCGTTTGGAACAAAACCTTCCTTCAGGGTATATTCTATAACCGGATGTCTGCCTTGACGAATGCAAATTCCCATTTCATGATCCAGCTTCGGTCTCACGTAGTTATAACGTTCAGCCGCCTCTGCAAGGGAAGACATGCAGTCTATCCTTGCCAGTGCGGCAGCAGTTTTTTGTAGGCGGGTTCCTGCTTCAGCTACTTGAAGCCGGATATCCAGAAACAGCTCGAATTCAAGGGTCAGCCTCCGGTCCTGTGCAGTGAGGATATTTGATTCTATCTCCTTTAGTTCCGGAGTAATATAGCGTTCCGCCGCCACAAGGGTCTGCTTCCTGATGTAATCATCAGGGACAATACCGGCCCTGGCCTTTGAAATCTCAAGGTAATAACCAAAGACCTTGTTAAATCCGACCTTGAGAGACGGGATGCCGGTCCTCTCCCGTTCTCCGGCTTCCAACCCGGCGATAAAAGACCTGCCATTTCTCTGGATATGAATAAGCTCATCAAGCTCTTTGTTGAATCCCTCCCTGATGAGCCTTCCCTCTCTGAGAAGCACCGGGCAGTCATCCCTTATGGAACGGTTTATGATATCTGCTATGTCCTGCAAGGGATCCAGAGCAATGTGAATTTCAGTCAAATCCCCTTTTTCATCTTTTTTGAAAGAGGGACTTTGCAAAAGACTCTCAAGGGCATTTTTTATCCCTGGTATTCGATTAATGGATTGCTTGAGGGCCAGGAGGTCTCTCCCATTTGCAGTGCCAAGGACTGTTCTGGCCACGAGTCGCTCAATGTCATAAACCCGGCGCATCTCTTTTCTTAAATTTTCTCGAACCGAAGGACTTTCTTTAAGGATTTCCACGGCAGACAGCCTGCCTTGTATTTCAGCAATATCTCTTGAGGGATAGAGAATCCATTTTTTGAGAAGACGCCCTCCCATTGGAGTTACAGTAAGGTCCAGAACGTCCAACAGAGTACCTTGGCGACCACGGTCCAAAGAATTTGACAGCAGCTCCAGGTTTCGTTTTGTGGCCTCATCTATGATGAGCTGATCGTTCAGGCGATAAGGTTTTAGATGGTTTATATGAGATGCTTCGCCCTTTTGGGTCTCAGAGGTGTACGCTAGAAGCGCCCCTGCCGCCCCGATGCCGGAACTAAGCCCCGCCAGTCCGAAGCCATCCAGGGAAAGGATCCTGAAATGTTCCTGAAGGTCTGCTTTAGCCCTGTCATACTGCCACCATACGTCCGGCCTGAAACTCAGAAAGGTCCCTGGGATGGCCTGTTTCACCCGGGCAACAAGTTGTCCTTCCTGCCGGCTCTCCGGCAAGAGGACTTCCGCAGGCTCCAGACGGAAGAGTTCTGTGAGGGCCTCTTCCTCACTGAAAAGTTCGGTCACCCTGAATTCTCCTGTTGAGATGTCAAGACAAGAAAGTCCCCACGGATCTTTAGTGCTTCCGGGATTTATAGAAATCAGGAAGTTGTTGGTTTTGGCTCCTATGCTCCCTTCTGTGGTGATGAGTCCGGGAGTCATCACACGAATCACTTCCCTTTTGACTAACCCTTTGGCCTTTTTCGGGTCTTCCACCTGCTCACATATTGCCACCCTGTGCCCGGACTGCACAAGCCTGGTCAGATAGTTCTCGGCCGCATGTACCGGGACGCCACACATTGGAATTTTTTCCTCTTTGTGCTTGTTCCTGGATGTAAGTGTGATTTCCAAAATCCGCGAGGCTATCTTGGCATCATCCAGAAACATTTCATAAAAATCTCCCATGCGAAAAAATAAAATTGCGTCAGGATACTGGGATTTAATGCCCTTATATTGTTGCAACATAGGGGTGATATTTTTCGTTTTATCTTTTATGTTCTGGTTCTGTGCCATTACGTGAGCATAGCCCTTTATTATTTTCTATGTTATTTCTTTATTCAAGATTAGGAAAGGGGGTTTGTATGGGTGGAGGCATCTCCAGTGAAGTTATCTGACCACGAATCTAAGGTCAAAGGCATTTTAGACTCTTTTAAACCTGATTTTGAAAAAATTGAGCAGGTGCTGAACAGGCATTTTGTTTCCCATATACCCTTTGTAAACAAAGTAAGCCAGTACATCATTTTTGCAGGAGGAAAACGTCTAAGGCCACTACTTACCGTATGCGCTGCAAGATTATGCGGAAGAGACGATGATGCAGTGTTCGGTCTTTCAGCAGTCCCGGAGTACCTCCATGCCGCCAGTCTTCTCCACGATGACGTAGTAGATGAAGGTGTGCTGCGTCGCGGTAAGTCCCCTGCCTATAAAATCTGGGGGAATAAGGCTACTGTCCTGGTTGGAGATTTCCTTTATGGCAGGGCCATTGAGCTTGCCAGCCGGTTCGGGGATACTCGCATAGCAGAAGCCATTGCAGAGACAGTTGCCCTGATGTCCGAGGGTGAGATTATACAACTTTTACAGGCAAAGACCCCGAGCTTTGACGAGGTGACCTATCTGGAAATCATTGACAGAAAGACAGCCTCGCTGATTTCTGCATCATGTAAAATCGGGGCGCTCCTTGCCGGTGCCGGAAAGTCCGAGGTGCAGGCCCTAAGCGACTATGGCCTATACATGGGCCAGGCATTTCAGATGATTGACGACATCCTTGATTATACTGCGGATGCCGGTGAGTTGGGAAAGGCGATCGGGACAGACCTTGCGGAGGGAAAAATTACACTGCCCCTTGTTGTGGCCATTGAAAAGGCATCTTCCAAAGAAAAAGAGAGGTTGTTACAGGTGCTCAGTGGTGGCAATCCCTCCGGGAAGGAACTTGTGTGGGTGAAGGATTTGCTGTCCAATACCGGGGGATTGGATTATACGCGAAGTCGGGCAAAAGTCTTGGTTGGCTTGGCCTGTGAAAGTTTAGAGACATTTGCTCCATTAGAGACAAAGGATTTGCTCCATGGCCTTGCATGGTTTGTTTTAGAGCGTCATAAGTGAGGTTAAGACAGTGCTGAAATCAAACGGGATTTTTTCCAAAAGTGCTTTAAAGAGTTTTGTTCTCGCAGGAGGGGCAGGCGCTCTGGCTATAGGCGCACATGAGATCTTTTGCCCCAAGGCTACTTTTTTGGGCAGGGTATTAACCCATGGTTCCAGAAATGTTCCCGCAATAAGCCTTGTGTTCGACCAAAGTCCAAACCCGTTAACAGAGCCCATTTGCAAACGACTGCATGAGCTTGAGATTCCAGCCACTTTTTTCATAGAAGGGAAGAGAGCCAGGAGTAATCCCAGGGCCATGCGCTCCCTGCAGTCCTTTGAGATAGGGATTCATGGAGAGACTTACAGGTCGCTTATTTTTCAAAATAAAATAGAATTAAGGCGTACGCTCAAGCCCTGCCTGACACTTGCAGGCGACATCCAGGGAAGGGACGCCTGCTTTCTTATGCCGCCTTATGGATGGAAGGACCTTCGACTGGTAAGAATGGCAAGAAATCTGGGTCTTTTCGTGGTCAATCCATCCCTTAAGCTCAGGTGGCGTGAGGGAATCCTTTTAAATACTTCAGTTGAGCGTATTCTGACACATGTGGACCCTGGTGACATAATTCTTGTGAGAAATGATCCTTTAAGATCGCCTCCTGAGCCCCTTTTTATTGAACTGCTCACATTGCTGGTTATTGGGCTCAAAGACAAGGGCCTTAAGATCTGGGGGCTAAGCCCTTTACTTCGTCGTCATTAGTAAGCGTTTACAGGGCACCACATCTGCTTTGTTGTCGGGCACTTGAAGTACAGGGAGTACATCTGCGTACCCTCCGCCTCGCATCTGCAGCACCCTGTAAACGCTTACAGTGATTTTTCATCCACGTTTTTTCCTCCTCGCGTCTTGCCCCCGAGCAAAACCCATGAGTTTTTTATGAGACTCTTATTACCTGTTTTTATAGCTATTACCTGGTAATAAGGACTGAGTGGACGTTTTCCTCTTTTAAATAATTTTCCCTTTTTTTAAACTATTCCATAAAATTTTTCGATAAGAGAAAAAAGTTCTGCGATTGAGTGTCGCGGAATAAACTAGGAAAATGAATTGTGGGCTTGACAACCATCCCGGCAACTTTGCAACATTTATAATAAACCAATCCACAAAAAGGACTCAAATATAATGAATTTAAGTACTCACCAGGGACTTTATTTCCCCAAAATATTCACGATGGCAGTATTTGCAAAATCCAGAGGGTGCCGGGGTGCTATACTACTTTTTACAATATTTTTATGTATTGCAGGAGGCTATTACTTTAATTTTATTACGAAAGTAGAAATTGATTATGCTGATTTTTACTCAGCTCAAGAGTTTAATACCCTTCTAAATTATTACAGTTTACATATTCTATATACCAACATATTCTATATACCAATCATACTGACAGCTATATGGTATAGAAAAGTAGTCATCCCGCTGGCAGTTTTTTTGGGTTGTTTTCATATATATTTAACATATTCTATTCTTGGAACTCTTATAGTAGGGACCATTGAGAGGGCGGGAATTTTCATATTATTAGCTTATGTTATCGCGCTTGTCAGCGAGGGAAAAAATAGAGAAGAAAAGAAAGTACGAAAATCCGAGGAAAGATATCGTTCTCTCGTGGAATCTACAGGTGATTTAATCTTCATAGTAGATAAAGAGTGTAAGATTCTTTTTGTAAACGCTATTTTGTTGTCTCAGTTTGGCATATTAAGGAGCCATATTTTGGGCAAGACATTTGACTCATTTCATACAACAGAAGAAACGAAAAACTTTGCCAAGAATGTAAATAAAGTTTTTGAAACTGGTATAACCACAGACTACGAAGATTACAGCAAGAAATATGATAAATGGCTTATAAGAACGCTTAGTCCAATTAAAGAACCTGATACTAAGAATGTAATAGCGGTTTCAGTAATATCAAAAAATATTACTGAGCGTAAAATGGCAGAAGAGGATTTAAAAAAGGCCTATAATGAACTTAAAATGGCCCACGATCAGTTAATACAAAATGAGAAAATGGCAGCTATAGGACGTTTGACATCCGGGATTGCTCATCAAATTAGAAATCCACTTGGTATTATTTTGATGGGTGTAGAGTATCTTGATAATACTTTGTCAGAGAAAGATGAACAATGCTCAGGATCTATTAAAATCATAAAACAAGCCGTAGGTAGGGCAAACAAAATTATTGTTGATATTCTGCAATTTTCAAGAAAGACCGAACTTAAATTTGAACCTATAGATATTTGTAAATTATTAGATGACACAATAAGCCTAGTTGAACATAGTATAAATTTAAAAAATATAAAAATTCGCAGAAATTATCCAAAAGAAACAGTAAAGTGTAAAGTTGATAAGAACATGTTTCAGCAAGTAGTTATTAATCTTTTGAACAATGCTGTCGATGCTATGCAAGATGGAGGCGAAATTAAGATAAATATTTTTTATAAGTCAGCATCGAATATAGGCAATAGAATAGGCAGGAGAGAGGATGATTATTTTAAGATGGGTGATAAGATTGTTGTGATTGAAATTGAGGATACCGGAGAGGGCATTCCTGAAGATTTGTTGCCGAATATATTTGAGCCTTTTTATACTACCAAAGAAGCAAAAAAGGGAACTGGTCTTGGTCTCAGTATAGCACATTTAATTATAGATCGGCACAGGGGATCTATTGATGTGGAGAGCGAGGCGAATAAAGGCACCAAGTTTATTATTAATCTGCAACCAGGAAATAATCAAGTCAAAGGGGAACAATATGGCGGAAAAGAAAAAAATACTACTAATTGATGATGAAAAGGATTTATGTTTTTTTTTGAAAGCCAATTTAGAGAATACCGGAGAATTTGATGTAATAATAAGTAACAGGGGCGATAAAGGTATTAAGTTGGCTCAAAGAGAAAAGCCGGATCTGATTTTGTTGGATATACTTATGCCTGAAATGTCAGGTGATGAAGTTGCTGAAAATCTACTGGAAGATCCTGCGACAGCTAAGATCCCAATTATATTTCTCACTGCAATGGTTACTAAGGCAGAAATTGGAGATGTTACGTTGCAAAAAAGAGGGGGGCGAAACTTTATAGCTAAGCCGATAACTACCGAAGAACTTGTAGGTGCTATTAAAAAGGTGTTGGGAATATAAGCGCCCTTCGGGCGAGCTGTTAATTAAGCTATTGAGCTGTTAAGCTAATTAGCTAATCAGCTTAAGTGGCTTAAGTGGCTTAAGAAGATTGAAAGCATAGTCTTTTCAAGTTCAAAATCCTGCCGGCTCCGGCGATTGTTGTACCATAGAGATAAAGCGGCTTTTGATATTTGTCTGAAAGAGAAATCAATTGAGACAGGGAATCATTTACTATTGTTGAGCCTGTTGCCAGGATAACGTCGCGGGTCTTAAAGAGCTCTTCTGTCATTTCTCTGCCATCCCAGATAGACACCCCATATTTTATTCTATTAATATTATCTCTATCAAGGTCTGTTACTTTCAGATTTTCCGTAGATAGCCTACTAGAGAAATTATCTATTATTGCAGGCTGGAACCCAACAATTCCGATCCTGACATCAGAACCGTATTTGTCGATGATTACTCTGACTATTTCCTTGGCACACAATTCCGGCTCCTTGTCTTTGCAGTGAATAGTGCCGTTAACTATATTCACGTATCGCATCAGTGCATTCAGCGTAGCGACGAAAAGCGCTCTTTCGCCGTTATCCGTTAATCTTAATTTGAGTATTTCCTTAAGCTTGCCCCTGAAAGTCCTTGGAGTGTCAGTAAATGCCTGTCCCAAGGCTTTTTTAAAATCCGCCTGGATTAAAGACTCCTTGCCTTGAAGCAGAGGGAAATCCTTCCTTTCTGTATTGCCTATGGCTTCTTCAGGTGTCAGGATTTTTGCCGTGATATTTATTTCACTTTCCATGAGACCATTTTCCGTAGCTATATCATTCAGCGCTCTTTTTAATTCTGAGTACATTTCCCATTTCCCTTTCGTTTAACGTTCACTATCAGTGTGTTGAAAGATATTCATTTTTTTAGCAGTTCATCCGGTGCTTACTCAGGCATTATAGCACGTAGATTGTGACTGTCTCGAAATTCAGGCATTTTAGGATCATCAGAACAGGCGTTGACACCTTTACATCAGATGGTAGGTTGAGCCTGCCTTGTTCTGAGAATAAACATGGGGGAAAAGGAAATTATGGATAAGAAAAAAATATTAGTCGTAGGTTCCGGAGGACGCGAACACGTTCTTTGCTGGAAGCTGGCGTCCAGCCCCGGAATTTCAAGAGTGTTCTGTGCACCTGGGAATGCCGGTATAAGTCAACATGCCATCTGTGTATCTTTAAAGATCTCTGACATTAACGGTCTTGTATCATTTGTCAAAAAAGAGGGTATCGATATAACGTTAGTAGGCCCGGAAGCCCCTCTGGCCGAAGGTCTGGTAGACAGATTCAACGAACAGGGACTTGCAGTATTCGGACCCACTAAAGCGGCTGCTGAGATCGAGGCAAGTAAGGTATTTTCAAAAGACTTACTCACTGAGGCAGGCATACCAACAGGGGCCTACAAGGTTTTTACCGAGCCGGATGCCGCTTTTGATTATATCAAGAACGTAG
The DNA here is from genome assembly GCA_003194495.1 of Deltaproteobacteria bacterium. GTDB lineage: Bacteria > Desulfobacterota > Dissulfuribacteria > Dissulfuribacterales > UBA3076 > UBA3076. The sequence goes on from PQXE01000024.1 coordinate 27,783, forward strand.
CTGGAGTGCCCATTGCAATAAAGGCGGATGGGTTGGCAGCCGGCAAGGGGGTGTTGCTCGCCCATTCCCTTGCTGAGGCGGAGGAGGCAATAGATATTATCCTTTGCAAAAAGGCCTTTGGTGAAGCAGGCGATCGTTTGATAGTAGAGGAATTTCTCACAGGGGAAGAGGCCTCCTTCATGGCTATAACCGACGGAACAACAGTCCTTCCTCTTGCCACTTCCCAGGACCATAAGCCCATATTTGATAATGACCAGGGGCCTAATACCGGTGGTATGGGTGCTTACTCCCCGGCCCCGGTGGTAAACAGCGGCCTGTTTGACGATATTATGGACACGGTTATGAGCCCCACTGTGGAAGCCATGGCAAGGTCAAAAAGGCCCTATCAAGGAGTGCTTTATGGTGGCCTTATAATTAAAGACGGTATGTTTGAGGTCTTGGAATTTAACTGCCGGTTCGGTGATCCTGAGGCCCAGCCGATCCTGATGCGACTCCGCACTGACCTGATGGAAGTATTTGATGCAGCACTTGAAGGCAGGCTGAATGAAGTCAAGCTTGAGTGGGACCCAAGGGCTGCTGTCTGCGTTGTCCTGGCCTCCGGAGGCTATCCTGGAAGTTATGAGACAGGCAAGGTCATCCACGGCCTGGAAAAAGTGGCTGAGATGCAAGACGTGATGGTTTTTCACGCAGGGACCGCCAAGGATGGAGACCGATTCATCACAGCCGGCGGAAGAGTCCTTGGGGTCACGGCACTTGGCAATACCGTTTCAGAAGCAATAGACCTTGCATATAAAGCAGTCGGAAAAATTTCATGGGAAGGGATGCACTATAGAAGAGATATTGGTCAAAAGGCTCTCAGATACACGTCCGGTGCGACCGGTATGCCGGTTTCCCCGCATCCCCGCATCTCTGCCAAGGTAGGCATTGTCATGGGAAGTCTCAGTGACAAAGATGTTATGGAAGCGGCCCGGGATATTCTGAATGAGTTTGATGTCGCATGTGAGTTGAGGGTTGCTTCAGCCCATCGCTCCCCGGAACTTACTGCATCATATGCCAGGGAGGCAGAAACCAGAGGAATAAAAGTCTTGATTGCCGGCGCCGGAATGGCCGCACACCTGGCCGGCAGCCTGGCAGCAAATACGATTCTTCCTGTAATAGGAGTGCCGGTGAATAGTTCGGCTTTGAATGGACTTGATGCCTTGCTTTCCACTGCCCAGATGCCCCCTGGTGTCCCGGTTGCAACCATGGCAATAGGAGAAGCCGGGGCAAAAAATGCCGCCTTGTTGGCACTTCAGATCCTGGCACTGGAAGATTCGGACCTTGCAAGTAAATTGAAGGAATACAGAAAGGCCCAGGCAAAAAAGATGGAAGAGTTTGATCAATTCTAATTGAGGAATTGAAAGAATTAGGGATTGATGGCACTTTATTGGTCTTAATCCCTCAATCCCTTCATTAGTGCCTGAACGAAAATCCACTCGAATGATTCGTTGGGTTTCGCCTGCTGAAATTATATTTTTGTAAGTGCCTGATTTTAGTAGGTTGGGTTGAGGTACGAAACCCAACATAACCTTGCAGGCTCAACCCAACCTACAAGAAAACGGACTTTTCGTTCAGGCACTAATTATCATTTTCCTCAATTTATTTCGAGCTATGCGGTTATACGCCCTTGTGCTTTACTCGAAATACTTTTCTTCCACTGATATGCCCGCAGTACTCAAACGTTTATAGTCTGCCTTGAGACGGTCATTTGCGATGGCACGATTGCTATGAGCAACATCCACGGACGCGGTGGGTAAGACCGTGACATAATTCTTGCTAACTGAATAAGTCATGCCTTCTGCATGAAAACGATATGCAGCATTGAGCAAGAAGGCCTCATGGTCTTCGGTTATTCCTGCCTCCGGATGTATCTTTAGACTGATAGGTACCTTATGGAGGACAACATCTCCCTCTACCCTCTTTCCTTCTTGAGCCATCTGAATCAAGTCTTCAAGACGACAAATAATAGGGATCATAAGCCTTTTCTCCTCTCCGTAATGGGTATATTTTGAAAAGATACTTATTCTTTAAAATTAATCCCTGATTACAGCCAGTCAATCAGAAATTAAGTAATTTCTCAATAAGTTCGGACAACACTGTCACCGGCGCCTCCTGTTATTGCGAGGAGCCTTAGCGAATAATCATTCACTTCCTCCCCCCTGACAGCCAAACAGCCTTTTTCGGATTTCAAAGCACAATCCGTTGAGAATACGCCTTTTGGTGCAACCGTGTCCGCGGTTGAAAAAGCCTGTCGGCTGCCAGGGAGTGTGAACGGTTACCTAAAAGGTAACCGTTCATGGGGTTACAACGCCCATTTTACCGCAACCCGCCGAACTGTAAGCGTTTATAGGGTGCTGCGAGGCGTACGGGTACGCAGACGTACTCCCTGTACTTCAAGTGCCCGACAACAAAGCAGATGCGGTGCCCTGTGAACGCTTACCCTAAAAGGAATCTTTAATGCGTAGAGTTCTGCTTTTTCAATCTTTGCATATTGCTTCATAATGATTCATAGCTTACTGTGATAAAAAAATCCTATAGGTTTTCAGATATTTAATTTCACAAGGCCATAGGGAGGAAGGCGTATTGTAATACTCCGACGACCGATAACGCAGTGAAATTGAATATATGGAAATCTATATCAACAGACGGCATCCTTCATTCATCAATTTACACTGTTTTCGAAAAAGCGTGTATTATTGTATTGAATGCCGGTGTCGAAACTGGAAATTTGAAATTTGAAATTAGGTAACGCATCTACATTTATAGAACAAATCCTTGTACTGGTCCTCATGGTTGGCTGTTTTTTATTAGCAGAACATCAGTTGGCCTCACATAAGAAAGGACGGGCCCAAGTTTCCTTTAAAAAAGCAGCTATTGCAGATAACCTACAGGATGCTTGTAGCGCAAGGAGGTTACTGTTTTTTCGTCCCATGGATATAAACAGCGCGTCCTTTGAGGAGCTGACCCTGCTTCCCGGCATAGGTGAGATTACTGCATGCAGAGTCATTCAGTTCCGCAAGAGTCTTGGTTTTCTCATTTCCGTCGAGGAACTTGATACCATTAACAGCCCTTTGAATCCGAAATTATTAGGGGCAATAGCCCCTTACTTGGCCGTTGAATTTGATTTCTAACACCCATAGTCCTGGAACAGCCCTGATACTTGCCATGGCAGGTAAAGGTGGCACCGGCAAGACTACCATCAGTGCTCTTCTGATCAGATACCTTGTGGAGAAATGCCTGACTCCGGTATTGGCCGTGGATGCCGATGCCAATGAAAATCTTAATGAACTACTTGGCCTTTCAGTGGAGACCAGCCTGGGAGATCTTAGGGAGAGGATGAAGACAGAGACGCCTTCCGGCATGACCAAAAAAGACTATATGGAGATGTACATAAACCGGGCCATTATAGAGGCCAAAGGTTTTGATTTGCTGGTCATGGGCCGGCCCGAAGGCCCTGGCTGCTACTGCATGGCCAACACAATCCTGGCACAGATAATAGAAGGGCTGGCAAGGAGTTACCGTTACCTAATAGTCGATAATGAGGCGGGAATGGAGCACTTGAGCCGCTTAAATCTCCGGAAAATACATACCTTATTTGTTGTGTCTGACCCCTCAATCCGGGGAATAGTCACAGCGGCGCGCATAGCCGACCTTACAAAGGCATTAAAAGTAGAAGTAAGAAATAAAGTGCTTATAGTAAACAGGGTGCCGAATGACCTGCCGACAGCACTCGAGGACCAGATACAGGAAGTTGTACAAAAAACCGATCTTTTGTTTGGAGGCTGTGTTCCTGCAAGCGACGATATTTTCAAAAGTGAGATCCAACAGGAATCTCTGCTGAAGCTCTCAGCCAAAACTGACGTAGTGCAGACAATAAAACGAATCTTTGACAAATTCCTCTGAGCCGCTTGTAAAACCCATCTGTAACCGTTCACGGGGTTACAACGCCCGTTTTACCACAACCTACCGAACTGTAAGCGTTTACGGGGTGCTACAGATGCGAGGCGGAGGGTACACAGACGTACTTCCTGTACTTCAAGTGCCCGACAACAAAGCAGATGTGGTGCCATGTGAACGCTTACAGCACTTCAAATACTTGCATCTTCATGATTCAGGATCTGCCGCACTTTCCTGACTAACTCGTCTACTTTAAAAGGTTTGCTGGAATAAGGCAGACCGATCTTTCTCAGTTCTTTACATACCTGATGATCTGAGCCATAGCCGCTACAGAATAATACCTTAATATCAGGATTGATTTCCTTGAGTTTCTCATAGGCCTCTTTACCACCCATCCGGGGCATAATCATGTCCAGGAGTACAAGGTCAATAGTGTGTTCGAATGCCTTGTAGACATGTATGGCCTCCAGCCCGTCCTGTGCCAGCAACACTTTATAACCATAAGCGGAAAGGATCTCCAGTGTCAGATCCCTGACAATTTCTTCATCATCAACTACTAAGATAGTCTCTGATCCGGCCAATGCATGATCTTTTAAAGGTTTTTTTGCAAGCTCCGGGACAGACTCTGTTACAGGGAAAAAAAGCTCAAAAGTAGTCCCCTGTCCTTTCTCACTTTCAACATGGATACATCCTTCACTGTTTTTTACAATCCCGTATGCCATGGCAAGCCCAAGCCCGGACCCCTTGCCTACTTCTTTGGTTGTAAAAAAAGGATCGAATATCCGGTCCATTACTTCCGGCTCAATGCCAAACCCGGTATCACTGATTCTTATGCAAACATAACGCCCGGGACGTGCTATGGAATCCGGGCAACGTGCACAAATTTCTTTGTATTCGACTTCACTCGTGGCCACCAAAAGGCGTCCTCCATCAGGCATGGCGTCCAGAGCATTGAGGCATATATTTAAAATGGTCTGCTGGACCTGGGTGGGATCACACTTAATCAAAGGAATATCTTCCTGAAGAGAGAATCCCGTCTCGATATTCTCCGGCAAAGAGCTTTTCATAAGTTCCAATGTTTCCTGCACAACCTGATTGACCGCACATGCAAGGGATGGTCCGGGCCGGCTGTCACGACTAAAAGCCAGAAGCTTTGTCACCAAGTCGGCAGCCCTCAGGCTGGACCGCTCGATAATATCCGCATAGCGTCCTATGTCGGAATCCTGCGCTGTTTTCAGCTTTAGAAGATTTATGTAGCCCAGGATACCAGTAAGTATGTTATTGAAGTCATGCGCTATGCCGCCGGCCATAGTCCCGATGGACTCAAGCTTTTGGGCCTGCAATAATCTGCTTTCAATGCGTTTTTTCTCCGTCAAGTCAGCCAACATGGCCAGGCAGCCACTATATTGATCGTCTGTCATGATGGGAACACTGCTGACCAGAACACTCATGGGATCACCTAACTTCCGCTGCAATACAATCTCCCCCTTGGCTGTTCTCCCCTCCATATTCTCCATGAGTACTGTAAGAAGTACCTTTTTCCCTTCTTCGTTTACAAGACTGTATACGCTGTGATCCGCTAAATTCTCATAGCCAAGCATTTCTCTCAGATGGTAGTTTGAAAACTTGATAGTCCCGTTTCCATCTAGTATCCAGATGCCCTCGTTAACGTTCTCTACGATCTCGCGATACTTACGTTCCGAGTTTTCAAGCTTCTTGTAGAGGTTTGCATTCTCAAGGGCCATGGCAATTTGGTTGGCAAAACTGGTAAGAAAATTCTTGTCGATTTCCCTGACAAAATTCCGATTATTTTGATTATCCCCCAGCATGATACCGACTAACCGGCCCCGCACAGTCATGGGCACCAAAACAAAGGCCTTTGGCTTTAACTTCGACAAAAGCGGGTTCTGAGGATTAAGGAACATTTTGTCCACATCCTTTACCAGGACAGACTTTTTTCCTCTGGCAGTGCGGGCAATAATATTGTCCTTTTTGGCCAAGGGGATTTGATAATCCTTAAGATCTGAAAGGGTGTCGGGTTCAATCCCCACTGCGTGAATCAGAATCAGGCTTTCGTTGTCTTCATCAAACAGGAATATCCCTGCCCTGTCGAGGTGGGCTACCTCCAGAAGCCGTTTGAGTATCATATCCAGGAGTTCTTCCAGCTTGAGTGTGGAAAGGATGGCAGTGCCGGACTCCTGAAGGATGGTGAGCTGATCCACCTTTCGCTGTAAGTCCTGGTTGAGTTGATAGACCTGGTTATACTTTTCCCTGAGGATTTCCTTATCCCTCTCAAGCTCCTTTCTGCTGTCCTGAAGTATCTTCCAGGGTGTGAATATCCTGTGATATATGGTTTTTACCCTGTTCTGAGTCTCCCACTGGAGGTGGTATTCGCAATACTCATCTCCGCTGAAGAAACATTTGATCTCTTCCAGGCGGGCAGGAGGGAGGCCCCATATGGTGGGAATCGCTTCATAAACGCCTTTGTTGAAAGAACAGAAATCACGGCTTAGAGGGATATTTTTTGCCCAGACAAGGCGCACTACGGAGCCGTTACGGGAGGAGCTGAGCAATTGCACCTTTTTTGTCTTATTGAAATGGTCATTTACCCTCTGGATCTGCTTCATTATTCTGGCAGGATTCCCAAAGGCATAGAGTATAATTCTCTGGATGTAGCCTAGATGCTGCTTCAAGACTGAGTTAACCCCGATCTTATAGGCGGCCTCGTCATCTCCCAAAATTTTCCTGGCCTTCTCCCAAATCAGTATCATTAGACTGGATGAAATCCAGTTATTTGGATCAGAAAGGAATGCCTTTGGGTCGGATATCCCTGCCATTTCCGGACCCAGATCCTCAAAGAGCTGAGCTGATTTTCCGGGTTCCCTTTCTTCGACATATTCAATGATAGCAAGGGAATTAATACAACTGGTGTGCTTATCCATTCGAAATTATTTCACTGTCAATTTTCTAACGCACTTAAGTCAAAACTGAGGACCAAGAAGAGAACAATATATTTCAAGGCATAGCTATGCTCTTTTAGAAGTCGCAACCAAGAATACATTAACAACCAAGAAAGATTAATAAATAAAGCTAATTATAGCTTTCTCATAGCTTTTGGGCAAGTCCCTGTGCATTACCAGAACCAGCATAAATGGGTGGCACCAATTCTGCATAATTAGTGCCTGAACGAAAACCCACTCGAATGATTCGTTGGATTTCGCCTGCTGAAATTATATTTTTGTAAGTGCCTGATTTTAGTTACGGACTTTTCGTTCAGACACTAATTATATGAAAGTAACACCATAGGCCGACCGGTTATTTCATTTCTGGACACCTGTTTTTCAACTAGTAAAAAAATCCTGTTTTCCCGGAATTTTAGAAGGAAAACGAAATTCCCTTGAGGAACCTGATAACTTAGTACAGGTTTCGTAAAGCTCGTAACACATTTTTATAAAATGTGTTGTGCCTTTACAATTCACAACCATACTTTCTTTGCCGGTAGTGCGGAAAGGGGAAATATAGAAATAATTATCAAGAGCCACATAATACGATTCTTAAATCAATAACATCGCACAAAGGAGGATATGATGCTTGGGATACCCACTGTTGCCGGTCTTGGTTTAAGTCAATTCTTTCAGCTTCCCTTCAATGTAAAATTGGCTCAATTGTTGCCTTTCACCTGCCTACGCATCTACCTATATCTACTGGGTTTTTCTTACTTCTCATTAAAACGGACTGATAGAAAAAAGATAGCACGTTGCCTGGACCATGTCTTGAGGTTTAATCTCAAAAAATCCCCATCTTACAAAACATTTCTGGGAATTTTTGATCATTACTTTGAAAAATTAGTAATGGCCCATAGACCATTATCTGAGATGATTATTTTTTTACGCCTGCGTCTGCATATCAAAAACAAGGCATATCTGGACAAGATCACAAAAACAGGCAAGGGATGCATCCTTGTTACCGGACATTTCGGGGCCGTAGAGTTCCTTCCACTGTCATTGGCCATGAACGGCTATAAGATCGTAATGATATGCCGATTCAAGACAAAAAGGCTAAAAGAGGAACTTATAAAAAGGGCAAAAGAGGTTGATGTCATATTGATAGATGCGGATGAACCTAAAGTGATATTCAAAGCGCTTCGGGCTATAAAGAGTGGGAGAATACTGATCACAGAATGCGATGAATTCTCAGCATGGCGCCCGCACCCTGATAAGCAAGTCTCAGTCTTTGGCCACAGTGTAGCACAGGACAGGACACTGGACTTCTTGCAACGCAGGGCCAAAGTGCCCGCACTTATGGGACTCATAAGGCGAGAAAAAGGTGGCTTTACGTTATGTATCGATTCCCTTGCAGATGGTGGCAAAGATGAATCTTTGGCTGCCAGGGCATGGAACAAGCTTGAGGACTATATACTCAGCTATCCCCAGCAGTGGTATCAATGGAAAGATGCTGCAACAGCGCTGTCTGAACACATTGTCATGGACAACAAGAAGGATATCAGGGAAGTCACATTAATACCTTCTGAATGCCCTGTTCTATCTGCCAATTTATCGTAAGCGTTCAGTTCAGTGTTCAACAGCAAAAAAGCCGCGTAAGCGTTCACAGGGCACCGCACCTGCTTTGTTGTCGGGCACTTGAAGTACAGGGAGTACGTCTGCGTACCCTCCGCCTTGCAGCACCCTGTAAACGCTTACAGTTCGGTAGGTTGCGTAAAACGGGCGTTATAATCCCATGAACGGTTACAAAACCGCAAACAATATAGGAGTGTCAAAAAATTGTCATAAATTAATTGACACTCCCTCACGCCTTATGTAATCTTAATTAGTGCCTGGACGGAAACCCCAAATTTTATTTTCTCAATTTAGATTTGGAAGCATTAACATATTAAGATTATATCCTTTTTTAATTCAAAATTGTGTCCGAACGGGCAGAGTAAGTATGCGTAACGAATCAATACTAGTTGTAGACGATGCCCCTGAAATTCGTTTCAGCATGTCGGAAATCTTGAGACGTGAGGGCTTTGCCGTAGACATAGCTTGTGACGGACAAGAAGCTATAGATAAATTAGGCAAAAATTTTTTCGATGTAGTGATCACTGACCTCGCCATGCCCAGAAAGAATGGGATGGATGTCCTATGCTTTCTTAAGGAACATTCCCCAGAGACCATCTGTATAATAATTACCGGTTTTGGGACTATACAGGGGGCTGTGGAGGCCATGCGTCAAGGTGCCTTTGACTATCTTACAAAGCCTGTCAAGCTGGAAGAGGTCATTGTTGTAGTAGATAAGGCCCTTGAAGTAAGAGAACTCAAGAGGGAAAACCGGTCACTCAGGCAGGAACTGCGAGACATCCACGGTTTTGATCGTATAGTGGGCGTCAGTAAGGCCATGCAGGAGGTCTTTGAGCTGGTAGAAAAAGTTGCCAAGGCAGACAGCACAGTCCTGATTACCGGCGAATCAGGTACAGGGAAAGAACTTATCGCCCATGCACTACATTACAACAGTGAACGCAAGGACAGGCCATTTATCCCTGTGAATTGTGCCGCCATACCTGGGGAACTCCTGGAAAGCGAACTTTTTGGCCATAAAAAAGGGGCCTTTACCCATGCAATAAATACCAGAATAGGTCGGTTTGAGCTTGCTAATAAAGGAACAATCTTTTTAGATGAAATAGGAGAGATGAGCCCGGTCCTTCAGGTCAAGCTTTTGCGTTTCCTGCAGGAACGTCAGTTTGAAAGGGTTGGCGGAGTCAAGACCATCCAAGTCGATGTCAGGATTATAGCAGCCACAAATATTGATCTTGAAGAGGCTTTTCATAAAGGTAGTTTCAGGGATGATTTGTACTATCGTCTGAACGTGATCCCTATACATATACCTCCATTGAAAGAACGTCCCGAGGATATCCCCTTATTAATTCAGCACTTCCTGCTGAAATTCTGTTCTGGTGAGAGGACATGCATAGAAGGTATAGAAAAAGATGTCATTAGATGCCTGACAGCCTACGACTGGCCCGGCAATGTGAGGGAGCTTGAAAATATAATAGAACGTATGGTGATACTTGCCAACGGTCCCATGATAACAGTTAGAGATATCCCGAACAGTATCCTGGGGTCATCTGGACAACTTCCGGTTGCGGATTCATCTATGGCCGCCCTGCCGGAAGACGGGCTTTCTCTCAGTTCTGCCGTGGGACTCCTTGAAAAAACTTTAATTCTCCAAGCCCTGGACCGAACGGGATGGGTCAAGAACCAAGCTGCCAAGTTACTGAAGATGAACAGGACCACCCTGATAGAAAAGATGAAGAAACAGAATCTTATGGTACTAAATCCCAAGGGCGAAAAACAAAATATAGCCAAGCTGGTTCAGTAAGGACCCGTAAAGGACTCAATAAATATTATGAAAAACAGTATTCAGAAAATATTCATGGCCGGGCTGGGCTTGTTTATTGCCCTGGCCCCTTGTCCTGTGAGTCTCGAAGCTGCTCAGCGTGAAGTCAAGATCGCAGTGCTTCCATTCGATATCAGTTCTGCAGGTCCATTTTCCTACGTTGGCCCTGCCACAGAAGAGGTCTTGAGCAGCAGGTTGGCCTCGGACAGCATCTCCGTTATTGATTCCTTTGAGATCCAGCGTATAACCGGCAAGAGACAGGGATTTCTCTCCCCTCTAGATGCAAGAGACATGGCCGGTAAGCTCGGAGTGGACTATGTTGTCACCGGCAAAATAATCACAGAAGGGGAAAACGTAACAATAGACATGGACTTGCTGCAGGCAGATTCCGAGTCTCCATTATTTTCTCTTGTCTTCTCTCCCGCGTCTCTTGACGAAGTACCGCCCAGGATCGAAGGTTTTGCAACCCAGGCAGCAAACCACATCCTGAATGGTCCAAAATCCGTAACAGCAGAACCTGACACCAAGGACGACCAAAAGGCCCCTCAGGAATTGTCACAAGAGGAAACAGCCCAGGCTGAAGACCTAAAAACAGCAAGGATGCATCCTGACCTGCTGATCAGGCAATCCGACAAGGACTCCGGCAATCCAGACCGGATTTCTACGCCTCCAGACCAAGAATCATATACTCAGAAACTTCCGGTTATGCCGCCTGAACCCCTTCCGGTCCCTGCCTCAACCCTTCCATATCCGCCACCGGAAACCGAAAAGGAACAGGTTGCCGTCATCATCCCGCAGACATCAAGCACTGAACAACCAGTTTCCGCTGAACAGCCCATTCCAACTGATGGACCTATATGGCAGTGGTATTGATTGCCCCTGAATAGACCAAGACGGTTTCTCCTTCAAGGAAGACGTCCCTGACTTCTTGCCCATCCAGATGGAAGTAGACAATCAGTACCTCGCCACCTTGCGTCTTTACCTTGACCGGGCTCTCTGTCAGGTCTTTGCAGGCGGAAAGTATGGCACTGGCTACTGCCCCGGTACCGCAGGCCAGGGTCTCATTCTCCACTCCCCGTTCATAGGTCCGGATCAGGATATTGTGTCTGCCGGATATTTGAACAAAGTCGGCATTAGTGCCTGCGGGCTGAAAACAGGGATCAAACCTTATAAGCCGTCCCCACTCGATTATCGGGACTGATTCCAGGTCCGGTGTTAAATATACTGCATGTGGTACGCCGGTGTTCAGGCAATGAAGAGAAAAAGTCTCACCGTGTATTTCTACGGGCACGTCCAGCTTGAGGTCCTTTGGTTGGGGGAGCTGAAGCTTTACAGTGGATCCATTGACATCTGCGTGTATGATTCCCGCCTCTGTCTCAAAACTGAGTTTCCGCGGGGCAATGCCCGTCACACAGGCAAATCGGGCTGCGCAACGCCCGCCATTTCCGCACATCTCTGCTTTGCTGCCATCGGCATTGAAAAAATGCCATTTAAAATCCGCCCTGTGCGAATTCTCAATAAGTATGAGTCCGTCTGCTCCTACTCCAAACTTACGCCTGCATAGAAATGCGGCCAGACCAGGCCCCTGGGAGTCCCTTATCTTGACTTCACGGTTGTCTATCAGGATAAAATCATTTCCACTCCCGTGCATTTTTTTAAACAAAAGGGATTCCATAACAAATTACCAAACGGTTTCTCCCCGCAAAAGGCTTGCATAGGTCTCACGCTTTCTGATTACCTTGAATTGATCGTCCTTTACCATGACTTCTGAGACCCTTGGCCTTGAGTTGTAGTTGGAAGACATGGTAAAACCGTAAGCCCCGGCGCTCATGACCGCGAGTAAGCTGCCTTGATTAAGGTTCAGCATGAGCCGTTCCCTGGCGAGAAAGTCCCCTGTCTCACATATAGGCCCCACTACGTCTGCCGGATGTAAATGCGTGTCGATCTTTATTACAGGCAGTATCTCGTGGTATGCCTCGTAAAGACTGGGACGGGCAAGGTCATTCATGGCGGCATCAACAATATAAAACCGCCTTTCCTCAGTATCCTTGGTGTACAGTATCTTAGTCACCAAAATGCCGGCGTTGCCGACAATGGACCTTCCGGGTTCTATAATCAGGCAGAGAGGAAGATCCTGGACCTCGGACAGGAGTGCCTTGGCGTAAGCGTCAGGCTCAGGTGGAATTTCGTCCTGGTATCTTATCCCAAGGCCGCCACCCGCATCGATGAACTTGAGTCTTATTCCAAAGCCCTCAAGCTCCTGCAGCAGGGACTTAATTCTCCTTATCGCGTCCACAAAGGGCTCAACCCGGATTAGCTGAGAGCCTATGTGGCAGTCTATCCCCACTACATCAAGCTCATCTCTGTCTGATGCAACCTTATAAGCCTCCAGGGCCTGGGACATGGGCAGGCCGAACTTGTTTTTCTTAAGGCCTGTGGAAATATATGGATGGGTATTTGCATCCACATCAGGGTTTACCCTGAAAGAGACCCTGACACGGCATTTAAGGCGTCGCGCTTGTCTGGAGATGGCATCCAGCTCGTCCATAGACTCCACATTAAACATAAGGATATCCGCCTTCGTGGCCTCGCGGATCTCCTTTTCGGTCTTGCCGACACCTGAGTATACGATCCTGTCTGCCGGGATTCCCGCTTTGAGAGCCCGGTAAAGCTCCCCTCCTGAGACAATATCAGCGCCGGCCCCTAGTTTCCCCAGGAGATTTAATACAGCCAGGTTGCTGTTTGCCTTGACAGCAAAACATATCAAGTGCGGGTGCCCTGAAAAAGCCCTATCAAAGACATTGAAATGACGGGTCAGTGTGGCAGAGCTGTACAGATAGAAAGGAGTCTTTACCTTACCGGCTATCTCCTTTACCGGTACGTTCTCGCAGTATAGTTCCTTGTTTTTATAATTGAAGTGATTCATTGGATTGTTGATTGTTGATTTATCATTGCACTGCCCCCTGACCCTTTGAACCCATACACGGGGTTACAACGCCCAATTTACCGCAACCCACCGAACTGTAAGCGTTTACAGGGTGCTGCAGATGCGAGGCGGAGGGTACGCAGACGTACTCCCTGTACTTCAAGTGCCCGACAACAAAGCAGATGCGGTGCCCTGTGAACGCTTACGGTTTTTCTTTGACAACCTCCACCACTGCAATATCAGACAAAGGGCTTTCGTTCGGCGGGTCTGCTTTGTCCACTGCAGTTATCCAATAAGAATATAGTCCGCTGGGCAAAATAGTCCGGTCCAGAAACCTGGATACAGGTAAGGGTCTGTTGTTCAGTTTGTCTATTAGTTCATCCGGTCCTTTTCTGTATACAATATAGCCTGAAATATCAGATTCTGTTTCTTCCTGCCAGAAGAGTTCAACTCCATCGGCAGACCAGACAGCAACCAAGCCAACAGGTGCTGCCGACGGAATAATATCCGTCGGTTGCACTGTGGTTTCAGGCGTACAGAGTCCCTCAATCTCAGTGCCGTGATATGGTAAAACTGCCGCCACCTTGTATTGATAGCGGGCCCTTTTTTTTGCCGAGAGATCGAGATAGCCTGTGGAATCCACTAAACCAGGAAGGGTCTTCCATTTATCCATCCCTGTTCTGGCCCGGTAGATCCTGTATAAAAGTCCTTTGTCCACAGGCCTGCCATCTGTCCATTTTGAGGGTGCCTGCCAGGAGAGATAAATTCCGTCTTTGGTTAACTGAACCATGAATCCTGAAGGCGCAGATGGCAAAACGTGCCAGGCCAGAGAGACCTGATTTGACGTATCGCTGACATTCAGCCAGCCCTTTACAGTGCAAACCTTGTATATATATTGCTTGCCGGAGCGCACGGTCCGGTCTTCATAAACCATTTTCCTTGCTTTTTCCGGTTTTGCATCAAAGGGGACCTCAATAAACTGCCCAAAAGGCGGCGGGCATCCCTCACAATACTCCTCAAGCGGCATCTCTGCCTTTAACAGCCTAAAGCCCTTGATCCTGACAAGGGGGCTGCCGTCTCTGTTTCTCACAGGGACACTCCATTTCAGCTCAATGCCATCCGGGATAATCTTATAGCTCAAGTCCTTGATAGCCTTGGGCCGGAGGGTACCGGGAGGGACGGGAGGTGCCTTGCGCCCACAGGACACCAGTAAGATGCAAAAAGCAAAAATAATTAACCTTTTCCAAGAAATTATCCAGGCGATATTATTCATGTGTTGTTTGTTTCTCCGCCTTTGCCAGTGCCTCGGCTACCCGCTCAGGTGCTGTGCCTCCGGGACAGCGTCTTGTTCCCACAGAGCCCTCTATTGACAGCACCTCAAATATATCCTCGTCTATAAGAGAAGAAAAGGTCTTTAGGTCTTCAAGACTCATATCCGTAAGCTCTTTGCCATGGGAAATACACTGGGAAACCGCCTTGCCGACCACTGAATGGGCCTGCCTGAAAGGCATACCTTTTTTCACAAGGTAATCAGCAAGGTCAGTGGCAGTAAGAAAACCCTGCGTCACGATCCGGGAGATATGCTCTTTCCTTGGGACCAGTCTGGCCACCAGGGCAGCCATTATTTCCACTGAAGCGCATACAGTATCAGCCGTGTCAAAAAGTGCCTCTTTGTCTTCCTGGAGGTCCCTGTTGTAGGCAAGGGGAAGACCTTTGATAATAGTAAGAAGAGACATCAGGTGGCCATAGACCCTGCCGGTCTTCCCGCGCACCAGTTCGGGCACATCGGGATTCTTTTTCTGGGGCATGATGCTTGAGCCGGTGCAGAAGCTGTCAGGCAGATCCACAAAACTGAACTCTGCAGAGGTCCACAGAATCAGTTCTTCAGACAGCCTGCTCAAATGGGCCATTACAATGCTTGCCGTTGCCAGAAACTCAATAATAAAGTCCCGGTCGCTCACAGCGTCCAGGCTGTTAGCAGTAATTCCGTGGAAGCCCAGCTCTCCAGCCACGTACTCCCTGTCTATCGGGAAGCCGGTCCCGGCCAGGGCCGCACTTCCAAGGGGACAAATATTTACCCTCTTTCTGCAGTCTTGGAGCCTGTCCCTGTCACGCCTGAACATTTCAAAATAGGCCAGCATGTGATGTGGCCAGAGAACCGGCTGCGCCCTCTGGAGATGGGTGTAGCCAGGGAGCACCAGGTCCTCGTGGGCCCTTGCCTGGTGCAAAAGCGCTTCCTGCAGCAATGAAAGGAGGCCATCCAGGCGATCGATTTCTTCTCTCAGGTAAAGTTTGATGTCTGCAGCAACCTGATCATTACGGCTTCTGGCTGTGTGGAGCCTTTTCCCGGCCTCTCCGATGCGCTCAACCAGGGCCTGCTCGATGTTCATATGTACATCCTCAAGCTCGTGGCTCCAGACAAAGTCTCCAGACGCGATTTCTTCCTCTATCTCGCCAAGGCCCTTAATTATAGCATTTGCGTCTTTATCTGAGATAATCCCCTGTCTTGCCAGCATGCGGGCGTGGACCTTGCTGCCCGCTATGTCCTGGCGATACAGTCTGCGGTCATAGTGGACAGAGGCTGAAAACTCCTCCAGCATTTTTTCAGTGGCCTCCTGGAATCTGCCGCCCCAAGGTTTTTCCAGGACATTTTTATCCTCATTCATGGTCTAATATCCAAAAATGCCTTTGCTCTTTTAATTTGTTCGACGTTCGTCTTTTGCCTCTTTGCATCTTTTTCAGAGTAATTACTTGTTATCGCTAAGGCAACCAAGATCTTTCAGAAAAAGTATAAAAACACTTTTCTATCCTTTTCTCATTCTCCTTATGGTATAGTAATTTATTATATACCATATTATTTCCAGCCAGGTCCACAAACGGTTCTGTGATTTCGTCTATGAAAGCAATGGCCTGAGAGATACCAATGCATTACTGGATCGTCCTCTTTAAAAAAATAAGAAAATGTAGGCACGAAAACAGGGAGATTATCAGTGCGATCATTTTGTTTTGCATTGCACTGACGTTGCTGAACGCCGTCATGATATTCAAAGAAGGCCTTGATCCCTTTTCGTCCCTTTATTTTAGTTTTGTAACCGCAACGACTGTCGGTTACGGGGATATTTCACCCACAACAACAATCGGCAAGATTTCAACAGTAATATATATGCTTGTCTCTATCGGTGCCCTGGGTACTGCTATCGGGGTCATTACCACAAAGGCATTTGATTTTTTAACAAGAAAAAAGAAGGGATTGACAGTGATTAAAGACAACGTGGATTTGATTATAATCGGTTATCCAAACGAGGCCAAGGTTTGTAAGATTGTTCAGGAATTTCGTCAAGATCCGCGTTTCAGGACGTCTGTAGTCGTTGTTGTGACAAACCGTCTTGAGGAACGGCCGGCCTGGATGTCAGAGGAGATGGTCTTTTTCGTCAAGGGGTTGGGATCAAAAAAAGAAGTCCTTGAGCAAGCAAACGTCAGGTCCGCACACCATGTTCTTGTGCTTGCCAATGATCCCTTTGATGAGGTATCTGATGAATTCTCATCATCAGCTGTCATTATGAGCGAACGCCTGAATCCTGATGCATATACCATTGCTGAAAAGGTACGGGAAGACAGCTACTTGTTTGAAATAGCGGAGTGTGACCGTGCTGTTCCGGTTTCAAGGGCAGGAGAGCTTGTCCAGGAGCTTCAGGACCCTGGTGCAATTGAATTTGCTGAATGCATTTTCTCCAATCAGAGCAAAGGCAATCAGTACAATATTAAGCTGGACAAAGATATAAGTTGGGGAGAGGTTGTCTTAGACCTTCTTGATAAAGGCGCAACTGCTATTGGCTACAGGAATGCCGGTAAATCCGGATTCAATTTTATACCCAAAAAGGATGATGCAATAAAGGCGGGCGCATCTGTAAAATATATCGCAAAAGATCCATTGAAATAAACCGTGAAATAACCGGATTAACAGAGACTTACACAACAGAATCATAAACCACCCTATTTCTACCTGCTTCCTTTGCCTTATAAAGGGCGATGTCCACTGCTTTTATCATGGCTTCCAAGAGATCATTTATGTCGTGATCTCTTGATGGCATAAAATCTACTACGCCCAAGCTTATGCTGACATCTATTTTTCCGCCTTCAATTTGAAAAGGCGTTTCACATATGCACGTGCGAAGCCTTTCTGCAATTACCCTACTGATTTTCGAGTCGGTTTTGGAAATACCGACCATAAACTCCTCCCCTCCATACCTGCCGATATCATCGTGCGGTCTCAGTTCGGACTTTATCCTGTTCACGATCTCAACCAGGACTTTATCACCCGCACTATGTCCATATATGTCATTAACCTTTTTAAAATGATCAATATCCAGCATAATCAAACAAAAAGGGGAATTTTCGCGGACTGCACGGGAAATCTCACTCCTCAAGCGTTCAAAAATGGCCCTTCTGTTAGAAATTCCGGTAAGACCATCCGTAATAGCCAGGGCATGAAGCTTCACATTTGCCTCCCTTAACGCCTTCTCGAATTCAATAAGCCTCAGACCTACCTTCAGACGGGAGAGCAGTTCCCTTCTGTCAAATGGTTTTGGCAGATAATCATCCGCACCTCTTTCAAGCCCTTCAACAATGCTGTCAATATCTTTTTTCCCGGTCAGAAATATCACATAAACATAATGAGAAAGAGAGGCATCTTTTATTTTTTGACATAGTTCTATCCCGTCCATTCTAGGCATTTGCCAATCAAGGATAGCAATATGGATATCTTCCTTTTCTTTTTGGAAAACATCCCATGCCTCCTGGCCATCATGTGCTTGTAGTACTTCATACCCATGATTCGCCAATGCCTTTGCTAAAACCATGCGTGAGATATTTTCATCTTCTGCAATAAGGACTTTCATTCTCTTTACCTGATTTGATTTTAAAACAGATCCTTTATCTTCCCCAATTCCTCCTCCAGTTCATTATAAGCCTTTTCTATGCCATGGATTTTACCTTTGCTTCCCATGCCTTCTATCTTAAACGAGAGATCATAGACACGGGTTAAACTGAGATTGCCGGATGCACTTTTTATGCTGTGAGCAGTCTCTTTGATGGTTTTAAAATCCTCTTCTTTTATTCCCTTTGAAAGTTGTGCCATTTTTTGGGGATAATCGGAATTAAACAGCTCTATTAGTTCCTTCAGAAATTCCATATCCCCGCCAAGCCTTTCAAGTACCGATTCTTGGTCGAATACCGGCTTTGCTTTCTCTTGTTCCATAGTTCCCCCCCATCAGAATTGTTGATTGTTGATTGTTCTCTTGTTCTATTCATAAGCCTTCTTTATTCAAAACTTACTAATCAAGTTTAGATATTCGGTGCCCCACAAACCCAATAAACCCTGAACCTCTGAACCCTGAACGGTTACTTTCTTCTTAGACAAACCGCTCTATTATTCCCAGAAACTCCCGGACCTTGATCGGTTTTGTAGTATAGGCATCCATCCCTATCTCAAGGCACTCTTTCCTGTCTTCTTCAAAGGCATGGGCGGTAAGGGCAATAATAGGGATGTGTTTTTTTGTCTGTTTTTCCTGTTCCCTTATGCGTTTCGTCGCCTCCAGCCCGTCCATCTCCGGCATCTGAACATCCATAAATACAAGGTCAAACCCATCTTTTCCCACCCATTCAACGGCTTCATTACCATTGTTGGCCACGGTTACATGCCAGCCCTGTTTTTCCAGAAGTTTCTTTGCCAATTTCTGATTGACCAGATTGTCTTCAGCCAAAAGGACCTTTAATGATTTTCCCTTCAACCTGGATTCTGCCCTCGGTCCTTCCTGCGTCTCATCCTTCCTTCTTTGACTCATCAATGCCCTTATAAAACTATCATATAGCTTGGAGCGTTTAATGGGTTTTAGCAATACATTGGAAATCCCGAGTTCTTTCGCCCTTTTTCTATCACCTTTCTCTTCGCTTGAACTCAAAAGGATAATAGGTATATGAGAATATTCCTTTGTCTGCCGTATCTTTTCCGTTACTTCGAATCCATCCAGATCAGGCATTATTTTATCCAGGAGAATCAACTGATATGGATTGCCTTTTTCCTTTGCCTTCTCCAGTTCCTTTAGAGCAGAGGAGCCGTCTGCCGCCTCTGAGGGTAAAAGCCCCCATGCAGACACTATTTCCCGCAGAATCTTACGATTTGTAAGGTTATCATCTACGATCAATACCCTGAGATGCCTGATTTTCCATGGAACAGTCTCTTCTATTATTTCCGGTTTTTCCACTACATGGGAACGAATGGTGAAATGGAAAGTGCTGCCCTTTCCCAATTCACTTTCCACATGGATCTTACCTCCCATCTTTTCCACCAGTTGCTTTGAAATGCTGAGTCCAAGCCCTGTTCCTCCATGTTTTCGGATAGTAGAACTATCTGCCTGCGAAAAAACCTCGAATACTCTCTCCTGCTTTTCTTTTGCAATACCGATCCCTGTATCAGATACACCAAAGTGTAAAATTACATCATTATCTTTTCTTTCAGCTACTTCCACCTTGATGATAATCTCGCCCTGTTCTGTAAATTTTAAGGCATTGCCGACAAGATTGACCAGGATTTGGCGCAGCCTTACAGGATCACCCATGATATATGCCGGCACATCGGATTTCAGGTAGCACAGCAGTTCAATGCCTTTTCCATGCACCCTTGTTGCCAGGGAAAGGCCTGTTGTTTCCACAAGCTCCCTCAAGTCAAATTCTTTATCTTCAAGCTCAAGGTGCCCTGCCTCAATCTTAGAGATATCTAAGATATTACTTATTATTCCCAAAAGGTTATCAGTTGAAATTTTTATTATTTCCACATAGTCTCTTTGTTCATCGTTAAGTTCCGTGTCAGCCAAAAGCTCGCCCAAACCCACAATGGCATTCATCGGTGTCCTGATCTTATGACTCATGCCGGCCAAAAACTCGCTCTTTGCCTGGCTGGCAATATCGGCCCTGAGTGCCATCTGGTTGGCGTATTCAACGACCTGTTTTAGCTCCTGATTGATTTTCGCCAGTTTTTCCCTTGCCTGCTTGTGCTCCCGGACCTCCAGCTCCAGCTCCTCGCCTGCCTCTCTGAGCTTTTTGGTGCGTGCCCTAACCGCATCTTCAAGGTATTCTGTAGCGTCAAATATTTCCTCTCCCATGTGATTGAACGTCCTGGCCAGATCGCCAAGCTCGTCACGGCTGCCTATATCTACTCTATGGCTATACTGTCCTTCACCAAATTCAGTCGAGGCAAAGGCAAGCTTCTTTATGGGAAGTACGATTTTATGGTGCGCAAAAAAATAAAACAGTCCCAATCCTGCCAGATAAACGCCTAGTTCCCATAAAAAAATACGTGTGACTAAATCATATATGGTGTCCTTAACTGTTTTGTCACTTATTCCAAGCCTTACAACACCAAGTTTTCTTCCCTTGGATAAAATAGGTGATGTGACCTCAAAGATACCTTGTCTGTGCGGGTTTTCCCTTATTTCGGTCCTGTTCAGGAGCAGCGCCTCATTATCGAACTTCGTGGTGTCACCAAACCCTTTCTCAGTACCGGCCAGGCATTTCCCCGCCATATCGACTATAGTTATATAGGCTATGTTTTCATCAGCCTTTTTGTCCTCCATAATAATTGAATTCAGTCTCTGCATCTGGAAGCCGATTATACACAGCCTACTCCTGTGGTTTAATTTTTCTGTAGTAACTTGCGCCCTTTTGATAAGTAAATCCATCAGACAATGGTAATTGTCCTTGTCAAACACTTTCATCAACAAATTCCTGACACTGAGAGATACAAAAGAGTTTCAGTCTATCCTCGAATTGTCTGACTCCAACTGACCATCAGAAGGAGCCAAGACTATGGACAAATCAGATTGAATTACTCTGAACACCCATAATATATTTTCTCAAACTACTGTCCGTTGTCTGGTTGACTGGATATTTATTTATCCCCGGCAACTGTTCCCGGGCTCATACGCTAATCTGATATTCCCAGGCGATTAATTTGCTTATCAGTTGAAAACGGTCTTCCCAAGTGGCTTCAAATAGACGCCGTACATGCTTGCAGACGGCAGCGATTCGGTCACGTCGATTCTTCAGCAATGCCTTCAGTTTGTTTTCCCAGAAGGCCCGTTGTAAAAACAGGCAGCCGAATACGGCATTCTCACTAACACGAAAGTCGAGATCCTTTTCGGGACTGGAGCCATCGCACTCGGCCTTCAGGAGTTCATAGTCCGGTATCAGATCCTGGAGCCAGGCATTTTGCTCGGTCTCGGCAAATTCCCGTAACAGCTCTTCCTGGCGACGAAGATCGATCTCATGCTGGCAATTCTGAATCACCTTTACCAGGTAGCGGTGGGCCATGTTGTTACGCAAGAGTCCTTTATCCCTTTTGGTGCCAAAGATCGCAAATCCCTGGCAAATGGCTTCCGGGCCAAAGCGTACACTGAGCCACTCTCGGATTTTACCCTGCGGGTCCAGACCTTCGATTCCAAAAAGGGCAAAACCTTTGTCCAGGAGTTTTCGAGCTACTTCCCTGGTCGGGAGGCAATCCTTGCGTTGCGGTTTGCTGTG
>PQXE01000146.1 GCA_003194495.1 Deltaproteobacteria bacterium
GAATTTTGCGACCATATCCCTCAAGCTAAGCTACGTGATTACGCAAATAGGCGCTTGAGGGACCGGTTTGTAACTATCTGAAAATAAAAATATTTCTAAATCAAAGTAATAGCGGAAGAGCATCTAATATCGCATCCTGAGATAAACTGAATTATTAATATGAACAGGATCCAACGAAGCATGGTAACTACTCAGGCTTCCACCTTCCACCTTTTCAAAATCACCGGTGTAATCCATAGTGCGGTCGGCCAGGCTGCTCCGATCCCGGCAAGCACTGTAGCTCCCAGTGTGTGGAGGGCCGGATGCTCTGCCAGGGTCAATACCCCGAAACCTGAGAGGGTGCTGACAGCGCACATGCTCACGGCAAAAAACGTGGTTTTGGAAATCGCCCTCTGGAAGGCGCATACTACAAAGATGCCGTAGTCCACGCTGATGCCTATTACCATGATCCCGATGAGAATGTGCATAAGGTTGATGTCTTTGTTGCACAGGTAATTGAATACGGCCATGGATGACAGGGCGGAAAGCACAGGGGCCAATGCCGCAAGCACAGGCATAGGCCTTTGAAAGAAAAACCACATCAGGCATACTATGAGTATGCCCGCGGCAATAGAAAGCCTGGTTACGTCATGGCGCACGAGTGTCTCTATATTAGAACGCCATTTGGAATTGGAAAGGACCGCAACTCCGGGAATTTGTCCTTGCAGTTTTTTAAGCACAGGCCAAGTGTCGGGGGTGTCCGGGGCAATTGTAGTTATCAGTATCTCATGCCCATTATTGTCCTGATTTTTTATGCCGTGCTCATCCGGCAGACGCAGCATGGAACATATCAATGGTGAAAGCGGTCCGGAAATCAGAACACTTGGATCCAGGATAACAGGCTTTGCAGATAACCATTCAAAAAAGGGTGAAAAGGCCCCGGAGATAAACCCCAGTTCTGTTCCAATTCGGTCAATTTCCTTTTCAACGCCGGCGCGCTGTTTTTCCCAAAAAACATTCCAGTTTGTTATATTGTGTTCCTGCAGGCATGGTCCGGGAAGAATGGGAGAAATACTTCGCAGACCTGATATGGAATGACGCTGAAGTTCATCATAGACTCGGTCGTTTCGATCCAGGGCCTGTGACAGGGTGGTTCCTGAAGCCAGGATAAATGCCTCATCTCCCGCGGGTCCCCATGTAGCGCGAAAATGGGCCTCGTCTGCTTTTATCTTTGGAGTAACCATGTCCAGTGTCTGAAGGTTTCCGTTATAGTGCAACCTGGACCAGACCAAAGCACCGGCGAAAAGCAACAGCCCCCATAGTATGAGCTTTGATTTTGAATACCGGAGGTTGGGCTTTAAATGTTCTTCTTTTGAAATCCGGGGTTTTCTTGTTGCAAGGGTTGGCACAAGCATCCAGGCCAATACCACTGCCAGAAAGACCCCGGTTATTGCCAAAGCGGCCATTTGCCTGTGAGATGGAACTTCAGAGAAGAGCAACACCACAAAGACTCCAAGGTAACCATTCACTCCCCCCCCCTCACGTATCTTAACTATCGTAAATAACGTAACTTTCTGAATGTGCTGATTTGGAAAAAAATTTTTACTGCTATATATCTAAGAAGATTAACGTTGATATATGA
>PQXE01000147.1 GCA_003194495.1 Deltaproteobacteria bacterium
GTAGGCAAGCTTGCTTGCCTGCGCGCGCAGTCGACTGCATTCGCTGGTTGTGAGGCGCGGAGCGCCTCGCAGCCGGCGGATGGCAATCCGCGGCGATTGTCGAGGACGCGCAGCGTCCTCGACAATATGTGCATGTAGGGAAAGGGAGTAGTTTCGGGTTGGGGAGGTATAGGATCGTTCGGTAGGTGCGGTAAAACGGGGCGTTGTAATCCCGTGAACGGTTACGTTTAAAGCATGGTAACATGTGCTAAAAATAGGTTGAATATCCGGCCACGCAAGAAACAGTAGAGGATAATCTCGTTTCAGGCGGAGTATTTGAGTTGATAACAGATCACATAAAAAGGCCGTCTCCACCCCTGGCCCCATCTGAAAAACAGGCCTTGATTACAAGGATCTCATCCTTGCTGCGAAGCAAAGGCTGTGTTCTTGCTATCTTGTTCGGATCTTTCCTGGATGATAAACCCTTCAGGGACATAGACATCTGCGTGGCGTTGCGGGATAAAAGGCCGGCAACCCCTGCGGATCTGCTGTACCTGGCCCAGCTTCTGGAAAAAGAGACAGGATATCCCTTTGATGTGGTCTCAATTGATGTCCCTAACATACCTTTAAGTGCCGGGATTGCCAGGCAGGGATATCCCGTTCTTTTGGAAGACGAGGAGCTTTGGGATAATTTCCGTTTCTGTGCCTGGATAGATGAAATGGACTTCAGGCCCAGGATAGAGAGGTTTTATGAAGAGCGCTTCCATAATCAATAAGGACAAATTGCTGAAATTTATAGGCATCCTTGATGACGCACTTCGCGAGCTTAAGGCAATATCCGAGCTGGACAAGGCACAGGTTCTCTCCTCCAGGGACCGCTTTGCCATGGAAAATCTCTTTTATCGCTTGGCCATGGTCTGTATTGATATGTGTTTTCATGTCGTTGCCAAAAAAGCCGGCAGTGTTCCAGGAACCTATAGAGAATGTTTCAGCGAATTGGTGACGCTTGGAATTTTGGATCCAGGGCTTGCCGGAAAGCTGGATGAGCTTGCCGGTCTTAGAAATGTCATCGCGCATGCTTACTGGTCTATAGATTATGGTCTGCTTTACGATTTTCTAAGTGAATTGGAGGAGATCAAGAGGTTCAGAAATGAGATTCTCGCCATTCTTCCACCCTTGGAGCAACTTGAAAAAGAACTTGCACAAGATGACGAATCGGCAGAATCAGAGTGAAGAAATTACAATCTGTGAACATTCTCACATGCAAGGTGAGACATTAGAAGAATTAAAGGAAAACCTGGCATCCTTCATTCACCAGTTTACACTTTTTTTGAAAAAACGTATATTATCGAATTGAATGCCTATGTTGAAACTGGAAATTTGAAATTAGGTAACGCATCTACATTCTTGTGTTTTTCCCAATTTCTAATTTCTAGTGCTCTGTCAAGCTTAGAAATTAGGGTTGCGCTGTGACGCACATTCCTCCATGATGTTGCAATACATGGAGGAATCGCTATGGAGAAAAAGCATATCGTTCGCCTCACGGATAAAGAGCGCA
>PQXE01000025.1:0-35948 GCA_003194495.1 Deltaproteobacteria bacterium
ACTTGTTGTCGAGGACGCTGCGCGTCCTCGACAATCGCCGCGGATTGCCATCCGCCGGCTGCGAGGCGCTCCGCGCCTCACAACCAGCGAATGCAGTCGACTGCGCGCGCAGGCAAGCAAGCTTGCCTACGTGCTCGCGACTGATCCGCGGCGATTGAACCCGCCACAGGCGCAAACCGGCGGCGGATAAGGCATATCGGACTGCTCACCAACCTCATGGACCGGCTGACCTGCTTTGACCTCCAGAAGTTCAGCCTCTTTCCGGCAATAGGGCCACTTGGTCCAACCGAACTCGTTGACGTCCTCGGCAACACTGTTCTCATAAAACAATTTAAACCGGTAGCAGCCCCTTGGAAAGGCATATGTGTTGCACCTTACCAGAGTCTCCGGGTCTACCTCGACGAGCTCCGCAACGTACTCCTTGTACTCAGTGAGCTCGGCAATCTCATCGCATCTTGCGGTCTTGACATCGGCTGCCATCCAGCAGACCAGGCAGACCATGAAACCAAATACCATCATCCTGTACATAGCTTTATTCTCCTTTCTGTTCAATAAGTTAGCAGGCTATCTTGGAGAATCAATCCGGTTCCCCAGCGCGTGTGGAGCTGGACTTGCTTTTAACTTTATCCGTCCAGCTCTCTCATGACTCACCTCCTTTCTCGCGCATTGATTTTTCCATACACACCAATGGGTCCTTCCCTTTCTTCATTACTTCTGTCAGATAGGTAGATGTTTATGGGTGACTGTTTGGACACGTATAGCTCCTCCTGGCTTCCGGCCAAATGAGTTTCTTCACTCTGTGAATAAGAATACACAGGGAAAGCTTTTTTCTTACATCTCGTTTTAAAAAAATTATTAGGAGGGAAAACAGGAGCAGGTGTCAGGATAGGACATAAGGATTCAGAATGAGAATCATGGATAGAATGGATCGAGATGTGACTTTGGGGGCATCTTTATTCAATTCGGAGATAGGCATTGTTGGGCAAAGGTGAACAGTTACCAAAAATTATCGAGACAGGAGGGATGTCAGGACTGAACAAGGGTTGAAACGCTGAATAGAGATGTACGTTTGGAAGGATTCTCCGTTCAAGGCAATTAGGATACACCTATTATAATGGGATAAACAAAGAAAGCTGGATCCTCCACGAGTCAGAGGCCCTCAGGCAAGAGAGACTGACCACCTTGAGGAAAATATGGGACGTTGTTGACTGAGTTGAATAAGTGTGATAAGGAATTGAGAATAAATAATTATGAGGAGGGGTTATGCCAAGGCAGGCAAGGCTTGATGCCCCTGGGACATTCATCATGTCATTGTCAGGGGAATAGAAAAGCGCAAAATCGTTGATGATCGAGCAGATCGAGACAATTTCGTCTCTAGGATGGGACAGATTGCCTCTGAGACCGACACTGTTATCTATGCTTGGGCATTGATGACCAACCACGCCCATATTCTTTTACGGAGTGGGCTGTGTGGTCTGTCGAAGTTTATGCGCCGGTTTCTTACTGGCTATGCAATCACATATAACCGCCGTCATCATCGCCACGGTCATCTTTTCCAGAACCGCTACAAGTCAATAGTCTGTGATGAGGATTCTTATTTTCGAGAGCTTGTGCGA
The DNA here is from genome assembly GCA_003194495.1 of Deltaproteobacteria bacterium. Taxonomy (GTDB): domain Bacteria; phylum Desulfobacterota; class Dissulfuribacteria; order Dissulfuribacterales; family UBA3076; genus UBA3076. Next base: position 1,617 of record PQXE01000025.1, read on the forward strand.
TACATTCACCTGAATCCTCTCAGAGTCAAGCTGGTAAAGAACATGTCTGAACTCGAGAGGTATCGCTGGTGTGGTCATTCTGTATTAATGGGGAGAATTAAGGGTCAACCGGAACTGGTGTGGTAAATCGTCCTTTTTTTATCAATTATTCATTGTTTTACAGGTAGTTATGCCAACATTAAATATTGACATTTTTTTACTCTTTATACTCTTGTTAAACCGTTGATATATTAGCAATGTTTCGCGTAACTGGTTGATTTTATTCACCACATTGATTACGGTTGACGGGTTTGGGCATCACACAAATTACGGTTGAGCCAGAATTAAACATAGCTGGCAGGATCGTGAATACGTTTTGTCCTGGTTTGGTGACAAAGAGGTGCAGGCCAAGAAAGACTATCCGTCAATACGTTAAAGAGGGCATTTCTCACGGGAGACGTCCGGAGTTAATAGGCGGTGGTTTGATTCGTTCTCTTGGAGGTTGGTCACAGGTGTTGTCTATCCTGAGAAATAATCAGCAGGTGCTCACTGATGAACGGATATTAGGGACCGGAGATTTTGTAGACCGGATTCTTAACGAGGCAGATGAAAGACTAAAATATCAGCTAGCAGGCAACAAAGGCAGGCAACAAATTGGCGAGGTCATTGAGCGAGTATGCGAAGAAGAAAATATCAATTCACATGAGCTGCGGATGGGTAGTCGTCGAAGGCGCATTTCTCAGGTTAGGGCGCAGATAGTACATCAATTGGTAGAGAATTTTGGAATTCCGCTGGCGGAAGTAGCCCGCCAAGTGGGAGTTTCCAAGTCTGCTATCTCCAAAGCCCTTAACAGGACAATGAAAGATTAATTCAACTCAGTCAACAACGTCCCCCAGTTTTCCAGTTAAACTTTCCCCTCAACCTGTGGGGCGTATGTCAAATAGTTTGTAATTACAATTGGATACAGAAATCGGCAATTTTGGTTCATTTTTCGACAAAATCTTGATATTCAGCAAAAAATGACAATCAAAAAACTCCCAACGGACTGATAAAAAAGAGAAAAAGTGACAAGTGGTACCAAATAAATGTCGTCTAACCTTAAATTTAACTGCGCGGTTCGATTAGATTCAGAATTCGCTATAGGTGAGAGTTTCGCCGGACCTTTTGCAGGAGCTGTTACAGGCTTAAGGGGGAACCTGCGCCATATAGACACACAAATCTTCAACTAGCTGTTTTTAAAAAAGAAATTTTTTTGCTTGACAGGGGGAACATAGGATGTCCCCCATTTTCTTTGCCGTGAAAATCGGTGTTCAATGTAGTCGAGGACGTTCCTTAGAACGGACAATAATTGGGGACTTGGAATAAAGGTGACAATAACGTAAATATGAAAGGACGTCCCGTCCCCCAGACTTAATTGACTTAGTCGTCGACTTGGTTTAAAGTTGTCATGGCTGAGATAGATTTATGTGGAGGACAATGAGAATGCCAACCATCAACACACATGAAGCCAAAACACAATTTTCACGTCTGTTACTCAGAGTCAGCAGTGGCGAGGAAATCATCATTGCAAAATCAGGTAAGCCTGTTGCAAAACTTGTCCCTATCAAACGACAAATCCACAAACGTGTCGCCGGTATTGACCGAGGTAACGCATGGATTGCTGAAGATTTTGACGCGCCTCTGCCAAAAGACTTAAAAACTTACTTTGAATAAATAAAAAAATGGCACAACAAGGATACCTGCTTGATACGCATTGCTGGTTGTGGTGGCATATTGACCCGGATAAACTAGGGCAACGGGCCTTTCAATTGATAGAAGACGGAAACAATGAAATCTTCTTTTCAGTGGTCAGCGCCTGGGAGATTACAATCAAATATGCTCTCAACAGGATAAAGCTGCCTTTTCCTCCTGACAGTTATATTCCCAAACGCCTGGAAAAAAGCTATATGGACGTTTTGCCGATTCATCTTGAACATACATTGCGGGTTGGGCAATTACCACCTTACCACAACGATCCGTTTGACCGCCTGCTCATTGCCCAGGCCTATACAGAACATTTGACAGTTATTACAAAGGATGCACTGTTTAAGCAGTATAAAATTGAGACGGCATGGTAAGAGGCATGAGGGAAGTCGGACGAAAGCCAAGTATAGATTGCCCCCTTTATATTGGAGCTCTTGGGGGAGTTGAAGGCCAGGAAAACCGGGATAGATGGTCCTGAGCTATCTCTCCCGTGGGACAGACAAGGTTGACGAAGAGGATATGCGCCGGAAGGAGCATTCCCGTTTACAGAAGGTGAGATCATGCCGACGATAGCTGAAAAATGGATTGAACAGGGTGTGACCATTGGAAGTTCACTCAGAAACAGCGTTATGTATAATTCATGCAACTGGGAAGCCAATCAAGCCAAAAGGTACCTCCCCATTATGGCATCCCGTTGATTTTCAGGTGACAACTATCTTGATACCCGTCGCTAACCTTCAGTTCAATACCATTAACTATGAGCTAAGCCATGCCTCGCCAAGCCAGACTTGATGCCCCTGGGCTTTTACAACATGTTATTGCCAGAGGCATTGAACGAAGAAAAATATTCAAGGACGATCACGATAGGGAAAATTTCCTTACGCGGCTGGCCTTAATTCTTGAGGAAACTCAAACCCAATGCTATGCCTGGGCCTTAATCCCAAACCATTTTCATCTCCTGCTTTGCACTGGTCTTACGCCACTCAGCAAGGTCATGCGTCGCCTTATGACAGGCTACGCGGTCACCTTCAACAAACGCCATAAAAGGAGCGGCCACCTTTTCCAGAACCGCTACAAATCAATTGTCTGTGAGGAAGATCCTTATCTCTTAGAACTAATTCGCTATATTCACCTCAATCCTTTGAGAGCGGGCCTGGTAAAAGACCTGAAAGAACTCGATAAATATCCATGGACCGGTCATAGCGCTATAATGGGAAAGAGAAAGAATTCCCTTGTCCCCTATCCTTCTTCAAAAAACAAACAAGAAAAACCAGAGAAATACATGGCAGAGAAAACAATCGAAGAAGTGCTTCTCCAGTTTGGGGATAAGCTAAGGGAAGCCCGCCGAAGATACCGTCATTTCGTAAAACAAGGAGTTGATCAGGGGAGTCGGCCTGAATTACAGGGTGGTGGATTGGTCCGGAGTGCCGGCGGGGACAAAAGAGCTCTATTGCGACGCAAGAGAGAAGAAAGAGAACTATCTGATGAAAGAATTCTGGGAAGCGGAGATTTTGTTTCTAATGTTATGAAAGATGCTAACGAAGTCCTGGATCAAACAGCGAAATTCAATATTTCACTGGATGAACTAATTTCCAGGGTCTGCGCCAAATTTGAGATTAGAGTCAAGGATTTGGTTTCCAAGAGCCGGAAGCGCTACCTCAGTCAAGCGAGGGGAGTGGTATGTTATTTGGCGGTAGATGAATTGGGTTATAGTGGGGATAATGTTGCACGCAGCTTAAGAATAAGCGGCAGGGGAGTGAGCGATTGCCGAGAGAGGGGAAAGAAAATCCTTGACAAGCCAGAAATTATAGGCGAATATCTGGCATAACATTCATAATGTAACAACGTCCCCCATACCATACCTGTTCGGATCAGAATCGCGATCCACATGTACACCCCCCGCATGAAACGCTGAACTGGGACTAATTCTGTTGACCATTGTGTTTTTCTTATCCGGCTGTCCAAGCACTTTCTCGAAAATGTACGGACGGTTCGGTAAGGGGTCTTCCGCCAGGGCCGTCTTAGGGAATAGGCCACATAGCAAAAACAGCACAATAAAACATGTCATTAGCCTGTTGCGTGTAATCATTTCTGATAACTCTAACTGTTTTGATATAAAAAAGCTTTTTTCCGACTCTATATTCCTGTCCATATCGGCCTTGGCATTTCTCTATTAAAATAATACACAAGAAGACCCTTTTTCTTACACGTCAGTCAGAAAAATATCAGGAGGCAAAGCAGGAACAGATGTCAGGATGAGACAAAAGGTTCAGAATGATGGATAGAGATGTGTCTTTGAGGGAAATCTTTATTCAATCAGAGACGAGCACTATTAGGCAAAAGGGGGAGGTGGCTCTGGAAAAACGATGGGGCCGTGCTGGGAGAAAATCTTTGCTGGCGCTAATAAGACCACAGGGGCATAGCATATATGCCCCTGTGGTCTTGTGCTGGAGACGGCCTTATGGGCCTTTGTCCATTAACATATTCTGGTTGGAATGATGATCGTGCCAGAGTTTTCAGAGATGCTCCACCTGCAGAACGGGCGGAGCATCAGGTTTAACGTTTGTCTTTTCATTCGTGTCTGAAATCAAGCACATCTCGGAAATTAGGAGACGGCTCCATTGGCTGTAATATGCACTGGCTGCCGGACCTGCATTACGGATCATAATTCCCAAAATAAACAGGTTTGACGTGATTTTCATGTTCAATCTCGAAAGGCTCGCTACATTCCTCTCCCGCACATGCGGTGTACCATCCTGGCCAAAATGCGTCAGAATATACTCCATAACAGCTTCCATAAATAACAGGAATATCTACAGAATGATGACCACTATTATCATCCCAGTGGACCACCACTAATTCAGCGCCGTTGTCATTATACACATTACCAGTCAGAAAACCAGGCCCCCCTCCTCCCGAAAGGTATTCTCCAGGGTGTCGACTTTCACACACAAATGAGCCTATATCCGTAGATATTATACAATTTTCAGTTTTACTGAACTTTTTCACTTTCCAATGATAAGTTTTTCCCGGCTCAATGCCTATTTCCTCTGCAATCCATGAAGTCACGACCCAGATGGTGCTATTAGATATGTAGTGTCTACAAATTGGTTCCGATTTTTCAACATTATCATTATCCCAGATCAACACCTGATAGATCTCGCCCTCGGTAAAGCCAAATTCAGGATCAAGCCACATCAAAGCCAAAGGGGGACTACCATATAAATATAATATCTTGCTGGTATCTTTCGGAGAAAGAACACAAAAATCCGGTTTGACGTCTCCTGCTAGTCCTAGGCATTTGTCTTCTGCATAACCTGAATTCAACACAGCCAATAACAGACAAATAAAGCAACCAATAAGCACCATTGTCATTTTTTTCATGGTAAATTACCTCCTGTCATTTTCTAAGTTAACGGTTTCAACTTTGAACCCCTTCACCATAATAATACACAGGAATGTGTTTTTTCTTACATGTAGAAAATTCAACCTGTACAATTAGATTTTATGCAACATTTTTTCTCACCGCAGAGACTCAGAGAGCGTAAGAAAGATTCTGGCCGAGATTTTCAAAAGTGAATAATTAATGAGGAATAAACCATATATTCATCCACATCCTGGGAAAAATTATCATAAGATTGAATCAGTGAAGAGCCGCCTACATCATTGCCAAACCGGTACTGAAAGGCGACATCAAATATATACCTGCCGATTGCAATACCAGAACCAAGGCTGAAACCATAATAATCATCAGGACTCCCCTCGGCCGGGGCAGGGTCATAAAATACGCCGGCCCTGAGAGGAATGACATAGCGCGGTTTTCGATTAAAAAACAGATACTCTGCTCCAAGTCTAACTTGATATGTGGGATCGATGTCCGATTCATGTATTGACTTCCCGGTTACAGGAGATGTCTCTTTGCCATCCGCATCCGTGAGGATAAAATCCTGCCATTCGGTCCTATAGATATCTGCCGCTATGGTGAACTTATCTGAAAATCGGTAAGAGAGTCCAACACCGTATGACATGGGCATATCCAGTTTTTGATTTTCCTCGTCTTGAGTTATATCGATACTTTGGTTTTCCTCGACATTTCTAATGATTTTACCCACGCTTTTATATTTTAGATCTGCTGTAAAGGGCGACTTAAAGACCAGACCAACTGTTAACTTATCAGTAGCACGCCATAAAATGCCTACATTGGCATTAAAACCGCTGAGCGAATACTTAACCATACGGTCATATTGGAAAGGACGTTCAAACATAACGGAACCCGAAGCTGTTTTCATGGTTTTTAAGCCTGTGGCGTGGTAGTTTTCCTCCCATTCGTTATTGCTTATATCATCATCCCAGAGATTTAGCGTAAAACCAAAAGAGAGCTGTGGAATAATCTGGATGCAATAGGCAAGACCAAGAGCTGAAAGGCTCCCTTTCTCTTTGTAATGCTGATTTCCCTCTACAATCAATTTAGTGCCAAAGTCAAGCTCATCTGTAAGCCTGAATAGAAATTTCCGCTCCCGTATGAAATCATAGAGGTGTTGATAGTTCAGTGAAACGATCATGTTTCGATTGAAGAGAGTAAACGGATAGGCCATGCTGAGGTAGTTGAGGTCCTGTTCGGAGACACTCTGCGACCCGCTGGCTTCGGGATTATCTCCAAACTTGTTATCTTCCGTTCGATGAAACCAGTTACCCACAACGGATATCTCCGGCTTTTTCAATTGAATAAGGCCACCAGGGTTCCAGGAAGCTGCAGTAGCGTCGTCGGCCACGGCAATAAACGCGCCGCCCATGCCGAGTGCTCTTGCTCCTGAGCCGATAGGGTTGGGAGATGATGCGATTTCGATAGACATGGCTGCAAAGGCGAAATTGAACTGGAGAGGCCAAAGCAGAATGAAGAAACACAAAGTCAAGAAGTACCTTTGCATTGTTACATCTCCTTGGCAGGAAGCTAGAAATAAGCTGATAGCTGATAGCTCATAACTAATAAGATAACATAAGTCGAGCAGCTCAATAGCTTAACAGCTAAAAGCCCTCCCGAAGGGCCGCTAATTTCACTTGTTGTTTGATTTTTTGATTTGTTTTGCTGAAAAGTCTATTTCGCAAGCATTGTGCCAAGTGAAAAAAGAGGGATGCTGTTGCGGATGAAAGACTATAAGATATTGATTTTCAAATATATTTCTCTTTGTATGTGGCGATAGAGATATGTCGTAAAATCAAGAAAGAACCGTGCCAGTTGTCAAGATGGTATACAAATGAACTTTTTTCGTAAACTTAGTTAACAGCATGCTCTTTTCGTGTAACCATTCACGTGGAATGGATTTGGAGGACGGAGTCAGTTTAGTTGTCATGCTTTGCGTCATTGGTTGTTTCCGGGTTAATTGTTGTTGTCGAGGACGCTGCGCGTCCTCGACAATCGCCGCGGATTGCCATCCGCCGGCTGCGAGGCGCTCCGCGCCTCACAACCAGCGAATGCAGTCGACTGCGCGCGCAGGCAAGCAAGCTTGCCTACGTGCTCGCGACTGATCCGCGGCGAATATCCCTTCTAATTTGCAAATCTTGTTTAAACGCGAGTCGGCGCATACAAAATGCAGCCCCTCCTGTTCTTCCACGAGACATGATCCCAATTGTAACGCATCGAGTGTTCTAATGGAGTGCTTATTTCCATGCTTGTTGATAATCTTTCTGGCACTTCTTATTATTCTTGAATCCAGGGGATTAACGAGAAATCTGTCTCGGCAATCCTTTTTAAAATTTTTTATTGCCTCATTTTTTGCAGACTCTGTTATATCGCCAGTCCTAACTTTCTTCGATACAGATGAATCAAATTCCACAAGCGTCAACTCAGAGATCATAATTGCACATTGGTTATCACCAAAAATCGATTCCATGTAATCCGTACCAATCTCGGCATGGTACAATTTTATAATCGCTGAAGTATCACAGAAATAAATGACTTTCATACTCTGTCTTCCCTGTCCGCAATAACATCCGCTGCCCAATTGCCTTTAGAAGTAGAAAGCAAATTTCTTGTTTTCTCATGACTTGTGTCTTCTTCACCTAATGGAAATCTTGATTCCGGGGTTACAAATTCCTCTCTGATCAACGAAAGCAATCGAGCTATTTTAGGCAGAGCCTCTTCCGGCAATGATCTTATTTCACCTAAGATACGTTTTTCATATTGAGATTTGTCTATCATAGTCATTACTCCGGATGGTTATTTGTCATTAATACCTAAGTTGAGCGATTAGCTGTTAGCCATTAGCGTTTAGCTTTGAAAAATGGTTCATCACGGATTAGTGTGGTAATCCGTGATGAACAGCTATTAGCATTTAGCTTTTAGGTGTTAGTAACCTATTTGGAAAACAGCAGCAAATTAACCGCTAACAGCTAATCGCTAACAGCTAATACCTAAGTTTGTAATAGCAAAAGATCCTGTAATCATTAAACTAATAGCTAACCGCTAAAGGCTAATCGCTCAATTTCAGATCGCCTCCACCCGCCATCCTTTTTCAAGGGTCAGCTCTTCCTTTTCCGCTCTGGCAGTGCTTGTGTCCGGTTGGATGGAGACGACTTCCAGGGTTAAATCTTTATCTGTGACCCTGAACCGCTGACCAATTTTGATACCTGCCTCACTTCCAATATTGAGCCTGACCTCTTTGCCTGTTACTCCTGAAATCCTGCCCCTGAGCGGATAGAGATTGTTCAGCTTTTCTAAAAGGTTTTTGGATAATCTTTCTTTCTGGGCTAATACAGGTTGATCGGTCTCCAATGGCTCAATCAGAACGTCAACAACGCTCCCTTTTTTTGTATCTGCCAGATGCATTAAGATAAAAGGCCGGGATTCGGAAAGGTCCACTTCGAGAAAGAGGATAAGCTTTGCAGTCAGCAGGTCCGGCAGCAACCTGTTCTTCGGGGCCACCAATTTGGAATTGGCCCGCTTTAGCTCTTCCAGTATTATATCGAGTGATATTCGCTCCAGCAGTGTAACCCGGGTGTGTTCAAGTATCTGGGTCTCAATGACCGAGGCAATGAGCTTTTCTTTTCCCCGGTGCAGGAAGCATCTTTGTGAATCAAAATCCATTGCCAGGGTTAAGGGCCCGGAAGTCCAGTCATCAGAGGGCACCTCATCATAAGCCAAGGCCTCAGGCGATGCTGCAATCAGCTCCAACTCCTTGAACAATTGGTCTATCCGCTCTCGTTTTTTACTGGCCTGAGCTTGCAGGATTTTGAGGGTCTCAGAATCTACAGGGGGCCTGGAAAAATCAGGCTTGTATATGTAATAGCCTGTAATCACAAGAAAAAATAATCCGAGGATCGCCAGGCATGGGGCCAGCCAATCGCGCTTTTTTGTTGATTTCGCTGTGTTCTCAGAAGAGCCGAACCATTTTCCCCTTGTATGGTCTTTTGCCGGATTCGGGCTGGTCGCAAGTTCCGGCTTTTCCGGTTCTTTGGTCTTTTCTTTTTGATCAAAGTAACCGGATGTTGGGTCTCCATACAGGAGGTAACTTGCCCAGCCTATGAAATCAGGGCCGTATTCCTGTATCAACGCCGCCCTGGAGAGTCTCACGGATTCGCCGACTGTTCTGCCGGAAAGCAGATGTTCGTAAAATTCAAGGGCAAAACGACTGCCTGGCTCATCCGTTATCTCCCAGAAGGTCCCCACGTAATGTCTTACACCTGCAAGCATAAAGGCATTGGCCAGCCCGAAGGAGTCATCCTTGACATCTTTTTTCCATTTCCACGCCTCTGTGCGGGCGGATTGACATGCATTGGAAAAAACAAGAGCCGGCATTGCCGAGCCGCCGGCCATTTTATGGATGTCACGGGAAGTAAGATTACCACCAGGCAGTTTCCACCCGCTTTCTCCCGGGTTTTGCGAATTATAATCAGCATGGCCTGCAAAGTGGACAAAATCATAGTTCCTTATGTCCTCTCTGATTTCATCGTGTGTGACATCAGAATCAAGAGAAGCGTCAACAACAGTCTCTTCCTGATTCATCCGGTCCATGCACCGGCAAATCTCAAGCCCTTCCAGGCCGGCGCCGGCCAGATCACCCCCTGGATTGGCCAATATCCACATCTTCAACGGTCTTGTCAGGACCCGATTACTGCTCTGGGCGATTTTTTGCCGGGTCTTGACCAGCCGGCCCATATTGAAACGCTGGCAGAGAAACTCCTCTCCGATACAGAGCAACTCCCACGGAATATGAACCAGGTGATCATCGAGCTTCAAGATAAGGTAATGAGCGCCGGTCTTTCTAATATCTTCCTTTATGTCCGGCGTTAACAACTCGTCGCACAACATCCGGCCCACTGCCTTGAGCTTTGTCAATACATCAGAATAACCGGCAGAGCCCTCTCCGGTGGCTCTGTTCAAGGTCTCTATCATTTTGCGGCAGCGTGTCTCGATCCTGTCCATAGGGGCTGCAATATCCTCATAGGACCAGATCACATCATCCGGTTTGTGGATGCTGATCTTAAGACGGCCTTTGTCCAGGGTGGCCTCAAGACAGAGAGTCCGGGCCATCTTATTCTTCATTGAGACCTGCCTCGTTGATTTTAAAGAGGTACTCCCCCTTTTCCAGTGCATCCTGTTCAACAACAAAGCGATAAGAGCCAAAGGGAAGTTCCTCAAAGAACACATAATTTTCCTTTAAAAGACGTGATACAATCACTCCTCCCTGCCTTATTAAAGTGAGCCTGACATTCCTTGCGCTTATATTGTCTTTGAGCACCCTGACCCGGATGTCGGCTTTATCATCTTCTGTCTTTTCAAAATATATCTCTACCTGCAGATCATTTAGATCCTTTTTAATGCTGATATAATCCATGGATGATGCTGCATCTGACTTCCGGACAATGGCAAAGGCAGGTTGCCCTGCTGAATCAGGGACTAATACCTTTGTGATCCATGCATAGAATTTCTTTAATTCTTTTGGAATGCTCAAGCCTTTCAAGGCAGACAGGGCAACCTCTTCCGATACCGGCTCACATTCGATCAAATCATGGTCCTTAAGAAGGGTGTTTGCAATCACAAACTCCTCCAGGCATGTATCACACTTTGATAGATGCTCCTCAATCCGGTCCCTGTCTTGATCCGAAAGACGGCCCTCGATATATCCGGCAAGCACATCTATCTCCATACACGGTGATTTCATGATCAGCCCCTTTTTAATTAATACACACAAAACAGAGTTTTCATACAATATTTTTTCGTAACCGTTCAGAGGTATAGTTGCCGTTGATCTGCGCTCTTAATCGTTCGATCGCCCTGGACTTGATGGTATAGACGGCGCCGACACTTGTATGGATAAGAAAAGCAACCTCTGGCAAAGATAGCCCATGATAATAATGGAGCTTTAAAACCAACCGGTCTCGTGAAGGGAGTTTTTCCATGGCATCTTGAATGAGACGCCTCTCTTCCATGACTTCTAAACTGTTCTTTTCATTCTTCAGGTCAAGTATTTCTTCAATCGGAACCCTGGTGTTTTTCCTTGACAGGCTGTTAAAACCTTTTTTCCTGAGATAATTCAGCACGGTCCGGTTGGCAATCAAGGCGATCCATCCTGCAAGACCATGGCCGAGTTCTTCTCTATACTGCCTCAATCGCCGGCATCCCTTGTCAAAAAGCTTGACAAATACCTCATTCCTGAGATCTCCTATATCATCTTCAGTAAAGGGGACATCTTTAATGGTCAATGTCTTCCGAACAGTATAATGAACCAGGTTCCAGTACTGTTGAATCACTTTATCCTTTCTGCCACAGACTATGCATTCATGAAGGAGCTGCCGTTCTTCTTCAGGAGAGAGTCTCTTCATTGAGTTATCAATCTGTCTCCTGTTCTGATTTCCAGTTTTTGATCACTTGCAAGTGTGGCCCCGCATTTTCCCTTCATCAACTGATCAATACAGGCATCTCCGATAATTCTTGTATCAGATCCCAGCATCCTGCCTGTGACAGGATTGCGTCGTGGCTCGTCTTCACGATAAACGATTAGCGGCCATCCCATGTTTGCTTTCCCTTTTCCAAGCTCAGCAATAAGTTTTTCCCCTGTGATTTTTGTGATCATGGCATCTATCAGGGGAAACTCCCTGTGGAATTTTTCAGCCAGCTTGCCTGCAAGGGACTTTAATGCAGAATGATCTTTGGAGTCGCTGTAGACATCCTTGATGGCCAGTATCTTGGACGTTTTATTATCAATAAGGCGTGTCACAATCTCAATCCCGTTTCTTGTTTCGTAAATAGTTCCTAAAAGTGTGGAAAGGGGTGGTTTTACTTCCTGAGGCGGGGATTTGCTGCCAAGGTCAAGTTTCTGTTCGCGCAGGATCTTTTTTAATTTTTTCCGTACCATAATCTGAAAGCGATTCCGGTCTGCAAGGTCCCTTAAGAAAAGATACTGGAACAGTCCGGGCTCAGCGGTCAGATATGTATTGTCAAAAGGATACATGGCAAGGCTGTAGCGCTGTTCCAGTTGAAATACCCTGGGAATGCGCCGTGTAATGAAGATCTCTTTTATGCTTGTGTTGCCGGACTCATCCCTGGCCCTGATTCTGATCGTATTTTTCCCTTCTTTCAGCGCAATGAGGTAATTGAAGGATATGATGCGGCCTGCCCGCTGGTGAACCAGCGTGTTGTTTATGGTCAGCTCTTCTATATTGCTTTGACCTCTTACCTGTCCGTCAATATATACCCTTTCCAGGAAGGCAGTCTCTTCATCCCGCCATCCACTCAGCGTAATTTCAGGTCTCTGAATGCCTTTAAAACTAGGAAGGGCCGGAGAGGCTTGTACAGCATATATTGCGGCGTCCACCAGGTTCTGTGCCATCAGCAGCGGATATGGGCTAAGGGCCGATATGCCTGCATTTACTGAGGCCTGCGTCTGATTCCCGAGTCTATCCATGGCCAGAATGGTCATGCCTTTTATACCAGGCCTTATGGATACGCTGAAAGCCACTTCCTTTCCCTCTGGAACAAACGCCGGTTCTCCATCCACAATAAGAGAGCTTACGCCGGATTCGTCATAAATATATCCCTGTATACCAACACCCGGATCGAACTTTTCCAGAATGATAAGTGGGCCTGTTCTGTCAACATGTATGCTGATCTTACGTTTTGCAGTACCGCCCAAAAGGTTTCGGGCCGTTATATTGATCTCGTGTCTGCCCTGAGTCAGCTTTAAATCCTCTATGAACTCCACACGCTTCGCAGAGACCTCTATGAAAACAGGTCTTCCTGCCAGGACAATCTCCGAGATATATTGTTCGTCTTCTGCTGTTCCCGAAAAAGTAACAGGGTCATCTCTGGTCCATATTTCATCGTATCCTCCAGATGGGAGTCTTACTGTAAGGTGCGGAATGGATACAACCTGTTTATCCTGCTCCATTATGCGGTTGCGGACTCTGTCGAGGTAGAAAAAGGCTTTTGCAGATGGCTCATGTTGCAGGGAAAGCTCCAGTTCTGACCTGGCAGCATCATAATCACCCGTCAGATAATGAATCAGGCCTTTTTCCCGGTGGGGAAAGTAATCAATGAAATGAATCCCATAGGTTCGTGCCATCCACTGATCCCTGAACCTCTGTTTTAAAGCTTCATTCAGGTCACAAAGGGCCTCCTGATAACACTCCCCTTCCATATAGGAAAGAGCGCGCTCATAGTAATCATCCCACTGGCTTCGAAAGATTCCGCTTGTCCTGCCATAGATTTTTCCATGCTTTACACAAACAGGGCCGGGTTGCAGTGCACAACTATTCAACAATGACAAGATCAGAGCCAACAGAATGAAAAGATGCTGCCGACTGCCGGACGGGTAATTAATAATAACCATTGATCAGATGTCTTTTTGAGCTCTTTGAGGATGAAGAAGAAGTAAGTAGTCCCTTCCCATGTTATATTAACCTGTCAGAGATCCACAGATGAATGGTCACCAATGAAATTATTTATTAGTTTATCACATTGCTGGTCGAAAATTCAAGGCACTCATGCCAACGACTCGAATGTTGCTGGATAACCTGAAAGCGGAATGCTCAAAGGTGCAACAGATTGATACAAAAAAATCACCCATGGATGTAAGATTGAGGCCATGCCTATTTTTTCACGATACACCGTTGACAGGGAGCTCAAGAAGATCTACAAAATATAGTATGAGGTGATTGAAAATACCGCTTTGGTCCAAATCGCAAAAAAGCGATTTCTTATTAACTTTACAAAACATAAGGAGGCAAAGATGACCGATCAACGCTTGATGACCATGATTATCGTCTCAAACATTTTATCTGCTTATTGTCGAGGACGCTGCGCGTCCTCGACAATCGCCGCGGATTGCCATCCGCCGGCTGCGAGGCGCTCCGCGCCTCACAACCAGCGAATGCAGTCGACTGCGCGCGCAGGCAAGCAAGCTTGCCTACGTGCTCGCGACTGATCCGCGGCGATTATGGGAATAAAGCCAGCTTTTGCTCTGTAAATAATAAAGAGCCGGATGAGGCGGAAAAGGAAGATTTATTGAAAAGAGTAATCACAATGTTTGAAAACTTGAGCACGAGTTATCTTAAGGATATTGAAGAAATTGCTGAAGGTGCTAAATAGTGCCTGAACGGAAAGGCTGTTCATACACTATTTTGAATTCTAAAGGTTGAATTTTGAATTAAAAGTTGATTAAGAATTGTTTATTTACAAAAAAGCCCCTGTCGGCATCTGCTGGCAGGGACTTTTAATATTAGGTATATTTTTAATTTACCACCAACTGACTGTCTTATCCGCCTCACGAATCATCTGAACCAGAATGTCATAATTGGGATCACCAATGTAAAGACTGAACTCTTTGGCGTCCCTGTCACGATTGAGTATCTCAACCAGTTTTTTGACGTCATCAGTAGGCTCGGAACGATAGACTTGCAATATTTTCATTTTTTCGTCGCTCATTACGTGCTCCTCTTATACTGCTAACCGCAGGTATCCGGTGCCGGAGAGCTTGCTTTCGGCAGGCCGTATGGAATGATAAAATCCGCATCACGCATACGCTCCCCAAGCTCCTCTATGGTGATGGGTGTCAACTCCAGGTCCTCTACATCAGGTGGATCTCCGCCCAAATTAAATACATCACCCTCCATATCCCGAATCCATTCAACGTTGCCTACATTGTACTCATTGAACGGGGGGTATTCCCCATACATGTACACAGCAAATGCAAAATGGTTTTCAACCGATTGTCCCAGTGTGGAACGTGTACCGTCTCCGGCATACGAACGGTTGGGCAGTAGAAAATACATTGTGAATGACATGATCAGTATCTCCTTAATCTACAGTACCGTGATCTACAGTACCAGGTATTTGCCGCACTCTTCCAATAAAACACCGTGATAGGCCTGGGTCCCCATCTGCCTGCCGGTTATTCCCTTCGGCACGTCCTCAACGTCATAACCTTCGCATTGATAACTGGCAGCGCAGATAACCAGGTCTTGGACATCGCAGAGAGTGGCAAGTTTCGCAAATTCAGGGGTCTTGGTCAGATGGACCGACTTAAAGGAAAAGAATACCGCGGCCTTCATCCCTGCCCGTACGGCAGCCTGTGTCACACCCAAAACATGCCTCATGTTCTGGGGAGAAGTCACAAAAATTCCAAGTTTGTTCGGATCAGCAGACATCTGCATTATCCTCCATGTGATATTTGTAGGCCAGCCATAAACAATTGAAACCAGAGGGCACAAAGCCCCTCAATTGCTTGCATGGCCCGGCCGAGAGGCTAAGTATTAACCCTTCTTTATGTAGAAACGTAAAAAACCGGCGTCTTCCTTCTCTCCGAGGTACTCATGACCGGTACGCTCACACCATCCGGGGATATCATTACGGGTACCCGGGTCCGTACCAAGTACCTCAAGAATCTCTCCTGAATTAACCTTGCCTATCTCCTTTTTTACCTTCAGGATGGGCATTGGGCAACTAAGTCCTTTGGCATCCAAAGTATGGGCTACTGTTAGGCCGTCTGGGGCAATCTTGCTCATAATTCCTCCTCTTTTATTTTATATAATTTATAAAGATTTTTAAGACATCAGCGCACATGTGCCGAGCCTACGTATTTTGATCACCATGATATCGCACATTATCGTAAAAATAAACTCATTGCATCTTTTTTATAATCAAATAATGTCTAAAAAGCTTGCATCACAGAAAAAAGGCGATAAAAAAGAGTAAATCGCATCCAAAAGTAAAAATTTAATAACCATTTGGTCTGTACCAAACTTCATTTACTGTGTCAAGCTTTCAGTGAATAGCTATTCACCCTAAAGACCAAGCTATCTTGTTGATTTAAATATTGAAATAAAAGCATCCTCCAAGGAGAACATGACATGCTCATAACCAGCAAAACAATTACCCTGTGCCTGCTGATCGCCTTTTCCCTTCTCCTCTTCATGCCCTTTGGCTCTTTGGCAAGGGAACTTATTCCAGGGCTGAACAAGACCAGGCTCTCTAACGGACTTACTGCCATTGTAAAAGAAAACCACCGGGCGCCGGTTGTGGCCATACAGGTTTGGGTTCAAGCAGGCAGTGTTTACGAAACCGAAGGGGAGAGAGGCATTACCCACTTGATCGAACACATGATCTTCAAGGGCACTGAAAAAAGAGGACCTGGAGAAGTGGCAAAAGAAATAGAATCTGTCGGAGGGTCCATTAATGCTTACACATCTCTTGATTATACAGTCTACCACTGCGTGGTCCCGAAACAGTTCCTGGACAATGCCCTGGATGTACTTTCCGACGCGGTATTTCACTCATCATTTGATCCCGATGAATTAGACCGAGAGAAAAAAGTGGTGCTTGAAGAAATAAGGATGAGAGACGACAGGCCAAGGTCAAGACTTTCCAGCTTATTAATGGAGACGGCATATAAGGCACACCCATATGGATTCCCTGTAATCGGCTATCCTGAAACGGTCGAATCTTTTGGACGCAAAAACATCCTGACATATATGGAAAGAAGATATCGGCCCTCACAAATTACCGTTGTTGTTGTTGGAGACGTCGGGGTATCTCAGGCCCTGGCCGGTATCCAGAACACCTTTGGATCAGCAACAAAAGAAGAGTCTCAAGAATTCACCTATCCATCAGAGCCGCGGCAGGACACCCCGAGGATCGCCATGGAGGCAATGGAAATTCAGGAAGGCTACCTGGCTGTAGCGTTTTCAGGGCTGCCCAACTTCAATGACCCTGATGTACCTACCCTGGACGTTCTAGCTGCCCTGCTTGGAAAAGGGGAAAGCTCAAGGCTTACCTCGTCTCTACGAAATCGTTTACAGATAGTCCATAACATTGATGCAGCAGCGTTTACACCGGCAGGACCAGGGCTATTCGAGATCACCGCCTCTCTGGACCCGGAAAAGACCCAGGAAGCATTAACACAGATATTCCATGAAATCTTCCGTCTGGAAAATGAGGGAATCATTGAGGAAGAGCTGGAGCGCGCTAAAGTCCAGGTAGAAACGGATTTTGTTTACAGCCAGGAGACCATGGAAGGAGAAGCAAGAGAGCTCGGTGTCTTTGAGACCCTTTCAAAGGACCCTCATGCAGAAAAACTCTATCTTGAGAAGGTCAGGGAGGTGACGGCCCAGGATGTCCGGCAGGTTGCCGGACAGATTTTCAGACAGGAAAACATCAATGTGGTCATGGTAATGCCTGAGGATCGCCTGCCTGAGCTTACGAGCCGGGAACTGGGCGTAATGGTCCAGGAAGCGGAACTCCTGGCCAAGGGAATAGAGTCGGATGGCAGCGATCTTATCCGCCCTGTCAAGAGGTTTAGCCTTTCCAACGGCCTCACGGTCCTTGTCCAAGAGGCCCCGGGAGTGCCTACGGTTGCTGCAACACTGGTGTTCCCGGGAGGAGTGAGATACGAAAGTGAAAAAACCGACGGTCTCTTCAACTTCCTCGCAAAGGCCTGGACAAAAGGGACCGAAGCCCACAGCGCCCAGGGTATTGCTGAACTGATAGAGGGCCTGGGTGGTAGTATCAACGGCTTTTCAGGTCAGAACACCCTTGGGCTTCAAGGCCGCTTTTTGAGTCAAAATCTGGATAAAGGCCTTGCCCTCTTTACTGAGGTCCTGCTCACTCCCACCTTCCCACCTGAAGAAACAAAAAAACTCCGTTCCTTAATACTGGCACAGCTTAAGCGTCAGGATGATTATCTGCCCGGAGTTGCAGTAAGGGAATTCCGTCGCCTGCTTTTCTCGCCCCATCCATATGGCATGGACCCGTTGGGCAAGGCATCTGTTATCAAAACCATCTGTTCAAAAGAGCTGCTTGAGACCTATCGGAATTTTGTAATACCTGACAGGGGAGTACTCTCCATAGTGGGAGATATTCATACTGAAGAAATCATCTCGAGCATTGAGACCATGCTTGGCGCCTGGTCGGTGGAAACAAAATCGGTCCTTTCCACACCTCCTGAACCAGACCCTCTGATTTCACCCAGAATTCTGACCCTAAAAAAGAAAAAACAACAAGTGCATATTGTGCTTGGTTTCCCAGGGACCACTTTCAATAACCCTGACCGCTATGCCCTTCAAACACTGAATGCAGTATTTTCAGGTCAGGGCGGCCGCCTGTTCATTGATCTCAGGGACAAAGAAAGTCTGGCGTATTCCGTGACCTCATTCCTGGGGCTGGGCCTGGATTATGGGTCCTTTGCCTTCTACATTGCCTGCGCGCCTGAAAAAAAGGACAGAGCCTTAAAGGGCCTGTGGCGGGAAATTTACAGGGCAACAGGGACACCTGTGACTGATGATGAGTTGGAAAGGGCCAAAAAATGGCTTATCGGGACCCATGAGATAGGCCTTCAAACCAACAGGGCCCAGGCCATGGACATGGCCTTAAATGAACTCTATGGCCTAGGATATAATTTCGTATCGGAATATGTTCGGAAAATAGATGCGGTAACTGCAGATCAAGTACTTAATGTAGCCAAAAAATTTATGAATTCGGAAGACTACATACTCGTAAGAGTAGGCCCATAAACAGACTTTATGTTCAAACACATCAGCCTCATTGTCAGGCACAAGACCGAAATCCCAAAGAGGATCGGAGAGGCCATGGAAAAGCTTTTCCGAAAACGCGGGGTCTCTGTCACTGAAGGGCAGGTAGATCCTCAAGCCGAGGCTATAGTAGTGCTGGGTGGAGACGGCACACTGCTTCATGTAGCAGGAGAGGCCTATCAGCTCGGAATTCCCCTGCTCGGCATAAACCTGGGGGGCCTGGGGTTCCTTACCGAGATCCACATGGACGAGATGGAACAGGCCCTGGATTCCCTGATATCAGGAACTCTCGAGCTGGACAGGCGAGCAATACTCTCGGTTACGTTAAAAGCGTCTGATAGTCCAGGCCCAACTTACCATGCACTCAATGAAGCAGTGATCAGCAAAGGCCCTCTGGGTAAAATTATTACACTTCCAACCTGGGCCGACGGCTCATTCCTTACCACATACCGTGGTGATGGCCTGATCATCTCCACTGCAACCGGATCCACTGCGTATAACCTCTCTGCCGGCGGCCCTATTCTGCACCCTGGCATCGAGGCCCTTATATTAACCCCAATATGCCCATTCGCCCTGAATGCGCGTCCCCTTATACTGCCGGGTCAGATGAAGATGTCGATACAGCTCAAAAATGCCACGGAAAAGATCAGTTTAATAATAGATGGCCAGGTAAGCCGGGAACTCAATGAAGGGGACCGGGTCGAAATGCAAAAGGCCAAGGGACACCTGAAACTCATAAAGTCCCCGCTCAGGGACTACTTCACCATTTTAAGAGAAAAGCTTGGATGGGCAAAGGGTGTGGGGATGTAAAGAATAGCTGTTAGCCTTTAGCTGTTAGCGATTAGCTAATCGCTAACAGCTAATCGCTCAACCTTAAGCATCTTCCTTCTCTTCTGAGGATGTTTCTTCACCCTCTTCACCCTTTTCAGACTTCATGCGGGCAACAAGGCGTTCTTTCTCCCGCGCCATGGCCTCTTTACCTGCTTCATAAGCAGATTCCAAAACAGCCTTTTTTTGATCGATCATGTCCTTGCTCTTATCAAGGAGATCACCGGCTTTGTCACGGACCTCATCTGCTACCCTATGGGCCTCACCACGGGCCGCATAGGCCTGCTCCCTTATCCGATCTCTAACTTCAGGACCTGTTCTAGGAGTAAGTAACGTGGCCAAACCGGCCCCGACAGCACCCCCCATTAAGAATGCTATGGCCACACAACCTGCGGAATAGCGACCTTCACCGTTGCTCATTTTTTGCTACCTCCTTTAAGTCTAAGATTCTCAGAAAGAAATTCCAAAGACGTCTTGATGCCTGTGGCTATACTTGCCACCTGCACAGCTAATCCGGAAAACCCCGACCTGGCAATGTCTGTTGCAACCCGGACGGTCTCGCCTGTCTCACGAGCAGCCTCGAAGAAATCCTGTGTCTGCTGAACCTTGACCTTAATATCACCGGTCATCTCCTGGATATCCCCGGTAATTTGATGAACGTTATCCAAAATCAGGGGAAGATCCTTCTCGAAAGTCCTTCCAAGGTCCTGATAGGCCTTGGCAGTATTCCTAAATTCTTCAAGAAGAGGCGTTAACTCATTTTCTATCAAGGACAGACGCTGATTGATCTCGCTCAATGTACCCTGAGCCGTATCCTCCAGTTCTGACAATTTAGAAACTACAGGATTAAACTGAGCCAATATATCGTCAACAGCAGCTTGGCTTTTGAATAAGGCCTCGTCTAAACCTTCCAGCGTGTCCTGGACACTCTTTGACAACCTGACAAGATAAATTACAAGAAACACAAAGGCCACAGCTATGGTAAGGAGTGCAAACGAACTTATTATAGATGACATATTGTCCTCTTTATATCAGTAAAATACCAGTCCTTTACCCACCGGCTGTCTGCAGAATGTCTTTCAAGGACAAGGTACAAGCACGGTTAAAAGCACAAAATACTCAGGGAATGAAAACATTATTTACTAATATCGCCATCGGACGACCTTTGGAAATCCTTAAGGAAAAATCCCAAGGAAAAAAATTGTTAGGTGGCTCCTGCAACATTTGCAACATAAACATGGCTCACGGCCTTTGCAAGCACATTTGCAAAGTCTGAAAATAATTGGCATCCTTCATTCACCAGTTTACACTTTTTTCGAAAAAGCGTGTATTGTCGAATTGAATGCCGATGGCGAAATTGGAAATCAGGTAACGCATTTACATCTTTGTATTTTTCCCAATTTCAAATTTCACTGCCAAAACACAAGATCGACAAAATGTAAACTACGTTTGGCTTGTCGTGAAGGACGGCAAATATTCTATAATAAAAAAATCAGCTTAGATCGTAACCAGTACTTTTATTTACATCTGAAAAGTGGTATTAAATTTAGGGCAATCTGGAACTGTAAACCTACTTGCAGACAGTCTCTTGCATTTTCAACCAACGTAAGGAGATGACTAAGCTGTGATCAAAATTGTTATTGTTGGAATTGGTAACTGCGCAAGTTCCCTGATTCAGGGAATTCACTATTATCGTGGCAAAAGCTCAGAAGATGTTATCGGCCTGATGCATTGGGAAATTGAGGGATATAAGCCCGGAGACATAGAGGTCGTTGCGACATACGACGTTGACAAACGCAAGGTTGGAAAGGATATGCATGAAGCTGTCTTTGCCGAACCTAACTGCACAAAGGCCATCTATCCGAATCTCCCCCGATCAGGAGTTACTGTTCGGATGGGCAGGATTCTGGACGGTGTTGCAGACCACATGAGAAATTATGACGATAAATTCACTTTCGTCCTGGCCGACAAACCTGAAACAACTAAAGAAGAAGTCGTCAAGGTAATCAAGGAGTCCGGCGCTGAGATTCTCCTGAACTATCTTCCTGTGGGCTCCGAAGAAGCCACGCGTTTTTATGCTGAATGTGCGCTGGATGCAGGGATTGCTTTTATCAATAACATTCCTATTTTCATCGCAAGTGATCCGGAGTGGGCGAAACGCTTCGAGGAAAAAAATATTCCTGTCATCGGTGACGACATCAAGTCCCAGATGGGTGCTACCATAATTCACCGCGTACTGACCGATCTGTTCAAGAAGCGAGGCGTTAAGCTGGAACGTACATATCAGCTCAATACCGGTGGCAACACTGATTTTCTTAATATGCTCAGCCGCAAACGCTTAATCTCGAAAAGAGTATCCAAGACAGAGGCTGTTCAGGCAGTGGCTGCCAAACGTCTGAATGATGAAAATATCCATATTGGCCCGAGTGATCACGTAGCCTGGCAAAAAGACAACAAGATCTGTTTCATTCGCATGGAAGGCAAACTCTTTGGTGATGTGTCCATGAACCTTGAACTTCGCCTTTCCGTTGAGGATTCACCCAACTCGGCCGGTGTGGCCATTGATGCTATCCGCTGCACAAAACTGGCTTTAAACAGAGGTCAGGGCGGCGCTCTTTATGCGCCGTCAGCCTATTTCTGTAAACATCCTCCTCGCCAGTTTACCGACAGTGAGGCGTTCCAAATGATAGAACAATTTATCAGCGGTGAGTAAAGGGGTGCTATTTCTACCCTGATACAACTATGGCTGAAAGGTCACCAATTCTGAGAAAAAGACAGGCTATGTTCCAGAGGAGTGCCAGCCGATTGGCCCTTACATCTATGTCCTTTGTCATGACCATCACATGGTCAAAGAAGCTGTCCACTTGAGGCTTGAGAGACAACAGGGTAACCAGGGCCTGCTCATACTCTCGGCTTTTAAGGGAAACACCAACTTTTTTTTCTACGGAAAGATATACCTCATAAAGAGCCTTTTCCTCATCTGCTTCAAGCAGTAGAGGATTCACTGTCCCGCCTTCAAAGCCCTTAAGTATGTTCATTATCCGCTTAAAGGCAGTGCTGAGGGGCTCAAATTCCGGCCTCGAACGGACAGCCGCCAAGGCCTTTGCCCTCAAAATACAGTCCTTCACATCATCAAACTCCACCCTGGTGGCCGCCTCTACGACATCATGGTCCATTCCCTTGGCAGTGAGATCATAGGAAAAGCGGCGTTTGAAAAAAGTGATGACATCAGTGATAAGCTCTTTCGATACCTCTGAAAGCTGATTCTCAAGCCGGTGCGATGCCTCTGCGATCAGTGCCTTCAAGGACAAAGACATGGATCTTTCTTCCACTATATGGAGGATGCCGAGGGCCTGCCTCCTCAGACCATAGGGATCAGCAGTGCCGGAAGGCTTCAGTCCGATGGCAATAGTCCCGCAGATAGTATCCATCTTGTCCGCAATACTGAGCAGTGCCCCTGGGAGACTCTCAGGAAGCTCCCCTCCTGAGCGGACCGGCATATAGTGTTCTTCTATGGCATTTGCCACCTCTTGGCTTTCACCGGATAAAAGGGCGTATTCTCTCCCGATTATGCCCTGGAGGCTTGGAAATTCCCCTACCATCTCTGTTAAAAGGTCTGCTTTGCAGAGCCAGGCTGCCCTCTCAACCTCTTTCACCTTATCCCGGGCCACCTGTTCGGCCAGGTAATGAGCAAGGGCCTTTACCCTGTGAATTTTGTCAAGCACGGTCCCAAGACTCTGATGGAAAATCATCCCTGAGAGATCAGCAACAAAGGCCTCCAGAGGTCGTTTCAGATCCTCCTTAAAGAAAAAATCCGCATCACTGAGCCTCGCCCTGAGCACCCTTTCATGGCCCTCGCATACAAGCCCGGGCCTTGGTGAGCGCGTATTGTTAATAGCCACAAAGTGCGGCCTAAGATCACCCTTATAATCCACAACGGCGAAATACTTCTGGTGCTCCCTCATGCAGGTTATTAACACATCCCGGGGAAGAGCCAAAAAGCGTTTATCAAAAGAGCCGCATACCGCAGATGGAAACTCGGTAAGATAGGTATTAATATCCACAAGTTTATCGTCGGAAAGGATGTTGCCGCTAACCGATGCCGTGGCATTCCGGGCATCTTCAAGGAGTCTGTTTCTCCTGACTGAGGGATCAGCCAGCACAAAGACCCCTTCAAGGGCCTTTACATAGCCCTCCGGATTTGATGGCACCCTGATCGCCTCAGGGGCCATGAACCGGTGTCCACGGCTTTCAGAACCAGTCTCGACCCCAGCAAGGCTGAAAGGAACCACATCTTTTCCGTAGAGGGCAATAAGCCAGCGAACAGGCCTTGCAAAGCGCAGATCCTCCGTACCCCACCGCATGGTCTTTGGGAATGGAATTGCGGTTATGATCAGGGGAAGGAGTTTGCTTAAAAGCTCAATCGTCTCTCTGCCGGGGACTATCCTGCGCAGCACTATATAAAGTCCCTTTTCAGTATCTTCCACCTGCAGATCTTCAACACTGATCCCATGACTACGCGCAAATCCCTCTCCTGCCTTTGTAGGCTTTCCGTCAGATGAAAAAGCGACTTTTGCAGGCGGGCCTGTAATAATTTCTTCTCTATCAGGTTGCCGGTCCGGCAAATTCTTGGCAAAAAGGACCAAACGCCTGGGAGTCCCTATGGTTGAGACATCTTCATATGTCAAATGCTCACGGTCCAGATGTTTTCCAGCCAGCCGGGCCAGGTCATCCAGTGCCCCTGGGATAAAACCTGCGGGGATCTCTTCAGTTCCGATTTCCAAAAGAAGGTTCCTGGTGTTCACGCCTTGCCACCTCCCTCTTCAAGAGCTGTGTATCTCCCGGCAACTCCCCGTGCGAGGTCACGGACGCGGCCTATATATGCAGTCCTCTCCGACACACTTATGGCACTTCTGGCATCCAGGAGATTAAAGTAGTGAGAGCACTTAAGACACTGGTCATAGGCCGGAAGCACAAGCCCTTGCTCCAGCAATCTCAACCCCTCTTTGTAGTGGAGTAAAAACAGTTGCTTCAAGGTGTCCACGTCCGCAGCCTCAAAATTATAGCGAGAGAACTCCACCTCGTCCCTATGATGTATGGCACCGTATCTCACCTGGTCATTCCATTTGAGGTCATAGACATTATCTATTCCCTGAAGATACATGGCGATCCGTTCCATGCCGTAGGTAATCTCAACGGATATTGGATTTACATCAACCCCGCCGACCTGCTGGAAATACGTAAACTGGGTAATCTCCATACCATCAAGCCAGACCTCCCAACCAAGACCCCAGGCCCCAAGGGTTGGTGACTCCCAGTCATCCTCCACAAAACGTATATCATGTTCTGCCAGGTCCAGATTAAAATTTGCCAGGCTGTGAAGATACAAGTCCTGTATATTATCAGGTGAAGGCTTGAGTATTACCTGATACTGGTAATAGTGCTGCAGGCGGTTGGGATTCTCACCATAACGGCCGTCTGTGGGACGCCGCGAGGGCTGTACGTATGCAACACTCCAAGGCTCAGGTCCCAGGGATAGAAGAAAAGTGGCCGGATGAAAGGTCCCCGCCCCTACCTCCATATCATATGGCTGAAGCAATATGCACCCCTGTTCCTGCCAGTATTTATTAAGATTTGT
Organism: Deltaproteobacteria bacterium; assembly: GCA_003194495.1. Taxonomy (GTDB): domain Bacteria; phylum Desulfobacterota; class Dissulfuribacteria; order Dissulfuribacterales; family UBA3076; genus UBA3076. The sequence continues at coordinate 26,827 of PQXE01000025.1, forward strand.
TATAATTTCCTGAAAAATCATTTACTTATACCATCCAGTGTATAATTATTCACTTCCCCCTTGACAGCCGACAGCCTTTTTCGGGTTTCAAAGCATAATCCGTTGAGAATACACCTTTTGGTGCAATCTGTCCGCGGTTGAAACCCTGCAAAAGCCTGTCGGCTGCCAGGGAGTGTAAACTGTTACTCCAGAGTCTCCCCGTCAGGGAGTAATAAATCCTCCGGCCACATGTTATTCGTGACCCCTTGGGCAATAATACAATTTGTGCCGACTTTTGCCCCTTTAGGGACAGAGGCCCATTTTCCGATCAGGGTTATGCCGGCAGAAAGGTGCTCGGGATAGAGACGATTTGCCACATCAATATTCCCCAGTCCGATGTTGGAGTCAGGGCCGACTGTGACCTCCTTGTCAGTCACAACTTTGTTTAAAAAAGCTCCGCTACCCACCCATGTATTATGCATAAGTACGGAATCAATGACCTTTGCACCGGATTCCACCACCACTCCAGGCGAGAGAACCGACCCATTCACTATCCCACGTATCACACAGCCTTTGGTAATGGCTGAATTTTTTACTTCAGCACCGGGTAGGACCCTTGCCGGTGGGCGGTCAAACAGCAGGCCCTCATTTTCAACATTAGTGCATATGCTCCAGGTCTCGGGCTCTAAACCACTTTCCGGCCTGAGCAAATCCATGTTGGCTTCCCAGTATGCAGGCACTGTTCCAACGTCCCGCCAGTATCCGTGGAAAGTGTAAGCAAACAACTTCCCGTCCTCCATGGCCCTGGGCAGGATATGGTGGCCAAAGTCCATGTCCTTGATAGCCCTCAGTGACTCGACCAGATACTCGGTATCAAACACATAAATCCCCATTGATGCCAGATTTGACCGGGCCTTTTCAGGCTTTTCCTCCCAATCGACAATCCGGCCTTTTTCATCCAGAATGCCTATTCCGAATTGGTCCGTCTGCTCCGGGGGAACAGTCATCATAGCCACTGTGACCTTAGCGCCTGAAACCTCGTGGTGTTTAACCATGTCCTTGTAATCCATGTAATAGACATGATCCCCTGAAAGTATTAAGACCTGCTTTGATGGTCTGGCCTCTATAAAGTCCAGATTCTGCCGTATTGCATCAGCAGTGCCCTTATACCAGTCTGAATCTTTCTCCCCTGTACGTGGGGGCAGGATCTTGACTCCCCTGGTCCTGCCTGTAAAATCCCAGGCAACGCCGGTCCCTATGTGCTCCATAAGAGAAAGGGGCTTGTATTGGGTCAACACCGCCACCTGATTAAGACCTGAATTCATAACATTTGAAAGGGCAAAGTCAATTATCCTGTAGATACCGCCAAAGGGAACAGCCGGCTTGGCCCTGTGCCGCACCAGGACATTAAGCCTGCTTCCAACTCCTCCAGCCAGAATCACGGCCAAGGTATCCCGCATATGTCCCTCCTGGAAGAAAATACAATTGATAATCCCTAACTCTTAATTCTTAACTCCTACCGCCTGGGCTCAACATAGATCTCGACCCTTCGATTAAGCTGCCGGCCGTAAGGAGTGTCATTCCCTGCCTTGGGCCTGCTTTCCCCATAGCCTATAGCTGTAATCCTGTCCGGATAGACTACCTTTGGAACAAGTAACTGTTTTACAGCCTCGGCCCTCCTCTGAGACAGATGCAGATTATACTCTTCAGGGCCTGTGCTGTCAGTATGTCCTTCAATACGGATCCTTGTATCAGGATACTGGGTAAACACCCTGGCCAGACGATCTATCTCAGAATAGGCTCCCGGATGCACTACACTGGAATCCACATCAAAAAGAAAATCACTCTTGAGGGTTACAGACAAGATATCTCCCTGCCGTTGCACAGCAGCTACTTCGGACGCCGCCACGGCTTGCCGGAGGGCCTGTTCCTGTTTATCCATATAATGACCGGCTCCCGCACCGGCCAAACCGCCTATTACCGCCCCGATAGCAGCGCCCTCAAGAGTTGCCTTGGTATCATGTCCTATGGCCTGGCCCACGATTGCCCCGGCTGCAGCACCTCCAGCAGCACCGTAAACCCCGCCTTTCTGGGTCCGTGTCTGTGGTGCGGCACAGGCAGACAGCATCATCAAAACCAATCCGCAAACAGTCCAAAAACGAATGTTCATAATCACACCTCCTGAAAAATTAAACAAATATTTGATTGATGATTGTTGATTGATGATTGTTGATTACTCTTGCAAGCTACCACGGAGCCAACTGCCATACACAACATCCTCAAATTTAGGGAGGTATGACATATGCTCCCCTTGCTCTATTCTCATACCTTCTCCATCCATGGCTCACGAATCAACGGCTACAAACCCCGAACCCTGTAACCCACAACCCAATAAACCCAATAAACCCGGCAAGCAAGGGCCCTGTCAGGAAACACAAGCTTCTCTAAAAGGGCCCCCGGACTTTAAACAATTCTTAGCTTAACAGCCTTCTATCATTTTCCTGGCAGATTTGACTTTCAGGCTGACCTCATCTCCCACAGAGGGCAAGAGCTCCTTTTCTGCTTTGAGCAATATACAGAAACCGTCCTTTTCATTACGCCATATGATACTTCCTTCCTCCTTGACTAATGCCGAGGCCATATCATTCAAAGTAGTATCACTTTCAGTAAGGAATACAACCTTTGCCATGAACTTACCCATGCCCTTCACTTTCAGAATGATGCTCTGTTCAGGCTCAAGTTTCTCAGGCAAGGTCCCTTGTATCAAAACCAAATTGGAGATTTGCCCTTTTGCTTCGCATGGCTCTTCTCCGCGATCAGGCAGAAGGTCCTTCAGTACCTCACATATCTCCGTATCTTCTTTGACCACTGCCGCCACCTTACCTTTTTGGCGAGCGGCATCACAGGTTGATGACATGACATTCCATACAAAACACGTTACCAACAATAATAAAACAAGATGAAGCTTTTTCATAGCATAACCTCCTTATTAAGGTATTTTGAGCTAATCGCCAAGGCGCAAAGTTTTTTTGTGGTGTAAGAAGTCAATTGTGTTCGCCGACACCCGGCGATCACAATGTCTTTCTCGGCGTACTTTGCGTCTTGAGCGTAGCGGGCGGTTGAGTTGTCGGTATTACTTAATATGACAACCCTTACACTTTACCGGCCCGGTTGTCTTCCCGGCCTTGTGCATATTCTTGTGACATCCTAGACAGGTTTCATGATAGTACTTTTTCAGATTCTTCGGACCTCCTGCGACGACCAACACACCTGACAACCTGTCACAGACAGGCTCCATGGAAATTTCATCCTGGGAACTGGTCCCGGGATGGCAGGCTGCACAGGTGAAGTTGCCATCATATTGTACAGCAGAAAAGGAAGAGTTTCCCTTGAGATACTCCTTCGCATGAGCGATATGATTAAACCCCTTCACGTCCTTGAGATCTTCGGGCAATCCCTGCATTGACGGACATTTGGCCTGGAGGTTGATATCCACAACCTCTATAAACCCCTCTTCAGCACTACCATTGTCCGCCATTATTTTGGTCTGCATTCCCATAAGGAGCAAACACACGACTGCCAATACGCCAAACAGCCAGGGCTTCCATACTCCATGTATCCCGTGGCTTTCTGTGGTGCTTTCTTGTTTGAACATCGCAATACCTCCTTTATTTTTTTAGAAAAGCGGCCGCGTTTCTTAATTAAAGTATTGATTCCATCCCTGGAAAATACAATGGACATCGGGTCAAATGCCTCCCGACATCACCACATATAGGCCCGATGTCGGCAACTCATCGCGCCTTGAAACTTGAAATTGAAAATTGGAAATTGGGGGGGGGGGGAATTGAAACGAGTTTACGGGTTGGATGTTTACAAACCGGCAGAAGAGTTATCGGATATGGTCCGGCACGACTCTGATAGTGAAACAAAAAGGTTGGGGCATATTCTCAAATCTACAATTCAAACTCAGCCTCGTAAAATTCAGTCTTAATCTTCTTCGACTCAAAGGCATCAATATCATCTAAGAAATTAAGATAGCCCTCAAGGTCCTGCGCATCTTGAGAATTGTTCTTCTTCGTAAACGCAAGGTCATTTGAAGAAAACAAAAGATCATTTTCAAGGTCAAGATCCTTGCTTCCTCCCTTTTTCACCAATGATGTCATAGTACCTGTCCATCTGGCCGTATTTTTCAAAGTACTTTTTAGCCTCTTCCGTTTCAATTTCCGGCAGCCTGAGCAGATATTCGATATCGGCCATCTCCCGCAACGCCCGATTCGGATCATTTTTCATGGCAAAAACCTTCAACGCTACGAGATGTTCAGGCCTGACTACCGGTGTCGTGATATTCCCTAAAATTAAAAAATGTCTTGTTCGCGTAAAAATGGTTTCTGCTGTCTTCCCTCTCACATAAACAAAATCGATTCGCCCAAGACTTGATAAAGGATGTACGTGATTAGAATATCCCGTGGAGGTATGGTAACTTCTCAATAAAGTCGGGCTGCTGTCATTGCGAGAGAAGCGAAGCAATCTTGTTCATGGCAAGGAGATTGCTTCGTCGCCGAGGCTCCTGTCATAAGAAAACGGACTTTTCGTTCAGACACTATATAGCCATTTTGAGGGGTAAACAAAGATAACATATGGATAGTTTTAATCAAAAAGAGATTAACCGGAGACGAACATTTGGAATTATCAGCCATCCTGATGCAGGCAAAACCACGCTGACGGAAAAGCTTCTCCTTTTTGGCGGGGCGATCCAGCAGGCTGGGGCTGTTAAGGCAAGGAAAGTTGCCAGACATGCTACCAGTGACTGGATGTCGATTGAAAAGGAAAGAGGTATTTCAGTTACAACTTCTGTAATGAAATTTAATTACGGAGATTTTGAGATTAATCTGCTCGACACACCGGGGCACCAGGATTTTTCAGAAGATACATACAGGGTGTTGACTGCCGTCGACAGCGCCCTGATGGTAATTGACAGCGTAAAGGGTGTGGAACCTCAGACCAAAAAACTCATGGAGATCTGCAGAATGCGCAATACCCCGATCATTACATTCATAAACAAGCTTGATCGTGAAGGCATGGCGCCTCTTGATATTCTTGATGATATTGAGGATAAACTGCAGATCGAATGTACACCGCTTTCCTGGCCTATCGGTATGGGCAAGCGCTTTAAAGGTGTATATAATTTTTTTCACAGACAATTGCATATTTTTGAACCAGGCAGGAAAACCCTTGGGCAGAAGGGGATCGTTATTAATGATTTGTCTGATCCTGCTCTGGATGAACTTTTAAAGGGGCAGGCCGTTAAACTGCGGGAAGACATCGCGCTGATTGAAGGCGCCGTCAATCCTTTTGAGCGCCGACATTTTATAAAGGGAAGCCAGACGCCGGTCTTTTTCGGAAGTGCTATTAATAATTTCGGTGTTAAAGAGATGCTGGATGCATTTGTGGAACTAGCTCCCCATCCAGGTGTGAGACAGGCTGTTTCCCGTAAGGTTTCGCCATACGAAAAAGAATTTTCAGGCTTTGCTTTTAAAATACAGGCCAATATGGACCCTGTTCACCGGGACAGGATTGCATTTGTCAGGATCTGCTCAGGGAAATTTACAAGAGGAATGAAAGTCGTTCACCACAGAATCGGGAAAAATGTAACATTTGCCAATGCAACCATATTTTTGGCACAGGACAGGGAGAATGTGGAGGAGGCTTTTCCAGGGGATATTATTGGTATCTATAACCACGGAACCATAAAAATCGGCGATACATTTTCCGAAAAAGAAACTTTGAAATTCAGAGGGATCCCCAATTTTGCACCTGAGCATTTCAGGCGTGTGCACTTGAAAAATCCGTTAAAGGCCAAACACCTTAAGAAAGGATTGATCCAGCTTGCAGAGGAGGGAACTGTTCAGGTTTTCATGCCTGTTATAGGCAGAGACTATATCCTGGGGACCGTTGGCGTCCTCCAGTTTGATGTAACCACAGCCCGTTTAAAGGCGGAATATGATGTGGATGCCATATATGAACCCGTGAATTTTAATGTGGTACGCTGGGTCGGATGTGATGATCGCAAAAAAATAGCTGAATTTGAGAAAAAAAATATGGCCAACCTGGCAAGAGATACTGAAGGCTGCCTTTCCTTTCTAACAACCAGTGAATGGCAGCTCAACTACTGCATGGAAAAGTGGCCGGAGATAGAATTTTTTAAGACACGGGAGGTTAACTGATGCATGGCATGGCATTGCCCTGCAGGGGCATTTAGGGCTCATTACGTTCCATGAAAATTTATGATCATTGAACGGTTTTTCCCTTGGGCAGGGATTCCGGTTCGGCGCGGATACCCGGCTTCACGCCTTCCCGGTCGACTGAAGTTACGACCAGATCTCCAGGCTCAAGGCCCGACAACACCTCGGTGAACTGCCAGTTGGAAAGCCCCTGTTCGATCATACGTTCCTCTATCAGCCCATCAGTCCGTCGGCATACAAGCACCCTGTTTCTTTCCAAAATAGCTTCGGTCGGTATTCGAAGCACATCATCCAGCAAATCCAGGACAATCTCCACATCGGCGCTGTAGCCCGGAAGAAGGTTTTTATTGCCCGGCAGGTCGGCAAAGACCGTCTCTACCTCAACGGTCCGGGCTTGCTTTTCCACCTCCAGCACATAAGGTGCGATGCGCCTGACCAGACCCTTAAAATTCGTTTTTGGGAATGCATCCAAAGTGATGCGCGCCTCCATTCCGGTCCTGATGGACGTAGCATCTACTTCGTCTATGGGAGCGGAGACATAAACGCAGCTTGTATCAATCAAATCCACAGCAGGCAGCGTAGCCACACCTGTGGGCGAGGGTGTGACAAACTCGCCCAGTTCGCCGTTTACCTCTGCAACGATCCCTGCGAACGGTGCTTTCAGGATAGTATGATCCAGCATCGCGCGGGCGAATTTAATGCGTGCAGCGCTCATCTTAACGCTTGCCCGGGCGGCTTCACAGTTAGCCCGTCGTGCCTTGGCATTGGTGACGGCCTTATCGAAGTCCGCCTCCGAGACCAGATCCTGTTTACGGAGCCTCACCAACCGGTCGGCATCACGTTGCGCCTCTTCAGCCAGAAAACAGGCCTCCTCGGCATTGGCTCGGCTTGTTGCGCCTTCGCTCTCCGCCAGCTTCACCTCGGCCTCCAGATCCTCATTCCAGAGCACCAGCAATACCTGGCCTGCTTCGACCCGATCACCCTCGTGCACCGAAAGTTCGTGGATTTGTCCTCCAATGGCCGGTGCAAGCCGGGCCCGCCGGCAGGCCTTGACGGTGCCGGAGCGTGTATTGGCCACGGTCGCCTCTACGCGCCCGCTATCCACGACCTGGACGACCACAGAAACCGGCTTGTCCCTCATGACATAGAAAAGGATTAATGCCGCGACAACAAAAAAGACAAGTACAATTACAATGCGGCGCAGTATAGGCTTCATGTTTCCCCGTGTCCTATTCAGGGTTTCCGGTATCTTGCCCATCCGGAAATCTTCGGCGGGCAGAGAATTGGGATTTAGAATAACTCTAATGTATTTTTTTATCGGAAATTAGTCAAATTAAAATAAATGACAGGCATTAATCTCGACTTTGGCCATTTTTCGATTATTATAAATCCGGAAAAATCAAGGAGTTAGCTGCACGATTTGTAACTTCTCAATAAGTCCGGGCAGTCAATGATTTCAATAGGTTATGTACAGAAAATTGGGCCCCAAATGTTACTCTGTAAAAATAGTGAATATGAGTAACTTATTGATATCACAGGATATCGTTATTTGACAGCATAGTGCAAAGTGATTTGCAAAGCAAAAAACTTCATTTTTACGTCCTGCAACTTGTTGATTTCATAGTATTTTTTAAATTGCCCGGACTTATTGAGAAGTTACCACGATTTGGGAATTACAAGCACTCATACCCCGATTTTTTATGGGTAGATTTGATCCAATTCAAGCTAGATATAATAATTTCAGTAAGTTAGCCCAACAACCATGAATTAAAAATGGCCAAAGTCGAGTTAATAATCCCTCCTCCCAATTGGATTGATGATTGATGATTGTTTTTGTAATACCTCTCAGGCCAATTGCCATACCCCAATATCCTCAAATTTAGGAAAGGATGATATATGCTTTCCTCGTTTTATTCTCATGCCTTCTCCATTCCCGCCCGCCTCGCAAGCTGATTAATCCGGTTTTTATCCAATTTCCAGTTTCGGCATCCAGCATTCGATTCTATAATCCATTTTTTTTTTGGAAATAAGTGTAAATCAGCGGATGAAGGATACCAAAGTAACATGGCCGAAAGTCAATGCCGAGGTTGACAAAGCTAAACAGGTTCATCATAATGCTTGAGAAATTCAGCCGAGATAGCTCAGTCGGTAGAGCAGTGGACTGAAAATCCACGTGTCGATGGTTCGATTCCGTCTCTCGGCACCAATAAAAATAAAAGGTTAGCTCAAATTGGGCTAACCTTTTTTAATCAGAACTCACGAATCAACGATTCAGATTTTCGGTAAACTCTGAACCTGTGAACGGTTATCTTGTTATTACCTCGCTGATATATTATCTTTGAAAAGCTTTTCACCTCAGCGCCCGTAGCTCAGATGGATAGAGCGCCGGACTTCGAATCCGCAGGCCGCAGGTTCGAATCCTGCCGGGCGTGCCAATGATTTCATGGAATCCTTTGATATTCTTCTTTGGATGCTCTTCCGCTAATACTTTGATTATGGTGCCTGAGCTAATTTGACGGTTAATAGCTCTCTAAACGTCCAGACATGGTCAGTAAGCTCTGCGGCCATGCCCGGAGTTTTGGAGGCCCATCTTTGTTCAAAGGGTTTAGTGGTTTCAGAGACCTTTTCCCGGAGACTCATATGAGGTCGAGCAAAATTATAAAAGGCTTGAAAGAAAACAATCTGTTTCCTGAGATTTTTTCTTTCCTTGCTGAAGCCAAGAGTTTTTCGCGCTAATGGAGCCAAGGATTGACGGAGAGTCAGGTTCAGCCTTTCCAACAGGGTGGTGCTGATTTTAAGCCCCAGTTGGGCCAATTGTTTTGCTCCACATTTGATGCGGTAGGTTACTCCGATTATCCTACTCCCTTTCCTTTCCTTAATCACCTGTCCATAAACCAAGTC
>PQXE01000025.1:36210-45881 GCA_003194495.1 Deltaproteobacteria bacterium
CCGGCTTCCCTGTTTTGGAGAACACCTTGATTTTGTGGTAGGATTCTATCAATGCTCGCATATAACAACTAAATCCATCACTGAAAAAACAGGGTATTCCCAAAACGATGCGGGCTGTCATTTGAATTCAGAACCTCGCGAATGTCTTGTACTTTTTCATTTTCAACAAAGTTTTTGTTGAATTTTGCGACCGTATCCCTCAAATTAAGCTACGTGATTACACAAACAGGCGATTGAAAGAGTATTTTGTAACTACCTGAAAATAAAATATATTTCTAAATCAAAGTATTAGCGGAAGAGCATCAATCCGTTGAGAATACGCTTTTTGGTGCAACCTTGTCCGCGGTTGAAACCCTGTAAAAGCCTGTCGGCTGCCAGGGAGTGTGAACGGTTACGTAGAATGAGAATCTCATTTGCCGTATAAGTTTAAGTCTTGTAGTGTAAAAAGGCAATGAGAATACCTCTATCTAACCCTGACATTACTGACTTGGAGCGCTCGGCAGTTATGGAGGTCCTGAGTACTCCCGACCTGAGTTTGGGTCCAAAGCTTTCCGAGTTTGAAGAAAAGTTCACCCGGTACATTGGTTCCAGGCATGCTATAGCCGTCAACAGTGGGACCAGTGCGCTACATTTGGTCGTACGTGCACTGGGATTAAAAAAGGGCGATGCTGTGATCACCACGCCCTTTAGCTTCATCGCTTCAGCCAACTGTCTGCTTTTTGAGGAAGTCCTTCCGGTCTTTGTTGATATTGATCAGAAAACATACAATATTGATGCGCAGGCAATCATTCAATGTCTCGAACATCGTCCTGATGTAAAAGGAATACTTCCAGTACACGTTTTTGGAGAACCATGTAATATGCAGGCCATTATGGAGATCGCATGGCAGCACAATTTGTCGGTGATTGAAGATGCCTGCGAGGCATTAGGCGCGGCTGTGCCAATGGCCGATAATCATAACAAAGGTAAAGCCGTAATGAGGAAGGCTGGATCAATAGGTGTTGCAGGTACGTTTGCCTTTTACCCAAACAAACAGATAACTACAGGCGAAGGCGGAATGATCGTCACGGATTCACAAGAAGTGGCAAAACTGTGTCGTAGTATGAAAAATCAAGGCCGTGGCACATCTGGGGCCTGGCTTGCCCATGAACGACTGGGGTATAATTATCGGATCAGCGACATTAACTGTGCTCTGGGAATTGCTCAGATCTCCCGCATCGTTGAGATCCTGTCCAAGCGGAAGAAAGTTGCTCACATGTATACTGAAGCCCTTTCCGGCATAGATGGCCTTCACCTGCCCTACACAGACTCTGCGGTGGAACGAAGTTGGTTTGTGTATGTGGTCCGTCTCGCCGATAAATTTTCTCAGAAAGACAGAGATGCCGTTCTGGAAGGGCTTCGGGAAAAGGATATTGGCTGTAGCAACTACTTCACGCCCATACACCTACAACCCTTTTACGTCAAGAAATTCGGTTACAAGTCAGGAGACTTCCCGATTACAGAGCATGTAGCAAAACGCAGTATAGCACTGCCGTTTTACAACAATTTGACAGATGATGGGATCTCATACATTGCAGAGACATTGCAAGGGCTCGTACAATAATAACGGAGAAAGTGTATATTGCAAAAAGCCAAGAATAAAAATCCAGCATGGATGGCAGCCATATTGGTACCTGCCGGCCTGGTCTTTTCTTACTGGGATATCATTCAATCACTGGTACACCAATGGCTTAACAACGAGGATTACTCTCACGGGCTCCTGATTGTGCCAATTGCTGCCTACCTGGTCTGGCATAAGCGTGCTGAACTGCTCAGTGTGGACATCCGGCCGGATTGGCGCGCACTGTCAGTGCTTTTTTTCGCAATTGCAGTATTTGTAGTGGGTGAGCTTGGGGCCGAGCTATTTACCACCCGGGTCTCTATGGTCTTTTTTATCATTGGGTTGACTTGGTTTCTCTGCGGTTCACAAGTAGTCCGGGTCCTGCGTTTTCCATTGGCCTTTCTTTTTCTTATGATACCGCTTCCCGGTTTTGTATACCGGAACCTGACTTTCCCTCTGCAACTGATGTCATCGGCTGGGGCTGTCGGTGTTTTGAACATCCTGGGAATAAGTGCCTATTGTGAGGGGAATGTCATCGACCTTGGAACAATGAGGTTGCAAGTCGTTGAAGCCTGCAATGGGCTACGCTACATCCTTCCGCTCTTGAGTCTGGGAATCCTTTTCGCGTTCTTTTTTCAGAAGGTTATCTGGAAGCGTATTCTGCTGGTCCTCATTACAGTGCCCGTGGCGATGCTGGCTAATATTTCGCGGATCGCCGGGACCGGCATATTAGCTGAATTTTGGGGTAACCAGGTAGCTGAGGGTTTTTTGCATTCTTTTTCCGGCTGGGTTGTCTTTATGGTTTCCCTGGGACTACTGGGTTTGTTTAACTATGTTCTCAAGCTCATTCCCGAGTATGCACCTAAACATATACTCTCATCTAAGACGCCACATCGCAGGATTTGTCGTACATTGACATGGCCTCCTGTGGTAATTGCATTGGCAATAGTCCTTTTCACTCCACAAATAGTGAATTATGCCGGTAAAGTCCCTCCCCTGCCATTATTGAAGCCTTTGGACACCTTTCCCACTGAATTTGAGGGATGGGTTGGCCACAAATCCCGGATGGATTCGTATATATGGAAAAAAGTCGGCGGTCAGGAGTATGTACTGATTGATTATTACAAACCGGATGAATCTCCTCTAAGCTTTTATGTTGCCTATTATGAGTATCAGAGAAAGGCTGGAGATTTTGTTCATTCGCCAAGGCTGTGCCTCCCCGGAGCTGGTTGGTTTGTGGAGGAAAATCGCGTCAGACATCTCTCACAGGCAATGGCCGGAAATGAGGCAGGACAGGATCTACAAATTAATGAATTGGTCATCAGCAAGAATGGTGCAAGGCAATTGGTCTATTTTTGGTATCAGGGCCGGGGGCGAAATTTCACAAACGAGTATGCAGCTAAATTTTACATGGTTTGGGATGGCCTATGGCGCAGGCGTACAGATGGTGCTTTGGTCCGCCTGATTACGTCATTACCCACCGGAGAGTGTGTAGATGAAGGACACAAAAGGATGGATCCCTTTGCATTGGCAGCGGCGGCAGCTCTAGACGATTTTTTACCTTAGGATTCGTAAGTCCTGAAGGTAACCCTGACCCCCCTGAACGGTTACAGTTATTTTTACTTGACGACTTAGCATTTATTAGACAGAAAAGACTTCCATGTATAAAAAAATTTACGCCCTGCGGAAAAATCCCGTCGTGCGTCGCATCTGCCAGTGTATTCTGCCATACCGCCTGTCGATTATCTTGGTTGTCCATTTGTTGCTTTTTGTGTTCAGTTATGTTGCAGGCTTCCTGCTATTGAACAACGGTATACTGACTGTTCAAGCAGAAGAACTCCTGTACCGGACGTTATTGCCCTTTTTGGTTATACGTACCGCCTTGTTTTGGCACTATGATCTCTATCAGGGGCTCTGGCGCTATGTCAGCTTCCCCGACCTGCTTAATATCGTGCGCGCCACTACTATTAGTTCTTTGACATTCTTAATCATTGGGATGCTATGGAAGTCCATTAAGGTTCCTATAGGCATATATATTTTGGATTGGACAATATGTATTATGCTGGTAGGCGGAATTCGTTTTATTGTGAGGAATTTCCGTGAGAATTTACTTCCGGCAAACGCCGGTCAGAAGGCAGTCAACATACTTTTGATAGGCCCTGCAGCAAGGATACAATTGCTGTTAAAGGAGTTTATCAGCGATCCTCGCTCCCGATATAATCCCGTAGCCATCATTGACCCGACAGAAAAGGATACCTCTTTTCGGGGTAGGATCAGTGATGTCCCCGTAATGTCTATTAAACAGGATCTCAAACGTCAATCGAGCTTATCAGGAGTGAAGACCATTGTCTTTTGCTGGCCCGAGGCCACCAAAAAGCAGTTCGACAGTGTTGTCGCGGCACTACAGCCTCTTCGGGCCTCCTTTAAGACCATCCCCTCCGTCGACGATATCCTCTCAGGCAAAATCAGTATTAGCGACCTGCGTAACATAGAAATCGAAGATCTCCTGGAGCGTCCAATGGTTCAGATCGAGATGGATAAGATCCGCGCATATCTCCACGGCAAAACCATCTTGATTACCGGGGCTGCAGGATCTATCGGCTCAGAGCTGTGTCGTCAGGTGGCAAGCTTCAAACCTGAATTACTCGTACTCATCGAAAGAGATGAAAACTCTCTTTATGATCTACAGCTTCAACTTCATCGGGATTTTCCTCATGTCCCCCTGTTCTCCAGAATTTCCAGTATCAATGATTATTCAGGCATATCCGCTATCCTTAAGGAAACAAAAGCAGATGTGGTATTCCACACGGCGGCATACAAGCATGTTCCACTAATGGAGATAACGCCCATAGAATCTGCCTATAATAATATCCTCGGCACTTATAACATGGCAAAAGCCTCGATCGAAGCAGGAGTAAAACGGTTTGTGATGATTTCTACCGACAAGGCAGTAAATCCGGCCAACATAATGGGGGTCACTAAGCATATAGCTGAGATGGTGGTCCAAAGTTACAATGGGAACGCACAAACACGGTTTATAACTGTTCGTTTTGGCAATGTCCTTGGTAGTGCCGGCAGCGTTATCCCTATCTTCAAAAAGCAGATCGCTCAGGGTGGACCGGTGACTGTGACGGACCGGAAAATTGAGCGTTTTTTCATGACCATTCAAGAGTCGGTCCAGTTAATCCTCCAATCTGGTTGTATGGGCGTTGGAGGTGAAATTTTTGTCCTGGATATGGGAAAGCCGGTTAAAATACTGAGTTTGGCTGAAAAACTGATTACACTCTCCGGCAAGTGGCCATATGATGACATAGAAATTACCTTTGAGGGCTTGCGTTCTGGCGAAAAGATGTATGAAGAACTGTTTAATAAAAAAGAACAGCATATGGAAACCGACCATCCCCAAATCATGGTAGCCCTTTCGGACTCTGTGGATACGGAGTTTATGGAAAAGGAAATCGAACAAATTAGTCAGTTCGTAAAGGAGCGGGACAAAGAGGCATTGAAGAACAAATTCAAGGAGTTGGTGCCTGGGTATCAGATCGAGCCACCCATTCTGCATTCCGGCAACTGATTATTTTTGAACTACACTACAGACGGTCGATCCTTTGTTTTTCATTTGGTATAAGACAAGAAGCCTTCTGTGGTTCTATTTCCAGCGTCCCTCCAATTTGCTCTGCCCTGACCTTTGCCAGATTGAGGGCCAGGATAAGGAAAAGATAGTCAGAGGTCTTCTGTGTATTTTCGTTTGATTCCGGCGAATACCTGCTGACATCTTGATCCCAATCGGATGGGAAAGCATTTCCTGTATGTTCAAATTCTAAAGACCACGTAGCCTTATCTTTTTTGCCCAATGTTATTTTTAGATCACGTTTTTCGGTTTCTCGCATTTGTTTTATGCAAGCATCTAACAAACCGTCAATCAAATCACGAAGGTATGCTTCATTAATTACAATCAAGCTCGGCATAGTGGGCAAAGCCAACTGTTTTTCCACCTGATGCTTGAAAAAAAGGTCTGCATTCCAAAAATCCACTTCTTCTTCAAGTACCTGGTTAAGAATTAGAGGCCTCTGCATGTTTCCCCCCTCTTGGCTTCTATTGGTAATTACGTTGACCATATTTTCCATGCGAGACAGTGCTTCTTCCATCTGCGAGAATCGTTCCACTCTCTTCTGTAAATTGTCCGCAAGCTCCTTCAACTGGTTGGCGGCAGTATCCGGCAGACTGAGGGCAAGGATAGATTCAGTGGCCTTCAAATCTTTTGCAATATCCATTTTTAACATTTCAATATGCATGGAGAGGATCTGTATAGGACCGTTTAAGTTATGAACAATGCCCTTTGCAAGATGTCCGATCTTGCTGTTTTGGAAGCAGCTATATAAAAGTCTTTCTAATAACTGAATGTTTTCCATGATTTTTTCCTTGAATAAGAAAAATTTAGGGATTGAGGAATTGAGGAATTAAAATCAATACCCTCAATTCCTCAATTATCAGTTTTATAATTCACTTCTGCTTGTGGGACTTGTCCAATATGATTATTGTCATTGAGTCCATACTATTATTTTATCGGTAAGAAGGAATAAATACTTGAGTATTCTTAAACCTGATTCACTTTTAACCTTGCCCGAGGCTGAGGCCGAGGCGGTTATGAATGAGCTGTCTCTTGCCGGACAGGCATCTGTGGTCTTAATGACTCCATGGGAGAGGCGTCAGGAAATAATACTTCTTTCTCAGGATAGCAGGGCCCTTGTGCAAGGATTGCCGGTTCAGGAATTATTCTGGACTGTCAAGGCAATCGGGCCTCAGGATGCTGTCCATATTTTGAATTTAGCAAATGCGGAACAGTTACAGTTCGTGTTCGATCTGGACTGGTGGCATAAGGCAGAACTCAGGCATGAGAAAATAGCAACATGGATATTACTTCTCTTTGAAATCGGCGAAGAGGCGATGGCATCCTGGTTGCGTTGGCTGATGAAAAAAGATGAGACACTTCTTCCTTCCATTTTGAGGCCCTTTATCAGGATCTACAAGAGGCCTGATGACATGGATATACAGGAAGCCAAGGATAAACTTCCTCAGTTTACTTTGGATAATGTGTATTTCGTATTTTTCAAGAAGGAGACGCTACAGCCGATCTTGGGGCGTTTTCTCATGAAGACGCTGGAGGTATCGCCGGGTCTCTACAGGGATATATTGGAGACCATTCTTGGAGAAACCGAGGCGGAAAACGTGGAAAAATCCCTTCATCTTCGGCGTTCCCGAATAGGAGATTGGGGCCTTCCGGATTATTATGACGCTCTTGATATTTACGCCCCTCTGCATGGTAATCATATTAGAAAAGTTGAAATTGCCTACTTTGAAGAAGAAAAAGGGTCTGATATTCTGCTACCGGCCTTTGTGCCTACTCTATACATGGGAGATTATCCGGTCCTTCGAACTGCTATAGAAGAACTGTCAGGCACAAGAGTCATGGAACGAGTTGTTCAGGAATGGGTAGGCGCTGTAAACAAGGTCCTTATGGTAGATGAGGTTGACCTCGATGACCCTGATGCATTACGCAATTCACTTTTTAAGGTGGCGGCCTTTCTTAATCTGGGCTTGGAAGCTGCGGCGAAGACAGAACATAGGTCCCCAAAGGACGTCCTGAGATCCGGTACATTAGAAGACATAATAAGACTTGCCAATACCATGACCAGGAGATTGGCTGCAAAGGCCCGCAGCCTGGTGGACTCCGGCCGGATATCCAATGATTTTTTACATTTGCCTGAAGCATGGGCGGACGTCTTAAAGGGACTATTATTTAGGCGTACCCTGTTATGGGACCCGGTCATCAGCAAGTACCGCCCATTTTGCGACATTACAGAACTCATCACTGTGGAAAATCTTATAACCACCGCAGATGAATGGACACGCCTTATGGCTTATATCTTACCTCAACATGGAAATTGGGCTGTGGAGATCCCCTGGACCTCAACCAACTTAGGCCATCCGAATGAGCTTATTTTTCATCAAGCCCTTTTGACCGCCCTTGCCCAAAAGACATTAGGTGGAAAGTTGAAATTTTATCCTGTACCCGCAAGAAAACTCAACTACCTGAGAAGCACGTGGTTCCCGGATAGCCCAACTCCTTTATTCAGTGAAGAGAAGAATTCTCCAGGGCCTGGACCACTATTAGAGACAGTCAAATATTGCGTAGAGGCCTTGCAACCTGTTGCCGAGCAGGCAGGCCTTGCGCGCGAAAGGCTTGATTCAATTATGAAGGAGTCTTTAATGACACTTTACGAAGAATGGATGGATTTGCCGGCAGACATGCCGATTGACGGTCGTTTTGTTTCTTCCCTTATTATTGATCTGGAGGCTGATTGACTTCAAACCTGTAACCATTCACACTCCCTGGCAGCCGACAGGCTTTTGCAGGGTTTCAACCGCGGACAAGGTTGCACCAAAAGGCGTATTCTCAACGGATTGGGAACGGGAGATAAATAAATTGTCAGGCTGTTTGAGGTATTTGGGCCATAAACAGGGAACGCTGCTACCTTCTGAAATTCCCTGCCCGATCGTTTCCGCATTTTGCCTGGACCAGGTAGCCACGGACAGATTATCCAACTCCCTATTGAGCTTTTGCCAACCGTTTTTCCTCGTAACCGTTGACCGCAGCCTCCTGGGCCAGGAAATAGTTGATCTCGTACTCTTCCAGCAGAGCCTCGAAACGAGACAGCCCTTTCCATGAATGAAACGCTGAACTCCGGTCAGTCATCACTCCCTCCGGACGGCCATAACGCTCGACTGCCCGCTCGAAACTCTCGATCACTGGATCGGCTGCCTCTGCCGGCACCATCGCCCAACCAGCAATAACCTTGAACCCTCCCCGTTTGAGCATGTTGCGGATCTGACTTGGTCCATAGCCCTGATGCTGACGCCACATGGCAAGGATTTTCCGGTCACGCTCCGCCTTGGAGTCTTCAATTACGATCTTGCCTATTTCTTTGTCAGAGGCATCGGTCACTCCACGGCGTTTCAGACAACGGCGCCATTCATAGATGCTTGCTCCCGTCAATTGGAATTTCTCTGCGGCAGACTGGACATCATGGGCAAGGGCGTATTCCAAAATCTCCTGCTTCTGAGCAGGAGAATAGCGCTTGCCCCGGGCAGGACAGCCCCTCTTCTCCTGGCAGACTTCCTTTTCTTGTCCTGTACCTTCACCTTTCTCTTCAGACCTATAAAGTGATGAAGAAAACCGAGATCTCATGTATCCTGCATGTCAGAATTTCTTCGTTGTTTCTTGATGAAGAATTATAGTCTATGATACGTAAAACAAACCCGTCGCAAGTCTTTACCGCAATTCGGGCACCGATATTCGCTGTAGCCACCTTCCTCCTTACCACAGCCCAACATCTTCTGCACTACATCTTCGTAATATTCCGTAGCTCACGTCTGTCACTTTGCTGGAATTGATTATAGCCTTTGGAGGTCCGGATCGGGTGGCGGCTGAGCCTGAAAAGGCTGCTGAGTTGATGCGTAGAGTTGGCCGGAGCAACCTTTTGCTAGAGAAGATTGATAAGGTGGTGGAGAGTGTGCAGCAGTCGATGGGTGTGCCTTGTTGAGGAGAAGCGAAGGCATTTTGAGCTATGCAGTGAGACCCGAAGTCTTCAGCAGAAAGCCAGTTCGGCCCAAGATAAGGTTGAGAGGCTGACCCTGGACACTGAATCAGTCAACGCGATGATTGATGTCATAGGGAAGAAGACAGCAGCCGTGCTACACTCCGAACTGGGTGATGTGAGCCGCTATGACAATGCCGGCAGTTATGTAAAGAGCATGGGCTTAAATCTGAAAGAGCACAGCAGTGGGAAACACAAGGGTAAGCTGAAGATTACTAAACGTGGATCTGGGACTGTGCGGATGTATCTTTATATAGCGGTTTTACGACTGATTCAAAAGAATTTCATAGTCCAGGCCTGGTATCAACGCAAATTACATCGTGATGGAGGGACAAAGATGAAGGCCGTTGTAGCCGTGATTAGGAAGCTGGCTCGTGCCCTTTGGCACGTTGGGCAAGGCAAGCGTTTTGATG
>PQXE01000148.1 GCA_003194495.1 Deltaproteobacteria bacterium
TCTAAGAATCTGGTAAGAAGCTCCTAATGAGGAATAAAGTCCAGCGAACAGGACATTTGTATCGAGAATTACCCTCTGTTTTTTCATGATAAATACGATACCATATGCGGTATTAGTTGGTCAATTACTTTTTGTCCATCGTCGCGTATTACCGCGGCGATTATGTCATTTCGCGTAACTAATGACTGAACGAAAAGGCCGTTCAGACACAATTTTGAATTAAAAAAATGAAGTAAACTTAATATGTTAATTGTCATTGGTCTAAACTGAGAAAACAAAATTTGGGGTTTCCGTTCAGACACTATATAGAGATGGTTTTATGATTTTTTCGTGTCCTTCGGTGCGCCAGGATAAGCCTGGTCATTCTAGCAAACTGAAAGGAGTTTGCCATGATAATTTCTGATTAGTCATGTAGCTGCGGCCTGTCGCATGGAGGTAACGAAGTGCGGGGAGCGAGGCCGGTTTCTTAGAAAGAGGCGAAGGTCGTCAAAAGCCGGACAGCGAAGCCATGAGCCACAATCCGAAAGGGTGAACTGAAATCGGCCTCGTTACACCACTTACAGGTGGTCAACCTTCCGGAAATGGTGAAACCAGCACGATTCGTGAAGAAATCAGAGTTTGCAGCGAATCGGCCTGTCGGGGTGAAAGCAGGTAGCGCATGGTGAAAGAATGATCGAGGAACCTGGGATGGCCAATTGGCTGGGGTTTGTAACCCAAAGACTATGCAGGAAGACATAACTGCAGATGTTTGCTGATTGGAAGTCGGAGAGGTTCATATGAGCTGAGAAGCAGAGTAATGTCTGCCGAGCAAAGGAGCCTTACCATTGGTATGTTTCAGAAACAGGAGGAGAGAACCGCTTGTCACATAAGACCACTACGGAAGAAGGTGGAAACATCATCATTGAGGCATTGCCTTATGGGTTTGATAGGCTACCTGAGCCCCTTTCCAATCTGAGGAAGAAACTATATATCAAAGCAAAGCAAGAACCCCGGTTTCGGTTTTATGCCTTATATGACCGAATATACCGGAAAGACGTTCTGGCTGCAGCATGGCAACAGGTGGCTTCTAACAAAGGCGTACCTGGGGTGGACGGAGTAAGTATAGAAGATATACGGAATTCGTCAGAAGGGGTAGAGGGTTTTCTTGCTGGAATTCATGAGGATTTAAAGCATAAGAGCTATAAGCCCCAGGCTGTGAGCCGAGTAATGATACCCAAAGCTAATGGCGGGAAACGGCCATTGGGAATTCCCACGATTCGAGATCGAGTGGTACAGACCTCTGCTATGTTAATTCTGGAGCCCATATTTGAAGCAGATTTTCTTGACTGCTCACATGGATTTCGGCCAAAGCGTAATGCTCACCAAGCCCTTGACGCAATTAAACAAGGCCTTGAACGAGGAAAGACCGCTGTTTATGATGCCGATCTTAAAGGATATTTTGACAGCATACCCCATGACAAGCTTATAAAGTGCGTAGAA
>PQXE01000149.1 GCA_003194495.1 Deltaproteobacteria bacterium
TTTTGGCAATGGCCGTCAGGCACAAAAGAACTATCTGCGGTATGTTGAAGAGGGAATATCTCAAGGCCGAAGGCCGGAATTGGTTGGTGGTGGTTTGATCAGGAGTTTAGGAGGTTGGTCGGCGGTTATTGCGTTCAGAAGGCGGGGAAAAAAACAGGCGTCAGATACACGGATACTGGGGGACAGTGAATTTGTGCAAGAAGTTACATCCGACCTTGACGATCTGGTTAAAAAGAACCTGCGGCTTTCAGGACGGCAGGTCGATATTGTCATATTAGCAGGAAGGGTCTGCAAAAGGCACGGCATATGCATAATAGTGCGTAATAGGGGACGTTGCCAATTTATGCAAATTGATGTTGGTGCATGTGAGATATGTTGTATAAGTTGGCAACGTCCCCTATCTCTACGCTATCTCTACGTCCTAAGTTGGCAACGTCCCCTATCTCTACGTCCTATCTCTACCTAAAAGTACGGAAAGCATAGGACGTTACACCACCATCAGTGTTGTTAATGCTATTTTCCTGGTGATTGCATGTGACGCACTCTTTTCAGTAATATTCACGGAGCTTGGCATTTGAGTGACACCGTTATCACAGTTTCAGATGTTGTGACCCGGTTCGGCAAAAACGTGGTCCATGACGGCATCAGCCTGAATGTGCGCCAGGGTGAAATCTATGGGCTTCTTGGCGGCAGCGGATCAGGGAAATCAACTTTATTGAAAGAGATAATCATGCTGCGGCGTCCCCAGTCAGGAGAGATCAGAGTTCTTGGTCAAAACCTTTTGACGATCACCCGTGCCGATGCAACCTTGCTGCGGCGGCAATGGGGTGTGCTTTTTCAGGCCGGGGCCCTCTATTCTTCTCTCACGGTCAGGGAAAATGTCGGGATAAAGCTCAAGGAGTATACTGATCTTCCCTTGAAACTGATCCGGGATATCGTGCGCCTGAAAATAAATATGGTTGGTCTTCCTGAACATGCAGCAGATCTCTATCCGGCGGAACTGAGCGGCGGCATGGTCAAACGGGCGTCATTGGCACGGGCGTTGGCCATGGACCCGAAGCTGCTGTTTCTTGATGAACCGACTTCAGGGCTGGATCCCGTGGGCGCAGAGGCTTTTGACAATTTGATTCTTAAACTGCGGGAGGTCCTTGGATTGACTGTTGTAATGGTAACCCATGATCTTGATTCCATCTGGACCGTGGTTGACCGTTTTGCCGTACTGGGCGAAAAGAAAGTGATTGCAGAAGGCATTCTTAATGAAGTGAGACAAAATCCCCATCCCGTTATCAAAAAGTTCTTCAGGGGAAAGCGGGGGCTGATAAGGAGTCGGAATGGAGGGTAGAATCAATTACTCGACTTTGGCCATTTTTCGATTATTATAAAACCAGAAAAATCAAGGAGTTAGCTGCACGATTTGGAAATTACAAGCACTCATACCCCGATTTTTTATGGGTAGATTTGATCCAATTCAA
>PQXE01000150.1 GCA_003194495.1 Deltaproteobacteria bacterium
AAATCGCCGAACATGACCGGAATTAAAAGAGGCTGGATCTGTGAGTTTCTTTTGCTCCAGATAGCGACTAAAATGTGATACGTTTGAAATGTGACGACGAATGGTAAAGTACGCAAATCCACGCTTGAACAGCCATTCACAGAAACCATCCAACTCAGAGGCTAAAGGCCCTTCACGAAACCGCCTCAGCGTGCTGGGATCAACAAATACCTGTTCTAATGCCATAACAACCTCCTTTCTCTTGGCCCAAGTGGGCAATTAGAAGTTGTTACAGCATACAAAATTATGTTAAGTAAAAATGCTAAAAAATGAAGGAAGGACAGGAGGTTGGATTATATCAGACAGGTCTACTCAACATAATTAATTACTCAACATAACATGTCCATCTGCTTATCCGCACGAGTAATAGGCCCCTTGGGGATCTGATGCGGAAAGTTCTCACCGGTTATGCTATCTCCTTTAACCGTCGGCATGGGCGGCATGGTTATCTCTACCAGAACCGATATAAATCAATACTATGCCAGGAGGATGAATATCTCCTTGAGCTGGTGCGGTATATCCATCTGAATCCGGTCAAGGCCGGTGTAGTGAAGAGTTTTGGCAAGCTTGACCGGTACCGGTGGTCCGGGCACAGTGTCTTGGTTGGTTGCAGGAGAAGGACCTGGCAGGACCGGGATGAAATACTTTTCCCATTTTGGTTTAAAGAAGCGGGAAGCTGTGAGGCAGTATCGGAAGTTCATTGAAGATGGTTTTAATATGGGGAGACGTGAAGATTTGATAGGTGGTGGTCTGAGACGAAGCGCAGGTGGTTGGGAAGGTGTTTTTGAGTTGAGGAGGGCAAAAGAATATTGGCGCGGGGATGAACGGATATTAGGTGACGGTGATTTCGTCAATGAAGTCTTAGAATTATCTGAAGAGGAGTTGACCCACAAGGAGGAATTAAAAAGGCGAGGCTGGGACCTGAATCGTATAGTGAATGAAGTTTGCAGAATGCTTTCGGTTGATCCTGATGATTTGCACAAGAAAGGCAGGGCCAACGGTCTTTCATTTGCCAACGGTTTGATTTGTTATTTGGGTTACTACCAACTTGGCATCAACGGGAAGGAATTGGCCCGGTATTTCGGTATATCCCGGCCTTCAATCTCGCAGGCCATCAAGCGAGGTGAAAAATTTGCAAAAGAGAATGATGTTAAGCTATTAAACTAACTCCGCGTCCCCCAGATTCGGGGCAGGGGCGCGGATTCGTTTATTGCCATGATCTATGAGCGGCTGGTGCTGATGCGGGACTTGCTGGCCGAGGATGGGAGTATTTATGTGCATTGTGATTGGAGGGTAAGGCGGTTGGACAAAAATAATCGTCCCAAACTGGACGTATGAGTTATGCACGCAACGGGTTGATATCGACGAAATACTTCCCGAGTTTGGGATGACGTGAGATACGCTGTTCATATTTCTGCAT
>PQXE01000151.1 GCA_003194495.1 Deltaproteobacteria bacterium
CCGGTTTACACTTTTAGGGGTAATATACCTCAAAAAATATGACTTGTGCGATTAGCTATTAGCCGTTAGGTTTTAGCTTAACAGTCTGTTTTCATACAAAGTTTTTACCATAATAGCTAACGGCTAACAGCTAATGGCTGGCATCCGTCTATGTTGAAAAAGTGTAAACTATAGAATGAAGGATGCCAAATCCTGAAACTTTTCAGTATCAGCCTTCCTCCGAAATGAGGTTCACAATAAGCCGGACCATCAATTCCTTCTGCCCCGGTTCACTGGCGGCCGTCAGCAGAGCAAGCGCCACGAGCGCCTTGTTGCTGAAACTTTTTTGATCCAACAAGTCATTCTTCTTGAGAAATAACAGAAAAAGAAAAGAGCCGATCCTCTTGTTACCATCCGTGAAAGGATGATCCTTGATCACGAAGTAAAGGAGATGGGCCGCCTTTTCCTCAACACTTGAATAAAGATCCTTACCGCCGAATGTTTGCTGCACTGCTCCGATAATTCCGGAAAGAGCATTACCTCGTTCCTGGCCAAAAATTTCACTCGCCTCTTTCCTGACCATTAATTCTTTTTTCAAGGCGGCAATGGCCTGACTGGCTTTATCAATCTCCAGGCTGGATTTGGCAACGTGTTTTGTCTCCAGAGCCGGCAGATTATTTTCGTCATATTGCAGAAGAAGCTGCCAGGTCCTTGCATAGCGGTTGACAACTTCTAAGACTGCCAGTCCTTCATCGCTGACAAGGTTATGACTTTCCAAGGTGCCTGCAAGCAGACTCAAAACCTGCCGCACCTCTTCCACGCCTTTCTCGGCCAGTCTGCGCTGATTAAGCGAATAACCACGCACCAGATGGTCTTTTAGAATGGTGGTAGCCCAGATGCGAAACTGAGTGCCGCGTTTGGAATTCACCCTGTAGCCAACGGAAATAATGGCATCCAGGTTATAGTAATCGACCTGGTATGTCTTACCGTCCGAGGCAGTTGTTGCATTTTTTGCAACAACTGCCTCTCTTGCCAACTCACCGGTCTGGAAAACATTCCCAAGATGACGGGAAATAACGGATTTGTCCCTATCTAACAACTCCGCCATCTGGTTTAAGGTCAACCAGACGGTTTCATCCTTGAGATGGACATCCATAGAGGTATGCCCATCCTCAGACTGATACAAGATGATTTTGCCAAGATGGGAATTCATATCCAAGCCTCTATTTTCACTCTCCTTTGTTAGACAGGTCGTCGTCTTTTACTTCCTGCCTTTCAAATCAACGTTCCTGCTGTTAAGCCGGTTACATAGGAAGGCGGCCCGGAATGATTTGATAATTGGGCATCCTTCATTCACCAGTTTACACTTTTCCCAAAAAAGCGTGTATTATCGAATTGAATGTCGATGTCGAAACTGGAAATTAGAAATTAGGTAATGCACCTCTATATCTTTGTTTTTTTCCAA
>PQXE01000026.1 GCA_003194495.1 Deltaproteobacteria bacterium
GGTAATATAAAATAAAGACGACAAAAAATGCCTTCCAATACCAATAACAAATCGATAAATATGTATCTGCCCCAATGCCTTTCAGCGAAAAGACATTATTTTCTTATCTTTTGCTCCAAAAACAATCCCACTTTCAAACTTTACATTGTAGTTCCAATAGGTTATAAACAAACCCCATAGGAAGTAGCAACTTTTTTCACTGGAACCTCGGCTCAGTCCAACAACATTTTATCATCCATCCCGCTCTTTCTGGCAACATTATGAGAGATCGACACGGTTCCGGCAATATCAGAATACTGAGGGTATTTCAAAGCGGGACGAATGATAAAACGCTCTTTGTTAGGCAAACAATTCGTAAGCCAAAAAATGGAGGCAATCATGGATAGAAATAAAGCTATTAAATCACTTATATGGCTTTTGATTATCCTTCTAATAGTGGCAGGACTTGGATATGTATGTAGCGTTTTACTTAAACACACTTCTTATTTGTCATATTCTATGCTTGCTATCAGCTTAATAAGCTTTTTCGGATTTCTATGGATCTATTCCTGTGAGAATCATGAATTCAAAGTCGATGAAAAAAGCCTGCGAAACACCATAGCAACCTCAATTACCATTGTTTACCTATCCTTGGTTACTACGGTAGTTTTTTTCAAGGAAGAGCAGAAAGAATTGCCTGAAATTACTGAAACATTATTGAGCAATTTCACTGTGATTGTAGGTATTATTATCGCTTTTTATTTTGGATCTACAGCAATTGAAAAGCTAAAAAAATAGTTTCATTTTCATTATAAGTTAAAATTGCCTATCGGGATAGGGACGCCCCTCACAGAGCGCCCCTCCCACACCACGCAGCATACGGGTCCGTACTGCGCGATTCGGCTGATCAGGCAGAATCAGATCCAGGGGAACACAAGTCCAAGTGACTTAAAATGCAAATCTGGTAAAGCGATTTGTACCCATTTGACTTTGCTCATTCGCCAGGGGCCTTTTCGGGCGCAACCTGTCGTTAATGCTTGGTCCCTGTAAACTCCTCTTTTCAGAAGTTCACCTACACGGGTACGGCGGTTCTTCCAATGCTTCCAGATCACCGCCCGAAGTCTACGTCTCACCCAGTGCTGCAAAGGGCGCAGCCGGTTAAATGACTCGGTTATCCCGAAATAATTCCACCAGCCGGACATAAACTCCTTCAATTCGCCAACCACCTGGGAGATGCTGCGGCCCCGACGGCGGGCCGTTATCTCACGGATGCGGTCCTTAAACCGCTTGATTGTTCGCCAATGGATTCGGATTTTCGGATTCTTGCGTGAGTTTGTCACACAGAACCCGAGATATTTCCTGTTCCAGGGGCGATCTACCGCGCTTTTCTCCAGATTGACTTTCAGCCGCAATTTCTTTTCGATAAAGCGACTGGCACTTTCCATAACTCGGCTCCCTGCCCGTTTGCTTCCAACAAAAATGACACAGTCATCCGCGTAACGGACAAAGCACAACCCGCGCTTTTCAAGCTCTTTATCAAGTTCGTCAAGGACTATATTGGAAAGCACCGGTGAAAGTGGGCCTCCTTGGGGAGTACCCTTCTCCGATGCTTCCACAAGGCCTCCAAGCATTACGCCCGCGGTGAGAAAGCTACGTATCAATAGCAACACGCGCTTATCCTTGATCCGGGTAGCCAGGCGCGACATAAGCCGATCATGGTGTACTCGGTCAAAAAACTTGGATAAATCAATATCCACGACAAACCGCTTTCCGGACCTTACATATTCACGATACTGACGTATTGCGTCATGTTGTGAGCAGTTCGGCCGGAATCCGAAGCTATATTCGGAGAACGTATGGTCCCAGATATGACTCAGCACCTGGGCCACTGCCTGCTGGATTACCCGGTCAAGCACAGTGGGAATTCCTAATAAACGAACTCCGCCCGGCTTAGGGATCTCCTTCCGTTTTACCGGCATGGGGGAATACGTTCCCTCCAGCAGTGCCTGTTCGATCTTGCTCCAATGACGTTTCAGGTACCTCTTTATTTTGCGAACGGTCATACCGTCCACACCAGGGGCACCCTTGTTCTTGATGACGCGCTTGATAGCACGCTTCATGTTGTTCCGCTCAAGGATTGACTCCATGAGCCGGACCTGTCCTGTCAGGCTTTCAGATAAATACGACGCAATGAGCTCTTCAGAACTGGTATCCCGATGCACACCTATGCCCGAGAAATCCGAGTACAGCTTACACTGTTTCCACTGCTGCAATGGGTTCATTAGAAGTACCTCCTACTAACCACTCTCATTTACCCCTGCCATTCGGCAGGTGGCACCGTTCGGGCCTTCGCCGGGGTGAGTCTTCCGCACTTTTCTATTCGCGCGGCTCGTTTCCACCGGCTTAATATGCCCTCTGCTGACTCCCACTGCACGGTAAGCGCCCCTTACGGTTTGCTCACTCGACAATCCGGCTGCTGTCGTGTCCCCTGATTTGTGTTTTCCTCTCCTTACGGAGTTTGGCTCGCTGGCGGTCAAGGACACGATCTTCCACCAACGCCGGGGGATATTTGGTTACCGGTTTCCCCTATTCCGGTAGTTTCAAACAGCTGGCATACTGAGATGCAGCGGGCCTCCCGGGGTGAACCCTGGCTACTTTCAGCGCACGATCGTCAGATATACGGGGCTCACCATAGATGGATAGAGGACTTTATCCTGTGTTGCGGACTCGTCCCGGATTCCCCCGCCTCATCTGCCCGCCCTCTACCTTTCGATACGGAGCATACCTGTACGTCGACCCACGCTTTTGCCTCCGGCCTCCTTCAGGCGTACATTGCTGTAGCACCCTCTTGAGACGGCGAAGCTTTAGCGAAGACGCTTGCCTTTGGCTACCCTTCGCCTCCGTCAGGCTGGGTATGGACTTTGCCCGGGACCTGTGTCACAATCCCGGGCATCACCAATTAGCAGCCGGGCCTTGCCCGGCACACAACGAAGTTAATAGCAGAGACGGAGGTTGCATCATTCAATATATGGTGGTACAATTAACCATATGGTTAAGGCAAAACAACTCTACCGATCAAAACTTGTTTATCCCGATGGCGCGATTCGGGAAATGGTTATCTGGAGTGTTCCTGAGTCACCAGAACGTCCACATGGTCTCAAATACAGGCTGTATTACGGCTCGGCACAAGGAAAATGTATGGTCAGATATGACAACGAGACAGGTAAAGGTGACCACAGGCACCATATGGAAAAAGAGGGAACGTATCATTTTGTCGATGTTGAAACATTGATGGATGATTTTCAAAAAGACATTAACTGGTTTCGGAGGCAGAAAAATGAATAAAGATAAAAAAAATATTAAAATTGGAATTGCCACCGAAGAACAAGTGAACAAAGAATTTATAAATGCATGGCATCGGGCCAGGAAAGGAGAAATCTCAGTCCCTGAAGAGCGTTGCTATTTTTTGGAACCAACAACATTTTTTAGGGTATTGTCAAAACGCCGAATCGCCTTACTGCAACATCTTCATGCACATGGTGTATCCAGTATTCGTAACTTGAGCAAGATGTTGAAGCGTGATTACAAAAATGTCCATCAGGACGTACATCTGTTGAAAAAAGCCGGCCTCATCGGTATGGATGATTCTCAAAAAATATTTGTACCTTGGGACACAATTAATGCAGAGATTCCCCTTGCAGCGTAATGCCCAATATTGGCCATTTTGTTGTAATCTGCACTTATCGGGATAGGGAGGAGCCTCACAGCTCCCCCCTCCACCACCACACAGCGTACGGGTCCGTACTGCGCGGTTCGGCTGATCAGGCAGGATCAGATCCAGGGGAACACAAGTCCGAGTGATTTGAAACAAGCATCAGGCAAGGCGATCTGAACCCACTTGACTTTGCTCATCCGCCAGAGGCCTTTACGGGCACATCCGGTTGTGAGCGCATAGGCACGGGCAACGCCTCTTTTCAGGAGTTCCCGCACTCGGGTCCGACGGTTCTTCCAATGCTTCCAGATCACCGCCCGAAGTCGGCGTCTGATCCAGTATTGCAGAGGACGCAGCCGGTTGAATGACTCGGTTATCCCGAAATAATTCCACCAGCCGGACATGAACTGTTTTAGTTCGCCTATCACCTGAAAAATACTGCGACCGCGACGCCGGGCCGTTATCTCACGGACACGGTCCTTAAATCGCTTGATCGTCTTCCAATGGATGCGGATTTTCGGCCTCTATAGATTTTGGGATGACCAGAATGTTTTACTGAAGCTATCATCTATTTCTGTAACCATTAAGGAGACCTGGGGCTGTTAGCGGCATTTCGAAGGACTACCACGTTATTCATCCTGGAGCAAGATTTCGACCTATTCTCCCTCGACACATGATACCACAATATCTGTTTGCTGCGATGTCTCTGATAACGCTTTTCATGGTCTTCGGCGTCTCTCCGCAGTTCCTGAATCCCGTTTAAGGCAACCGGGATCAATAAATTCACCGCAAGCCACCTTCAGACGAAACCTCGCGATTCCGCCCTTGCCTTTTGTTAGCATCTTCAAATGATGGGACGTGGAAAATGCATCAGGAGAATCTGCGCAATCTGCGGATAGAATGAAGAAGCCTCGCGGTTCCACATTTATAAACTACTGTCCTGAATGCGACTTGCAGCCGGGCCAGGATAGCCTATACCGGGTGGAGAGTACGAAACCTGAGTATTAAATATCTAAAATGATCGGTTCCAGGTTCAGGGTTCAGGGTTCAAAGGTTATAGTTTGACGCGTTATCCTTTTGTTACCGGTCTGGCGCCCTGGCAAGACAGCCATTTAGGGATCTTCAACCGGGAACCGTGAACGTTGAACGGCTCAACCCAGGAAATAATAATAGACCACAGGCACTATCACCAACGTGAACATTGTTGAGGCAAAGAGTCCGAAGATCAAGGCCCAGGCCAGACCGGAGAATATAGGATCGAGTGTGATGGGCCAGGCCCCTAAGGCAGTGGTAGCGGCGGTGAGAACTATGGGTCTGAAGCGTGTTGCACCGCTCTTAAGTATAGCCTCCCTTAACGGTAGTCCCTGGTTCAAGGTATGGTTAATAAATTCTATAAGGACAATAGAGTTTCTCACCACGATCCCTCCCAAGGCGATCATGGCGATCATACTCGTGGCGGTAAAAAATACGGGATTTTCAAAGCCCCCAATAGGGCGGTTAGTGACCAGATTAAGGAGCCAGAACCCGGGCATTATTCCGATTATTGTAAGCGGAATGGCCGTCATAATAACAAGCGGCATGGAAAAAGAGCCTGTCTGGATGATCATAAGTATATAGATCCCGATGAGGGCCGCACCAAAAGCGATGCCCATGTCCCGGAATACCCGCAGGGTAATCTCCCACTCGCCTTCTCCAGCCCACTCGACCCTGGTTCCGGCAGGCAAAGAGTCCTTTTCAAGCCTTGACTGCATATCCAGAATGGCCTCGGCCGGGGCGCGGCCCGCCATCTCACCAAAGACATAAGCGACCCTTTCCAGGTCCTTATGGTAGATTGTCTGGTCTTCCTGAACATATACAAAGCTGCCTAATTCGCCGAGTTGTACCATATGACCGGTGACGGTCTTCACCGAGATCTGTGACAGGTCCGCTATGCTTGATCTCTTTGCCCGCGGAAGAATCAATCTGACAAGAAGGGGCTGCCGCTCACCAGCCAGATGCACTGTGGCCGGCGTGCTCCCCGACAGGGCCAATCTCAATGTGTGGAGCACCTCGTCAGTAGACACCCCGTGCAATGCTGTCTTTTCCTTGTCCAGAATAAAGTCGATCTTGTTTCGCGGCGTCTCAACAATGTCATCGATATCGACAACAAAGGGTTCTTCAGACATGGTCTTTTTGATGTATGATGATGCTGAAATCAGGTCCTGATAGGACTTGTCAGGGTTGCCATAGATCTCTGCGACTATTGTGGAGATGACAGGGGGACCCGGCGGGACTTCCACGATCTTTATATTAGCATTCAAACGCCCGGCAATTTCTTCCAGGTCCTTACGAATCCGGAGGACTATCTCATGGCTCTGCTGCCGGCGCCTGCTCTTGTCAGCGAGATTTACCCTGATATCAGCGACATTGCTTCCTTTTCTTAAATAGTAATGCCGTACTAGGCCGTTAAAATCTATTGGAGAGGCAGTACCTATATAGGAGACATAATTAGTGACCTCAGGCAGCCTTTTTAAATATGATTCAAAGGCCTTTACTACAGCATCGGTCGACTCCAGTGTTGTTCCCTCCGGCATATCGATGACGACCTGAAATTCATTCTTGTTGTCAAAAGGGAGCATCTTGAGTGGAACAAAACGAAAATATACCAGAGACGCAGACAGGATCATCAGGATCACAACCCCGGTCAGGAGTGCTGCGCTCTTTTTTCCTGAATCAAGAAACGGCGTCACCACAAAGCCATACCCGCGCTTTACCCATCCAGGGACAACGTCCTGCCCCCCTTTTTCTGTGCCTTCTAAACCGGGACGTTCACCAAACCGCTTAAGCAGGTTGTATGAGAGCCAGGGAACTATGGTCAGGGCGCTCACTGTGGAAAATATTACGGTCAGGGGCACGTTGGCTGCCATCGGCGCCATGTAAGGGCCCATCATGCCGGTGATGAAAAACAACGGGATAAAGGAGACAATAATTGCCAGGGTGGACATAATGACAGGGGGCAGCACTTCATCCACGGCATAGAGAGTGGCCAAAAGGGGCCTTCTCTTACGCATCAGGATATGGCGCTGGATATTGTCCACATTGGTGATCGGGTCATCCACCACCAGACCGAGCGAGAGTATCAGGGCAAAAAGGGTCACCCGGTTAATCGTGTACCCGAAAAGATAGTTGACAGACAGGGCAAGCGCAAAACTTATAGGCACCGCCAGGGCCACGACAAGGGCCTCTCTCCATCCCATGGTGAGGGCGATCAGGGCGACAACGGTAATAATTGCAAAGAATAATGAGGTGAGAAGGTCATCCACCTTCTGATTTGCCGTCTCACCGTAGTTCCTGGTAATTTCCACATGTACACCCGAGGGGATGACACTCCTTTTCAGATCCTCCACATTTTCCAGGATATCTTTTGCAACAATGACCGCATTTGTCCCCTTTTTCTTGGCCAATGCAAGCGTGACGGCAGGGAAGGCCGTCCCTTCGGGGAAGCCGATTCGAGAGTAATCGGCCGCCTCTTCGGGTCCGTCAATAACGCGTGCGATGTCTCGTACATATACGGGCCGGCCTTTGTGAACAGAAACCATTAATCCCTCAATGTCTTTAGAAGAAGAAATGAACGAGTCACTGCTGACCGATAGCTCCCGGTCCATACGGGAAAAGGCGCCGGCGGTTATTGAGGCGTCAGCACCCTGCAAGGCCTTGTGCACCTCCAGAGGTGACACACCCAGCCCGATCATTCTCTCAGGGTCCAGCTCAACGCGCATTTCCCGCCTTCTGCCGCCAACGATGCAGGTCCGTGAGATATTCTCAACCTCTTCCAGCCTTGTGATTACTTCCTCACCTATGCGGCGCAGTTGATGATCGTCATACGTGTTTGAGTAAAGGGTTATGTTGACAATGGGCACATCATCGATCTCAACAGGTTTGACAACCCAGCCTTGCACAATGGGAGGGGCCAGGTCGACATTCATGCTGATCTTGTTATGGAGTTTTACAAGGGAGTGTTCCCTGTTCTCACCTACATAAAACCTGACCGTGACCACCGCCATATCACGACGGGAAATCGAATAGACATGTTCCACACCGTCTATCTGCCAGAGCAGTTTTTCCAGCGGAGTTGCAACGAGCTTCTCCACCTCCTCGGCACTGGCACCGGGGGATTGCACATAGACGTCAGCCAGGGGAACGATTATCTGGGGCTCTTCCTCACGGGGAGTAACCAGGACAGCCGCTATGCCCATTGAGACGGCAAGGATAATAAGGACAATAGCCAGGTGGGAGGTCAGGAACTTATTGACAATGGAGGCTATGACCCCGCTGGGACCGGCATTTGCGGCATCATTCATTGTGATTCATCTTCAAGGCGATTCTCTCATTTCCCTTAAGACCTGAGAGAATTTCCACCCTGCCGTCTATCTTTTTTCCGGTCTTTACAAAGCAATCGCACCAGCGTCCGTCTTTTTCCGCTTTCACCACTTCCATCTGGCCTATACGGTAAACGGCGTTTCGGGGCACCACCACGGCTTGACGTACGTCCAGCGGCACAAGCAGTCTTCCGAACATCCCGGGATAAAGAGAGGCAATTGCCGGAATGGCGACCTTTACAAGAAAGGTCCGGCTGAGCGGATCGGCCGAGGGGATAACCTCTTCCACCGTACCTTCAAGCGTCGCATTAACGGCATTTATCGCCACATGGAGTCTTGATCCGGGCAGGACTTTCCCTATCAACCCCTCACGGACATGGGCCTCTAACCTCAGCGCACCGGGGGCGTGCAGTATGAGCAATGATTTTCCGGGCCAGGCCAGATCTCCCGGTTCAGCCAGGCGTTTGGCGACTTTCCCTATCTCAGGGGCGAGAATTTTGGTATATCCGAGGCTGACACGCCCTTCTTCCACCACATCTTTTGCCTGCTCCACACCTGCATCAGCCGCAACCATACCTTTCCTGGCCTGCTCTACACCGGCCTTTGCCTGTTTGTGTGACGCCTCGGCCTGTTCCAGATCATTCTTTGTCGCGGCCTGCTGGTCAAAATATGTCTTTGTCCTGTTATAGTGTGCTTCAGCCTGGGCAAATACCGCCCGGGCTGCGACCAGGGCCTGTCCGGCCTGCTCTTTCTTTGCCCGGGCTGCCTTCAGTCCCTGTCCGGCTTGATCAAATCTTGCCTGGAGCTGCCGGTTGTCCAGGTAGATCAAGGGATCGCCCTTTTCCACTTTATCGCCCGGCCGCACCATAACTTCAAGGATACGTCCGGTTATCTGGGCTGAGATATGGGTCTCTGTCCGAGAGCGTACTGTCCCTACAGCCTCGTACCACTCAGTGATATCTTCTACCGCAGCATAAGCTGTTCTATCCGGCTCCGCCGTCTCTACTGTCTTGAGCAATCCAGGTTTAATCAATCCGGTACGGAAAAAGCCGCCCATATAGAGAATAAGCACAATAAGAATCACTACACCGCCGATCAGCGGCAGTATTTTATGAAACCTCCCGGGCTTACTGTCCATTGCCGGCCAACTCCTTTCGGGCGCACAATCCGCAGTATCCCAGGGCCCGGCCGATATCCGCCTGGGCCTTTCTTAAATCATAAAAAGCAGAGGTTTCTCTGACTCTGGCTGTGTTCAGCGCCAGCTCGGCATCCAGATACCTGGTAATTGTGGCTGATCCCCCTTCATACTGTATTCTTACCAGGTTCAACGATTCTTCAGCCTGGGCAACACTTGCTTCAGCCACCGAAAGCCTGGCTTTTGCCTCGGACATCCTTAGATACGCGGTTTTCACATCCAATTGAACGGACTGTGTGGTCTTGCGGTCAGCAGCCAGCATCTGATCCAGCACGGCCCTTGCCTTTTTGACTTTGGCACCTGTGCTGAAACCGGTAAAAACATCCCAGTTCAAAATGGCCCCTGCCACCCAGTTGGCCCTGTTCCTGTCGTATGAAAGGCCCGGGTCATCACTGTAGTATTTCCCGTGGGCATCAAGACTGGGCAGATATCCGCCCTTTTCCATGTCCAGGGCCATCCTGGACTGAATGATCTGCTTTCTTGCCTTCAATAGCTCCGGCCTTATGCCCAAAGCAGTAATGATACCGTCATCATAATCAGCCGGAAGCTCCACCGGCTGCCATTCAGCTCCGGACAGCTCAATCTCCGTGTCGGCATCAGCACCCATCAGATTTGCCAGGGCCGCCAGAGTAAGTTTATAGTTGTTTTGGGCCCTGATCAGGTTCTCCCTGGTCAGTGCAAGCCGGACCTCCAGAGAGAGTATGTCAGATTTTAGGGCCCCGCCTGCGTTGAATTTCACCAGCATTACACGCAGCTCATTGTCAACCGTTGCGACAGACTCCCTGGCGATCCTGATAAAGTCCTTTGCTGCCAGCGCACTGTAATATGTCTGAATCACCGATGCGGTCAGGGCATTCTCCACGGTCAGACGGTCCAACCGGTCGATCTCCAGGCCGGTTTCAGACATCTTTTTCCTCAACACATCCCTGCCGCCGTTGTAAATATTCCACCTGGCTGAAAAACCTGTTTCAAAATTTTCAATTCTGCCCGGATCATTAAAATCCGTCCCTGAAGCGAGTCTTCTTTGATCTATTCTCTTGAAAAGATAAGTAGATGGGGAATCCGCCTTTACATATTCTGTGTAAAAGGCCAGTGACGGCCAGAAAGCGGCATTGGCCTCGTCAATAACGGCCTCTGACTGCCTGATGCGGGAGATTGCAATATCAATGTCAGGGTTATTGTGAATGGCGATCCTGATGCCGTCGAGTATGGAAATCGGTCTCTTAAGATAATTTAGGTCCGGCTCGGATTTTGTTTGTGTGCTTGGCGTTGCCTCATAATGCTCCAGGTTGTATTCGGTCACGATGCTATCATACGTGTAGTCTTTTCCCATAGTACATCCCATAATAACAATGGAAACGACCAGTATGACTATTTTTGAAAGGGAATTTATCTTGTTCATTTTTTAAGAATCATGTTGAAAAACGTATGTGTGAGGAAGACAAACAGGGCAACCTTTTTCATCGCATACCTTCTTTCCCTGTCTCAATTTTCTTCCCAGGTAATACATTGGCCAGGACAGTTCTTAATGATTTCATCTATCTCTTCTTCCGGGTATTCAGGCAGGTCAACCACCTCTATGTAGCCTGCGTCGTTTTTTCTGAAGACCCTGGGACACAGCTCCAGACATGCCTCGCAGTCAGCGCATTCGCCAAAATCAATAACCGGGATCTTCATCATCCAAAAATCTCGATTGAGAATCTAAAATCATAACTTGCACCTATCTCTGCTTTATGATGTAATCATAAGCCGACAGAGTAGCCTTGGCCCCTTCGCCTGCTGCAACAATGACCTGTTTGTAAGGCACATCTGTCACATCCCCGCAGGCAAAAATCCCTGCGACAGTGGAATAAATGGTTACTTTGGCCATAATTACCTCCAAGTGTGCATTCCTATTACGCATCGAGGTCCAACCACAAAATGTTCCCGATCATTCCCGGACTTGTCATACATTATCATAGCACCTATACTATGAAAATTCATTTTTATGCGTGGGAGTGACAAAATCCTCCGTCACGAGTGTTTATAATAGGACCATAAATCGGTCTATATCCAGTGTTGCATATTCGCATTTTGCGAAACATCGAAGTCCTCCTCATGATTCCCAGAAAGAGAATGACTAAATGAGTGCAAATCCACAGAAGAGCATCTTCATTTAAAGCTTGATATCAACAACATCTGAGAATTTGCTGGGTGAATGACTATTGCCGACTTGAAGGCCCTTGGAGAGTGGCGGGATGTCATCCCTGAATACGTAAAAGACTATGTTTCTATTAATACGTTTATGTAAAATGAAACACTGCAAAAAGGATCAAAAGACACAAAAATCTTATGCCACATTGGAACTACTATGACATCAATTGTTCCTATTGAGTCAATTGTCAGCAAGATACTTTTTTTCGCGGTGAAAAAGTCCTGTTAGACCATGATCTTGCTGATCTTTATGGTGTGGAAACAAAGGTATAAAGCAAGCTGTAAGGCGGAACATCAAATCTATCAGCTAAAAGTCAAGTAAACAGTTCCCACCTTTAAACACCTTTCGAAAACGCATATAAGGAGTTCTATATGGATGTCTTTGAAGTTCATGCGGCAGTGATGAATAACTACAGGTCTTTCATCGAAAGCTTCATAAATATTGATGATGAGGCAATCAGAGCAAAAGTCGAGTCTGAACTATCCTCAGGCAAACTATGGCCTGATCCACTGATTCAGTTCAATCCTTCATTTGAAGAGTACTCAGATATCGACGGCCTTGTCGATTCGGGCATTCTCCACCCACAGATGAGTGACATCTTCCGAGATTACATTTTATATCGCCATCAGGTTGATGCTATAACTCTAGGGAGTGAAGGCAAAGACTTTATCGTTACATCCGGTACAGGCTCAGGCAAATCGCTCACTTTCATCGGCACCATATTCAATTACCTCCTCCGGCAACCAGAGAAAGCGAAGGGAATCAAGGCGATCATTGTTTATCCCATGAATGCCTTGATAAATTCCCAAAACAAGGAATTTGGTAAGTATAAAAAGAACTACGAAAAGGAAACCGGAAAACAATTTCCAATAACCTACGCTCAATACACGGGCCAGGAAGACGATGAAGCGAGGAAAAAGGTTATTGAAGAACTTCCTGACATCCTTTTGACCAACTACATGATGCTGGAGTTGTTATTAACTCGAATTCGTGAGCGTGAAATCAGGAACTCTATCTATTCGTCGTTGAAATATTTAGTTTTTGATGAGCTTCATACCTATCGAGGCAGGCAGGGAGCTGATGTCGGTCTTCTCATAAGACGGATACAAGCCAGATGTACCAATAAAATATCCTGCATCGGCACCTCGGCGACGATGGTTTCCGCCGGCTCAATTACTGATCAGAAGCGCGAAGTGGCTAAGGTCGCTTCGATTCTATTTGGCAGACCATTTGAGGAAGGCCAAGTAGTCCAGGAGACCCTGACGAGATGTTTCCAGTTTACAGAGGAAATCCCTTCAGGCAGGGCGCTGAGAGAAAAAATTGCAGCAAGCATAGATTCAACTGCAAATATTGATGAACTCCGGTCTCATCCAACGGCTATATGGCTTGAGAATCGCATTGCCTTGATGGAAAAAGATGGCATTCTCATCCGCAACAAGCCGTGCCGATTTGAACAGATTGTCAAAGCTCTTGCTAATGATTCAGAAGAACCCGAAGAGCGATGTGCTGCACTTTTGAACCAGTTATTGAAATGGATAGAAGCAGTCAACCTAAGACACAGTGACTCACGGTACACTTACCTGCCTTTTCGTTTACACCAGTTTATCTCACAGACAGGTTCTGTATATACAACCTTAGATCAGGGCCAAGAGCGTGAAATAACCCTTGAACCCGGCCCTTTCAAAGTTCACGATAAAAAGAAGAAACCGCTTTATCCTAACGTTTTCAGTCGAACATCGG
Source organism: Deltaproteobacteria bacterium (assembly GCA_003194495.1). GTDB lineage: Bacteria > Desulfobacterota > Dissulfuribacteria > Dissulfuribacterales > UBA3076 > UBA3076. The sequence continues at coordinate 13,179 of PQXE01000026.1, forward strand.
GTCACCCCTTTATCTGTGTAACACGGAATAAAAACACAGACATGTTAGAGCCAAGAGCATTCATGATGGGCGCCGATGAAGGGGAAGAAGACATGGACGCCGGTTACCTGATCGTAGGTAAAGCCGTATGGGATCCGGCAGAAGACCTGGAACAGATACCTGACGCCTGGCTAAGCTTCAATAAGCAGGGGGAGATCACCAACGTCCGGAAGAAATACAGAGGACGAATTCCAAAGCTAATTTACTACGATGAAGAGGGCCGCTTCTCCCATGACGAACCAATGAAATACACGGCGTGGTATATGCCTGCGCCTCTTTTGTTTGACCCAACCAGCGGGACCTTTTTCGACACAAAAACGAGCGAGAACACAAAACTGGCAAAGCTGGGAAGCGAAGGAAGAAGTTCGTCAACCACTATTCTTTCAATTTCCCTGTTACGACAGCTTGCGCAAGCTGGAATAAGGTATGAAGATCAAAAACTATTGAGCTTCACTGACAACCGGCAAGACGCTGCTCTTCAAGCAGGACATTTCAACGATTTTCTCGATGTAGTGCAAATCAGATCTGCTATTTACCGAGCACTTTTAAATTCTCCTACTCACACTCTGACATATAAGAATTTAGGTAAGGCTATCTTTGATGCCCTTGATCTTGCAATTTTGGAGTATGCCAATACAGAAACAGAGCCGGTTCCCTGGAGGGCAAAGAAGTATGAAGAAATATTCCAAAAATATGTTGTTTACAGGGCACTTTATGATCTGCGAAGAGGTTGGCGGGTGAATGTCCCGAATCTTGAGCAGTGTGCGCTGCTTTTTATGACGTATGAAAACCTGGATGATGTGGCGGGGTATGACCCTTTATGGGAAGACCTGCCTGTCGTTCACAAAATGGATCTGTCGGATCGAAAGGATTTTTTGTACCAGGTACTCGAGTTCTTCAGACATTCCTACGCACTATATAGTGAGACATATCTAAGCCCCCATATTATTGATGAGGGCCAAAAAGAGATCACAGAGAATCTCAAAGCACCATGGAAATTTGATCAGCGTGAAAGCATTCCCAAACCAGCCTTTATGCGGAGCGATACACTACACGCGAGAACTCGACTTTTCACCGCAAGTGTTGGTGCTAATAGTCGCCTGGGCAAATACATCAGATGGTTTGTTGATCAAAAATATCCATCTATGGAATTCAAGACAAAGCAGTACAAAGAATTTATTGATGCTCTACTCCAAAAACTTGAGCAGGCAGATTTCCTCATTCCAACCCGTGCCCGCAACAGGGATAATGAGGAGGTTAGAGTTTATCAGCTTCGGCTAAGCACACTTGTCTGGCATTTGGGTGACAAGGAATACGTACGACCAGACATAGTAAAATGCCGTGCCTATAAGCCGGTTAGCCTCACTCCAAACCGGTTTTTCCAGGATTTATATCAGATCGATTTTAGCAAGCTAAAACGACTTCTCGGAGAAGACCATACCGGGCAGTTGCAAAACGAAGACCGTAGACAAAGAGAGGTCGAGTTCGGGAATGGAAAAATAAGCGCCCTTTTCTGTTCTCCCACCATGGAGCTTGGAATTGATATTAAAGAGTTGAGCGTTGTCCATATGCGTAATGCCCCGCCAAACCCGGCCAACTACGCGCAACGTAGTGGGCGAGCCGGGCGGAGCGGACAGGCGGCTTTAGTTTTTACGTATTGTTCATCCTACTCGCCACATGATCGCCACTACTTTAATGAGCAGATTGAACTCGTGGCTGGTGTTGTAGCGCCTCCTCGCATTGATCTTGCCAACGAGGAGTTGCTGAAAACCCATCTGAACGCTCTATATTTATCGGAAGTCGGCCTTCCGGATCTGGATTACTCTATTGAAAAGCTTATTGAAAATGACAAGGAGAAGTTACCCCTTTCTGAGACAGTCAAAGCAAAACTTCAGCTTAGTCAGAGTCAATACGCCAACGTCCGCAATACTTTTCAGAGGGTAATCGCCGATTTTGCAGATCTAAACCTTAAAGCCACAAGCTGGTTCACAGACCAATGGGTTGACCAAACAGTCAATTCGTTTGTGCGCAACTTTGACCGTGCCATTGAGCGTTGGCGGAACCTCTATGTGTCGGCCCAACGTTTGTTGGAGAGCGCAACCAAGAAGCTGTCAGGCGGACTTCTCTCCACTGGGTCAAAGGAGTTCAGACAGGAAACCCAAAATATGCTCCAGGCAACACGTCAACTGGAACTCTTGCGTAATACTGCCCAGAAAGCTCGACAGCTTTGCGAATTTTACCCTTATCGTTACTTCGCAGCAGAGGGGTTCTTGCCCGGCTACAACTTTACCCGATTGCCGCTTAGGACGTTCGTTCGCATGGGAGATGGCGGTGAGTTTATTTCTCGGCCGCGAACCATTGCGTTAAGGGAGTTTGGACCTCAAAACGTAATTTATCACAAAGGACGCAAATACCAGATTAACCAAATGATTATTCAAGATGCTGAGAATCGTATAGACAGAGCCAAAATCAGCGTCAGCTCGGGATATTTTTTGACAGGAGAGAAATTTGACGATGAGGAGTGCCCCTTGACCAGGGTCTCGCTGCAAGACAACACTTCCAGGGATTTTATTATGAACCTGTTAGAGATGTCGGAAACCCGTTGCGATGAGACATCCAGGATATCCTGTGAGGAAGAAGAGAGGCTTTCGCGTGGATACCAAATTGATACATATTTTTCCATCGATGGAAGTCTGGATAGTGTCACAAAGGCAACGCTCAAAAGTGGAAACGAGCCTTTTATCAACTTGACCTACATCCCGGCCGCGCGGGTCTATTATGTAAATCAACGCTGGCGTACCAGAAGGGAAGAAGGATTTACCATGGGAATGACCACCGGAATCTGGTACAAGGCGGCCGCGCTGGAAAACCGTGACCCCGAAAGTGAGAATATAAAAAACGTCAAGCTCTTCTCTTCTGATACCGCGGACGCCCTGTATCTTGAACCTACCAAACCATTGGGATTATACCGTGACGGCGTTATAACTCTTCAGTATGCACTCAAGAGATCAATCGAGAACGTCTTTCAAGTCGAACCGAATGAAATTTCCGTAACGGCTATGGGATCGCCGGAGACACCTAACATATTCCTGTATGAGGCATCTGAAGGAAGCCTGGGTATCCTTTCCCAGTTTGTTCAGAACCCTGAAATCTTTCGACAGGTTGTGGATGAGGCCGTCTCGGTCTGTCGATATGATGACACGAAATATGTTGAACCGGCATCTTACGACGACTTATTGAGCTATTACAATCAGCGTGACCATCAGATCATTGACCGTTGGCTCATTAAGGATGCCCTGGAGAAACTCCGCAGTTGTAACCTTGAAATCCTGTCAAACCCATATTTTGACAGCTATGACACTCATTACCAGGAGTTGCTGAAACGTATTGATCCCACGTCATCAACTGAGCGGGAATTCCTGGATTTTCTTTACAAACGCGGCTTGCGATTGCCGGATGATGCACAGCGAAGTGTCCCCGGCATTTATGTCAAACCGGATTTTTTTTACGAGCCGAAGTTCTGGATTTTTTGTGACGGCAGCCCACATGACAAACCTGAAATCAAAAAAGATGACGAGAAAAAACGTCAGGAAATCTTCAGTCGGGGTGACGATGTATTTGTCTATCATTATAGTGACGACCTTAAGTCAAGGATTGACTCCCGCCCGGATATTTTCAGGAAGGTGAGATAATGCAATTCAGCCCCGGCTCACTTGTTAATGTCCGTGACCGCGAGTGGGTTGTAATGCCTTCAGAAGATCGGAACTTGCTCCTGATCAAACCGCTTGGTGGTAGCGATGACGAAATTACGGGAATTTATCTTCCCCTCCGCTTTTATGAGGATAATGTCAAAACCGCTGAATTCCCGTATCCAACCAAAGAAGATATGGGCGATCTAAACACAGCTCAAATTCTGTACGATGCTGCTCGACTGTCCTTCCGTAACGGTGCAGGACCGTTTAGGGCCTTAGCCAAACTTTCGTTCCGCCCCAGGGCCTATCAGATGGTGCCGTTGATGATGGCTTTGCGTCTTGGTCTCGTTCGTTTGCTTGTTGCGGATGACGTCGGAGTCGGGAAGACCATCGAAGCACTCCTGATTATCAGGGAACTTCTTGAAAGGCGCATAATTAGACGTTTCGCCGTTGTATGTCTCCCCCATCTTTGCGAGCAATGGCAGGCCGAAATTAAAGATAAACTGGACCTGGATGCGGTAATCATTCGCTCAAATACACAGGCCCGACTGGATCGTGATATTCAGGACGATACCAGTGTATATGAGTATTATCCCTTTCAGGTAATTTCGATTGATTACATCAAGACAGATACCAGACGCAGTGTTTTTATTGAGCAATGCCCGGAAATGATCATCGTAGACGAAGCGCACACTTGCGCCCGCCCGGCTGGGGCTTTGGCCAGTCAACAGCAAAGATACCACCTCATCAGCCGTATTTCCAAAAAGCCTGATCAACATCTCGTTCTTCTGACTGCGACCCCTCATAGCGGCAAGCCTGAAGAGTTCAATTCTTCGCTCGGTCTGTTAAAGCCGGAATTCGAGAGCCTTGACCTGCCAAATGCCACGCAAAAGGAAAGGCGAAGGCTGGCCGCATATTTTGTCCAACGCAGGCGGGCCAATGTGGAAAAATGGATGGGCGAAAACACACCTTTTCCAGAACGCGATTCCGGTGAGTTCGATTATGAGCTTTCGCCTGATTACCTCCGGTTCTTTGACGACATCCTTGAATTTGCCCGCAAAATAATCAGCGGTGATACCCAGAAGCGCGTGCATTACTGGACTGCGCTTGCGCTCATGCGCGGGGCAATGTCCAGCCCGGCAGCAGGCGTTGAAATGCTGACCAATCGTCTGAAAAAGTTGGATCTAGGTGACGAGGATCTGGAACTGTTGGATCGAAATCCGGTCCTGGACAATGACTTCGGCCTGGAGAACGACTTTACTCCTGGTCAACTCGTAGAACGAACTGACTGGTCGGACTATCAAAAGCAGAAGATCCGCGAGCTTTCCAAACGCCTGGCCTGCTTTGCCGACCTGAAGCATGACCAAAAGGCAGCCTATGCGGAGATGATCATCGATGATTGGCTCAACAGCGGTTATACTCCGGTTGTTTTTTGCAGGTATATCGCCACTGCGAAGTACCTTGGACAAATTCTTGGGCCGGTATTATCAAAGCGCCACAAAGGGCTGGAACTTCAGGTTGTTACCAGTGAAGATCCTGATGAGGTGCGGAGGGCCAGGGTCGAAGGCATGCGCAAGGCAAAAAAACGCGTCCTTATTGCCACTGATTGTCTCAGTGAAGGTGTTAATCTTCAGGACTATTTCACTGCTGTTTTGCATTACGACCTCCCGTGGAATCCCAACCGCCTTGAGCAACGGGAAGGGCGTGTAGACCGCTTTGGCCAGACAGCAAAAAAAGTTAAGGCTTACATGCTTTACGGCCGTGACAATCCGATTGACGGCGTTGTTCTTGACGTGATCCTGAAAAAGGTAAGGGAAATCCGAAAATCTATCGGAATCTCCATCCCATTTCCCGAAGAGAGTCAGACAATTTTAGACACTGTGCTTCATTCTGTCTTGCTTAATCCCAAGAGAATACAGGAGCATCGTCTGCCAAAGGCCCGTCAGCTTGAATTATTCGGTTTCGAAGACGAGGAATCAATTGAACAGAAAAAACTGGGTGTGAGCAGGATGATGGACGAGGCTGCCAGGCGGGAGCAGGTATCTCGCAGCATGTTTGCCCAGCATACCATTAAGGCCGAAGAAATCGAGCAAGATCTGAAGGAAGTCGATGAGGCCATTGGCGAACCCAAAGCCGTTGAGGCGTTTGTCACAAATACACTGAGCAGCATCATCGGAGCGCAGATAAGCAAAGAACGTAAGGGATACAAGCTCTACAAAACAAATCTACCGGATGTAATGAAGGGCACATTGCCCGATGGAGACGTGGTCAAGGTCAGCTTCGAGTCGCCTACGCCGGACGGATATGTCTATCTTGGGCGAAATCACCTCTTTGTCGAACAGCTTTGCCAATACGTTATGGCCAACAGCCTCAATCATGGCGAGCACGGCGCGGCCCGCGCCGCTGTGATCCGTTGCCGTGAAATTGATGTTAAAACCACCATCCTCCTCTTCCGGGTCCGTAATGTCATTGAGGAAAAGCGCGGGCATCATCAGTTAGTGGCCGAGGAGATGCTCCTATGGGGCTATCGCGGCTCCTCAAGTCAGAGGGTCTTTCTCGACAGTAAAGAAGCCAAAAGCCTGCTTCAGTCGGCCCGGATTTCCTCGAATCTCACACCACAGGCACGAACGTCATTCCTTCAGAATGAACTTAAGCTCCTTCCAACGCTTAAAGAAGAATTTGACAAAGTGGCTGAGCAGCGCGCTGTGAAACTGGTTGAGGCACACGAGCGTTTCAGCAGGCTAATGGACAAAAAGAAATTTCAAGTGGTTTATCCTGTCTTGCCGATTGATATCCTCGGGATATACATTCTTTTGCCGGATCATGCGTAAGGCAAGAAAGGCAGTAGCTACACGGCCATGAATTATCCCACTGTCAGAATCGAAGGCCCTATTCTTTCAGGCGACATCCTCGAAAAGATCGCACTTGGCGATACCCGCGGCCAGAAGCCGAAGGATTTCAATTTTTCAACACCGATTAAGGACGAAATCGTTCGTGCCTGGGCCGACGCCCAGGACCTTTGGCGTATGTACCAGCGGCGCATTACCAACTTGCGTGAAAACCAGCTCGGCACAACTGAAACGCGAAACCAGTGGATTATTCCCTTGCTCAGCTTGTTTGGTTATAACCCGGAGTTTCAGCATAAGGCCGAGATCATAAACGGCAAAAGCTACGCCGTTTCCCACAGGGACACATCGCGCGATGGCTTTCCTATACATATCATGGGGTTTCGCGACAGTCTGGACAAGAAGCGTTTGAATAGCGGCCCTCGAATGTCACCCCATGCCCTGGTGCAGGAGTATTTGAACCTGACCGAACATCTTTATGCCATCGTTACCAACGGATACCTCCTGCGCCTTTTGCGGGACAGCACCCGCCTGGTGAAGCTATCTTATCTTGAATTCAACATTGAGCAAATGATGGAAGATGGCATCTTCTCCGACTTCGCTGTTTTCTATCGTTTGCTTCATGCGAGCCGCATGCCTGTAAACCAGGAGTCAGTCTCCGAATCATTGATCGAAGGTTACCACCAGGATTCCCTTGAATCCGGGTCCCGCATTCGTGACGGCCTGAGCGCGGCTGTGAAGAAATCAATCCTCGCCTTTGCCAATGGGTTTCTAAACCACCCGGATAACGATGATCTGCGACGCGAAATCCGTGAGACTCGTATCAGCGCTCGCGATTATTACCAATATCAGCTTCGATTGATCTACCGTCTCCTTTTCCTCATGGTCATTGAGGAGCGCAGCCTTGTTTTTCCCATTGGAGCGGACAAAACCAAACGTGATATTTATTATAATTACTACAGTGTAAGCCGCCTTCGCAGACTGACAGGCAAGCGATACCTGGCTGATTCCAGGCACAAGGATTATTGGGTAGCACTGAAGAACACCTTCCGCCTTTTTGAAGCGGAAAAATACGGCAAGCCGCTGGACATCAAGCCACTGGCGGGAGACCTTTTCAGCCTTGGTGCATTAGGCGAATTAAACAACGCCAGTCTGGACAACAAAGTCCTGATTGAATGCCTCACTAACCTCAGTATTTTTAGCAATCCTGTCACTAGGCAAAAGATGCGTGTCAATTATGCAGCCCTGAATGTGGAGGAATTTGGTTCTGTCTATGAAGGACTTCTTGAATACGCTCCTTCCATAACTGAGGAGGGCCGGCGACTCCATTTCAGTTTTGCTAAGGGAAGTGAACGTTCATCAACCGGTACTCACTATACGCCGGATGAACTCGTCACCCCCCTGATCAAACACTCGCTGGAACACGTCATCGAGGACAAACTCAAAAAGGCCTCTAAGCAGCACAGACAAAACCCCGGCCAGAACCTCCGTCAGTTGCAGGAGAAACAATTGCTGTCCATCACTGTTTGCGATGTGGCCTGCGGCTCCGGGCATATCCTGCTTAATGCCGCCCGACGCATTGCCACAGAGCTGGCCTATATTCGTACCGGTGAGGAGCAGCCCTCGCCCACGGCTTTCCGAGCTGCCGTGCGCAGTGTCATCCGCAACTGCATCTACGGTGTGGACATTAATCCCCTGGCTGTGGAACTCTGCAAGGTGGGTATGTGGTTGGAGGCCCATAATCCCAATGAGCCATTGAACTTCCTTGACCACCGAATCAAATGCGGAAATGCCATCGTAGGGCTGGCCTACAAGGATGAACTGGAGAATGGCATCGCCATGGAGTCCTTCAAGCGTCTGCCTGAGGGTGATAAGGACATCGCCGCCAAGTTCCGTAAGCTGAACAAAGAAGAAATCAATGGCCGAAACCAGCGATCCTTTGATTTTGAGAAAAGTGTCGGACGCAACCTGAAGACTGCTTTAGAGAACCTCAACAACGTTCTTGCTATGCCGGAACATACTTCTGAAGAGATCGCCGCCAAACAGAAGGCATATCATAAATTTCAGAACAGTCGGGAACTCTATGATCTCCGTATCGTTGCCGATATTCAAGTCGCTCAATTTTTCATCCCGAAAACAAAGGAAAACGTACAAAAGATCATAACCGATGAGCAATATTGGCGGCATCTGCGAGGTGAGCTGCCATTGCAAGGACAGGCCGTAGCTATGGCAATGGCTGTTGGGCAGGAAAGGCGGTTCTTTCACTGGTTTTTGGAATTTCCACAGGTGCTTGCGGATGGGGGGTTTGACTGTATTTTGGGGAATCCGCCGTATCTTGGCGGCCAAGCACTCAGTGGGACTTTCGGACATACGTTCTGTGAATGGACTCGCTATGCTTTCACCCCAGCAAAGGGGTGCGACCTGGTGGTCTTTTTCTTGCGTCGGAATTACCAAATCGTTAAGCCTGATCGTTTCAATGCTATCATCACTACCAATTCGATAATTGACGGGAAGACTCGTGAGGGAGGGTTGGACGTTATCCTGAATAACAAGGGTGGAAGTATCAATTTTGCCGTTCGTTCAACCAAATGGCCCGGCACTGCAAATATCTTCGTGTCGCTCTTGGGAGTTGTGAAGAGCCGGTGGAAAGGTCCCAGGGAACTTGATGGTAAACCGGTGAATTACATCAGCTCGTTTTTTGGGGATTACAAAGAACTTGGTGATCCACAAAATCTTGATCAAAACAGGAATCAGATGTTCCAGGGTTCTATTTTTCTTGGCGACGGTTTCCTTCTATCTTATGAGGATCGCGAACGACTCATTAAGGCTGATCCGAAGAATGCCGAGGTTATCTTCCCTGTGATCAACGGGAAGGAAGTCAATAATGATCCAGCCCAAATTCCTGGCCGTTGCATTATCAATTTCTTGAACTGGCCTTTGGAGGCGGCACGGAAATATTCTGAGGTATTTGAGCGTGTTGAGAACCTCGTTAAGTCTGAAAGATTATTGCAAAAAGATGAATCAGGGAGAAAATACTGGTGGCGTCATCTTAGACCACGGCCAGAGCTATATGAGTCTTTATCTACACTTACTCGATGCTTTGTCGCTGCTGCAACCACGAAATACCTCAACTTCACAGCATCAGTGGTTGACAGAGTATTTCTTAATACGCTCTACGTTTATACTGCTGATTCATGGTCCCGTTGCGCTGTCCTCCAGTCGGGCCTCCACAACGAGTGGGCACGAAAGTACAGCGGGGCACTAAAACTTGATTTGCGTTACAGTCCTTCAGATTGTTTCGTTACTTTCCCGTTTCCTCAGAGCCTCTCTGATGAATTCGAGGCTACGTTTGAGCAGATTGGTGAACAATACCACGAATTCCGCCGCCAACTCATGCTCAAAATGCAGCTTGGCCTGACCAAGACCTACAACCAGTTCCATAATCCTGATCTTCGTGAGTTTTCAGAGGATGATATTTCGAAAATCGGAACCCTGAGCACCAAGAAAATCCAAAAGCAATACGGTAAAAACACCGTAACCCTCTGGAAACATTTGGACAAGACTAAAGGCACATTCAGCTTCAACGAGTCTGTTCGCGATATCCTTCACCTGCGAGAACTCCACAAGCACATGGACGAGACCGTATTACATGCATACGGCTGGCACCAGGAATCCAGGTATGGTTCAGGCATAAACCTGGCCCATGATTTCTACGAGGTTGACTATCTCCCCGAAAACGACCGTGTCCGTTACACCATCAGTCCGGAGGCGCGCAAGGAGGTGCTAAAACGTCTCCTCCTCCTTAACCACGAAATTTACGAAGACGAGATCCGGCGCGGCCTTCATGACAAGAAGAAGACAAAGCGCGGCAAAGGCAGGAACAAAGCTGCTGATTCTATGCAGATAAAAATGGAACTATAAGAAGGTTGGGCAAAGGAGTGGCAACGACGTGCCCAAAATAATGTATAGTGTTGCATGCATCAAATAAATTTCTGGATGATGAGAAAGAGTACAAGGTTCCTTATAGGGAAGAAGATTATGCAAGGCCCTATAACTGGGACCGGAAAAATCGCACATTTCCGGAGGGTATGGAGGATCACCCTTTCGTAATACATAAGTTACGCATACAAAATTTATATTGCTATTTCAGGATAGTGGCTCAAAATAGACTTTTTCAGCGTAATCATCGCATGGTTTCCAATAGGCTTAATCGTGCCAACACCTTCTAAAACTTAAAAGTGGAAAAATGATCTCCGTTACACTCCGTGAAATAGAAAAATCATTCAGAAGACATCGAAATGTTGTGGATTCAGCAAATGCACCGAGTGCTACACACAGGATGGTATTGTTTTATGCCGTGGAATGCGGGTTAAAGGCCGTATATATGCGCAGAAACAAGCTTAGAAAAACGGATGGGGCAGTTACTGGTTTTGGACATCGCTTGGCAGATTTACTGGCATCTCTTCGGTGTACATACAGATTGCGGGATGCAAAGGGTAAGGATGGAATACCAATACCGTCCAAATCACTTCATGAGGCATGGAGATATGGTAAAGCTCTTGAGGACCAACGAGAACTATCTTGCGAGACATCGCTTAAAAATATCATATTATGGATAAACAATGAGCTGGAGGGCGGTGGAGTATGAGCATCAATAAACTTTTTACCTGGTTTGATGTAGAAACGGCTATTCTACGCAAGAGATTTGCAGGTTTGTGGCCCGAGGGAATGATTGGCGTGAGCGTTTATCCAGATGGTGCCGAAGTACGGATCAGTTCTTCAGAAGATGAAGAGAAAGCTTCCTCTAATTTCCAGGAATGGTTTGGCAAAAGGTACGACCAGAAAAATAGAAAAATATATTTAGAGGCTCCAGTTGATCAATCCCGCACTTTTCAAGTAACATTTGAAGTGGAAGCTGAGGGAAAACCACTTGCAGCAAAAGTGAGGCCAAGCTTTGCTAACTTCAGTCTTTTACCTCCTGCAGAAGAAGGCGATCTCCCCAATGTCAAACAGGTTAGCGCTCCAGATGTTTTCCCTGAAGATTTTCCTCCGGTATTTGCATTTTATTCTTTTAAGGGTGGTGTAGGCCGTACTATCCATTTGATTTCCCTGATCAAGGCGCTGAGCGAACAGGAGCCTCCAAAACGGGTCTTAATTGTAGATGCAGATCTTGAGGCCCCCGGTCTTACATGGTGGGGCATGGATCAACTTGGAATTTTTGAAATCTCCTTTTTGGACTTACTGGCATTAACTCACTATGATGATTCAGAAAACCATCAAGTTTCCCTCTCAATTGCTGAAGAACGTATAAGGCAGCAACCCCTTATTTTCAAATTGGAAAAGACAAAAAAAGAGCACTTTTTCCTGCCCGCATTTCGTGAGATCGATCAGCTTTTGAGGATGCCACTCCGGCCCGAGCATCTAACTCGAGAGATAGGACAAGAATGGATTGTTGCCGATATTCTATCAAAGCTTGGCAAGAAACTGGAGGTCGAAGCAGTAATCGTAGATTTGAGAGCCGGCCTCAGCGAATTGGCCAGTCCATTGTTATTTGATCCTCGTGTTACAAAAGTCCTGGTTACAACAACTTCGGGGCAATCTATTGAAGGTACAAAGCTTGTGCTAAATCAGAGCAAAAAAATCTCTTATGCCCTTAAGACCAAACCGCCAGAGTATAATAGCATCACAACACCAACAGTTGTAATGTCAATGATTCAAGAAGAGATCAGATATTCCCCGGCCATTGAAAAAATAAGAGAAGAAATAACAGAACTATTATTAGCTGGTGATAAAGAAAGCTCTGAACAATTATTGGGAAAAGAAATTTTGCGGGAAAGCCTGTTTGATCAGAAACTAATCCATTTGGAAAATCTCGAAAAAACATTGGATAAGCTCAGAGGAACTGATATGCAAACTTTAATGGCATCCCTTGCCGATGAATGGCTTCCTTCAAAACAGCTTGTTCCCGAGACTTTTGAAAAGAAGGAAGAGCATATCAGCCACCTAGAAATATTGAAGCAAACAGGTAAAGAATATGAGTATGCTGAATCAGGAAAAGGTGAAAAATTCCTTGGCATTCAAGCCTTGAAATCTCTTGCGCAAAAATTCAGGACTACTGCGCCAATTGCGGTCATTATGGGATCAAAGGGTTCTGGAAAAACATTTATGTATGTTCAGCTCGCGCGTCTTAAAACATGGAACGAATTCTTAAAAATGTTTGGCCTTAAAGGGATTGGGAAGGGCTTTATGTGGCCGCTTATTGAATCGGTAAACCTGCAAGATCAAGCAAAGAAAATTATCAGAAACTGCCATGAATACACAGGTAAAGAGTTGCCAGATATCGTTTTTAATCTACTCAAACAGTCTGATATTAAGGATTCTATCTACGGCAGGCTGGAAGCTAAAGAAACAGGTGAGACTGTATGGAAAAATTTTTGGCTAAGAATAATGTCTGATTCAATGTCATGCAGGGAACAAAAAGATCCATTAACTGCTATGCAAAACACCTTGCAAGAAAAAAATGAACAGGTTGTATTCCAAATTGATGGGCTTGAAGACATTTTCCAGAATGTGGGCAAGGATCCGGTCCAGCAGACAGCAATAAGGGCATTGTGCCAGGGAGTAACAAACGCATTAAGGGAATTGCCTGATAATAGAATAGGTCTTCTTATATTTATTAGAAAAGATTTAGTTAAGTCAGCCATAAGGCAGAATTTTGGGCAATTTGAGGCCCTTTATAAAACTTTTGAATTAAGATGGAATCCAGAAGAAGCCCTGAGGTTGGTTGCATGGTTGGTAAGCGGAGCAGCCCAGTTGGATGACTACATTAGATTTGATTCAGTCGAAGATGCTCCAAGGAGCCAAATAGAAGAAGAATTAATCAAGGTGTGGGGCCTGAAGCTTGGAAAACCTACATCACGCGAGGCTTATACAGCCAACTGGGTTATTGCAGCTCTATCTGATTTCTGGGGTCAATTGCAGGCTCGGGATGTAGTGCGCTTGATACGTTTTGCCAGCGAAAAGGCATTACAACAGAAAGAGTACCCTGGAAGGTTGTTACCTCCCTTTGCTATCAAAAACGCACTTGATCCATGTAGCGAAAAAAAGGTCGAAGAAATTCAAGATGAAGTATCTTCTTTGGAGGATATCTTTGCAAAATTTAAAAAGGTTCCAGAGGATAAAAGGCGAATTCCTTTTGACAGGGACGAGTTCAATTTAACCGCTGAAGAAATTGACCAACTTGAAAAACTGGGGATTGTTACCAAAGAGAGTGGTAAGTACTATATGCCTGAGATTTTTCGGCGGGGTTTGGGCTTTGGATATTTGGGCGGCGCCCGGCCCAAGGTTTTATCTTTGTTGAAGAAATCGCTTAGAGGATAAATCAGTGTTCAGATAAGCTTGATCGAGCAGTGAACGAATGTGAATCAAGACCATAAAGAAATGCCTTTTCATTAATCCCTGTACAGATTCCATGCTGCTGAGCAGCCACTTTGTTACCCCTTCGAACGATCTAAGTTGGGGAGATGAAAACCATGAAGCATATTTGTCCGAATTGTGAAAAAATAACCAATGTTCAACATATCAAAACTGACGAAGATATTACTATTAAGGGTAAGAGGATAAATGTTCCTGTTGAATACTATAGGTGCCTGGAATGCGGCGGTGAGTTTGATGACCCCAAATCAAACCATGATCCTTTGGCTATTGCATACAAGGAATATCGCCGCAGCCATGCAACCGGCCCTGTTTAAAAATGAGGCATCTTGTTGAGATGTTAAGAATGACTTAAAGGGGCGGTATTTTGCAGACAAGGAGATAATCAAATGAGAACGCTTTCAGAATGGCCCCATGGGATACTGGACAAAAAGCTGTTAGAAAAATGCCGCGATGTTGTGGCTGGTATAGAACCTGAGGCAGAGGTCTTTCTGTACGGATCACGCGCGAGAGGAGAGGCTGGACCGGATTCTGACTATGATATCTTTATTTTGGTAAATCGGGCGCTTACACGAGAACTTGAAGATAAGATCAGTTTTGCTCTTTATGATCTGGAGTATGAATCTGATGTTATCTTGAGTGTGCACATTTATGAAAAAAGTTTCTTTCAAAGCCCGTTGGGTCAGGTTATGCCGCTTTTTAACAATGTTAGAACTGAAGGGGTCCGCATATGAACGACGCGGAAATAACCCTGATAAGCTACCGCATGGATCGGTCTAAAGAGGCATTATCTGCCGCAAGATTGATGTATGAGAAAGGCCACTATAATGATGCGGTGAACCGTCTTTACTATTCTTGCTTCTATGCAATAATAGCCCTTTTGGCAACAGAAGGGGTTCATCCGAGTAAACATACTGCGGTACGGGCTTTTTTGAATAAGAATTGGATAAAGACCGGCAAGCTTTCAAAAGAAACGGGACGGTTATACAACACGCTTTTCGATAGACGAGAAAAGGGAGACTATGGAGATTACTTTCGATTCAATGCAGAGGATGTGGCGGATTGGCTGAAGAGAGTTGAAAAGGCCATTGAAGAAATTTTTCAAGTAATAGAAAAGCAATTGTCCGATTCTTGAACAAAAATTTCACAAAACCAAGGGAATATACAGCATCCTTCATTTTGTAGTCTACACTTTTTCAACATATACGGATGCCAGCCATTAGCCGTTAGCTATTAGGTAAAAACTTTGTATAAAAACGGACTGTTAAGC
Source organism: Deltaproteobacteria bacterium (assembly GCA_003194495.1). Taxonomy (GTDB): domain Bacteria; phylum Desulfobacterota; class Dissulfuribacteria; order Dissulfuribacterales; family UBA3076; genus UBA3076. The sequence continues at coordinate 28,460 of PQXE01000026.1, forward strand.
TAAAACCTAACGGCTAACTGCACGAACAACTAAACCTCGTCCAAACATGTATGACCATGTCAGACATACAATGAAAAGCAAGGAAGCAAAAACAAGGTCAGTCTTTTTGGATTAACCGAATATTTACTTCCCTTAGAGGTACTTGCAAAAATGCAAAAATTGCACCTCGCTTCAAATCGAGCATAATAATTTCAGTAGGTTATATATGTCTTGATAATAGAAAAGTGCAAAAATTGCATTTTTGCAAGAGGCTCCTTAGGATATTTTTTCTTATAAGATAGATGTATCAGTATCGATATCGAGGTTGACGATGGCCAGTGCAGAACAGATAAAAGCGCTTCTGAAGTCACATATAGAAGGAGATAATTCCCGTTTCTTCTCTGTGGCGATGCAGATGGCGGCTCATGAAGCAAAACTTGGGCATGGCAAACTCGCTCGAGAATTACGGGCCATTATTGATGAGGCGAAAAAGAAGAGGTATGCCGTCCCCTCACTCAAACCTGTGCCTATTGCCCAGCCACATGGTGAACTTTCAACTCTTTTAGAGGCCTCATATCCGAAACTCCGGTTATCAGACATGGTCTTGGATTCCGACATTCAGGAGCGTCTGACCAGATTAATCAAAGAACAGCGGCAAATAACCAAAATCCGGGCTCATGGCCTTTCACCACGAAGAAAATTGCTTTTTATCGGCCCACCCGGGACGGGAAAGACCATGTCGGCAAATGTGCTGGCTGGGGAATTGGGGCTTCCTCTGTTCCTCGTTCGCCTGGACAGCCTCATTACGAAATACATGGGTGAGACTGCTGCCAAGTTGAGACTAATTTTCGATGCCATTGTTCAATCCCGGGGCGTCTATCTGTTTGACGAATTCGATTCAATAGGATCTCGACGTGGACAGATCAATGATGTAGGGGAAATACGCCGGGTTCTTAACAGCTTTCTACAAATGATAGAGCAGGATGATTCGGACAGCATCATATTAGCTGCGACAAATCATCCTGATATCTTGGATTATGCATTGTTCCGACGGTTTGATGATGTTATTGAATACAAGCTGCCTGAGCGCAAATTCATGGTCAAATTACTTAAGACCAAGCTGGCGGACTTCAACAAAGCGCAGATCCAATGGGAAAAACTTTCCGATCTAGCAATCGGTTTGAGTCATGCAGATATTACCCGAGCATGTGAGGATGCCATCAAAGATGCTGTTATTCATGACCGGGACGGACTTACCACCAAGGATATCATGAAGCCGTTATCGGAACGAAAGGCAATCCGGAACAAATAATATCCGTGTTGTAGAATATTCCCTTTTGGTCCATTCCGCAGAGTGGACTGAGGCAATGCAGGACAGCTTGCAGCCTTTAAACACTGAGAACAAATATGAGCAGCTTCTCCGTTATTGCGGATTTGGGGTGCCGAACCTTCAAGAGGCCATGTGGAGCGCACGGAATTCGTTAACACTCATTGCTCAGGATTCCTTGCAGCCATTTGACAAAAAACAATCCAGGTATGTGACACGAGATATCAACTTGCATACAATTCCGTGGCCGAAGGAAGTATTGCAGGATTTAGGCGAAATCCGCTGGACTGGTACGGCCGCCGAATTGGCAGAGAGAGGTTATATCGCAGTATACCCAGTCATTGGCTGGTCAGCAATTCTCATTATGGCTTTTTGCTTAGATTTCAGCAAGATATAAGATGTTACCTTGTCTGCTCAAAAAACCACGATCTCGTAAAATCATCCAAAAGCGCCGATTTTCTTTGATTTGTGATTTTTGTATAAAATCTCAGGATTTTTCCGTAGAGTTATAATCTATTGAAATCAATGATATATTTGACCTATTTCCATAATTAGAATTGCTGTTGGCTGGTGGCGTGAGCGTCACCATTTAGAAAGATGGAGTAAGCGCGCTCGTTACTCATTAGTTGTTTCAATAAGAACCCCTGAAGAGGATATTGATCTCTATACTCCTGTGGTAAATATGATTAGACCACAAATTGAGGTAACATTTTAGCGTAACCTATCTTTAAATTCCTTCCGGCGGAATATGTCAATGAAAATGAGACACCTTTTGTCCAAAATTAGAGTACATTTGACTCACTCGTCAACGCAACCAAATAAGAGGCAATACTTTCTTTTTGTTTATACCATTTGGTTCATTTTAATCGTACCTACGATCATCTGGGCAGATGTAAACCGCTTGAAATACCAGGCTGAAGGAAACTACTTGGTTGTGGAAGTGTTGGACGACGATCTGATTCACTTCGAATATGGGAGGGGGTTAGGGCCTGGCACTGACAAGCCAATTACGACAACAGACATGGTGTGTAATAAAGACGACCAAGTTCCTTCCGCTGTGTGTAAAACTGATTTTCAAGGGCCAACAGAGTTTAGTGACAAGGGGAGTGGAGTTATCGAAACCAAAGATATTCGATTAGAGATCGACACGAGCAACCTGTTTGTCTCCGTAATCGATAAGACAAAACACAATCTGCGGTTGACCACTATCAGGCCTTTGAATCTTCACCAGGGTTTTAAGGGATTGATTGCTACTCGAAGTGAGGAACTGGATATATACGGCCTTGGACAGCAGTTCGTGGAACCGGGCAACAGTGACATTGATTGGGATGGCAGGGTACGCGAAGGAGGGGACTTCGGCAACGTCATGACAGGCTTTAACGGAGGGGCGAACGGGAATACTCAGATCCCAATCATGTATGCAGTCAATGGCGCAACCTTTGAAAATTACGCCTTGTTTCTGGATAACAAATATAGACATAGATGGGACTTCACCAGTTCGTCACTATGGAAAGTGGAGATGTCCGGTGATCAAATAAGGTTTTATTTCATGACCGGCCCTGATCTACAGGATCTAAGAAAAGACTATATGGAACTGGTAGGTCATCCTCTGGTGCCGCCCAAGAAGATGTTTGGATTATGGGTATCTGAATATGGCTATGATAACTGGGCTGAATTAGATGGTAAGCTCAGTACATTACGCAAAAACAGATTTCCTTTGGATGGGTTCGTGCTCGACTTGCAGTGGTTTGGTGGGATCATCGGTTGTTCAGACAATACCAAAATGGGCTCTCTTACTTTTGACGAGGAAAACTTTCCGGATCCTGAGAAAAAAATCAATGACTTGAGAGATAATGAAGGTATCGGAATCATGTTGATAGAAGAGGCCTATGTGGGCAGGGCTATTCCCGAGCATACTGATCTGCATACCCGTGGATGTCTGGTAAAAGACCGTCCCGGAGGTACTGACCCAACCTACTTGACCGGCAACTGCTGGTGGGGGAAAGGCGGGATGATAGATTATACTAATGATTCTTGCAGCGACTACTGGCACCACAACAAACGGCACCCCTTGATCGAAAAGGGAATCATTGGTCACTGGACCGATCTTGGAGAACCTGAGATGTTTAATCCAGGCGGTGGATATGCCGCTGGAACGCACGCTGACGCCCACAATATTTTTAACTTCAGATGGATTCGTGGAATCTATAAGGGGTATGTCAGTAATAATGAAGAACTGAGACCTTTTATGATGTCGCGATCCGGTACTGCCGGTATCCAGCGCTTTGGAGCAGCAATGTGGTCAGGAGACATAGCATCCAGATTGAGTAGTCTTGCTGCCCATGCTGCTAATCAAATGCACATGTCCTTGTCTGGAATCGATTATTATGGTGCAGACATAGGGGGTTTCCATCGTAACCTGGAAGGTGATCTAGATGAAATGTACACTCAATGGTACGCCTACGGAATGATGTTCGACACCCCTGGCAGACCTCATGTCGAAAACTTGTGTAACTGCAAAGAAACCGCTCCAGACCGGATCGGGGATCTCAAGAGCAACCTCGAAAATACACGTTTGAGATATAGATTAATTCCCTATTTGTATTCACTGGCACATCGTGCTTACCTCTTTGGTGAACCATTGATGCCACCTCTGGTATTTTACTACCAGAGTGACAACAATGTACGAAACATGGGCCATGAAAAAATGATAGGGCGCAATTTATTGGCTGCCATTGCTGCAAAACATGGTGAAGTAGAGCGTGATGTATATCTGCCTAAGGGTACATGGATTGATTACTACACGAATAAGAGGATTAACAGCGTAGGACAATGGATAACTGATGTTCCGGTGTTTCGCAACGACATATTTAGACTTCCTCTCTATGCACGCGAAGGTGCGATCATACCATTGATGCTCGTGGATGACAAAACAATGAATGCAACAGGTAAACGCAGCGATCGCAATGTATATAACGAAATGATTGTAAAAGTCTTTGCTTTTGATCTGGTAGGTGAAAATGAAAGCAAATTTATTCTATTTGAAGACGATGGAGAAACTATCGAATATCAAAATGGCGATTACCGAACTGCCAATATTTCTCAAAAGAGAACAGGCAACAGCATTACGGTAACAGTACATGGCTCTTCCGGTACGTTTAATGGCGCACCTGACTCACGGAACAATTTGATCGAACTTGTAGTAGGCAACCGCGAGCACGCCAGAATCGTGACCCTGAACGGTGAGAGTTTGACCGAACATACGACACTTAGTGACTTTGAGGCAGCAAGTTCTGGTTGGATCAACTCAGGAATGAACACCATTAAGGCCAAATCCGGCGTCATGAGAGTCGATAGCGCAAAGGAGTTCGCTTTCACCCTGCGTGAGACGCTCCCCTGTACTAGTGAATTCGATTCTATCTCGGTACCAGTTGGAGGTAATGCCTGGAACCCTGCTGATCCGGATCGAACCTTATCCTGTAAAGAAGGAAAGATCTGGACAGGCCGGATTATGATGTGTAATGAGGAATACAAATTTGCTGCCAATGGTTCCTGGAGGGTAAATTGGGGTTCTGACGGTAAACAAGATGGGCCCAATTTCCAGCCGCTTAAAGATTCAGGCATTTATGATGTAACTTTTGATGAAGATGAACCGGCAAATCCTGTCTTCACTCCTGTGAATCTAGACCCAACTATCTGTGGTGTATCGGCTAATTTCATCTGCGACAATGGGCATACTACATTTGGCACCAGCGTGTATGTGCTTGGCAGTATACCGGAATTAGGTGCCTGGAAAGCCGAAAATGCCGTAAAACTGGAACCTAATGGTCCTTATCCAAGATGGACAGGCATTATCAAAAACTTGCCACCTAACACAAAAATAGAATGGAAGTGTGTGAAACGTCTGGAAAGTAATGGTCCGGTGCTTGAATGGGAGCCCAGTGATAACAATATCTTCACTTCTCCGGCTTCAGGCAGTGCAGGTGAACAAAAAGGGGCATTTTAGTCCATCTTAGAGAAGAGCTTGTGTAGAAGTTTGTTAAAAGCAAAACCCGTATTTGCCTATCTGGTTGATGTTGTTGAATTGTGTAATGTAGGGTTTATCCCCATAAGCACTAAGTTGTTTTGTAAACGTTCATAGGTTACATTGAAAGATGAACATCGAACGTCGAACGTCCAACGTCGAATGAAAAACAAATATCCAATACCGAACATTCAACGGCTATTTCTGTTTCTTTTCAGCCGTTTTGATACTCGCTATGTTAGCCATTTAGGTTAAAGGCTGAAGGCTGAAGTATACTGATATCCCGCCTCCTGCAATAATTAGCAGCCTTTCTTCCAGGTCATAAGTCTGTTTCTTCATCTTTTCCCATTCAACATTCGATGTTGGACGTTCGATGTTCGATGTTCATTAGTCCATCGGGTGCAAAAATAACTTAGCGCTTATGGGGTTTATCCCCTGTCATCCCCCCCCTAAATTTGAGGATATTGGGGGGCATGGCACTTGGCCCGAGACCTAACTCGCAAGGTCAACGGAAGAAAGGTAACCCTGAACGGTGAACCCTGAACCCGTGAACGGTTACCATTAAACTAATAGCTAACCGCTAAAGGCTAATCGCTTAATTTAGGATCAAACAAACCACGAAAACGGCCTGATTAAACCAACTGGTTTTATGCAGAATCAAATCCAAACATGCGATGTTTGATAATTTCCCTGGCCACATTCTCTGGCACCATGGATTCCCAGTCGCCCCGCCCCTTTCTCAGCTTTTTCAGCACGCCTTGTGGCCAAATATGCAGAATGGATTCATCATAATTTTCTACTGATTCAACGAGATTGTTCTCACAGAGATACAAATAGAGATATTTCAAATGGTCAGGTGTGGGGAAGTTGTCAACTGAAATCATATCGTTTCCTTTGCGCATTGGATAAACGAACAATTTTATCTGACCATCAAAAAGTTTGCTAAAGGCACCCAATATACCTCCTTCCAGCCCTTCATAATAGGTGTCATCAAAAAGCAATTCCATGTTAGGTATCCCAAGAATAAAACCCACCGGGTTTTTTGTATATCGATTGAGAAATTCCCGTACCCGAAAATAGCGGAGATAATCAGTGACGAGAACGGGATGCCCAAGGGAGGTTACAGTATCTATCCTGTGCAGGAAAGACTTCTTGTCGAAAACACCATTCTTTTTCAAGTGAATCGTAGAAAGTTCCGGCAGAACAACACAATTTTCTTCCTTTACATCCGGATTTCCGAGAAAGCTCTCCTTTCCGCAGTTGATCATGTCCAGAGTTACTTTGGTTACAGGTGCAAAACAGCTCCTTAATACAAGCACGTTTTTTTTGTACAGTATTTCCGATGGTTGCAACACTTCTTTTTTTGGAGAAAACATGACTGCATCTGTTAAATTTGTTTCCACCAGAAGAAGCGCTGTAAGACGGGCATCAAGTTCCTCAAAATAAGGACCTTCCAGGCGGATCGTATCCACCTCGACCCGGTCCTGACCAAGATTGTCTCTTAAAGAAGCGATAAGTTTTTCAGGTTTTCGGTAATAATTGTAAGCAGCATAGATAAGATTTACACCAAGGATGCCAAGAGCCTCTTGCTGCTGGCGGTTGGACTCATCTAACATGCGCACGTGAAGGTTAATCTTGCTGGGCGGAGCACCGGGATAAAGCTGTAAATGGATACCCATCCAGCCGTGGCATTCTGCAGACTTTCGTATATAGCTTCTGGCAGCTACCGTGTCGGCAAAAGCAAAATGGCTGGAGTTCTTATGGCGATAAGTCCCGACACGCTGGAGGACTAAACCGTATTCCTTTTCCAGCATTTTATTCAACCGGCTTTCGCTTACATAACGGCCTGATGGTTCTTCTCCGTAGCTGGCATCGCTGAAATGCATATCATATGCTGATATTGTCCTGGCGATCGTGCCGGCAGCGCCGCCTGCCAGGAAAAAATACCTGGCCACTTCCTGCCCTGCGCCGATCTCGGCAATTGATCCATATAAATCTGGGTCCAGGTTCAGGGCAAACGCCTTTTGAACAGCAGTCAAAATTTCAGACATAAAAAAATCTCCTGTAAATATTTATGGTTCTGGAACAAAGTTAGAAGGCAAACAAAAAAACGTAACCGTTCACGGGGTTATAACGCCCGTTTTACCGCAACCCGCCGAGCTGTAAGCGTTCACAGGGTGCTGCAGATGCGAGGCGGAGGGTACGCAGGCGTACTCCCTGTACTTCAAGTGCCCGACAACAAAGCAGATGTGGTGCCCTGTGAACGCTTACAAAAAAACTAATCATTAAGGATTGTCAAGCAGGCCGGCAGCCTCGGCGAGCTTGTCCGGCGAACCTATAATATATAACACATCCTTTGCGAAAAGCGGCATGTCGGCTTTTGGGTTGGGCAATATTTCCTGATTCCTGCGAATTGCCAATACGGTAATTCCAAATTTCTTCATCAAATCTATCTCAGCCAGACTCCTACCGGCTAAGGATGATTTTTCACCAATACGCAGCGTATCGATTTCGACATCAGGTATATAAAGGTTCAAATCGGAAATGGCTGTCGTGTCCCTTGAAAGGACGCGAAACATCTCGTAGCCGCCGGAGCGTACTTCAGTGACGAATTTTTCGATTTCATCTCTGGGGATGAGATATTTTGCCAAAACCCGGGCAAATATTTCCACTGATGTCTCAAACTCTTCCGGGATTACTTCATTGGCCCCTAATTCATAGAGAGATTTCATCTCCTGGAGATAACGCGTTCGCACGATCACATGGACCTTCGGGTTTAATCTCCTTGTGACTTCGGTGATCCTGCGAGTGGACGCAGGATCATTAATTGCCACAACAACAATTCTGGCATCTTTGATGTTTGCGTGCTGAAGCACTGCTTCCCGGGTTGCATCGCCAAAAAAAATCGGTTCCCCTCTGGCTTGTTCGCTCCTTACTGTTTCAGGGTTCATTTCAATAATTGCGTAGGGAATATTCGCAAACTTGGCAGCCCGGGCCACATTCCCGCCGTTTACACCATAACCGACAATGATAAGGTGGTCCTTTTTCGTCTTAGCCTCGATTTCTGCAACAGGAGAAAAGCCCGATATTACCTTTTCCGGAAGGGGCAAGCAAAGGACAAGCTCAGCCAGACGAGGCGACAGGGCTATGACAAATGGAGTGGCGGCCATAGTCAGCACAGAGCAGGCCAGAAACATCTGATACGTGTCATCAATCAGGAGACCATGTTCTATGCCGGTTTCCGACAGAATGAAGGAAAACTCACCTACCTGGCCCAGCGCGATGCCGGCCAGAATTGCTGTGCGTAGAGGAAGGCCCAATAAAAACGCCGCCAGGCCGGCGATGCAGCTTTTTAAGACCAAAATTCCCACGGCGATGCAGGCAATAGTCGCTGGATGCTCAAAAAGGAAGCCGACATCAAGAAGCATTCCAACAGATATGAAAAAGAAGCTGGTGAAAACATCCCGAAATGGCAGAATACTGCCTAGGGCCTGATGACTATATTCAGACTCGGAAATAATCAATCCTGCCATAAACGCTCCAAGGGCAAGGGAGAGCCCTGCGCTGGAAGTCATCCACGCAACCGAGAGGCATATGACTATTATGCACACCATAAAAAGTTCCTGGCTGCGCGTCCGTGCTATTTGATACAATAGACGCGGGACAATCCACTTTGCACTGACAATTACAAAACCGATAATAGCAATTCCTTTGGCCGTTATAATGAAAAAAAACTCTCCTGATCTACCCGCCGCTCCAGCCAGAAAAGGCGTGAGAAGAATCATCGGCACGATAATGACATCCTGGAAGATCAAAATGCCAAGATCTGTGCGTCCATGGGGGCTGTCAACCTCAGCCCTTTCCTGAAGGATTTTCAGTACAATTGCCGTGCTTGAAAGTGATATAAGAAAGCCTATGAAGATCGATTCGCCAACTGGCTGACCCAGGCGGTTAACCACAAAAAAAGTCACCAAAATGGTAAGCAATACCTGTATTGATCCTCCCAGGAGTACGGTTTTCCTGATTCGCAGCAGCTTTTCAAGGGAGAACTCGATTCCGATTGTGAAAAGCAGCAACACAACGCCGATTTCGGCCAGAATTTCAACCTCATGGACTGCCCTTATCAGTCCCAGACCGTAAGGCCCGGCTATTATTCCTGTAATGAGGAATCCAACAATGTGCGGCACCTTGAGCCAATGGCAGGCAAAGAGAACAGCGACAGACAAACCGAAAATGATGACGATGTCATTTAGCAGCGGTATTTCCATAGAAGCGGCCTACTGTTGTTTAATCGTATTTCCTTTGAATTGTGGTAAGCGTTCACAGGACACCGCATCTGCTTTGTTGTCGGGCACTTGAAGTACAGGGAGTACGTCTGCGTACCCTCCGCCTCGCATCTGCAGCACCCTGCAAACGCTCACAGTCCGGTGGGTTGCGGTAAAACGGGGGGCGTTGTAATCCCGTGAACGGATACGAATTGTGTTTGCCGCCCGGATTATCGGTTGGCCCCTGATCGTCTTGTCGGACATCCTACTCAGGTGGCATGAGATTCCGATTATCGGCCTTTCAGGTTTTCTGATGGCCATCCCCTTCTTCTAATTTTCGTATTATATCATAAAGCATGAATCCGTCCTACTTGAAGAGGGAAGGATGAGGGCGGCAGAAAATTTTGAAGCACAATCACGAAAGATTGAAAGCACGAAATAAAACAACATTCAGGTTTGCGCGGCTGATCCAAAATATATCAGTGGCATGATCGGTATTTTAAAGGTGGTGTAACCTGGCCCGCTATATCAGCCGGATCGCCATTTCAATTTTTGCCATATCCACTCATTATCAACATTCTCAAAAGAAAAAAGGGCATCCTTCATAGCAAGCCAAAAGTAGTTCACACTTTTAGGGATAATATACCTCAAAAAATATGACTTGTGCGATTAGCGGTTAGCTATTAGCCGTTAGGTTTTAGCTTAACAATCCGTTTTTTATACAATGTTTTTACCTAATGGCTAATGGCTAACAGCTAATGGCTGGCATCCGTCTATGTTGAAAAAGTGTAAACTACAGAATGAAGGATGCCGAAAAAAGAACGAAAATGCAGTTATTCCTTGCCCAACTCTCACGACCCTCATATTATTCTATTATTCGAAACCATAAGATCAAATTCGAACAAGTGCATTCAAGCGGACGGATACCGCGGCAAGCTACGACACCCGCCGCTGATGCGCTTATTGGGTGCTGAGAGAGAACACATAGTTGAAGGATTCATTGCGAAAAGGCATTTCATTTGGGTTGACATCGGCGGTCATCACGACTCTCGGTCTCATGGTCGGTCTCCACTCAGGGACGCATTCCAAAATTGTGGTTCTTGCAGGGATTTTAACAATCGCGATTGCCGACGCATTTTCAGACGCCTTAGGTATCCACGTTTCAGAGGAAGCGATAAACACCAATACCACCAAGCAAGTTTGGGTGGCTACTATTGCGACATTCCTGACGAAATTTTTGTTCGCAATGACATTTATTGTTCCTGTTCTTTTTCTAGCTCTCTCCACTGCCATCGTCGTGAGTTTGATATGGGGACTGTCTATCCTCGCCGTTCTGAGTTACATTATCGCCAGAACACAGGGAAAGCCACCTTGGGAAATCGTCGGAGAACACCTTGTGATCGCAATTGTAGTGATTGCAATCACGCACTGGGTGGGCGAATGGATTGGGACAATGTGTGCATGAAACGAAGTGATAGTTGTTCAGCCACAAAGGACACCTATTTCTGCTTTATGATGTAATCATAGGCCGACAGAGCGGCCCTGCCCCCTTCGCCTGCTGCAACAGTGACCTGTTTGTAAGGCACAGCCGTCACATCCCCGCAGGCAAAAATCCCTGGAACATCTGTGTTGCACCTTGAGTCTATCACGATCTCTCTTATTCTATTGATTTCCTTAGATATTCTCAAGCCGGAAGAAATGGATTGACGATGAAATAGATGCCCAGAGCGGCGATCACTCCCCCGGCACCTTTTCGGAACCATTTTCCAGCATCCTGCCAAGTACTGTTTTCAAGCAAGGCTCTGACAGACGCGCCGGAACAGCCGGCCACAACTATGGGCAGGCAATGGCCGACGGCAAACAGAAGAATAAAAAGAATCCCAAGTGCCACTTTTTGCTGGATTGTGATAATCGCAAGAATAGGAGCAATAAAACCAAAGGTGCAGGAACCGGAGAGCACCCCATAGGCCAAGCCTAGGGCGAAAGCGCCGAAAATCCCTTTCAGATTAAGACTGTATAGCAGGCTGCCCGACACTGAACATTGTCCCACACCAAACATACCCAGGGCCACCCATAGGAGAACGAGCCCTACCAGGATCTGCCAGTAGTTGCCAACATTGCCTAACATTCGGCCTAACAGAGCGCAAATGATACCGATCACGGCGATGGTAATAAAGAGGCCAACAGAAAAGGCAACAGAATAGTAGGCGGCCTGACCTGGTTCCAGGATTTCTTTCTGGCCGCCTACATAGGCCACGATGAGGGGAATAGAGGCCAAATGGCAAGGACTGAAAGCTACACTGATTATGCCCCACAGAAAGCACCCAGCAGCAGCAATAGCGGCCCCACCGCCAATCCACTCGTTGATAGTCAGAAAAAATGTCTCTAACATAAATCTATCCCATGAATCTAATTCATACTTGAATTGAGCGATTAGCCATTAGCTTTTAGTTTTGAAGAATCTAGGTATTACGTTAATTAGAAGTAACGCTCAACTTCCCCAGTATACGGACAATGCTTTTCTTATCCATAAACCCCTCATGGCGGAAAAACTCCTTACCGTTTTTGTCAAAAAAGATCTGAGTGGGAATTACACGAATGCCGTACTTTTGGGCCTGTTCCCGATGCTCCCAAACGTCGATAAAGACGATGGAAGCCTTCCTCTCATATTCCTGCTTCAGTTCCTCGATAATGGGGGCCATCATTTTGCAGGGAATACACTTGTTAGCCCCAAGATCGAGCATGGTGACCATTCCCTTAGTCGGTAACTGTGAGAGATTGTCTTGCCCTTCTTTTGAGCAGCAGGCCGATCCAGGAAAAAGAACAGCGGAAAGGGAACATACTATTAGCGCCATCATCCATCTTCTCATTCAAAACCTCCTTGATTTCCAACACAAAGAAAACACGGCTAAAACAGATTTTTTTACCGATGGACAATTTCATCAACAGCCTACACCTTTCTACTTTTTCAGCCATTCCTTGATCTCCTCAACGGGTGGGATCTTGCCCACTGACTTGATCTCACCATCCACCACCACGGCCGGGGTCCCAAAGACACCATATTTGGCAATCTCCATCACATCGGCCACCTTTTCAACTGTGGCATCCACACCGGCCTCGGCAACCGCATCCTTGACCGCCTGGTCAGTCTTCTGACACCTTGGACAGCCTGGTCCTAATACCTTGATTTCCATTTTTTCCTCCTTTCGTCCATGATCTCCTTCTGAAATCTCTTTCTCATACGGCTTTCCGAAAAACTTGTTAAATCTCCGCAAAAACGCCTTACCATAATCCTCCTTTGCATGGTCCGGGATATAGTTCTTCCTGGAAAGCCTCTTAAAGAGTTCAGCCTGCACTTTATTATCTGACGTTTCTGCGTATTCCTCTGCCATCTCTTCCATGACATGCTTCAGGCCGATAATACCGATCAATTGATTATTGATCCTTATTTTCGTCGAATCCTCTTGAGGCATAGCTTTTTCTCCTTGTAACCGTTCACGGGGTTATAGCCCGTTTTACCGCAACCCGCCGAACTGTAAGGGTGCTGCAGATGCGAGGCGGAGGGTACGCAGACGTACTCCCTGTACTTCAAGTGCCCGACAACAAAGCAGATGCGGTGCCCTGTGAACGCTTACTTCTCCTTTAACCGGTTATCCAGCCATAGCTCATCCCGGCTATGGTGGACAGGATTATGATAATGACACAAAACGTCGCGGTCTTTTTGACTCCCATGACCCCTCCGATAACCAGCATATTGGGCAGGGAAAGGGCCGGACCCGCCAGAAGCAGGGAAAGGGCCGGACCCTTACCCATACCGGCACCAATCAGTCCCTGCAGGATGGGTACCTCGGTGAGGGTGGCAAAATACATAAGGGCACCGGCGACCGAGGCAAAGAAATTGGCCTCCAGAGAATTGCCTCCTACCAGGCCCTGGATGTAGTGATCCGGAATCAGGGCGGGATGGCCCGGCCGTCCCAGCATGAAACCGGCAACCAGCACCCCGGCAGCCAGAAGCGGAACGATCTGTTTCATAAAACCCCAGGTAGATTGCACCCAGGCGACCTGTTCATCTTTGGTAAACCATGACTTGAGAAACACAGCCAGCACGATGAGCAGGGCAATTGTGACATACCACTTGGCAGCAAAAATGACCGGCCAGAGTCCTGTTGAACCTGCCGCCGGTCCGGCAAAGGAGGCAAAGATCAGGATCAGAACCATGGTCAGCATATAGAGAGCATCCTGCAGGAGACTGCGTCCCTTCTTTTCCTCATCCGGGAGAAACATCTCGCCTGCGGTGCGGGAGGCATCATCCTTGCGAAATATGATAGCCATAAGAAGCCCGGTGATCACTGCAAAAAGGACTGCGCAGACGGCCCTGGCCAACCCAAGCTGCCATCCCAGAATTCTTGCTGTCAGCACGATGGCCAGGACATTGATGGCCGGTCCGGAATAAAGAAAAGCTGTTGCCGGACCAATACCGGCGCCTCGGGTATAGATCCCTGCAAACAGGGGCAGGACCGTACAGGAGCAAACCGCAAGGATTGTCCCGGAAACAGAGGCCACAGAATAGGAGAGAATCTTTTTCGTTGTGGCCCCGAAGTACTTTAGAACCGCAGCCTGGGATACAAACACCGCTATGGCTCCGGCGATGAAAAAGGCAGGGATCAGGCATGTGAGAACGTGCTCGCGGGCATATTCTTGAAGCATCATAAATGCCTCAAGGCCGGATTGCCGGATTGTCGCGTGATCCCACGGTACGTAGTAACACGCCAGGAAGGTGAGCACGATAAGTAGTAACTTGGTTCGTTCTTTCATTGACAAGCCTTGTTATTCATAAAATAGAATTCAAGATACAATCTATAGCGAGATGCCTATTTAGCTATCTAGTTAGAGCAAAAAAATTATCTTCTACATAAGTCTTCACGCCGGATCGAGGAAAGTTTTTCTACGATTTCAGCAAATTCCGAATCATCTTCCAGCCAATGCCTCAGATTGCCTAAGAGGCTGGCTGCGTAAGGGCTCGCACTTCCATCTGCAAGTTGATAATTGACCCACATACCGTCTTTGTGAAAAATGACCAAGCCGGCATCTTCGAGTATCTTTAAGTGCTTGGACACACTCGGTTGGGCTATCTGTAGCGCAGCCTGCATCTCACATACGCACATCACCTTATGCTGCAACATCTTTATAATCTTTACCCGATTAGGATCGGATAGGGCCCTCATGACCTTGAGAAAAGCTTTCACTTGAAACTCCTAATATATTCATTTATAGGAATATAGTGCTTCATGTCCATGGTGTCAATCACAAAAGGTCTATTTTCTTGTTCTCTCCAAAACGGTTTTGTAGTGCTCTGGTTATACGCAGCTTGTCGTCATTGCCGGTCTGACGAAGCGCGACATATACTGTTTTTATAAATGTCTGCTCCGCCAGAAATGCCTCCTTTGGATTGGCGCTTCGTATCAGTTCCTGGCGCATTTTGGAAGCGGACCAGATGGTCTCCTTATCGAGGATGGCACCGCGTATGGTCGGTTGCGGTCCACAGCCGCAGCTATGTGTCTGGTAAATTATCCGGCCCTCCGGGACATCGACCAGGCCGGTTGATACAATGATAAGACCCTGATAATTGAAATTCACCGGCATAATCTCGCAAAACTCACTTTTCTTCCAGAGTTCTTTCTGTTTCAGATAAAGCCTGTTCTGAAGTGCGATCTCTTGTGTCATCTGATTGGGGTCAAGTGCCATAGGATTGATGATTGTTGATTTATCATTGCTCTATTGTTCTATTTTTATACCTTCTCCATTCCCGCCTGCCTCGCAAGTTTGGCGAGTAGGCAGGGAGAACCCACGAATCAACGGCTGAAATTTTCGATGAACCTTTGAACGCTTACAAAAATCAAAACCCGACCTATCTCTGCTTTATGATGTAATCATAAGCCGACAGAACGGCCTTGGCCCCTTCGCCTGCTGCCACAATTACCTGTTTGTAAGGCACATCCGTCACATCCCCGCAGGCATAAATCCCTGAAACACCTGTGCGGCACCTTGAGTCTATCACGATCTCTCCTATACGATTGATCTCCATGGTGTCCAGCACCAGTTCGGAATTGGGGAGCAGGCCGATTTCCACCATGATCCCCTGTACATCGAGCTTTTTTCTCTCGCCGGTCTCCAGCGACTCGATCTCAATCCCCTCAACTGTCGACTCACCTTCAATCAGGAGGGCCTTGTATTTTATGAAAATCTCCACCTTTGGTGAACTTATGACCTTGTCTCGAATGATTTCATCACCAGTGAGGGGCGTCAAGGAGACCATGTACACCTTCCGGGCAACCTTCATCAGGTCAATAACCGCCTCAAGAGCCGAGTTCCCGCCGCCCATCACCGCCACATCAAGATCTGTAAACAGAGGGGCATCGCATGTGGAACAGTAGGTTAGGGATTTAGAAAAAAATAATTTACCCATAAAGGAGTATTATAAAAAAGCAATAGACAATCAGAGCGTAACCTGCTAAGTGTCATAATTAAAAAATTTCATCAAGGAGATTTAATTATGAATCACAAGTCAGGCTCACAGAATAACAGCACTCCTTTATCTGCTTCAATTAAAGCAATAATTAAAAATACTGCTAAAAAACTCACAGGATATAAGCGACGAACTTTTGAGGCCGAAATAACTAACGAATTTTATAGCGGTAATGCCAGAAAAGCTGAACGTGAATTAAATTGGGGCAGAGCAACAATATCCCAGGGAATG
>PQXE01000152.1 GCA_003194495.1 Deltaproteobacteria bacterium
TTGGAAATCAGGTAACGCATCTTGATCTTTGTATTTCTCCCAATTTCTGATTTCTGATTTTTAATTTCACTGCCAAAATACAAGATCAACAAAGTGTAAACTACTTTTGGGATAATATGAAGGATGCTAAAAATAGTAACTACTCAGGTTCAAAGTTCCAAGGTTCACGGTTAGAGAGCGATGAAGATTGAACGTGGGGAGCATATGTCATACCCCCTAAATTTGAAGATATTGAATATTGAGGCTTGGCAACCGGCACGTGAATTGACTCGAAAAGCGTACTGTCTGACAAAGTAGCCAACCCTGAACCTGACAACCTGATGAGATAAGGTAAAAATATGGGTGAAAAGAAAAATTATTACAAGTTACTTGGTGTTTCAAAGGATGCCTCTCCTGAAGAAATCAAGAAGGCATTTCGAAAAATGGCACTTAAGTATCATCCGGATAAGAATAAAGGGGATAAAACTGCTGAAGAGCGCTTCAAAGAAGTTAATGAGGCCTACGCAGTGCTGAGTGATTCTGAAAAACGACGTCAGTATGATACCTTTGGTTCCACGGAATTCCATCGCAGGTTTACGCAGGAGGACATCTTCCAGAATTTTGATTTTAGTAATATTTTTCAGGACATCGGAGGCCGTGGAGTCTTTTTTGGTGGACGAGGCGGTGCTGAAGTTTCCTTTGATGAGATCCTGGGGCAGGCCTTTGGTGGGAGGAGCGGCGGTTTTGGTGGCCGTTCATGTAAACAAGGTTTTCAGTATTCACAACCAATCGGACAGGACGTGGTTTTGGAACTGGCCCTTTCCCCAAAGGAGACCTTTAAAGGTTCACATAAGTTGATATCTATCCAGTCCGGCGGCAATCCTGAGCGAATCTCCGTACATATACCAAAAGGCATTAGTTCCGGGAAAAAAATCCGGGTAGCAGGCAAGGGGGGACAGGGACCTGGAGGCAGAGGAGACCTCTACCTGCTTATCAGCCTCAAGCTGGATCCCGGTTTTCGTGCAAGTGGTTCAGATGTGGAAGTTGACAAGGTTGTGAAATTTACTGATGCCTGCCTTGGTACGGAAGTGGAGGTCCCGACTGTGGAAGGGGGGACAGTGAGGCTCAAAGTTCCTGCAGGTGCACGGTGTGGGCAGAAGTTGCGTCTGAGGGGGAAGGGTCTCCCGACTGCTTCCGGTGGCAGAGGAGATGAATATGTTCGAATAATGATTGAGGTGCCGGCCAAGCTTACCTCGAAACAGAAGAAACTGATATCAGAGTTGAAAAAGCAAGCTCTTTAGCTATTAGATGCTCTTCCGCTATTACTTTGATTTAGAAATATTTTTATTTTCAGATAGTTACAAACCGGTCCCTCAAGCGCCTATTTGCGTAATCACGTAGCTTAGTTTGAGGGATATGGTCGCAAAATTC
>PQXE01000153.1 GCA_003194495.1 Deltaproteobacteria bacterium
CTCTTTCCAAGAGCTTCCTTACCAGTGGATAAAAGAGCAGGAGTATGTTGGCATAATACTTTGCCGCATGTGACATTAGCTCGGAAAAATCCACTTCATCGTCAAATCTCTCACTGGTGGCCCAGTGTTGACCAAATCCGTCGCTGGATATGAGCAGTTTTTCCTCAGGAACATACGAGAACATGCTATCCGGCCAGTGGAGCATCCTGGTCTCAATAAACTGTATGGATCTCTTGCCCAGGTTCAGGGTATGACCCGGACCTACTACTTCATAGGGCCAATCCTCCCTGTGAAAATGCTGCAGAAGCGCTTTTTTGCCCATGGAGGAACAAATCAGCTTTTCCGGTTTTACGAGTTCCATGACTTCAGGCAATGAGCCGGTGTGATCCATCTCCACGTGATTCACGACTATGTAGTCAATTTTTGATGGATCGATTATGGCCTTGATATGGTGAAGCAGGTCACTCTTGAATTCTCTCTTGACAGTGTCAAAAAGAGTGATCTTGTCATCCATGATCAAAAAAGAGTTGTAAGTAGAGCCTTTGTAGGTTGAATAGCCGTGGAAGTCCCGGACATTCCAGTCCACAGCCCCCACCCAGTATATGTCCTTTTTTATTTCACAGACCTTCATGCTATCTTCCTTTATACCTAAATTGAGCAATTAGCAGTTAGCCATTAGCGTTTAGCTTTGAAAAATCAGGGCATTACGTTAATTAGAAATAACACCCAACGGGTTCACCCTGTTGAATCCCCAAGGGGGCAGCGAAGCTGCATTCAACAGGGTAAAAGTTTGTAATAGCTAACCGCTAACGGCTAACTGCACAGATCCAAATTATTCCGGTTCGAACTGTTCCTTTAAGGCGCCACATACCGGACATACCCAATCGTCAGGCACTTCCTCAAATGCTGTCCCCGGTTCTACACCGTTGTCAGGATCGCCTTCTTCAGGGTCATACACATACCCACAGACAGAACATACATATTTTTGCATTATTGCCACCCTTTATCCCTTCCACAGGGCATGAATGTTACAGTATGCCCTGGCAGTGACCTTGTCGGCCTCAATGCAGAAAACAGCATCAGGGGCATCTCCGGGATTCAAAAACCGCCTGTAGGCCCTGCCATCAGCAATCAACTCAATCCACTCGATATAGTGTTTTTCCTCCATTGGGTGAGCCACGCTCCCCACTTTCACTTTGAAACCACTTTCCACTTTTTCAACTACCGGAATGTGCTTTTCTTTTGCTGCATCAACGGTATTCTCCTCCATCAGTTTCATGGGCTGGTTGCAGCAGACCAGCTCTCCCACACCTGCGTGAACCATCTCGACCATATTGCCGCAGACCTCACACTTGTAAACCTCTAACTTTTTTGTCATGTCCTTAACCTCCTGTTGAT
>PQXE01000154.1 GCA_003194495.1 Deltaproteobacteria bacterium
TATTCTCTTGCCTGTTGCGGATATCTTGCTCTTATCCTCAACAGCAACTACTACCAAAGTCTTATTTTCAGCACCGCGACCTCGCTTGCCAGAACGTTTGCCGCCAATGTAAGTTTCGTCGACTTCATCTGTCGAAAAGCGCTCTCTGAATTCGGTGAGGTTCTTTGGAAAATCCTCCATACCTCAATACTACATATTGGGGTGTCAGGAGTCAAGTGCATAGCCTCATTGAATAATCTATTTTCTGGCCTCTGCCAGGGCCTCATCCCATAATTCGGAAAAATGCTTTTTTCTGTCTTCCAGGCTTTCTCCTATTGCCACTTTGGCCCTATAGACGGTCTTTACAGTACTCTTAAATGCCTGGTTCAGAATATTTTTTCCATCTTTTTCAGCCCCGGACTTCTTGCCAAGCCGGTAGACAAGGTAACCTGCTCCCGCAACAGCTAGAAGACCTATCGGACCAGTCGATCCTACGTAATAAGCTGGATGTGTCATGTATATAGCTCCTTATGCTTTTGCCGGTTTTTCTGCCACGGATTTATTTTTCTCTGTTTTCTGCTTTCCTGATTTTTTGCCGGACTTGTATAAAAGATAGCCGACAGTACCAAGGATCAATAAACCAATGGGATTTGGTATTAAAGGCAAATAATGCATGGTTTTCCCCCTCTTTTATCATTAGAATTACAGTAAGGTAGAGCTTAAAATTGGGCATGTCAACCGGACGTTTGCCGGAACCTTTGCCTGTGTTTTAGATCAGGGGGGTGCTGAATTTTTTGGACCTTGCGGTTAAGATGCTGCGCCCAAAGCCTTGTTCAGCTTATCTACAAACTCATGGAGCAGGTCGTGGCGCCGGAGTTTGATTTCCCGCCACTCGCCGGTCTCAGAAAAAATTTCCAGATGGCGCTCCACCCGTTTGAGCCCGCCTATGATGCGATGCAGGTAAACGGCAAGCCATCCGATCACCAGGATTGTCAGGCATGTTACGCTCAGGGTAAACACCACAGACAGCTCAACAAGGGGTCTGTATATCGGATCAGGCCAGGTGAAACCGTGATTTGCCAGATGATAGAAAAAAATACCGTTCAGCGCCATTAGAGGGACCAGAAGCCCTATCGCCAGCCGCCAGCCGGGCCCAAACTGGATGCGCGGGTTCACCAAATAGTTTTTGCGAAACCATGGGGGACGAAATGGTGCTTTCATGCTATTCTCCGGAGGGCTTACCAAGTGAATAGAGATCATAACCGTAAGGATTATTTTTCCCCGGAGCCTTTTGCAAAACTCGGAGTGCAGGAGAACTGAAATTGCGAATGAATTTCAGTTACCTAATAATTATGGACACATATTGAAAATAGAGCACTATTTTACCTAAAATGCGCTAAATTGCCAAAT
>PQXE01000027.1:0-30779 GCA_003194495.1 Deltaproteobacteria bacterium
GCGTGGTTTAGTTTCATTGCTCGGAGGAAGGCTAAAAAAATATTGGAGAATAGGCATTCATTGGCTGATTGCAGTAAAGAATTATTTGCTGGAAACCTTCAACGACAACATAGTCCAAAACCTTGCAGCCTATCCATAGCCTGCTAAAGCAATAAACGTGCCGAACGGCATTGGTACGGGAACGACTTAAGCGGGTCAATTCCTTATGTTCCTGTTCAGTCAACACTAAGTTTGGTCTCTGGCTCTTGAAAGGCATTGCGTACCTCCTGTTGTGGTCTGAAAATATCCTACCACAACGGAAGGCAGTATTGCAATGGTATTTTGGAATCAATCTACTAGTGGACGCCTATTTCTTGGATTGTGCCATTAGACATAACCCTTTACTGACATTGGGACGGAATTTAGGGGAGTTAGTTTAATAGGTGGTAGTGATTAAGTCTCATTTGAAATATATTCATTATATGCAACAAAAAACACTTTAAAAACTATATGATGCATATATAAAACCTTCGAAAAAGCTAAAGTTTTTCTTGATACCCTCTGCAACCATTGACGAATAGTGCAAAACAGTCTTTCTATTGGCAACATCTACACCTAAAATGATCTCCTTCCCTCAGTTTCTTTTTCTAATTGTTCCAGGTTTAAGTCCTTGACTTTTGTTGCCCTATAAACTCTTTTCTTCATCGGATCCTCCTTATACTTCAACACGTTTGAGGAATTACTTTCTGTGTTAATGTATTCGGAGGATCTTGTCCTTTTTCTTAGGCTTTACTATAGCTGACTACCGAAGGTGGCCAAAGCGAAGATCAGAACATAATCAAAGTTAGCGGAAGAGCATCCATTAAAAAAATGGGCTTCATTTTGGGGGATATCAACCCTTTCATTTGCCCGCTTCTATTTCAGGCGCAACAGGCTCACTCATGCCTTCCTGGGATTTGAGTTTGCCGGCTATTTCCACAAAGGGTTTAAAGAGATCAATGGGAATCGGGAACAGAGTGGTTGAGTTATTTTCCGTGGCTACTTCCCTGAGTGTCTGAAGGTACCTGAGCTGCAGGGCCGCAGGTGCCTTGTGTATGATATTGGCAGCATCGGCCAGCTTTCTTGCTGCCTGAAACTCACCTTCTGCGTTGATGACCTTTGACCGGCGTTCCCGCTCGGCCTCGGCCTGTTTTGCCATGGCCCTTTTCATCTCGTCAGGGAGGTCTATTTCTTTCACTTCCACCTTGCTGACTTTGATTCCCCAAGGCTCGGTGTCGAGGTCCAGTATCTCCTGAATCTGGGCATTAATTTTATCTCTCTCTGCCAGAAGCTCGTCAAGTTCGGCCTGTCCGCAGACACTCCTGAGGGTGGTCTGGGCCAGTTGGGAAGTGGCAAAAAGGAAGTTTTCCACCTCAATCACCGCCTTTCTTGAGTCAAGGACCCTGAAATAGACTACCGCACTCACCTTTACGGATACGTTATCTCTGGTAATGATATCCTGTGGTTGAACATCAAGGGTAACGATCCGAAGGTCAATTTTTTTCATCTTATCAATTACAGGAATAAGTATTATCAGGCCAGGGCCCTTGGTCTTAATGACACGACCCAGCCTGAAGATTACGCCACGTTCGTATTCGTTCAGTATGCGAATGGCTGATATCAGAAAAGCAATGACCAAAAAAAGCAGAAAAGCGAGAGAAATTGTCATGACTTGCCTCCATGGGTCCTTGAGACCCGTAATTTAAGTCCTTCCATATCTATTACTTTTACCTCAGTACCCTCTGGTATGGTCTCCTCGCTTACAGCGGTCCATAGTTCTCCGTGCAAAAAGACCTGTCCACCCCTCTTTCCTACTGTCTTCCGGACAAGGCCTTTTTCACCAATAAGACCTTCCGCCCCGGATTTGGGCCTGGAGAGGGTGGCCCTGGTCGCCAGATAGGTAATAGCAGCCAGAAAGGAGCCAACCCCCAGCAGAGTAGTCCAAAGCACATCAGTGTCAATGGATACTCCGGTCTTTGAGGTATCAAAGAGCATTATAGAGCCCAGAAAGAGGGCAACCAGACCTGCGGCCCCCAGTATGCCGTGGCTGGCAATTACAAGCTCCATTACGAACAGGACTATTGCCAGGAGCAACAGAAGCAGACCGGCAGTACTTACCGGCAGGGCCTGAAGGGCAAACAGACCCAGGAGCAGGCATATGGCCCCTATGGTCCCTGGAAAAATGGTCCCAGGATGGGCAAACTCAAAATAGAGCCCTGTCATACCGATCATCATGAGGATATAGGCGATGTTTGGATCTGCTATGGTCCTGAGTATTTTTTCCCTCAAGCTCTCTTTTATCTGAATAATTTCAGGATTACTTATCACCAGCTTAACCGGACCATCAGGCAGACTCACTGTCATGCCATGGAGTTGCTGAATCAGGTCACTGAGGTCTTTAGCCAGGATGTCGATTACTTTCAGTTCCAGTGCCTCCCTGGCGGAGGCCGAGACGCTCTCCCTTACCGCCTTTTCCGCCCACTCTGCGTTTCGCCCACGCTCTGATGCCACACTCCTGGCCATGGCTGCCAGGTCGTTTTCCGCCTTTTGTTTCATGGTATCGTCTTTTTCCCCGCCCGAGCCCAGATTTACCGGGTGAGCCGCCCCGATATTGGTACCGGGCGCCATGGCGGCAACGTGGGCGGCAATGGTGAGAATAGCACCGGCAGATGCGGCCTGTGCCCCGGAGGGCGTTACATAAACAACTGTTGGAATCGATGATGCCATTACTTCCTGGACCATATCCCTCAGGGTAGATACAAGGCCGCCCGGAGTGTCAAGTTCAATCACCAGGCAGGTAGCCAGGCCCCTGTCCGCCTCTCTAAGCGCCCTTTTTAAAATCTCCGCTGCACCGGGATTTATGCTTCCTTTTAATTTGACAAGATAGATCCTGGAATGGTCTGTTGTATTCTGCGGCTTGTTCTGATCATCCCCCCACAAGGAAGGAGCCAACACAGACAAAAATAGCGTACTAACAAGCAATAGGACCGCTTGTAAAACTCCGTATCTTATAAACCATTTACCCCGCATCAAAATTCCCGGCGTTGAATTAATAGTTTCTCTTTTTAGAAAATGGGTATCAGGTTGGATTTGTTCAATGGTCTTTTGCATTTGGTTTTTAGCAATACTTGGCATACTCTTTTTCCAGTATTTGAAGGTCCTGCCACACCACACGTTTAAGGTCCAGTTGCCGGCTTCCTTGTGATCTCAGCAGATATGCCGGATGATAGATCGGCATGACCCCGGCATTTCCCAATTGATGGAAACGGCCACGAAGAGATTTCAATGGGGCTTTTTCTTTAAGGAGGGTCTGGGCGGCCACCAGTCCCAAAGCAAGTATAAGGGGCGGATCGATGAGCCTCAACTGGTGTCTTAAGAAGAAAGAGCATGCGGCAATTTCTTCGTGCCCGGGTGTGCGGTTATGCGGGGGGCGACACTTGATTACACTGGTAATAAAGACATCCTTTCTGGAAATATTTACGGCATTTAGCATATCTGTAAGGAGTTCTCCTGAAGGGCCCACAAACGGCAGGCCCTGCATGTCTTCTTCCCTGCCGGGGGCCTCTCCTACCAGCACCAGCTTTGCATTTTCAGGTCCTTCTCCAAAGACTATATTTTGCCGCTTTTTATGCAGCTCGCACCTGTTACAATTTTCAACCATCCTGCGAAGTCCGTCAAGGTCAGTTGGTGCAGGAATTTCATCCCCATATTCCCGGGTGGAAGTCAGTCCTTGCAAAGATATTTTATCTTTGACACGATTATCCAGAAAGGCGGATAATTCAGAGCCCCTGGGAATAATCTCAACCCCAAGTTGCTTCTGATAATAGAGCCAGGAGGAAATATCGTTCATAATATGAACAATTTCTTTATTCATAAGGGCATCTTTCATTCTGTAGTTTGCACTTTTTCAACATAGGACGGATGCCAGATGTGAGCTGTTAGGTAAAAACTTTCTATAAAAACGGACTGTTAAGCTAAAATCTAACGGCTACTCGAATTTTAATCCTCTAATCCCTCAATTCCTCAATCTCCCACGCCTTCCCGAGGACCAGACCGTTTTGAGAAAACCAAGAATAAAGCCAATACTGCAATCGCACCTACGGCAGAACCCAGGGTATCCGCCACCCAGTCAACCGGATCAGCGCATCTATTTGGCACAAAATATTGATGAAGTTCGTCGGCAAGGCCGTATAATGATCCAAGAAAAATGGCCTGACACAGTGCCACTGCTATAGATATTGCAGAGTTGTGCAGCCTCCACCACATGAGCAATGAACCTAATGCAATATACTCTAAAAAATGTATAAAATAGTCACTGACCGATATGCTGGGAAGTCGATTCCCCGGGACGGAAGATATCCCGAAGATGACTCCTGCATAGGCTATGCACAGTGCTAAACGTATATTCATGAAGCAAGACCCCTTGATTCACTTGACGGTATATATAGAGTAAACTATGAATGATTGTTTGTCAGCGACTGAATTATCCTATGGACATAATTTTGGATTTCTTGTCATGTTTTTTTACCACGAGTATAATCATGGCATTCTCCCAATAAGGAGTAAACAACTTGAGTGACGAAAGCCTGGTTATTAAGCAGCGCCGCGAAAAAGCCGAGCAACTTGAAAAAGATAATATATCTCTTTATCCCAACGACGTAAAGAGGCATGAAACTACGGCGACAATACGCAGGTTGTATGATTCATATGATGCAGAGGCCCTGGAAAAGGTTCCGGACAGCTTCAGATTGGCCGGCCGTATAATGAGTTTGCGCCGTTTTGGAAAGGCAGCCTTTTTACATCTGCAGGATAGCTTCGGTCAACTGCAGGTCCATGTGAGAAGGGACATGGTTGGGACCGAAGCTTACAGCCTGTTCAAGAAATTCGACATCGGTGACTTGATTAAAGTTAAAGGCAGGCTTTTTAGGACCCGTGTCGACGAATTGACAGTATCGGCTGAAACCATCTGCCTGGCTGCCAAGTCCCTGAAGCCCCTTCCTGAGAAATATCACGGAATTAAGGACAAGGAAATCAGGTATCGCCAGCGATACGTCGATCTTATCATGAATCAGGAGGTAAGAGAGGTTTTCAGAACCCGGTCCCGTATTGTACAGATATTACGTGAGTACTTTACTTCCCATGGTTTCCTGGAGGTTGAGACCCCGATGATGCAGTCCATCGTTGGTGGCGCAACCGCCCGTCCCTTTACAACCCATCACAATGCCCTTGGTATGGACCTTTACCTGCGGATAGCTCCGGAACTGTATCTGAAGCGGCTCCTTGTAGGTGGCTTTGACAAGGTGTTTGAGCTTGGCAGGAACTTCAGGAACGAAGGAATTTCTATACAGCATAATCCGGAGTTTACCATGCTGGAGTTCTATGAGGCCTATGTCACTTATGAAGACCTGATGATGCGGACAGAGGAACTCTTTTCCCAAATAGCTGAAGAAATAAAGGGCGGAACAGTCTTTTCCTATCAGGGGTGCATGATAAATCTCACGCCTCCCTGGCGCCGGATGACCCTTGAAGAGGCATTAATAGAGATCGGGCAGGTCCCCGAAAAGGACCTTGAAAACAGAAAAAGCCTTGTGGAAAGGTTAAAGGCCCTTGGTGCTCCCCTGAAGGGCAATGAGAAAACAGGTAAATTATGGACAAAACTCTTTGATTTACTGGTAGAGCCCAAGCTCATTCAGCCGACCTTTATAAGCCATTATCCCATTGACGTCTCACCCCTGGCCAGGGAGAATCAAGAGAATCCTGAGATTACGGACAGGTTCGAACTTTTTATTGGCGGCCGCGAGATTGCGAACGCATTCTCAGAACTCAACGACCCGAGGAAACAGCGCCAGCGCTTTGAAGAGCAGATAGCCGGCAGAGAAGATGATGATGAGGTGCCCCCTGAACTGGATGAAGACTTTATCAGGGCACTGGAAGTAGGTATGCCGCCTGCTGCCGGTGAAGGTATAGGTGTGGATCGCGTGGTAATGCTTTTAACGGATTCCCCTTCTATCCGCGATGTTATCCTGTTTCCGCAGTTGCGTCCGGAGGGTTGAGTTTCAGGATGAATTTCGAATGGTTTATTGCCCGGCGTTATCTCAGGGCAAAACGCAAACAGGCCTTTATTTCCCTTATTACCTTCATATCCATAGCAGGGGTAACAGTGGGCGTAATGGCCCTGATCGTCGTAATTGCGGTCATGACCGGCTTTGAAAACCACCTCCGCACCAAGATACTGGGCATAAATTCACATATTCTGGTCAAAAACTATGAAGGCGCCTTTGGTAACATGGAATCTGTGCGGCAAAAGGTGCTTGAAATTACTATTCCTCGTAATGACCATTTGAATGGCCTCTTGAATATGATCAGGGGAAAAGACGGGGCAATCACAGTGACGGCTGCGACCCCCCTTGTCTATGTCCAGGCCCTTTTGAGTTCAGGAAGGGCTGTCAGCGGAGCGGCCATCCGCGGGATAGAGCCGGGCTCTGTGGCAGAAGTCTTCAGCGTGGGGGAGATCATCAGGGGAGAGGGACTTGGGGCATTTGAGAATTATAACGGCACAGGAACTCCGCCAATACTTCTTGGAAAAGAACTTTCCCGCAACCTGGGAGTTGCTGTCGGGCAGCCGATCCAGGTCGTGCTGCCCAGCGGGACTATTACACCTGTGGGAATGCTCCCCAAGATACGTACTTTCCAGGTGACAGGTGTAAACACGACCGGCATGTATGAGTACGATGCATCCCTTGCCTTTATTCCCATTAAGGCGGCCCAACGGCTTCTTGGATTGGGAGATAAGGTCCATGGCCTGGAGGTAAAAGTTTCGGATATCTATGCCACGAACGGCATCACAACAGCAATACAAAAAAAACTTGGATTTCCGTTCTGGACAATGGACTGGCAGCAGATGAGCCGCAATCTTTTTTCAGCCCTGAAGCTGGAAAAATTCGCCATGTTTATCATTCTTACCCTGATTGTCCTGGTAGCTGCCTTTAACATTGTAAGTACCCTTATTATGATGGTCATGGAAAAAAATCAGGATATAGCAATACTTAAGACACTGGGTGCAATGGATAAAAATATTTTACGGATTTTTATTTATAATGGATTGCTTGTAGGATTGACCGGAACAGTGCTCGGCGTTTTCGGCGGAGTAGGTCTCTGTTTCCTCCTGAGCCGCTATAAGTTCATTAAGATACCAAGTGAGGTGTATTACACCGACACACTCCCTATACTGCTTCACACAAGCGACGTGGCCATAATTTCGATCTCTGCTGTTTTAATATGCTTTTTTGCCACAATATATCCAGCCAGACAGGCTGCCAAGGTCAATCCATCCGAGGCCTTGAGGACAGGGTAATAAAGGTTCAGGGTTTAACGGTTACGAACATATATCAGGAGGAATCAAGAATGAGCACGGAGCAGTTGTTACCCGAAGGTGATAGCATACGAAATGCTGTAAAGTGGATATCAGAGATCACCAAGGAATATCCTGAAAAAAGCCGTAAGGAAATCATACACGAGGCGGAACTACGTTTTGATCTTTCCCCTAAGGAATGCGATTTCCTCCACAGGAAATTTGTTTGAAATCGGGAAAAAACCGTTCACCGCAAAGTCGCAAAGAACGCTAAGTTTAAGTCCTTTTTCGGGTTTCAAAGCACAATCCGTTGAGAATACGCCTTTTGGTGCAACCTTGTCCGCAAAGCTTCCTCCGAATATGGGAGATTGGTCGAGGAACTTGATGATAGGCCGGCACTCGATGTATATGCTGAATGGATTGGTGAGGATCCGGCAAATTTAGAAGGTATGAGTCTCTACGGAAAATAGCGAGATTGCCGCCCTTTTTCTAGTTCATTGTGGAGGCAGGAGGCTTGCTATAGGTGATGATCAAATGGTGGAGGTATTTCAAGAAACACAAGACATTATTGGCAACGAAACCCCCTTTATTACCTTTTTTGCCTTTGGTGAGCAGGGGAACAATAGGATAACCGGTAATACCCATGGAAGTCTAAGTATAGTTCCCGTTATTTTTTCAGACAGACCCTGATATCCTCATTATGAGAAACTCATAAAAATAAATCCGGTTCAAACTGTTTCACTTCCCTAAGCATTCTTGCTACTAAAGTAATAGCAGCCTCAAGGTCTGACTTGTTTAACAAACTGACAGGGGCGTGAATATACCTTACAGGAACAGACAGTGCGGCAGCCCTGGCTCCTGTACCTTCCACCTGCAGGGCCGCGGCATTTGTACCCCCAACCTTTTTTACCACTACTTGATATGGAATTCCTGCCTCTCCGGCCAGATGGACCAGGAAATTGCTCCAGGACCTATCCGCCAGGAATCTTCCATCACATAATCTGATCTCAGGACCTTCCCCAAGTCTGGCAAATATGCGATGGGACGGCACTCCCGGCAGGTCATTGGCCATAGTACCTTCGAGCGCCAGCACCAGATCAGGATTTATCCGTCTTGCAACAGGGCCTGCACCCTTGAGACCGACTTCCTCCTGAGCCGAGGCCACAATATAGAGATCGCATCCCGGCTCTGGAATCAGCTTTAAGGCCTCAAGCATCACAAATAATCCTGCGCGGTCATCAAAGGCCTTGGCCTGAAGAAAGCTGTCGTTCTCAGACCAGGTCCCCGGAAAGGTCACAGGATCACCAACCTTGATCTGAGACTTAACATCTTCGGGATGCAGACCCACATCTACAAATAGCTCATCCACAGGAATGACCCTTTCCTTCTGGCTGCTTTTTTCAGACAAAAGGTGCGGAGGGACCGCGCCTATTATCCCCTGCAGGGGCTCAGTCCCCCAGACAAGCACTGACTGGCCATACAACACTCGTGGATCTATCCCGCCCACGGTTACCACCCTTATGAAACCAAACTCATCAACATGCTGTACCATGAGCCCTACTTCGTCCATGTGGGCATCGATGAGCAGCCTCGGCCCTTCTCCCGGGATCCTTGCAATGAGGCTACCCATAGCGTCAGCGCTGACCTCGGATGTCAAGCCTCCAAGGATTTCCTCTACAATATCTCTTACTGCTCCTTCCCGGCCGGAAATGCCGGGTGCCATGGTCAAGCGTTTCAGAAGACTGATATCCATACTCTTTATTCACCTCTCAAATCCAAAGGGCCTTTTTTGCCAATCTTGAGACTTGCTTCAAGCATATTCCAAAGCCCTTCCTCAGGCCTTGCCTCTATCTCCAATACCCAAACAGGAAGAGGCTTTTCACCATCGGCTGCAAGCTCACGCCGGATCGGTTCTATCTTCACACTGTCCTTATGTGTGGTCACAATGGCTTTTGCTCCCTGCTTCCCTGCCTTTGCCATCAATTTGCTCAGATCATCTTTTTTATATGAGTAGTGGTCAGGGAAAGCTACTCTACCCTTTAAATCCGCTTCCAGATTCTCCAGGATTGCAAAAAAGAATTCAGGACCGGCAAGGGCACAAACAGCAAATAATGGTTCACCTGTCAGCGCGTCAGGCGTTTTAGCTTCCCCCTCCATTGAAAGAAATCTCGTGGCCCGCATCTCACTCAGGAATACAGGCCGGCCCGGGACAATTGCCTGAAGCTCCCGCCTGCCTATTTCCCGGTCAGCGAGAGATAATGCCTCCGCCTTGGTCAGCAAAATCGCGGTTGCCCTGGAAAGCGCTGAGACAGGCTCTCTCAAATCACCTCCAGGGAATACCCATTGGGTCCCAAAAAAATTTATTGCCGGCAGCAGCACAAGATCAACATCCCGGAAAAGGGCCATATGCTGGAAACCGTCATCAAGGACGATTGCCTGTGCACCAAAGCGCTCTACAACAAGCTTTCCACCAGCATACCTGTTTGAACCAACTAGAACAGGGATACCCGAAAGGGCCTCGGCCATCATCACAGGCTCATCCCCGGCATCCCGCGGGGAAACCGGCACACTCGTACCATCAGAAACCACAAGTGGGCCACGTCCCGCCCTTCCTCCGTACCCCCTGCTCACAACAGCCGGACTGATTCCCCGGCTCTTCAGCCAATTGGCTACAGCCAGGACATGAGGGGTCTTTCCTGTCCCGCCAAGGGAAAGATTGCCTATGCTTATCACAGGACACGAAAGCCTCCTTGTGGCAAGATATCCTCTCCTGTAGGCCCATGCCCTGGCCTTCATCAGTGTGCTGTATGCAGGCGAAAGGGGCCTGCCGAGGGCCAAGAGCAGTGATAAGGTTTTGTCGTTCATGTCCTCTTACTCATACATCATCCAACCAATCACTAAATTCTTCCAAGTGCTTTCGCTAAAAGATCCAGATACCTGGAGACAGCGCCTTGATTTTTTTGTAAAAGGTCCTTTGCCCTGCCACCCATGTTTCTATGCTCAGAAGAGTCTTCCATGAGCCTATTTAACGCTCCCTGCAATTCTTCTTTTCCTGACACACGCCTGCCTCCTCCGCAGGCCAGAAGATCTTCAGCTATCGTACGTGCGCTTTCCACATAGGGACCAAAGAGCACCGGCACTCCGTAGGCCGCAGGCTCAAGGAGATTATGGCCCCCGATATTCACCAGGGTCCCCCCTATGAATGCTACATCACAGAGGCTGTAGCACTTTAGAAGCTCTCCAAGGGTATCTAACACCACTATGTCCACATCACCAAATTTTTCAACCTCGCTGCGTCTTACGGCCTTAAAACCCATTGTCCTTGCCAGGGATTCCAATTCCGGTCCGCGTTTCGGGTCCCTTGGGGCCAGGAGGAGTTGAAGCCCGGGGAATGCCTGTTTAAGGCCCTTATGGGCAGCAAGTATCAGATCTTCCTCCCCGGGATGCGTGCTTCCCGCCACCCAAAGCGGTGCTGTGGGCTCAAGACCTATGGCCTCTCTGATAAGGACCTTTTCAGATTCAACAATTTGGGGTACTTCAAGGTCGTATTTCAGGTTTCCGGGAGCGCTTACTCTGTCCGAGGAAAAACCAAGCCTCAAAAGCCGTTTCCTGTCATAAGGTGACTGCATGGCAAGCAGATCAAAGCCTCCGTAAAGTATGTCTTTTACCGGCCCCAGATGTGAAAGCCTCTCTGCTGAACGGGAAGACAGGCTCCCGTTCACCAGCATCGTGGGGATACCTGACTGTCGCATGCTCCATATCCAGTTAGGCCAGACGTCTGTCTCAACAAGAATAAAGCAGTCAGGCGATATTGCCTTTATTACCTTGTTTACCAAAGGTAGCAGATCCAAAGGAGCCGTGGTGATCACATGAGCGGTGCGGCCCAGCTTTTTTTTAAGGGCAGTGAGCCCTGTAGCTGTTGTGGCGGAGCAGATTATCCCTGCCCCTTGCCATCTTTGAGAGATGGCTGTTACCAAGGCTGATGCTGCATTTACTTCCCCGACTGACAGGGCATGAACCCATATCCTGGGAGACCTGCCCTTGAGGGGAGACAGGTCGGGAAGCCTTCCAAGCCTTCCTGCCAGGTGGCCCCGGTACTTGGACCTGGAAAGAAAATATAGCAGGGCCGGAGGACCCAGACACGGCAGGGCCGCAACCTGGAGCAGGTTATATATTATTAGTGCCGGGCGTGTTAGCGCCATGCCTTTATCACAAATACAGGATTGTGAGCCGAGAGTATCCGGCCCTGGCCCAGGGGCCTCAGCCTGGATACCTGTACCTGACTCACTTCGACCCGAAAACCATCCATGGCAAGCTTATCTGACAGGAGTATCAGTGATTCCAAAGTAATAGCCGTAGCGACTATAGGTCCTCTTCCCTTAAGACGACGAACAACTTTTTTTAGAATGGATGAGAGAGCAATTCCTCCTCCGCCTATAAATACCCTGTCAGGTTCAGGGAGCCCTTCCAGGACATCCGGAGCGTTTCCCTCTACCAGGTCTATGTTTAATGTTTGATACCTGCGGATATTGGCCTTTATGTCCTCGATACGTTCTTTGTTCTTTTCAACAGCAATGATTCTGAGTCCCGGTGCAAGACCTGCGGCCTCAATTGAAACAGATCCGCTGCAGGCGCCGATGTCCCACATGACGCCCTTTGAAGGAATTTCAAGGGCCCCGAGGACTACTGAGCGGACCTCGGCCTTTGTAATCAGACCTCCGTTGTGTTGATATGCATCCTCCCTTCGACCGAATCCACCAGTTGCCCACTTAATCTTCCCGGCAAGGACCGCGACGTTTAGAGGATGGAAGTCCATGGAAGATGCCTGTTCTAAAGAGTAAGACCCTGTTTTCTGAGAACTGCCCCCCAAGTCCTCTGCCACATGGATTGTAAGTCCTTCCAGTCCTGCATCCAGCAAGTCCTCTGCAATTTTCCGGGGGTTATTAACAGGGTCTGTCAGCAAAGCAATTTTTGTCATGTCCCGGCTTTTTAAGTAGGGATAAAGCTTTTCAATAATGCCGGAATCTCTTCCATGGAAACTCAGACTGATCAGATCACCCCAGGGCATCTTGAGCTCTGAGCACGCAAGCTGGACACTGGTAACAGATGGTATAAAGCAAAGATTTTCAAAAGGAAACTCTCTCAGCAGCACTTGTCCAATCCCGAAAAACAGCGGGTCCCCTGAGGCAAGGACCACGACATCTCCCGACCCTGAGCAGTCCTTTAAATCCTCAACAAGCTTTTCTACTGGCATAACAGGTCTTAATGGCTTATCCTCAGGCACCATAAAACCAAAACGCTTTGCCCCGAATACCGTGGAGGCATTACGCAGACACTCTTCCCCCGCAGGAGAAAGGCCATCGGGACCAACCCCTAACACATATATTGTTCCTACTTGGGCATCTATCATTTTGTAGTTTGCACTTTTCGAGGTTGGTTCTTTAATCATCCATTTTGAATGTCGAACCGCAGAACAAGGAACCGCAGAATTTCGAAGGTATTATTTCGACATTCGATATTTCTTGTTCGATATTCTGCGGTTCAAAAAAACAAGAAGTGTAATCTGTTTTTAGCTAATTATGAAAGATGCCCCTTCTTGTTTTTTCTCTTTCACCATCTGCTGGTTAGATTTAATTCCTCAATTAAATCACTAAGTACCTTCTAATCCCTAATCGAGAAACTCTCAACCACTCGCCTGGAATACGACACAAGATGGATCATTAGATCCTGATCCGGTCTGAGAACAGTCTTCAGCCTTTTAAATGCCTCGGAACAGACTGCCTTTATCATTCTGTCTCTCTCAACACCACGGTCTTTCATTGCAATAAAAATTTCCCTCACGGTATTCGCACCTGAAATGGATTCAAAAGAGATATCCGGGACCAGTGCAGCAAGGAAGGCCAGGACCTCATGTGTATTGAGGACACCGTGTTTTACATTAGTCTGCTCCCACCCCATAGCTATCTTGATCAGTTTAGACCACTGGCTTGCCAGATGCATCTGCCGAAAAGGGCGTTTTGAAATCTCTTTTAAAGAAAATATTACATAATCGCCCATAGACACGTAAGCCGCTTCGGGCAGGCCCAAAAGATGTTGTGCAGCACGCTCCGAGGTGCGACCGGTGGCCAGCACCACCTGGTCCAGGCCTGCTGCCAGGCACACGTCCATTGAACACCGAATGGTTGCACACCATGCCTCTGCTGAAATTGGTTTTACTATGCCTGTCGTACCCAGAATAGATATTCCACCTACTATTCCCAGCCTGTGGTTGAGGGTCTTGGCTGCCAGTTCCTTTCCTTTAGGCACGCTCACAGTTACTTCAGTCTCAAAACCTGATCTATGTTCCAATGCCTCTTCCACTGCCTGCCTGATCATTTTTTTGGGAACCGGATTGATGGCCGGATTGCCCGGAGGTATGGCAAGGCCCGGTTTGGTTACCCTTCCGACACCGTCTCCCCCAAGTATCGTGACGGATTTTTCCATTACATCAAAAGAAATAATTCTCACTCTGGAGACAATTTCCGCTCCATGGTAATATCCAGATCATCTCCTGCATTTAACCACGCAGGCCCATGCGTCACTGTCTCCTGACCTGCTCCACCTGCTGACAGGAAAGGAATGCCTCGCTCCATTCGGGAAAGGAATTATCACTCCATTAATATTTAAAACCAAAGGATCCTCTGCCAGTATAGCCGCAGCCTTGGCCGCAGCAGCAGCGCACGCTCCAGTGGAAAACCCTTCTTTTAACGGCCCTTTGCCCTTTGGATTGTTGATTGTTGATTGCTTTTGCGAGCCCTTCTTCCAGGTCATAAGTCTGTTTTTTCTTTTTTCCAATTCAAAATTCGATGTTGGACGTTCGATGTTCGATGTTCATCTTTTTCTTGACCCCTGATCCTTGAACAGCCTGAGGCAATGATTTGGCGCACCTGTTATACTATATCATATATGTTTATGCAGATGACTACTATAGGCCCGTTATGATAAGACTGCAAAAATACCTCGCCAACGCCGGTGTGTGCTCCAGGAGAGCGGCAGAGATACTCATCCGCTCAGGCCGGGTCAGTATAGATGGCGAGATTGTTACAGAACTTGGTTCAAAGGTAGATCCATATACAAATGAAATTCGTGTTGACAAGACCGGGATTCTTTGGAAAAAACCTCCCATTTATATTTTGCTTAACAAACCTAAAGGGGTCCTGACTACAGTTCGTGATCCCTATGGACGAACCACTGTAATGGATCTGCTGGAAAGAATTCCAGGGCGGGTTTATCCTGTGGGACGCCTTGACAAAGACAGCGAGGGTTTGCTCCTCCTCACAAATGACGGGACCCTGGCCCACCGGTTATTACATCCCAGCCACAAGGTTACAAAGACCTACCACGCAACCGTAAAGGGGAAACCTTCAAGGGCAGTTCTGGACCTTCTTAGACATGGAGTAGAGATAGAAGGGAAAATGACATTGCCTTGTGAAATGCGCGTGCTGGAAACCACGAGGCGCTCAACGGTCCTGAAAATTGTGCTGAAAGAGGGTAGAAAACGCCAGATAAGGTTGATGCTCAATACGGTAAACCACCCGGTCATCAGACTGATACGTATTAAAATGGGTCCTGTAAGCCTGGAAAAACTACTGCCCGGCAAACACAGGATATTGACCGGCTCTGAAGTGGAATCGCTGAAGAAAGCAGTGGGATTGATTTAAACGTTCACGGGTTCAAATATTTAGCACCTCTGAACCCTTACAGAAAAGGTAAGCGTTCACAGGCCACCACATCTGCTTTGTTGTCGGGCACTTGAAGTACAGGGAGTACGTCTGCGTACCCGTACGCCTCGCATCTGCAGCACCCTGTAAACGCTTACAGTTCGGTGGGTTACGGTAAAACGTGCGTTGTAATCCCGTGAACGGTTACAAGTTGTTTCTACTTAACGGCTAAATCTCTGTTGCAAGACCATAGTCCTTTATCTTGTATAAAAGCGCAGGCAGGCTGATCTCCAAAAGTTGGGTAGCCTTGGTCTTATTACCCTTGGTTTCGTCAAGGGCTTTTATTATAAGTTCTCGCTCCAACATCTTGCTGCTCTTCTTAATGGAAAAGTTAGATCCATCAAGGGCTGATATGGGAGAAGCGCTTTCTACTCCAGAATCCGCCCGTATCTGAGGGGGCAGGTCCCTTGCCTGTATTGTCGGGATATCCGCATAGACCATTGCCCTTTCTATAACATTTTCAAGCTCACGGATATTCCCGGGCCACTTATACTCGAGGAAAAGGTGCATTACCTCAGGATTGACTCCTTCCACCTTCTTCTTTAAGCGGGAATTGTACCTTTCTATAAAGAAATCAACCAGTAAAGGAATATCCTCCTTCCTTTCTCTTAGAGGAGGAATAACTATTGAGAGTACATTTATTCTGTAAAACAAATCTTCTCGAAAATTGCCTTTACTCACCTCTTGCGCAAGGTCCTTTGCCGTGGCTGCCACTATCCGCACATCTACCTGGATGCAGCGAGTATCGCCTAAAGGCCTGACCTCTTCTTCCTGCAGGACCCTCAAGAGCTTAACCTGCAAAGACAAAGGCATATCACCCAACTCGTCTAAAAACAGGGTCCCTTTGTGAGCTTCTTCGAAAAGTCCTTTTTTGGCCCTGACAGCGTCTGTAAAGGCCCCTTTCACATAACCAAAGAGTTCACTTTCGAGCAAATTTTCTGGAATGCCCCCACAATTAATTGGTACAAAAGGTGCTTTGGCCCTGATGCTGTTAAAGTGAATTGCCTTGGCTACAAGTTCTTTCCCTGTCCCGCTCTCACCGGTTATCAGCACAGTGGTCTTGTAATCTGCTACTCTTTCAATGATCTCAAAAATGCGTTTAATCTGAAAGCTCTTGGCCACAATATTGTGAAACGAATATTTTTTGTGTACCTCTGCTCTTAAAAGGGCATTTTCTTTCAGAAGTCCGGTCTTTTCCTCGGCCCTTCGCAATACGAAAAGCAGATGGTCTGACACTATGGGTTTGAAGATGAAATCACACGCCCCTATCTTTATGGCCTCAAGGGCCATATCAATATCGGCCTGACCTGACATCATGATTATATTAGCTGACATCCCCGCGCCCTTGGCTTTTTTTAGAAATCGGAGTCCATCCTCAGGCTGCATGTAAATATCACTTATTATGTGATCAAAGGACTGTTTTTGTGCCAATTCCAGGCCTTCAATGGCATTAGCCGCCTGGACAACATCATATCCGGCCTTTTTAGAGGTCAATATACCGGTAACTATATTCCTCACGTCATATTCATCATCTATAACCAGAATTCGAAGTTTACTCACAATATTCTCCAATCAAAAAATTTCCTGAACGTACCAATATTAACCCATGGAGATAAAAACCAGATACCAGGCTATTAGTTCACGTCCCCAGAATAATGATATCAGAGCCGCTCCAGCCAGAAAGGGACCGTAAGGTATGGCCATGTGTCTATCTCCTTTTTGGACTGACATTATCGCCAAGCCGGTAACTGAACCCACTGCGGCACTCATTAGAATTACAAGCGGTATTGCCTGCCAGCCCAAAAAAGCCCCTATCATAGCAAGAAGCTTGATGTCCCCGCCTCCCATTCCCTCCCTGCGGGCAATAATATAATAGCCCCATGCTACAAGAAGCAGGATGCCCCCACCCATTATTATACCCAGCAGAGAATCCAACCACGACAGTTCAGGAAGCAAGAAAGACGACAAAAAGCCAAGGGCGATCCCAGGCAAAGACACTGCATCCGGGATGATTTGATGCTCGAGGTCAACAAATGTAACAATTATGAGACATGCTGAAAAATAAAAATAAATAACAACTTCAGGGCCAAGACCAAACTTATACCAAAGCGCAAGGGCCAAAAGGCCGCTCAATAGCTCCACCAGTGGATACTGCCAGGAGATCCTTGCCCCACAAGAACTGCATTTAGCTCGTAGAAACAAGAAACTCAGTATTGGGATATTTTCCCACCATTTCAAGCTATTGCCACATTTCGGGCAGGCAGAACCAGGCCTGACCACCGATCTGTCTTGAGGCAGCCGGAATATACACACATTCAAAAAACTGCCGATACAGGTCCCCAGCGAAAAGACCAGAAAGGGCCAAACGAATGCCGGCAGAGTAATCAAATCATTTCCTCGCGCTTTGCTCTAGAACAAAAATCTTGAATTTTGAAAGAAGTTCAGGTGGTTTCAGCTTTTCCAGACTCAATTGGCAGTGCACAAAGCTTCAATCGATTCTGTTTGACCAATACCAGATAATTTTCTCTTATTTCCTCGAACTGAGACATACCCTTTAAAAATCGTGAGTACAAATTATAGTATTCTGATTGGTCAGGCTCAAACCTCACCTGAATAAACTGGAGGCCGACTCCTGACTTCTTGTTGCCCAAATGTTGCACATAACCCTTAAGAGCAACTACTCCAACCACAGGCAATTCAACCAGCAAGTCAGTGATGAACCCTACAGACATGGAGGAATCTACAGCCACATAAAATCCATCTAACGATATATTGGAAGTATGTCCCCATATATTGAACTCTGGAAAATATACACGGAAGTTCGCTGAATAACGCGATCCTTTACGCCTTTCACGCATAATAATCCTCCTGGAATAAATGCCTGCTCACTTTTTTCAAGAATTACCGGTTGAAGTCCTGTTAACCATTTATTTTACTCTTCGGACAGAACGAGGCGCGAGACAAATTTTTTTTAAAAGGTTTAATTACCCGTAGTAGCAGGATCCGGCAGTATTGATGAAGTATCTCTTTTTAGGATAGGGCTCTTGGACCAGCGGCTGCCGACAGTTTCTTTTACAGCAAAGCTGGCAGGAGGGATGAGTACAGGTAAAGCCCTCACCCGTTCTATTTTAATAATATCTCTTGCAGTACATTCCCGCGCCCATTCACCATCAAGCTGTACAGGAAAATTCTGTTTCCGGATAATTTCTACAGAACAGGGGCGATAAGTGGCTCTGGGACTTGAAAGAAAAGTAATGCGACCTCTCAATAGCAGCCCGAGATATGCCCTGACAGTGGGAATGACATAGGCTTCCAGTTTCCCGTCGCTCCGGCAAGACGCGGATGAAAGAGACCCGCCACCTGCATAGTATTCGATATTAGAAAGGATCAAAGTATCATGGTTCCTTAGCCTGATTTGATTCATGTTTCCCTTTTTATCAAAAAAATACACATCCATCTCGGTCGAACCAAACTTGAGCATAATCGAAAGAATATGTTTCAGGCCAAGAGTAACATAAAGAAACTGATTCCATCTTTTTCCAAAATTATGATAAAAACGTTTCAGACGTATTTGCGAAACAGACGCTACTATCCTTGCGTCCAGGCCAAAACCTGCATATCCTATAAATCCGGAGTCCTCTCCGCAGGACCAGAGGTCCATTGCTTCAACCTTTCCGGCGCTAATCCCCGACCGGAAATAATCAAGGCCACCCTGATTCCATACTTTCCACCAGCCCAGGCTTCTGGCCAGATCGTTTCCTGTACCAAGCGGCAGGATGGCAAGCGGTGGGGGCCTGTCAAGGGTACCAAGTATGCGTGCAACCGCTGATACAGTGCCGTCACCCCCTGCAACCACAATCAGGTCACGGCCTGAAGACAAGGACAGTACCTGAGTCTCCAGATGTTCAGGATCAGTGAAGACAACATGTTTGCTGAGACCCCGGTTGGGCAGACCACGCTCTAGTTCAACGGCAATTTTTTTCCCCGCATGGGCCCCGGATATGGGATTTATAAGAAAAAGACAATCCATAATTCCTTGCTAGAATAAGCTGAAATAATTAGATTAGAAACAAAAAAATGCCTATGGAACCTAATAATTTTCGCATTCTGGTAGTAGACGACGAAATACCCTTGACAGCTCTCCTGAGCCGCATCCTTACTCAGGCGGGCTATCAAGTAAAATCCGCCAACAGCGGCATCAAAGCCCTTGGCACAATTGGCGAATTTTCTCCCAACCTTGTAATCACAGATCTCAAAATGCCTGATATCAGCGGCCTCGACCTCTTAAAAAAGGCGCGATCAGAAAGGCCGGAAATCGATTTTATAATACTTACAGCTTATGCTACTGTGGAAAATGCTGTGGAGGCTATGAAGGAAGGGGCTTTAGACTATCTTATAAAGCCCCTCAAAGATCCGGATGAATTGCGGATGGCAGTAGCAAGAGTGGTGGAGCGCCAGACCCTCATGGCGGTAGATACTCTATGGAGAAATCAACTTGCCGAAGGCCTCCCGCCTACTGATGTCATTTTTGCCGGTATGAAGGAAGTGTGGAGCGAAATACAGCATGTGGCCAAGACAGACGCCACAGTATTACTTCAGGGAGAAAGCGGTACAGGAAAGAGCCTTGTAGCCAAAGCTATTCATCATTTGAGCGGACGAAAAGGTCCTTTTGTAGAGCTTAATTGTGCGGCAATACCTGAAACGCTTATTGAGTCTGAACTCTTTGGACACGAAAAAGGGGCGTTTACCGGAGCGATCAAGGCCAAGAGGGGAAAATTTGAACTTGCCCAGAATGGGACCATGTTCCTGGACGAGATAGGGGAAATGCCCCTGTCTGCTCAAGCAAAATTCCTGCGCATACTCCAGGAAAGGACATTTGAAAGGGTAGGCGGCACTACCACCCTTAATACCAGCGCGAGAATAATTGCCGCCACCAACCAGGACCTGATGGCGGGAATACGTGAAAAACGCTTTAGGGAAGACCTTTACTATCGTTTAAATGTTTTTCCAATTACCCTTCCTCCTTTGAAAAAGCGTCTTGAGGCAATACAGGTGCTGACCAACTACCTTGTCCGGTCTATATCTGCGCGGGTGGGGAAAAAAGTCTCGGAAATATCAGATGACACCTTAAAGCAGATAAAATCCTACGAATGGCCCGGAAATGTGCGGGAACTACATAATGTCATTGAGCGAGCCATTATTTTAAGCCGGGACTCCAGGTTGACACTGCCCCCGTTAACAGCCTCACTTATCGAGGTTACGCCTGAGTCAGCCACTAAACGGTTTCGCAGTATACGAGACATGGAAAAAGAAGCCATTGAGGCAACCATCATGGAAACAGATGGAAATAGACGTAAGGCCGCAGAAATATTAGGTATTTCAATTAGAACACTTCAGTACAAACTAAAGGAATATGGTTTTCTAAAATAGATGGCACGATGTTTGCTTATAATACACATAAACATACACGAACAACAATTAAAAAAAACTTTTTATTCTTCCCAACCCTCCTCTCCCCGAAGGCCTTCTTGGAATTTTTCAAGGAGGCCTTCTTTTTATATTGTCACATCTTTCCCCGGAAGCTCCGGGCACTCCACCACAGACTACTCACAAGTCACGGGCTTCCTGGATTTAAATAAAAAACGGTTATTCCCGAAGAATTTATAAGTGTCCACCAGAAACACAGGATAGTAACAAGGCCAAGTTAGTGCAAAAAATGCATTCACTAAGTGCAATAATTGCATGTTCATGCAATAATTGCATGTTGTGTTTATTGTGATCTGGATTAAAATCTTTTGAAATGATAAAAATTTTTGATATTTTCAGTAAATTAATTTAATAACGTATGGATATTCAAAAGGTATGTAATCTGCATGTATTTTTTTGAACAATTTCAGGAGACAAGAATATTGCAAGCGTTTACCCAAAGTCGATCAGATGCACGGTAAGTAGCCATGAATGTCCATAAGGTAATTGATCCAAAAGCTGCTTATTCTTCATTTTTTTTCTTATTTGCCATTTTATTATTGACCAATACTCACTCTGCTCATGCCGGAAGTATTGGTTATGACGAAAATACAGAGATAGTAATCAGAGGAACTATCAAACAATGTGCGGCAAGGCCCTATATGAAACTCCAGTGCTTTACTCTTCAATCAGGATCCCGGATTTTCAGGGTCATTGTTGCTCCGCGATGGTTTGTCAGGCGAATTGAACTTAAACTCAATGATGGAGAAGACGTGGAGGTGGTTGGATCAAAATACTTCGGCAGAGATGGATGCCTTTGTCTATTAGCAAGATCTATAAGATTTCTTTCCTCAGGCAGAAGCGTTGTGCTGAGAGACAGGAGCTGCAAGCCTGTGTGGCAAAATTCCTGTGTGCGAGAATCCTCCTGTATTCGTATTTTTTATCAACCCCAGTAATCAATCTCGTTTTTTAAATAAATGTCCTTTCCTGATTCCTTTTCTTGTCGAACCCAAATCCTGTCTAAACGGGATCGTTTTTCCTTATCTACCATGAGCTATCTGAGCAAAAAAATTACTGACAGCTTCAGAAAACTTGAAGAATACAAGAATAGCAGGATACCACTTATCTATGTTTCTTTCAGGAGCGAAGTAGATACACATCAACTCATCAGAGAGAGGCTCAATAGCGGACTTGAAGTGGCTGTCCCTAAGACAGATGTCACAAACAGGCGGCTCGAAACTTATCTCTTGAAGGATTGGGAAAAAGGCCTCAGGCCCGGAGCCTACGGAATACTAGAGCCGGATGTAAAGGTGGCCCCATTAATACCACCATCCCAAATAGACATGGTGGTAGTTCCCGGCAGTGTGTTTGACCGCCAATGCGGCCGATATGGTTACGGAGGAGGATACTTTGACCGTTTTTTATCTAAAGAGGCCCCACAAGCCCTTCGTATAGGACTTGCCTTCAGCCTTCAGGTCCTACAGGAAATTCCTTTGAAAACCCATGACCAGAGAATGGACATTATCGTAACAGAAAATGAAATACTGCGGTGCAATCGCCAAGCAAATTCCTAAAATCAAACCATCAGTTAACCGCTCACGGGATTACAACGCCCGTTTTACCGCACACCGAACTGTAAGCGTGCCCCTTCCCAGTTCCCTCAAGGCATTCAGCCCTTCTCTGCTTCCCAAAGCAACAACTATATCGCCACCCCTGATAATATAGTCAGGGGGCAGGGTTAATGTCATCTCGCCTGAAGATTGCTGGACCGCCAGCACTGTAACACCTAACTTCTGGCGCAGAGCAGCGTCCACAAGGCTCACACCATCCAGGGAGGATTTGGAATCTATCTCCACCTGCTCGATACTGAGGTCAAAGGCGGACGAATGGACTGCCAGGTCTAAAAATTCCGTCACAGTGGGTTGGAGCACTGCAAGGGCCATACGCCTTGCCCCTATCTCATATGGAGAGATGACTCGATTTGCTCCTGCCTGGATCATCTTGTTTTCCGCATGGGCGTCATCTGCTCTGGCCACGATCGACAGTCCGGGATTCAGCGATCTGGCCGTGAGAGTGATGTACACGTTATCCGCGTCAGTACTTAATACGCAGATAATTCCTTTTGCCCGCTCAACACCTGCCTGAATCAGGATTTCGTCATGGGTCGCATTGCCGGTTACATGCAAAAGATTATTTATTTCTATCTCCCGAATAACAGAAGGATCATTTTCTATTACCACCAAGGGATACTGTCGCTCTTCAAGTACCCTGCATATTGACATTCCAATTCGTCCATAACCACAGATAATAAAGTGTTGTTTCAGATTGGAAATGGTCTTTTCCATTTTCCTTTTTCCCAGGAGTCCCTTAAGATGTCCCTCAAAAATTGCCCCTGCCAGTACCCCGAGGGCATAGAAAAAAAAACCTACACCCATGGCAATCAGCAAGGCGGTAAATATGCGCCCTGCCGGACTTAAGGGGTGGACCTCATCATACCCCACAGTAGTCAGTGATATGGTTGTCATGTAAATTGCATCAAGGACGTTCCAGCCCTCGATGATCACATAACCAGTAACGCCAAGTATCCAGAGGCCAAGGAGAAGTACAGCTACTGTTAGTAGCCTGCGTTTACCATACATCCTTCCTTACTTTATACGAACTGATCTTGAAAGGACCTTGCTAAAATTCCTTAATCCCAGCCGGTAATCAGAGGGCAGGTGCACATGGATAGCTCTAAATCGTGCATCAGAAAGGGCCTCGAAGTCTCCAACCGCCTGGGCAAACTGGATATGCCAGAGAGAGACACCGAAATCCGGGATTACCGGATAGTCCTTTGTCCTTTTTCGAGTAAAGATCAAAAAAGCCGCAGAACTGGGGCCACCTTTGTAAATCTGGCCTGTAGAATGGAGATACCTCGGGCCATAGCCCATGGTCGTAGCGCATCCTTTCTCCTCTCTCACAAGATAGCGCATCTCCCCTATTATTGCTTCCATCTCCGGATCATAGGGCAAATAAGGGAGAAATGCCAAATAGCCCCAGGTCGGCAAGACATGGAATATGTCTCTCAAGGACCTTGGAAGACTTTTCATGGATGCGGCCAGCATCTCTGAAGCCCGGAAATGAATTTGACTGTTTGGATCTACCCAGAATTTTATGGGCATCTTGCCTTCAGCGCGATAGACATCAAGGATTGCTCCGGTCTTTTCCTTTGAACGCCTGACATCCGGTTCATCAAAGGCATTAACGCTAAGAAAATGAGAGGCCAGGGCAGTTGCCATCTCCCATAGGAAAAACTGGGCTCCCAGGTCATACAGATCTTCGAGCCATAACTCATAGACAGGAAAATCGGCCTCCCGTAGCTCTGACATAAAACCTTCCAAGGAGTCATTTCCCTGTATCCCTTTTATCCTCATGTAAACAAAAATACGTTCTCCACCATAAAATCCTGGAATCCCTGTGGATTCGCCAATAATGGGAACCAGACCTCTGGTCTCTTTACCGGTACTCTCTGCCACAAGCTGCTCCAACCAGAGGCCGAAGGACTTGATGGGTGAATCAGTAAGGATGGTCAACTTGTCCCTACTTTGAACCCCGAACTCTCCCAAGAATTCCCCAAGTCCATATCCTGGATTTTTATCCAACGGTATATCCAGACCACACTTGCTGACCATCTCCTCGGCCCTTTGTAGGAGCCTGTCAATAT
This sequence comes from Deltaproteobacteria bacterium, assembly GCA_003194495.1. Taxonomy (GTDB): domain Bacteria; phylum Desulfobacterota; class Dissulfuribacteria; order Dissulfuribacterales; family UBA3076; genus UBA3076. Next base: position 24,299 of record PQXE01000027.1, read on the forward strand.
TCACCCCCATCAGGGCCGCCGGGACCAGTCCGAAGTAAGAGAGTGCTGAATACCTTCCTCCTATGTCAGAAGGATTAAGAAAAATCTTCAAAAAGCCAAGGTTATTTCCCAACTTATCCAAGGGAGTTCCCGGGTCTGTAATCGCCACGAAATGCGAACCGGGATCAGATACCTCATTCTTCAGCAATGACCAAAAGTAATTAAACAGGGCGTTAGGTTCCACCGTAGTACCGGATTTACTGGCCATTAAAAAGAGTGTTGAATTACAGTCTCCACTTTGGGCAACATTCTCCACCTCATCAGGATCGGTTGTGTCAAGGACCTTCAATATGGGAAATCCTTCCTGAGACCCGAAGACTTGACTCAAAACCAGGGGGCAGAGACTGGACCCTCCCATGCCGAGGAGCACTATCCGTTTGATGCCTCGCTGTCTCACATCTTGCGCGAAACTTTCTATTTTTCCCTGGGCTTCTCTCATTTTTGGGATAACATCCAGCCAGCCAAGACGATCTGTGATCTGCTTTTGAATCTCCGGGTCCTTGGCCCAAAGAGACGGATCTTTTTTCCAAAAACGAGAAATTACAGCCTTTTTTTCAACATTTGATAGATATGATGGACGATGAAACACCCGCGATCCTCCCCGCAACATTTTTTTGCCAGATTCAACTGACTGTAGAACTTTAAGTCATATACCCCCGCACTGCAAATATTTTATGCACAGAGGCTTTGGTTCGGAGACTTCCGGGCCTGATTCGGCTCGCTGGCGGCCTGACAAACTTTAGTAAACTATGACAAAAGAGTTATAATGTCATAGCTTGTGGACCAGGCTGTTTCCCGGCATTATTCCAGTGCAAAACAAAAAAGGGAAGCTACTGCGTGATATCGCAGCTATGTTTCCGTTAGGCCTACTTGGGCCTATTACAACCCCTACGTTCAAAGTCCTTTTCGAAACGAGTTTTCTCTCCGTATACTGCTCTCCGGTACCTCCAGTGATCCTTCAGGGTTGTCTCGAATTTTGGGGTAATAATTAAGTAAGGGATATTTTTTTTCTGCAGCCAATCCTTGACTAAAAAACTGTGCCAGCCGTTGATAACTAGGGTACCCATTAATTGATGCTTTTCCGCTAATACTTTGATTATGGTGCCTGAGCTAATTTGACGGTTAATAGCTCTCTAAACGTCCAGACATGGTCAGTAAGCCCTGCGGCCATGCCCGGAGTTTTGGAGGCCCATCTTTGTTCAAAGGGTTTAGTGGTTTCAGAGACCTTTTCACGGAGACTTATATGAGGTCGAGCAAAATCATAAAAGGCTTGAAAGAAAACAATCTGTTTCCTGAGATTTTTTCTTTCCTTGCTGAAGCCAAGAGTTTTTCGCGCCAATGGAGCCAAGGATTGACGGAGAATCAGGTTCAGCCTTTCCAACAGGGTGGTGCTGATTTTAAGCCCCAGTTGGGCCAATCGTTTTGTTCCACATTTGATGTGATAGGTTACTCTGATTATCCTACTCCCCTTCCTTTCCTTAACCACCTGTCCATAAACCAAGTCCGGGTGAGGTTCTTTTGGATCTTTAGGACGACCCGGCTTCCCTGTTAACACCTTGATTTTGTGGTAGGACTCTATCAATGTTTGCATATAACAACTAAATCCATCACTGAAAAAACAGGGTATTCCCAAAACGATGCGGGCTGTCATTTGAATAAGGGTGAGGGCTGTCTCAAATGTTCGAGGTCCTGCAACCATAGCCAGAATGAGACGAAACTCCAGAGCATAACTAACCCAAATCCACTGACGTCCATCGTCCGCCTTTTGGGGGCTTTCAGTTCCACCTTCAGCCTGTTTACTAATCTTTCTTCTAACAAAATTCCACATTTCATCCAACTGAACCTCCGTCACAGGAAGGTCTTTGAGCAAAACTTGATTGATTTCTTCGGCTTTTTGGGATGCTCGATCCAGCCAGTTGAGAATGGTCTCCTCTTTGATCCCAAGAACGAAGGAAATACCAGAGAGGCTTACCTGAACCAGGATCATCTTCAAGGCCATCATCACTTTCTCTTCAGGGGTCCTCAGATCGAAAAAGACCGTATCTCGAGTCTCAGAAAATGTTTCACCACAATTCTTGCACCGGAAAATTCGGCGTTTGCCGCTCTTCGTCATATATGCTTATACAACTGATATTGCCTGCATTTATTTGTCCACAGCATTTACAGTTTTTATTAGGGCACGGTTGATTCCAAAATCGAGCTTTTTTCATGGGGATACCTCCCCATGATAATAAAATTCAGAACCTCGCGAATGTCTTGTACTTTTTCATTTTCAACAAAGTTTTTGTTGAATTTTGCGACCGTATTCCTCAAATTAAGCTACGTGATTACGCAAACAGGCGACTGAAAGAGCATGTAACTTCTCAATAAGTCCGGGCAGTCAATGATTTCAATAGGTTATGTACAGAAAATTGGGCCCCAAATGTTACTCTTAAAAATAGTGAATATGAGTAACTTATTGATATCACAGGATATCGTTATTTGACAGCATAGTGCAAAGTGATTTGCAAAGAAAAAAACTTCATTTTTACGTCCTGCAACTTGTTGATTTCATAGTATTTTTTAAATTGCCCGGACTTATTGAGAAGTTACAAGAGCATTTTGTAACTACCTGAAAATAAAATATATTTCTAAATCAAAGTATTAGCGGAAGAGCATCCAGAATTCGCTATAGGTGAGAATTCCGTCGGACCTTTTTTTCTGGAGCTGTTAAAGCCCCAATAGGGAATCTGTGCCTGTTAGACACCTAAATATTCAATTAGCTGTTTTTAAAAAAGAATTTATTTAGCTTGACAGGGGGAATATAGAATGTCCCCTTTCTCTTTCTCAGGTGGCGGAAAAGAGAAGTGAAGGGAACGCAGATTAAAGATACTAGAGAGCCTCTTGCAAAACTCAGAGAATAAAATGTTTTTTTGGCTTTTGAGAAAGCAAAAAAAATAGAATAAATTTTTAAAATGATACCATCAAATTGTATTTTATGAAAGTGTCAATGAATAATTTTTTGACTTCAAATAAACTACGAAAAATGTTGTAATACTTCGTTATCTATATTATATAGATTCATTACTAATCAAAAAAGATTAAAAAAAGGAGGGGGTGGGAATGAGCCTGTTTGATAACCTGTCCGGCTATTGGTTCAGGATTCAAGACTCTCTTTTCCCCTGGATGGAAGAGAGAGTTGGCGAGTTGACTAATAAGCAATTACAACTCGTAACTGCCCTGGAAATTATTCGTATAGAGGCCTTTATCCAAAATTGCGTCGGTTTTCCAGGACGGCCTCTTGAAGATCGTATTGCTATTGCTCGGGCGTTTGTGGCAAAAATGGTCTACAACTTGCCTACCGAGCCTTTTGCAAAAGGCTCTTGTATCTGTCCTGATCATTGCCTGTCCGTGTGCCATGGGCCTGGCAACACCCACTGCAGTGATGGTCGGCACCGGACTGGGGGCTGAAAACGGCATTCTGATCAAAGGTGGAGAGAGCCTTGAGAGGGCCTATAAGCTGAACACCATTGTCTTTGACAAGACAGGCACCCTTACCAGGGGAGAGCCTGAGGTAACAGACATACTGGCAGCAGAAGGCATACAGCAAAACGACGTTTTGAAAACGGCTGTTTCCATTGAGGCTGTTTCAGAGCACCCCCTGGCCCAGGCCATTGTTGAAAGGGGCCGTAAAGAGCAATTGGAACCCGACCGTGTTGAAGCTTTTGAGGCACTGTCAGGCCTTGGGGCCAGGGCAGTCGTAAATGGTAGGAAATTGCTTTTGGGTAACTTGCGGCTTATGGAAAAAGAGGCCGTGGCAATGGATGGTTTCATCCAGGAGGCGCAAAGGCTTGCGAAAGAGGCCAATACGTGTGTCTTTGTGGCTGAGGTAGGCCGGATTCTCGGCCTGATTGCCCTTTCGGATATGCCAAAGGCATCTGCACATGAAACGGTTTCCATCCTGAAGGACATGGGTTTGAACGTGGCCATGATCACCGGAGATAATGAGAAAACCGCCCAAGCCGTTGCTGATGCCGTCGGCATCGATCAGATACATGCCGATGTGCTCCCTGGTGATAAGGCCGATGAGATAAGGCGGCTTCAGGCCCAGGGCCAAGTGGTCGCCATGGTAGGAGACGGCATTAACGATGCGCCTGCCCTGACAACAGCCGACATTGGGATTGCCATCGGCGCAGGGACAGACGTGGCCATGGAAGCAAGTGACATAACTCTGACCAGAGACGATTTGCGATCTGTTCCAGCAGCTATCAGGCTCTCGTTTCAGACCATGCGAGTAATCAAGCAGAACCTTTTCTGGGCATTTTTTTACAACAGCCTGGGGATTCCCATTGCAGCCGGGGTCCTGTATCCGTTCTTCGGGATCCTTTTGAATCCGGTGTTTGCAGCGGCCGCCATGGCTATGAGCTCGGTCTCTGTAGTTAGCAATTCGCTGCGTCTGCGGCGATTTAAGGTTGGGTAGAAAGAATGAAGATGTCTCATGGTCACGACCATGAAATTAGTAACTATAGCCGTGCCTTTGCAATCGGCATTACACTCAATGTTATTTTCGTGGTCATTGAAGCTGGTTGTGGAGTAGTTGCTGATTCTCTGGCACTGATTGCAGATGCAGGACACAATCTAAGTGATGTGCTAAGCCTTTTGCTTGCGTGGGGAGCAAACCTGTTAGCATCAAAACAACCAACAGAGAAAAGAACTTATGGTTTTCGCAGGGTAACGATACTGGCTTCCTTAACCAGTGCAATTTTACTGCTTGTGGCACTTGGAAGCATCGCCTGGGAAGCTTTCGGACGACTCTCCAACCCACAACCCGTTGAGGGTATGATAATCATTGTGGTTGCTGCAATTGGGGTCATTATTAATACAGTAACGGCATTACTATTCATCTCCGGTCAAAAACATGATTTGAACATTAAGGGTGCCTACCTTCATATGGCTGCTGATGCAGGCGTTTCGCTCGGTGTGGTTGTTGCCGGTATAGCCATTATGATTACCGGCTGGTTATGGCTTGATCCGGTCATTAGTCTTGTTATCGTGATAGTGATTTTAGTAGGAACCTGGAATTTACTTCGAGATTCTATAAACCTTTCGGTTGATGCAGTTCCGCAAGGCATTGATATATATGATATAAAGAGCTATCTTTTAAGCATAAAAAATGTATCCAAAATACACGATTTGCATGTTTGGGCACTAAGCACAACGGAAACGGCCTTAACTGTCCATCTGGTTACTACTAACGATTTGATAGACAATGATTTTCTGCAAAAAGTACAGCAATATCTTTATGATAATTTTGGCATTGAACATGCGACAATCCAGGTTGAAAAAGAAGATGCTGAAAATAGCTGTATGTTAAATCGTCCAGAATGCATAAAAAAAGGAGGAAAATAACACGGGAAATAAAGAGGATAAATGGGTGTGTGCTCATTGCGGCTACACAGCTTCAGGTAAATTCGTTGGGGATATCTGTCCTCAATGCAACCAGACTTACTGGAAATGCCCAAAGTGCGGCTTTCTCATTACAGCGGGAATGCCGCCGGACACTTGTCCTTCATGCGGCGAGAAGTGTGATTTCAGGAATGTCACATGCTACACGCCGGAGTGCGGAGGACCAGGCCACGTTGACCCACGCCTGTAGATCATCAAGTCGTTGAGTGGTCGAGTAGTTAATCCATCCCCGCCGGAACCACTCAGCCACCAAGACACGAAGGCACAAAGGATGGATGGTTTTGAAATATCAAATTATATTATAATCTTGGTGTGTTAGTGCCTTTGCACGACAAATTCGGAGATATCTAACTATACGGAGATCGAACATGTTTCTGGTGAAAGGGGTTACAAAAGGGCCTGATTGTCAGACAGTTCCGGTTGAATTGTCAAAGATTGTGCAGGGTCTGAATGAGGAATAAGTGAGGATGTTATTATGAGCGAAAAAGTGAGGGTCTACGCCACCCCCGCGTGCCCCTATTGCAAGATGGCAAAGGAGTTCCTTTCGAAAAAAGGTGTGCCGTTTACTGCTTATGATGTCAAGAAAGACAAGGAAGCCCTCAAGGAAATGAAGAAGATATCCGGCGGTGCCCTCAGGGTGCCTGTTATATCAGTGTGCAACGAAGTGATGGTGGGATTTGATCGTGGTCGCCTTGAACAGGCCTTGAGCTGTCTTGAGCAGAGTTCAAAGATTGAGTAAGCCAGATTTTTCTGTCAATTAGCCATGGTACAGATAGAAGCCAGTAGCGGTTTGGATCAAACCAGATGAGCGTAGTAAGGTATTTGAATATGAAATCTGTGTTTACCAATGTCCAAAATCAATCAGGCCCCATTTTGTATCCTATTCAAATTTCCTGGTATTTGACCAAAATGGTGTATAAGGGCCGAAGGAAAAACAACTTGGCCTTTTGCATCCCATCTTCGACATAACACTGCTATACCTGCGGTTTTGCTCAAT
>PQXE01000027.1:32303-43255 GCA_003194495.1 Deltaproteobacteria bacterium
CTTTTGACCGACGACGCTCCACAATTCAAAAAAGTTACTGAAGAGCAAGGTTTGTGTTGGGTCCATGATGGGCGGCTATACAAGAAGTTAAATCCTGTTGTGCCTTTGTACAGAGAGCAACTGGATGATTTTTTGACCCGGTTCTGGGACTATTATGAGAAACTTTTGGAATATAAAGAGCAACCAACATGCGTCCAAGCAGAAAAGCTGTCAGCCGAATTTGATGAATTGTTTTCCAGCAAAACAGGGTATTATGCCTTGGATGATCGGATAGAAAAAACCAAAACCAAAGAGGAAGAGTTGTTAAAGGTACTGAAATATCCTGAATTGCCGCTACACAACAATGGTTCGGAGTTGGAAGTGAGGGCGGAGAAACGCAGGCAAGATGTGAGCTTGCAGATCAAGACGGAGGAGGGCACAAAAGCTAAGGACACATTCCTGACCATTATCCAGACGGCCAAAAAGCTAGGCGTGAGTGCCTATAAATATATCTATGACCGAATAAGCAGACAATTTAACATGCCTTCCCTTGCCGAATTGATCAAACAAAGAACTTTGCCCCAGTTAGAATAATGCCATCGGAAGGAACTCTTTTACTAAACATTGCCAAGACGTCAAAAGCTGCGCATAACTCTACATACTGAGAATTGTCGTGAGAAGTATTTTTGTGCTCATATTTTGCAGCTTACCTTGGTTTTTGAATAGGATACCCCATTTTTACCTTGCCGACGATTTTCTTATTTTCCCTGGGTCCATGGCCCGGCCTGAATCCGGGCCTAATTCGGTCTTTTGCGGGACTGTCTCAATCGGCTCACAAATCCAAATCGGCCCCGTTTTCATTCAGCCAGCGAACGTGTTCTTCGTAGTCGGGAATGACACGAGCCACCAGGTGCCAGAATCTGTCCGTATGACCACGCTCAATCATGTGAACCATCTCATGGACCAGTATGTAATCAAATACCCATACAGGCGCCATGACCGAACGCCAATTGAAATTGACAACACCGTTACGGCCACAAGATGCCCAGCGATGCCCCAGTTCTGAGATTCTGATATCTTTTACCGTCACCCCGATCCTTTTGTCATACCGTGGTATGCGTTCTTTAAGCTGTTTTTTGATCTGCTTTTTATACCAGGATACAAACTCGACTTTGGCCATTTTTAATTCATGGTTGTTGGGCTAACTTACTGAAATTATTATATCTAGCTTGAATTGGATCAAATCTACCCATAAAAAATCGGGGTATGAGTGCTTGTAATTCCCAAATCGTGCAGCTAACTCCTTGATTTTTCTGGTTTTATAATAATCGAAAAATGGCCAAAGTCGAGACAAAATGATTCCGCGCATTGGCCTTTTCGCTTTGTGCAAGCTCAAAATGGCCACGCCATAAACGCAGGGGCGCTGCTTTCGATGACCTGCCTGATTTGATTTCAGAATTATCCACAAATTTCAGGCGATAACTCCTGCCAAGGTACAGGAACCCCTGACCGTTGACAAACTCCCTCTTCGGCCTTTCCCTGTTCAGGGCCTTCTTCCTTGCCAGTTTTTGATAGATCCAGATTTTCTTTTCAGCAATAAACTTCTCGATGTCATCCAGTTCTGCTTGATGGGGAACCTTCACCATAACGCCCCCATCTCTCTCGATGGAAACGCCCATAGATTTCCGGTTAGATCTCCTCAGTCTATATTTAAGGCCGTCCATCTTTCCCGTTGCCGTCACGATCTGATCAGCCTCAAATGAAGCGCCTTTGCCAATTCCAGAAAACGATCCGCAAGCCTCTCCTGCTTGTCAAAAGGAATAAGATTGCGATCGTCGATTTCGATGATAATCCACGTTCTCAACAGGTCCCGCATATGCCTGCTTCGCCAGAAATCAACAACCGCGATCTCCTGGCGGATGTGATCTACCATATCCACGACAGCATCACAGAAATCCTTCATTTCCCTTTCACTTGGCTTCTTCCCGTACTCATCGATCAGGATTCCCAGAAATGGCGCCTGCGTTTTGGGGTCTAACCCCGTCTGATCTTCTTCCCGGCCCCTTTTCGTTCCCCGAATGAATTTCTCAAGCACTTCTGCCAGGCCTTCCCAGTTGTCATGAAAGGCATCAAGGATATCCTTCAATCTTTCACTGAGCTTTTTGTAAAAGGCAGGATCTTCGTTATGGTGCTTTTCAATATGAAATCTGACGGCATGTTCCATTTCCAGGGCCTGTGTCTTCTTCGATTTGATCGCGCCCACTTCCTTTTCAAAATTCCTATCCAGTATGGATATTGGCGGGACCTTCGGGTCAACCCCCTGTGCAACAATGTGCTCATCGATCAACTGTTTTACCTTATTTCCCACTCCTGCAATGTTAAGCTGTGAATCCCGATAACGGTTAGCCGCGGTCTTATTGATGAATCCAAGGACTTTCATGCCATAGATGTAGGGAAGGGCCTCTGGACGGGGAAGTATAATATCCATGCTCTCTGCAAATTTCGCAAACCTGATGATAAATTCAGCCCTTAACGCAATGTCCCTTAACGCATCCACACACGCGTCAATATCCAAAATGTCATCGATTCCCTTGGAGGAAAAAAGCGCTAAAACTCTTCTGTGTCTGTCGTCCAGTTTGGGCAGCTCATCTTTGATATTGATCAACGCCCCTTTGATATCTTCCTGTGAATAGATTGCCAACGCTTCTGTGAGGCGATCACCCACGCCGAAATAGTCCACAACCAGTCCGCGGGTCTTTCCGGTGTAACGCCTGTTTACCCTGGCAATGGCCTGCAGGAGTTCATGTCCCTGCATGAAACGGTCAAGATACATGACCTGTTCCACCGGTGCGTCAAATCCAACCAGCAGCATGCTTTTCACAATAATGATGGCAAGCTTATCCTGGCTTAAGGGCTGCTTAAATCTTCCATCCTTTCCTACAAGAATTTCGTGTCTTGCTTTGTCTGTATGTTCCTTATAAGAAGGTAGATCATTGTGATCCCCTGAAATAATTGCCGCGAATTCAAGCTTCTTCAAGATGTCTCTGTTTTTTGCAGCAATGATCAGGAACCGTGTCTCTTCGTCCAGGTTTTCCTGCTCATCTTCCGGGAGATCAAAAAGATTGGGATCAAGCAATTCAAATCGTCTCAAAAGTTTGCTTCTGGCTTTCCCGAATGCTTCATAATACCTGATGGCGGCCTGCCTGCTCACTGCTACAACCTGGGCCTTAAATCCATTCGGCAAGATATTTGCGGCATAGTGAAGCAGCATGTCCTCTGCTTTTGCGGCAATGAGGTCCTTTGCCTCCAGTATATTGACAACCGTTCCATATCTGCGCCTTATTGCTTCTCTTTCTTCTTCTGTACGCGACCTGAACATATCATCAAAGAACTGGTCCAGAGTCCTTCCGCCCTCAACTTTAGCTTCTGCCTTGCGGCCCTCGTAGAGGATCTTAACGGTGGAGCCATCTTTTTGTGACTGCTCAATCGTGTACTGGTCAATATAGTCGCCAAAGATTTCATGAGTCCTCCTTGCACGCCCCGCAACGATAATGGGCGTTCCGGTAAAGCCGATCATGGCGCAGTTTGGCAGGGCCCGCATGATATTGGCATGCAGCATGCTGGTATGGGATCGGTGTGCTTCATCCACCAGAACCAGTATTTCCGGAGAAAGATTCCACACAGGGAATATGATCGGCTTTGCAGGGAGCTTGTAACCTGTTTTCTTTTTACCTGACGGGGCAGCCGCTTTTCGCATCGGATATTCCGGGACCTCATAATCCCCTATAGCAGGCTCTTGATCCTGGTATTTCTGAACCATGGAAAAGACAATATTGGAAGTGTCTTCCTGCATCAGCCTGGCAAGGTCGTTCTTAGTATCCGCTCGACAAACGGTTTCTCCGGTCAGAGCAGCAGTTCCTTTCAACTGCCCTTCAAGGTTTATCCTGTCGGTAATCATCACTACCTTGAATTTTTTGAGGTCCGGGAGGTTACGCATCTTGCGGACCAGAAAGACCATAGTGAGGCTTTTGCCTGACCCCTGCGTATGCCAGATAATGCCGCCACGCTGATCCGCATCACCGTGCTCTCTTTTTGTCTTACCAGTCCTGATGCGGTGAATAGCCTTATGCACGGCCCTGAACTGCTGGTACCTGCACATAAGCTTCATCTGCCGACCCTCGACCTGATCAAATAAGATATAATTTCTTATAATATCAAGGAGATGCTCCTTTCGCAGCATACCGGCGACCAGGATCTCCTGGCTGTTCAAATTCTCTTTACCCAGATACTTCGCAACTTCACTCATGGGAACAGGGCTTGTGTCCTTCCATTCCATGTAATGTTCATACCCAGCGCCCACAGTGGCTGCCCGTGCCTCCTGCCGGAAGGTACTCACAAGAAACTGATTATAGTAAAAGAGCCGTTCACACCCTTCATCCTCTTCCACCTCCTGCCGCTGGTTTGAATATCTCAAAAGCTGGTTTATCCCTTCCTCCATTGGATGGGATATCTTGGGGCTTTTACATTCCACAACCACGAGGGGAATCCCGTTAACAAAGAGCACAATATCAGGTCCAATAAAGGTCTTTCCGCCCGGCACATCCACCCTGAACTGATTAATCGCGATGAAGTCATTCCTTTCCGGATGATCGAAATCAATGACGGCAACGTTCTTTTCTCTCCCATCATGCTTATCAGGGTCACCTGCCACCTCAATACCCTGCACGATGAGATCAAATGCCTCCTTATTGGCTTCAAGCAATTTCGGCGCAGTGATTCGCTCTAATCTGCTGACCACTTCATTCACCCGGTCATCATCAAGCCACGGCTCTCCTCCATCATCAAGATTGATCTCTTTAATCGCTTTGCGTAATCTTCCGGTCAGCAACACGTCACGAAAGCTCTCCCGCTCCGTGAGATACGGCACATCAATATCCCCCTCGACATGGTCCCAGCCCATCCCCTTTAACTGCTCAATAAAGGGGATTTCCACATAGGTCTTTTCATCAGGTGATTGTGCCATGTCGTCCATGTGATCAGGATGAAAGGTTTGGGCCTTTTTTACATTTTCCATTCATAATGTAAAGGAAAGGCCACTAACTTTACATGAAAAGTGTTTGATGTAAAGTTGCGCCCATTTTCTATAATGTTCAATCCAAGAACAAGGCAAAATAACGACCAAAAATATATAGCTGGCTTCGTCCTATTTTCTCCCATTTCTTCAGTATTTGCAGATTTTCGAAATCGCGGATAAGGGAACTGGCGGTCTGATGGGTCACGTTGAGAAGCTCAGCGACCTCATTGGCCGTTACGAGCGGCTTCCTATAGAGATGATTCAGCAGCAGCCGTGCATTTTCAGCCTTTTTGCCTAAGGATAAGGTCGTCCGCTCAACCTCTTTTCGAAGCTCCAGGATAGACTGAAAGGTCGCGGCTCCTTTGTTCCCAGTGTCCCTAATAGCGGTCAGCAGAAAACGCACCCAATACCCCATGTCGTCTGACTCGCGAGCGCGGGTTAAAGCATGATAGTAGTCGCCTTTGTGCTTTTCGATATGAGCCGACAAATACAGTGTCGGCTTTTTCAGAAGCCCTTTACTCACCAGATACAGCGTGATCAGCAACCGTCCAATACGCCCGTTCCCGTCAAGAAACGGATGAATGGTCTCAAACTGATAATGGGCAATGGAGATCCGGACCAGATCGGGGATCAGTAAGGCGTCATTGTGCAGAAATTTTTCCAAATCACTCATCAATTCAGGCAGCTCGGTGTGATGGGGCGGGACAAAGGCTGCATCCGACGGCCCACTGCCGCCGATCCAGTTCTGGCTTTTTCGGAATTCCCCCGGCAGCTTTCCTTCCCCTCGCACACCCTCAAGGAGGATTTCGTGAGTATTTCTCAGCAGGCGGTTTGAAAGCGGCAGACTCTCCAGGTCTTCGATGGCGCCGCTCATAGCCTTAATATAGTTCTGGACCTCCTGCCAGTCATCCCGGCGTTCAGGGTCTACCAACTCTTTTGGTTTCAGTGCCTCATCGATTTCAGTCTGAGTGCCTTCGATACGGCTGGAGGTGTTTGCCTCTTTAAGAACGTGCATTCGAATGAACAGATCCACATCAGGAACGATCAGGGAAAAGGCATTCAGCTCCCCGATGGCCCGTGTTGCGTGTTCAAGCAAGGTACTGATGCGAGGGTCGTCCCATGTCCAATCATGGTTCACGAACCCAGGTGAAAAACTTTGATACTGATACTGTTGTACCCAGTGACCGGCCTTGAAGTCCTTGAAGTTCATGATGGCACATTCTCCGTTGATGTGTTCGCATTAACTCTGACCTTGCCTGTTAACAGATCGTGCATGAGGTCCCTTTTCTGGAGTTTGAGTTTGTCGCGGTATTGTTCTTCGGTATGGATTACGGCACATCAATATCACCCTCGATATGCTCCCAGCCCATCCCCTTTAACTGCTCGATAAAGGGGATTTCCACATAGGTCTTTTCATCAGGTGATTGTGACATATGTTTGCTTCTTGTTATACGAACCGAAAATATTTGTATGGCTGCATTTTATTTACTCCCTCACTTACTCCCTCATTTGTTCACTCATCCAATTCAGGTTTCTTCTTTCCAGCACCATTTAGAGAACAGCTTTTAAAAATTTGGTAAGCGTTCACAGAGCACCGCATCTGCTTTGTTGTCGGGCACTTGAAGTACAGGGAGTACGTCTGTGTACCCTCCGCATCCCATCTGCAGCAGCCTGTAAACGCTTACAGTTCGGTGGGTTGCGGTAAAACGGGCGTTGTAATCCCGTGAATGGTTACAAAATTTGTTCATGTTTTTAAGACCTCGTTCCCTGCTTCGGTCGTTATATACCGCTGCTTACTGCTCGTTGGTTTTTCAGGAATGGTCATAGCAAGTAACCCTTGCTGGAGAAGAGGTTTTAGATAGTTTGCCTGGAAGGTTTTCCAGTGTTTAAGACCAATCAGTTCCATAATTTCTGAGGATTTGCGCGGCTCCTGGCAAAAGTTCAAGACTTGTGCGGTAACTTGTGCGGTAACTTGTGCGGTAACTTGGTTCCGACCTGGTCCCAACCTGGTCCCAACTTGTCCGGTCGTTTTCGAAACGATAAGGGAATGAGCAGGAAAATAACTCACAAAGTATGTCCGATCATCATCAGTCTCAAAACGAGGATCGGGAGAGCCGTTAGCTTTCATGGCTCGCAATATCTTAGGTATCCCGGTCCCACGCCCTTCGGTCATATTCAGTTCCTTGAGGTGAATGATCGGGCTTGCGTCACAGACAATTATTCTCATTTGATTTTCCGAGCTTCCTTTTTTGCCCACTCGATATCTTCACGGGCAAAACGTTCTTTCAACTCAATCCTGTTCCGACGCACAAACTCGGAGAGTGCGGCTAACAAAACGTCCAGCTCAGAACGAAAAAAACCTGCTTTGACATAGCTTTCCACTGCCGAAGCGAGGTTATCCGGTAATTCAACTGATATGGATTTTATTGCTGTTCTCCTTTCAAATTGTCTTCACACAAACACAGCAGATCTCTGTTTTCTATTTCAGGCCCATACGATACTTGATGTCGTGATTGATGATGAAGTCGAGCCCGCAGGTAATGATTTAATCGATCGTTGCGCATTGTATCGTTGGGTTTCGTTCCTTAACCCAACCTACCCAACTTAGAAACTGTAAAACTAAAGAGTGTTCCCAAACTTACTTTTTTGACCCCCCATTTTTTGTTTTGTGGCCAATGTCAAGGGCCGCCCCCGCGTTTTTCGTTCATAGGATTTCCTTAATGGCCCAGCCAAGTCTCTCTAATGCCTGAAGATCACCATTTTTGATGTGTTCATCAAGTACCGCCAGGCAGAGAAGATCTGTCGGACGAGTCATAGCAACGTAGATTCGTTTGAGGTGTTCGGCAAGGCGCCTGAGTGGATTAGCGTTTCGCAGTTGTCCTTTCAGATACCCTTTATCAATCAACGCCTTTAAATCGTGCTCGTAGAAGATGGTTTCGAGCACGAGCACAGCGCAGAGCGTTTCGCCTTTTACGGAATGAATCGTATCAACCTTCACGGAAACCGGCCCAGCCTCACACTGATAGCGGAAAACGTTATCGTTGGCCAGACTTTGGTTCTGAAGGGCTTGTTGAACATTCGCCTCACCACGGGTGTTACAAATGAATTGGTCGACATGAGGATTCCAAGATTCGGCGTTGAAATGCCCGAGGGCAGCACGCGCTTCCTCAGCGAACTCACCCAGGTTTGGTTTTCCTCCTCTTAGAAGAGTCTGACATGTTATTGCCAGAAGTGTATTCAGACGCCGGTACTCTGCTGGACATTTATCTCTGAGTTGACGGACCATTGTGCTTGGGCTAAGAGGGCGACTTCTATCTGTGATTCCCTGCAAACGCAGCATCCTCGCGCAGGCATCGAGCAGCAACGTTCGCCCTTTTCCCGTTGATCTAGTTGTGATCATCCCTGTTTTGGCTTGGTCAAGGTGGGCGGAAAGGCATGTCAGGCGTGCCTGCGCTCGTTGGTATCTTGGTACGAAAGACGGCCAATAATCGCTGATAGCACTCGGGAACTTGTTTGCTTCCTCCTTTGCTTTGCTGTTTGCCCCCACGGCTTTGACCTGGGTTTCGCTGAGTCCGGTGCGTATCTCACACGCGACCAGACGACAGAAATCCGGAAGAACCTCCTGTATGCGATCCCTCTTGAAGACAAGCACCGTGTGCCGTCGATCCGCCTTGCGTGTATCGCCGACAAGCTCTTCTGGAGGGCTGTCTGCACAGACACATTGGGAGAGGCGAGCGATTGAGGGGCTCAGTCGAAACGACTTCTTCATCGGCAACACAGTCCCTCGGGGGAAATGTGCGCCGGTCATGTTGTCCGCGGTCGAATGGTATATTGCCTGCCGGTTGTCCCCAAAACGCTGAACGACAGAACGCTCTGGGAAGAGAGCATCGAGAAGGCACCCCTGTTCAACAATTGTGTCCTGCATCTCATCGAAAAAGACCATTAGGAAGCGCTCTTGTAACAGATCGGCAATCATAGGATGTTTCTTCAGATACCATCCTGCTAAAGCCGCCATGTCTTGATATCTGAAGATTCCCTGCTGTGACATACGCTTCTTGAATTGACGCAATTGTTTGCCTGTCGGACTGTCCCAACCCACGGGTCGATTCTTCAACCCCAATGGCGGGAGTGTCAGGTTTTCGTCCTTATACTCAATCTCTCTACTAATATAGTCTGCGATTGTGACATTTGGATTCCTCTTTATCCAATTCGCTATCGCATTCCACGCTGTTGCATAAGGGCCCTTTCGTCGTGTGCCCTGAAAAAACTCCTTCTTCGCCTCAATTTCGTAGTACTCATTCTCAACAACACCTGGCCGAGTGCCGAATCTCTCGATTGCCGCGGGGATTGACATAAACTGATGGAGGAAGGACTGTATCGTGCCCACAAAATGCGGATATGCAGTAAGTGCCCGTAGGGATGGTACTTGCGAAAACCTTCTCTCGATTTCCCTCTGAGCAGCGTTTGTGTGGGAGAGAACGCAGACACCCCGATGTTTATATTTCCATTTGGATGCAAGAATGCCGAGTTTAGTGACGAGGAGCGTCGTCTTTCCGCTGCCCGGACATGCCCGAATATCAACAGTATCCATGCAGCGTAAGACGGCGCGACGTTCTTGGTCCAAAGGGAAGCCCCATTGCGCTTCGGCAGCCTCAATGTCCATGTCGCAAATTTCAGGAAGTCGCATCGAGCGCACCTCCTTCCTCGTCTTCAGCACTGCTTCTGTTTGTCGCTCCAGTGGCATGGTCGATGGCTCTGACGAGGTAACTCGGCAGCGCTTGTCGCCAACGCGCCTCATCCCAGTTCGGAGCGCAGTTACGCCGCTCCAAAAAGCTTGCCAGGCACTGCGCCGTCTCGGCCTTAGATGCTTGCCTTTTCAGCAGTGGATCATAGATCAGGCAAGCAATTTCCTTTGCCGATTTTCCTTCATCATGCCAGTGCTTGTATTCCGCGTTCGCTTTTCGAATGATTTCTTTGGCTTTGTTGCCTATTGGAAAGGATGCATGGGTAGGATTGGCAGATTTAGCCAGCGATATAGCAACATGAAGGTAAGCGTTGACTCAAAAATAAAATTACATTCTTGAAGGCGATAAAGTATAGTTCCACTTTGGAAACATCTCATCCTTTTTGAGGGAAAGGTCTTTCATTTGCTTATCGGTGACTTTCTCACCTTTTTCATATTTTTTTCTCACAAAATGGGCTTTCACTGTTAACCCCGT
Organism: Deltaproteobacteria bacterium; assembly: GCA_003194495.1. GTDB lineage: Bacteria > Desulfobacterota > Dissulfuribacteria > Dissulfuribacterales > UBA3076 > UBA3076. The sequence continues at coordinate 42,576 of PQXE01000027.1, forward strand.
GGCTGTTTTGGTAGTCCTGATATATTTAAGTGCAGTTTCAAAGGAATCCAGAGGACGACCAGCCCAATTTTTGCTAATTTCGGAAAACAAGCGATGTTCAATAGGGTTCCATTTGGAAGAACCTGGCGGGTAGTGGCTGACATTTACTGTCAATCCAAATTGATTGCACAGCTTTTCTTGGATTTTGTATTTCCATACCCTAGAACGACTGCTGTTGCTACCCCCGGAATCAGCCAATATAAGCAGTTGGTTTGAATTCGGGTAGCTTTTTTCCCCTTCAGTTTTCCACCAGCTTTCAATTGACTCTACAGCAAATCTTGGTGTGTCATATGAAATGCCCAAAAGGACAGTGCCCTTGTTTTTCTGAGTATCGTAGATGCCATATGGGCTGGCTTTTCCCCGGGCATCTGATGGAAAATCGTGATCATTAACCAAAATAGCATCTTGCTGCCATGATGTGCCATTGTTTTTAAAATTTCCGATCTGTTCCTTTTTTTTGGTATCAACGCTGATTATGGGGTTGCCTTCTTTGGCAAACTTTTCGCGTAAATCAGCAATGTACCCAAACTGTTTATTCCTATCCGCTGGTTTGGGTGGATTTTTAATCCCGGACTCTTTCTTTTTGTGATTGACTTTCAATGAATATTTCAGTTTTTTCAATACCCTACAAACAGTATTAG
>PQXE01000155.1 GCA_003194495.1 Deltaproteobacteria bacterium
CCCCTGGAATCCACCCCATTGTTGAATTTATTGGTTTAATATCTATCCCAAAACCGGCGTCAAGTCGAGAGCTTTGACTGGGAAGTGAAAAGCGGTAATACTGTCTTGGCAAAGTCGGAGATGGAATGTTCTTTGGCACGGATTAGAGGTTTGCTTTTGGAGTTCAAGCGACTGAATTCAAAAGGCACAGCAAACGGCCTGCGACCGAAGGAAAAGCGAGCCGACACTGCCTTTCCAAAGCTTCTGCGCCCTCTGTCCAATACCTGATTAAACGGACTACTTGCACAGGAATTAAGCAGTATGAACCCATTTTGCACGTTTTGACGACAGTATAACAAGACGATTCCTAAAATGTTCTGAAGAATAGAGTCGTAAAAATGGCAGAATAAGGTTGATAGCATTTTTCGACGTTGCAGGATTGACCTTCAGTCGAATTACTCCCGGATGTTTGCTGAGTGGGAGGATTACCCAATCACCAAAATGTTCATCAAGAGTAATAAGAATTCGATTTTCAGAAATCGCTTTCTGCAATATATCATAATCATCTGCCCGAGCCTGACCGACTTCAGAGGCACGCATAACATCGTGGCCTTTATCACGCAAAGCTTGAGCTACATCCAGTCGCAGCATTTGATCAAGATAAAGCTTGAGAGGCTCAGCCATAGGCTGCTCTGACCTCTGTGTGATCAAGAGATGACCTGGCATAAAGCAGGGCTGCCTGAATATCCTCCTTCTTCAATTCCGGATAGCCGACAAGCAGAACATCCCATGATTCTCCTGCTGCTATCTGTTCCAGAATAACGGAAACAGGAATCCGCGTCCCCTTGATCACAGGCCTTCCATTGCAGATTCTTGGATTAAGCTCTATTCGATCTGTTAGAATCATTATAGAATCCTCCTGAAAAATGCCGCTATAATAAACCCCCGGCTCTCGAAGTTCAAACACCTTCCCGCTATTTTCGTGATCTAGGTCGCGGTAGAATGCCGGTTACCCGGCACCCCCACACAGATACATACGTGAGCTGCTAACTCATACGGCTCCTGCCTCAGGTAATAACGCCAAAACGAACCAGGGGATAAGGATGGCAGATACGGGATGGCGGAATCCATCTGGCAATCAATCGCTCCATCCGCTTCCACGTCAGCTTGTGCTTTTGACTACGTCGCCGCAGAACTTTCGCCCACAACCAACAGGTTGCCGCGCGAAATTATTTTAATGGGGGACTGGTTCTGAATGAACTTAATGGCCTTTTTCCCTGGAATCCACCCCATCGTTGAATTTATTGGTTTAATATGTATCGCAAAACCGGCGTCAAGTCGAGAATTTTGATTGGGAATT
>PQXE01000156.1 GCA_003194495.1 Deltaproteobacteria bacterium
CTCTATGAAGGAGGCAATAGGTGATATGCCAATAGAGGTGATCCAGTCAACCAGTGACGAGGGAAAAGGTATCTGTCGTCACGTAAGAAAAGATCTGGGGGTCCACCACTCTCCAGATTTATTTCATATTCAGAGAGAGATTGTTAAGGCTACTGGAGTGGTTTTAGCATCCAACAGGAGAAAGGCGGAGAAGGCCATGGAAAAGGCCTCTCTGGAGATAGAAAAGCATAGAGAAGAGCAGAAAGCCTATCTCAATGGCAAGCCAAGGCCTGGGCGTCCTCCTGCGTTTGAGAAACGAATAGACGCTGCTTTGGATAAAGAGAGGGAATGCAGTGCATCTCTTGAAACAGCCCGATCACATCAGGAGTGTGTAAAGAAAGCTGTTCAGGGTATAAGCGAGGCATATCATCCCTATGATCTTGAGACAGGCGCTTCTCGGAGTGCCGAAGATGTATTCTCATCTCTTGAGAAGCATTTTTCAAAGATAGAGGATACGGTATCAGAAGCGAGCTTACCGGCTCGTTGTTTCAAGAGAATAGAGAAGGCCAAGCGAGTTGTAGTGGATATGATAGCCACTAGAGCCTCTTGCAAAACTCAGAGAATAGAATGTTTTTTTGGCTTTTGAGAAAGCAAAAAAAAATAGAATAAATTTTTAAAATGATACCATCAAATTGTATTTTATGGAAGTGTCAATGAATAATTTTTTGACTTCAAATAAACTACGAAAAATGTTGTAATACTTCGTTATCTATATTATATAGATTCATTACTAATTAGTAAAGATCAAAAAAAGGAGGGGGTAGAAATGAGCCTGTTTGATAACCTGTCCGGCTATTGGTTCAGGATTCAAGACTCTCTTTTCCCCTGGATGGAAGAGAAAATTGGCGAGCTGACTAATAAGCAATTACAACTCGTAACTGCCCTGGAAATTATTCGTATAGAGGCCTTTATCCAAAATTGCGTCGGTTTTCCAGGACGGCCTCTTGAAGATCGTATTGCTATTGCTCGGGCGTTTGTGGCAAAAATGGTCTACAACTTGCCTACCACGAGAGCATTGCTGGACCGATTGGAGTGTGACATTAAACTCCGGCGGATCTGCGGCTGGGGAAAAAAATCTCAGGTGCCAAGTGAGTCTACTTTCTCACGGGCCTTTGCTGAATTCGCTGAAGGCGAATTGCCGCAAAAAGTCCATGCGGCACTGATAAAAGAGACCTATGGAGATCAGTTGGTAGGCCATATCTCCAGGGACTCCACTAAAATTGAGGCCCGGGAAAAGCCTGTGAAGAAGGCCGAACCTGTTAAGGAGGAGC
>PQXE01000028.1 GCA_003194495.1 Deltaproteobacteria bacterium
CCTGTTTTTTCAGTGATGGATTTAGTTGTTATATGCGAGCATTGATAGAATCCTACCACAAAATCAAGGTGTTCTCCAAAACAGGGAAGCCGGGTCGTCCTAAAGATCCAATCAAAGAACCTCACCCGGACTTGGTTTATGGACAGGTGATTAAGGAAAGGAAAGGGAGTAGGATAATCGGAGTAACCTACCGCATCAAATGTGGAGCAAAACGATTGGCCCAACTGGGGCTTAAAATCAGCACCACCCTGTTGGAAAGGCTGAACCTGACTCTCCGTCAATCCTTGGCTCCATTGGCGCGAAAAACTCTTGGCTTCAGCAAGGAAAGAAAAAATCTCAGGAAACAGATTGTTTTCTTTCAAGCCTTTTATAATTTTGCTCGACCTCATATGAGTCTCCGGGAAAAGGTCTCTGAAACCACTAAACCCTTTGAACAAAGATGGGCATCCAAAACTCCGGGCATGGCCGCAGGGCTTACTGACCATGTCTGGACGTTTAGAGAGCTATTAACCGTCAAATTAGCTCAGGCACCATAATCAAAGTATTAGCGGAAGAGCATCGGTTATTTCGTCGTCCTTAAAAAGGGGCGTACCTGTGAAACCGATATACCCGGCATTCGGCAGGGCATTCCACATATTCAGCGCCAGTAGTCCGTATTGAGTACGGTGGGCCTCGTCGCTGATGACGATTATGTCATCCCGGGAAGAATAAGGATTGTCAGGGGCCACCTCTCTGTTGAACTTCTGTATAAGGGTAAAGATATAAGCCTTGCGCTGTTTGAGAAGTTTTTCAAGATCATCGCCCGATTCCGCCCGGCAGGGGTCCTTGTCGTTGTCCACAATGCCGCATCCAGCAAAGGTTTTGTATATCTGTGTATCCAGATCGTCACGGTCGGTCAGGATAAGAAAGGTAAAATTCCCGCCCAGCCTGCGGTGTACCTTTCGTGAGAAAAATACCATGGAATAAGACTTTCCGGCGCCCTGCGTATGCCAGAATACTCCGAGTTTACCCTTGCGATGCCTGCGTTCCTCTACCGCTTGCATAGCCCTGTTGACGCCTAGGTATTGATGATTGCGGGCGATAATCTTGACCAGTTCGCCTGAGCTGTCGTCAAAGACGATGAAGTTTTCAAAAAGATCAAGGAAATTGCTCTTGTTGCATATCCCCTTCAGGAGGGTTTCCATGTCCACCACGCCCGGCTCGTCCTCTTCAGGGCGTTTCCATTCGTGAAAATGTTCGTAATTGCCGGACAGCGAGCCTATCTTTGCGTCCACACCATTGGCCAGGACGATGACGGCGTTGTGGTGAAAGATGTGGGGTATCGTGTCCTTGTAATCGGAGAGGTTCTTTTCACTCGACTTTGGCCATTTTTCGATTATTATAAAACCAGAAAAATCAAGGAGTTAGCTGCACGATTTGGAAATTACAAGCACTCATACCCCGATTTTTTATGGGTAGATTTGATCCAATTCAAGCTAGATATAATAATTTCAGTAAGTTAGCCCAACAACCATGAATTAAAAATGGCCAAAGTCGAGTTTCATATGCAGTGCGAATATCTTTATGGATGTTCTTCAGTTCCATGAAGAGGAGCGGGATTCCGTTCACAAAACAGACAATATCTGCCCTTCGGTGATACAATGCTCCCTGCACCCAGAGTTCCCGAACCGCTAAAAAGTGGTTGTTTTCCGGCTTGTCGAAATCGAACACACGCAGGCGGCGCTTGATTGGTTCGCCCTTTTCATTGCGGAAGTCAACAAGAACGCCATCCTTGTGCAGTTCGTATTTTTCCCCGTTAATCTGGAGCGCTGGCTGGATAACGGAATACTCCGTGATCCGGCGGACTGCCTCCTGATAGGCAGGCATGGGAAGACCGGGATTCAGCTTCACAAGGGCTTCGCCGAGATATCGCGTAAGGACAACTTCCCTGTCTGATTTCCGGCCAAGTGTCCCCTCCTGCCCAAGGGTCTCCTCATTGTACGCATACACCGACTCCCAGCCGAGTTCATCCCGCAAATAATCAGCAGTGGTCTGCTGAACAAGGGTATCCTCGGTATATGCGCTCATACTTCGATTTCTTCGTTCATGAGGCGAGGGAGAAGGAGGTCGCGGGCCTGTTTTAATCTAATATTTTGATTATGAAGAATCTTGATTTGTTCATCAATAGGGTTAGATATATATTCAAATTTTTCGATCACGCCAGTCAATGGACACAATAATTCCTGATTTTCCATGTCCTTTTTTGTTACAGCAGCGAATATCGCACCACCACCAATCATATCTTCCTTGAAAAAATGTTCCTTTAGGTTGTAGTAAAGAAACGATTGATGGTCTGATTTCGAACGGATTGAAGATAGACCCCGACCGATAATAATTCTATCGAGAGTTATATTTAAACGCCCAACTGGTGCGCGAACACTGCACAAAATATCACTCTTTTCGGCTATCCTGTTTTTTGCGGTGCAATATGTTTTATGTTCGACGAACCGTTCGCCAAAGTTAGTCACGCCCTGGTGAAAGGGAAGACCTTCGCCTTTATCATTATAGAATTGAGATTTAGGACTTTGACCCATTATCAACTCGGCAATATCAATCAACCGCTTTTTCTCCCACCCCTCCGGCACGCCGTCGATAATCTTTACATGCTCGTGGCCGGGGAAGCGGAGACGGACGAACCACTCTCTGTAAAGCAGCCGCGCCGACCCCTCCAGCAACTGAATTCGCCGGCTGTTGTTTTCAATCAGGTCGTCGTAGGTGGAGAGGATGGAGGCGATGGCTTGTTGCCGTTGCAAATTGAAATCAGGTATTTCACCGCGAAGGACGGTATCCGTATCTACTGCTGGGTAGGATGTCCCTTTTGTGTTGTTCGTCAGGTATCCGGTAAATCTTCGGTCTATAACTGCGTAATAAATGAAACGAGGATCTGCATTCTCTTTGGCCCTGAGTACAGCGAATCCTGTTGATGCGATTGTGTTGGCCTCGGGTTCCCTAACGAAGAGAAACGAGCGTAAGTTGGGCCTAACGGTGGCAAGAATAGTATCCCCATGTCTGACAATCCGTTTGGCTCGGCTGGGTGCTTCATTCAGCGAAAGCAGCTTTGGCGTTTCAACAAAATGACCTGAACTAACGGAAGATATGTCGATGTGCGGGATTTCGTCGTGAGAGTGAGCTTTCGTTATACATTCTGGGTTCACCTCCACGAAGTCGCTAAGAGGGGTGGTCTTGAAACTCATACCTCCACCTCCTCAAAGTTCTTCTTGATAATCGCTGCCAACATAACCGTCTCACCAGTGAAGTATTCCAGCTCTCGAATTAGATGGTCTTTGCAGCGTTGGAAAATGTTCAGATTATGGCTCCAGTCAATTTGTGCAACTAAAGGTTGCACTTTTGGCAGGTCACAGTATGGGATCAGATTCTCACTCAAGCTAATTTCTCGCACCAATGGTGCGAGTTTCTTGTTGTCGTCAGGCAATCGCTTCGAAAGTTCAGTCATATCCCCAATTCCTCGAAATTCCCGGCAATCCGCTCTGCCGCCACGCCCACGTATCAATAATGACGATGATCCACTTTTTCCGCCATCAAAGGTTGTAAATCTTTTTGAGATTACCGATTACATCTTCCATCGATGCATTGCGTATTCCAAGATTTTTCAGATCAGGCGACTCATCAGATGTCTTTTCCAAAAACATCCGCATGTCATCTGCTATGGATTGAGGTAATACAATATCTGTGTCCAGGGACAAGATCTGATAAAGCCTGAAGACGTCGTTTTTGTGTTTCTTTATATCTTTACTGTCGATAGTCTCACCCGAACTTTTGAGCTTACATAAATCCAACCAGGCCCTTGATTTCAATGGAATCAGATATTCTTGCGAGATTATCGAAAGATCGTCTGTGACCTTTTGCCCGTTTTTAATAAAATCATAATAATCGCTGTCCATTAAAATAGCCGATAAGCTGAAAACCGTCTCATCAATGGGAATCGGGGTTAAATGACTCTCGACGGGCAATTCGAATACATCTGGTTTTCGAGAAAATAATTCTATCATATAAGGAAAGGCTTCCGTCTCGGGATCGTAAAAACGATAAAACAGCTTCTTGCCGGTACTTTTTTGCCTGTTTTTATATTGCCCTTCTTTAATAAAACTCCAAAAGGCATTTACGAATTCAACATCCAGGGCTTCCAAGATCAAGACAATATCCAGATCTTTTGTTGCTCTGAAATTAAGACCCATACTTTCCATCGCTAAATCACATGCAGTTCCGCCAATCAGAATATATTTATCAGTATAATCCTTGAAATAATCCCGGAAAAGATCAAGTCCCCTTACCATTCAACACTCTCCATCATCTCTTCCATGGCGGATTCAACACGTTCATCCTTAATATCTCTTAAACTCAGATACAGAGAGAATGGATCAACTATTTTGCCGTTCGCAAATAAGCCCGGAGAGTAGCTCCAGACCTCCAGCTCATATCCTGCCTCATCCGGATAAGAAATAATTTCAAGAGAATATTTACGCTTTATGGCTTTCCAGTCTTTCGCGGAAGCTGCGTAAACCTGCTTTTGAGGTGGAGTCAACATTGAATAGCAGGCCAAGGCTGTCAGACTGGCTTGACAGACCGGCAACTCGTCGATCAGTGCTTTCAGCCACACGTTTCCTTTTACCGGCGATCTCAAGTGAGGAAGCGCTTTTTCCCATAGATTCCTGCGATTTTTGTCAAAATAAACCAATCTTTTCCTGCCCGTGATCGATACCTCAGCCAACTCTGCGGATTCGATCTCATCGAGCGATCGGGTCATTGTCATCCGTGAATATCCAAGCTCTTTTGCTAATTGCGTTGGGGTTACAGGTTCAGTCATTTTTCTTGTAAACGCATAGAGAATAACGGCCTGAGTCGATGGTCCCAAGATGACTGTCTTTGATCTTTTTTTAATAAAATATTCTCTCAAATCAATACCTAAATCCGGGAGATACATCTGGTTCCCCGGTATGACAAAAGGAACTTTGCGCTCGATCAGCCGTTTTCTGTTAAACGATGAAATGGTGGAATGTACAAAAACAGCTTTCATTTTAAGCTGTTGGCTCACGATATCGATATGTTTATGAATTGTCGCAGGAGTGAGCTTGCTGTCGTTTCTTGAGACCAAAACGATAAAATCTTCATTCAACAACCTGACCTGGAACATATCATAATTATCCTGAAGAAAAAAAGGAAGCGAACCCACACTTGCCGGTTTCGACAACGTGACCGTTATGCCAAGTGTATCCAATAAATATCTTCTAAGCCGATTAGCTAGATCTTTCATCCCGATATTTCTCTTATGTTAAAGTATTTTTTGCACAGTAACATATATTACGTTATTGTGCAAAAATATGTTACCTTGGTACTTTTCCGGAAATGGAATTTTTGAAAATCAATTTCCTGCCGGCTTATATCCCCAATGCCTCAAAATTCCCGGCAATCCGTTTCGCCAGTTCCACCGCTTCCGCATTCAGTTCATTAATCTCGGCGTGTATTGCACGCATGGTTTCCTCGAAATCGAAGTCTTCATCCACCTCTTCCGGCGCAACACCTACATAGCGGCCCGGTGTGAGGCTCCAGTCGTTCTTTTCGATTTCCTCGATGCCGACTAGCTTGACGAGTCCCGCCACATCGCGCAGTTCCGCATCCGGAAAGCGTTCCTGAAGCCAGCGAGTCTGTCTGTAGAAATATCGCGCTTGTCTTAGCTGTTCCACGCAGGCCTTTAGTTTTTCATCAAGGGGTTTTTTCGACTGATTGACCTCTTTTTTTGCCCAGAAATCGTTTTCACGGGCCTTCAGTTTTTTCTCGCACAGTTTAATGAGGCAAAGCGCGAGCCTGTATATTTGGTCTGCCTGCCTGCCCAATTCACGACTTTTTTCGGCAACCGGCGCAATGACTTCCGAGAACCGGTGCAGTCCCTCGTTGTCCCTGCCAGCAGAAGTCCAGACGGTGTTTGCCGACTTAACGGCATTCTGAAATGCCACTATATCTTTACCTAAAACCTCTTGTGATTCTTTCAGGTCGGCCAGTGTTTCGCCGTGTGCGTCATCTTCTGACAGTAAACTCAGGAACGGCTCCATCACGTTCATCAAAGTGTCAATTCCTTTTTGAGGCTATGCACTTGACTCCTGACACCCCAATATGTAGTATTGAGGTATGGAGGATTTTCCAAAGAACCTCACCGAATTCAGAGAGCGCTTTTCGACAGAGGAATCTTGCATTGACTATCTCATTTTCCTGCGCTGGCCGGACGGATTTAAGTGCCCTATATGCGGTAGTCAGAAAATGCGTCGTACTACGCGAGGACTGTTTGAGTGCCGAAAGTGTTATCGCCAAACCTCGGTGACAGCCGGCACTATTTTTCACGATACGAGAAAACCGTTGCGTCTTTGGTTTGATGCGATGTGGCACATTACAAACCAGAAATACGGAGCCAATGCGCTGGGCTTGCAAAGAACTCTGGATTTGGGCAGCTATCACACGGCTTGGCGATGGCTGCATAAATTGCGACGCGCAATGGTAAGGCCATGTCGTGACAACTTGTCTGGAACCGTTGAAGTCGACGAAACTTACATTGGCGGCAAACGTTCTGGCAAGCGAGGTCGCGGTGCTGAAAATAAGACTTTGGTAGTAGTTGCTGTTGAGGATAAGAGCAAGATATCCGCAACAGGCAAGAGAATAGGGAGAGTTCGTCTTCAGCATATACCTGATGCTTCGGCTGATGTTCTTAATGAATTCATAAGAACGCATGTATACGCAGGCAGTTGTATTCGTACTGATGGTTGGAGCGGTTATCAAGAAATTTCTACTATGGGATACAAACATATTGTTGTCGGTTCCAAAGATCTGACAATTGCTCATCTTATTATTGCCCTCTTGAAGCGTTGGTTACTGGGCACTTATCAGGGAGCAGTTCGATCAACCCATCTCAACTATTACCTTGATGAGTTTACATTCCGCTTCAATCGACGAACCTCAAAGTCGCGAGGCAAACTCTTCTATCGCTCAGTTCAGCAGTCGGTTCGTGCTGACCCTGTGCATTACCAAAAAAATCGTTGGCGGTACAGCAACTCTGGGAGAGATGAACACGGACATTCCAAATGAGTTGCACGATGTGCCATTTTAAGACAAACACAATATGTAGTAGCATTAGGAGTCAAGTGCATAGCCTCAAAATTTTTTTATAAAATATCACGATCTTTCTAACTCGACTTTGGCCATTTTTCGATTATTATAAAACCAGAAAAATCAAGGAGTTAGCTGCACGATTTGGGAATTACAAGCACTCATACCCCGATTTTTTATGGGTAGATTTGATCCAATTCAAGCTAGATATAATAATTTCAGTAAGTTAGCCCAACAACCATGAATTAAAAATGGCCAAAGTCGAGTCTAAAGCAATGTGTCATAAAGGAATTAAGTAAGCATTCACAGGGCAGGCAGACCCTACACGGATACACACAGACATTTTGCCCTGCCGACATGGCAGGACAAAAACAATACGCGCCCAAGGGGCACCGCACTCAGATTGCGGCGGTATTTTGGTGTTAAAGTCCAATTTTGTCTGTGCTATTGAAATCCGATAGGGGTTTTCGGTTTGAGGGACTTTAGAAAATCTTCACAGGAAAGAGAGAATGATGTTAAGCTATTGAACTAACTCCCAAAACTTACAAACGCACCTTCCCACAATATAATCAAGTCTGGTTTGGCCGGGATAATTCTGATAGAAAGTCGGCAAAAGCCAATAACTCGGCTTGTACATGCAACCACAATCCAGGAAGATCTGCCATTAGCGACTTCAACTTATCCTGGGACAAATTAAAGGTGTAAACGTTACGTACCAAGTGTCTGAACCGCCGGAGATGATCCAAAGATACAATTCTCTCAGGGCTGATCACAGCAGGCCGTACATTCGTCATCTCTTCTGCCATCTGTTGAAGCAGATCACGGTGCCACATTTCGCCGGCAGGAAGGCGCTGGTCTATATGCCTGGCGATGAGTTCGAATAGACGCTCAAGTCCGGAATAAAAACCATGGAGATTCAAGGCAATGGAGTCCAAATATATATCTTGCTCGTTTTCTGGCTTTTGGACTCGAGACCAAACGCGTAGGGCTTTCTGCACGAGGCGATCTAAATCAGAAACCTCTCCGCGAATGCGGTAGACCAGTTCCTCGTAAAACCCGCTCATAACTCCACTCCATAACGCTCAATTGCTCTCTTAAGAGATTCAGCCGCCGTCTCGATTTCAATGAAGTCCACCTCCCGATCGTCGACGATTTCTTCAACTAGTCTCCACGCCTGCCAATAATCTTCGCTGGCTAAGCCCTCAACAGCCAAATCAACATCAGAGTCGGGCATAAACCAGGATGCATGAGCAAGTGAACCGAACAGGACCACACGTCTGACTGCAAATCGGCTCTTAAGTATTATTGCCGCCTCTCGAACGCGACCTAATAAACTTTGTTGCTTCCTTTGTTCTTCCGAAGTTAATTCAGGCGCAGACGGCTTCCGGGACATTGCTTTAATGTATGGTGTCCAGCCTTCGCGGTCCAACTCCAGCGCTGTGGTCATCTCTTTTTCCTCTGATGGATGATGGGGAACTTACGTCGTTTAGTAGTAGACCGTGTAATTGCGAAAGCCGCGGTGATACTTCGTGTGAGTTCTCCCCTACTGTGTTCCTTCATGATATGAGCTTTTGAACTGGAAGTCGAGGTTTTTTGGCCACAGACCCACACGAACCGACACGGACGAAATGTCAGATATACGAATTGAAAATTACATTAAAGGGCATCTGGCCAAAGGACTGTATAAAGGTCCACGGGGAGTCAGCCGGCTTTTGTACACTATTACTTCTTCTACTGTAAAAGGCTCAATTACGATCTTGTGCTTTAAAAATACTTCAAGAAGCCGTGAAAGCCTGCGAGGAGAACGGACTCGACCTACAGTCAGATGAGGCGTAAAGACACGGTCTTCCCGTGGAAAGCCCTTTTCCTCCAGGGCTGTTTCAATGCTGTTTTGCAGTTTGCACAGAAGATCTGTTTCACCTCTGATTCCGATCCACAGTATCCGGGGCCGTCTAAGGTTCGGGAAAATGCCTGTACCATTTAAAAACAAAGAAAAACCCCTGTGAAGGCAACAAACCTCTTTGCAGACAGTTGTCACACTCTCCTTACTTGATTCCTGAATTTCACCCAGAAATTTGAGTGTCAGGTGCATATTGGACGGATAGATCCACCTCACATCCGCCTTGACGGACTTCCACCGGCCCTGATGTTCTTCAAGTATCTTACGCTGTGTGCCCGGCAGGTCTATTGCCAGGAAAGTACGTACCATAACTCAAATACAGTCTCAGCAAATCAAGAGCAGTTTCCGCTGCCAATGTCTGTATCATGTGTCTTGTTCCGGCAAATCGGAATTGCCCGGCTACTGTCCGTTCAGGAGTTGATAAAGCAATATGGACTGTGCCCACAGGCTTTTGAGTAGTACCTCCGGATGGACCGGCAATACCGGTAATAGCAAGACTATAGCCTGTACCGGCCAAGCGTTTTACACCATCTGCCATTTCCACGGCAGTCTGGGAACTCACTGCGCCATAGAGGGATAATGTCTCGCGGGAGACCCCAACGAGATCTTCCTTTGACTTGTTGCTATAGGTAATTACTCCCCTTTCAAACCACCCGGAACTGCCGGGAATGCTGGTCACCCGTTGGCTTACCAGACCACCTGTACAGGACTCCGCAAGGGAAAGAACACCACCTTTTTCCAGCAGAAGTCTACCTACTATCTCCTCAAGAGTTTCCTCATTGACGGCAACTACATGTTTGTCCAGCAGTTGTTTTATGGTGTTACATGCCATATGAAAAACTTCAGCAACTTTTTCCGGATTCAAGCCCTTTACAGTGACAGTTACGTTAACTTCGGGGAAGTTGGGATAATAACCGATGCTCAAGCCATCCCGGCTGGATTCCAGCTTTTCAAAAAGGGCGTTTATCTCTGTCTCTGATAGGCCAAAGACTTTGAAGGTCTGCTGTCTTATATTTATTTTTTTGGAAATAAACTTGCTAAGCCTGGGGATAACCCGCTGAACCATGTGATCTTCCAACTCCCCAGGCACTCCGGGCAGAAAAAAAAGAGGGGTATCCTGGTGGACCAGGAGATATCCTGCAGCACGACCTTCGGGATTCAGGACTTCAGCACCTTCAGGTAACCATGCTAACTTTTCCGGTAAAAAAACAGGATTGACAAACCGATGTTTCGCCCTCCTGATCTTCTCTAGAATCATCTTATTCAAGACCAGGGGACGCCCTAATGCCTTGGCTGTCACCTCGTTTGTTATATCATCAGTAGTCGGACCAAGCCCGCCTGTGATGATAACGTATTCGGATCTCTTTATTGCTGCCAGCAGACATTCTTCAATATCATCGGGATCATCACCAATGGATGTGATCCGGGTCACCTGGCAACCAGCATAAAAGAGCTTATTAGCTGCAAAGCTGGCAGTGGTGTTTAATACCTTGCCGGATACAAGTTCATCTCCTATAGCTATAATTTCACCATGCATGACTAATTACCTCTAAATCCCACAGTCTCCATGCCAAATTTGCCATAACGCCGGCTGCAACATCATCAAGCACAATACCCCATCCCCCGGGGAAAGATTTATCTATATATCTTATTGGAAAAGGCTTCCAGATGTCAAAAAAACGAAAAAACATAAAAGCAACTATAATCAAAGAAGGCTCAATGGGGGCGCCCGCAAGCGCCACTGCCATGCCGACCACTTCATCTATCACTATTTGAGATGGATCTTTATTTCCCAGTAAAAGCTCTGCCCTGCTTGATATCCACACAGATATCAGGATAACAAATCCAAGAGAACATATTCCCAAAAAAATTGGAAGATGACTAAATAGCCAGTGGAGAGGAATGCCCAGAAGGCTCCCGAATGTACCCGGGGCAAAGGGGATCAATCCCAGAAATAGTCCGCTTGCCAGAAACAGGACTAATCTATCTTTGAAATTCAAAGCCTTGGGAGCCACTTTTCGGTAAACTCTGAACCCTATAACCTCTGAACCTCTGAACCTTTGAATCCCTGAACGCTTACGAAATCTTCAACCGACACCTGGCTCACAGCCTGATAAACCGCACCTAATGGGACACTGAACCGGCGTGCCACTTCTTTGCAGGCTTCGTACTCAGGAGAAATTGTGGACCGGCCATCAGGCCTTGTGATCAATTTGGCTCGCACATTACCCCAGTTGGTTGGAACCATACCATTCCTTCTAGGCAGAATATACCTCAGACACCTGTTCAGGCGTATCCCTGAAGTAGTGGATTCCTCAAAAAGCATCTTGCTGAGGCTATGTTCATGACCAGGTGTGGTCAAGACTGTAATCTCAACACCCGGACGATTCTTTTTCATATGTATTGGAGACAGAACAACGTCCAGGGCACCTGCACCAAACAAGCGCTCCATCAGATACTCAAACCACTCAGGGTTCATGTCATCTATATAACTCCTTAGCTCCACTACAACTGATTCCTTTTTTGATGACCGGTCTTCACCCAGCCAGATACGAAAGAGATTGGCCCATTGAGGAATATCCCTTGAACCCGCCCCATATCCGATTTTTTCCACTTTCATTTCGGGAAAAGTCCTGAAATGATCCGCCAGCCCCTTTATCAAAGCACCCCCGGTTGGCGTAACAAGTTCCCACTCTCCATCCACCCCATAAATCGGCACATTTTTTAACAATTCAGCAGCGGCAGGGGCAGGCAAAGGCAGTCTGCCGTGTTCGCAATCTATCCATCCCCTGGCCACGGGAATGGGTGAGCAACAAATCTTTCCAACAGAAAAATGGTTTAATCCGCTGATGGTCCCCACAATATCCACCAATGTATCTACAGCCCCGATTTCATGGAAGTGGACCTCTTCTAATAAGCAGCCATGCACCTTGGCCTCAACCTGGGCAAGGAGATTAAATACCTTCAGGGAAAGCCGAATTATCCCGGGCTGCAGATCAGACCTTTCAAGAATTGCCTCCACATCCTGCAGGTTCCTGAATGGATGAGGCCCGGGCCCGGAGACCTTGACTTGAATGCCCTTTATGCCTTTCCTTTTAACTCCCTGGACCTCAACTGCTGTATTCTCAAGGCCCAACTTCTCCGGAAGGGACATTAATTCTTCCTCAGGCCACCCTGCATCAATCAGTGCCCCTAAAAACATATCTCCGCTGATCCCGGAGAAACAATCAAGGAAAGCTTGCCTCATTACGTCACTCCTTAGGACCTGTAAATGACTTATTCCTTCACGGGTCCTTAAGACTATGTGCCTCCACCCACTGATAGATTCGCTCCCGGTAGTACAAGCTGGGTATCAATACCAGGAGGGTCAAAAACAAAACACAGAGGAAGCCCTCTATGTTCTTATCATATGTATTGGCCCCTTGTAGTGTCAGCACCAGTGTCCCTGGCATACGGCCCAGTATGACTATAGCCAGAAAGGCCAACCATGGCATCCGGCTCAATCCCAGAAGATAACAAAGAAAGTCCTTTGGAAATCCGGGAAACAAGAACAATATATAGAAGATGAAAAGCCCCTGGTGCTCGACAAGACGTTCAAACCTGCCGTATAAACGAGAACGGAGAAGCCGCAATCTTACCAGGCGCCTAAACTGACGAGATATAAAAAAAGCAATTGCAGAGCCAAGGGTAAGACCGGCAGTGGAATAAAAAAAACCTGCCCAGTTCCCAAACAAAAAACCACCTATAAAACCTGTTGCCTCGCCGGGGATAGGAGATATAACGACCTGAAGTGCCTGCAGTGAAATAAAGGCAAAAGGCGCCAAATGACCCAGAGAGAGAATATATGCCCGTACAGACTCTCTATGTTCAAATGCCTGTAATAGACCACACCAGAGAGACCATAGCTCATGCCTCCAGGTCCAGCAAAGCCAAAAGATAAGAATCAAAATAAGGACGGCAATCCCCTGGACTTTGCGACCTGAAAGCTGTGGTTTGGTAATCATTCACTTCCTCCCCCTGACAGCCAACAGCCTTTTTCGGGTTTCAAAGCACAATCCGTTGAGAATACGCCTTTTGGTGCAACCTTGTCCGCGGTTGAAACCCTGCAAAAGCCTGTCGGCTGCCAGGGAGTGTGATCGGTTACGTGGTTTGCCTATATTCACGTTTCCTTCCGAAACTTTTGAATAATTGTATCTCTGCGCCAGTTCCAGTCGTCTTTGCAGGGATAGTCAATAGTGAAGTGCCCGCCCCTACTCTCCTTTCGCTGACTGGCTGCAATAATGATGAGCTCCGCAACCTGTGCTAGGTTCCTCAGTTCTATAAAGTCCCTGGTGAGGATATATTCCCAGTAGTGTTGCCGGATCTCTTCAAGAATCGGTGAAAGGCGTTGTCCGGCCAGTTTAAGTCTTTTTGTGCTGCGGACAATGCCGACATAGTTCCACATCAGACGCCGGATTACATCCCAATTGTGAGAGATAAGGACCGCCTCTTTTAAATCCACAGCTCCCCTGGTTTCCCATGGAGACACCTGGGGAAATGATTTTTCCTTCAAACCAGGGAATATCTCACTGATCTTTAGAAAAGCCTGGTGAGCCATGGCAAGGGCTTCAAGAAGGGAGTTTGACGCAAGCCGATTGGCACCATGCAGACCAGTACATGCAGTTTCTCCCAAAGCGAAAAGGCCTTCAAGGTCTGTCTCTCCGTGGCTGTCAGTAACCACACCCCCACACATATAGTGGGCCGCCGGCACAACCGGTATCGGCTCCTTTGTAATATCGATCCCAAAGCCCAGACAGGTCTCATAGATATTTGGGAAACGCTCCCGGATAAAATCAGCAGAACGGTGACTAATATCCAGATATACACAATCCTTTCCACTATTCTTTAATTCAGTATCTATGGCCCTGGCGACTATATCTCTTCCGGCAAGCTCCTTCCGCTCGGGATCATATTTCTCCATGAATGGTCTGTATTCAGGGTCCAGCAGCCTGGCGTCCTCTCCCCTGAGCGCTTCTGATATAAGAAAATTTTTGGCCTTTGGATGATAGAGACACGTGGGATGGAACTGCACGAATTCCAGATTGGCAATCCTGGCTCCGGCACGGTACGCTACAGCCATACCATCACCTGTGGCCACATCAGGATTGCTGGTATACAGGTAAACCTTGCCGCACCCGCCCGTGGCGAGCACTGTTACAGGGGCCAGGAAAGTGTGGATCTTACCTGTAGCTACTTCAAGCAGATAAGCCCCCAGACAACGTTCCTTCTCCATGCTGCCGGGCGAATAAGCCTTGATCATACTTTCTGTAATGAGGTCAACCACAACATAGTCTTCAAAGACCTTAACAGAAGGCAATCTATCGACATTATCCATTAAGACCCTCTGCAGGGATCGCCCGGTAAAATCCCCAACATGCACTATGCGGCGGCGAGAGTGCTCACCTTCCCTTCCCAGATCCAGCACATCCGGATTGTGCGATTCTCTGTTGAATTCCAATCCAAGGTCTTCCAGCTCCTTTATACGGTCCGGGCCCTGACTGATTATCATTTTGACAATATCTTCGTGACACAGACCGTCTCCTGCGCGCTGCGTATCTTGTTGTTGCAGGTCAAAGCTATCATCAGCACCAAAGACACAGGCTATGCCGCCCTGAGCCAAATTTGTAGCCGTGTCGGATTCGGCTTTTTTTGTGACCACGGTTACCTGTCCCAGCGGAGCGAGTTTTATTGCAAGACTCAGCCCGGCTATCCCGCTCCCCATGATAAGAAAATCGGTTTTGAGCTGCATATAGATAGGTCCTTTAATTTTCTGTAACCGTTTACGGGATTACAACGCCTGTTTTGCCGCAACCCACCGAACTGTAAGTGTTTACAGGGTGCTGTAGATGCGAGGCGGAGGGTACGCAGACGTACTCCCTGTACTTCAAGTGCCCGACAACAAAGCAGATGCGGTGCCCTGTGAACGCTTACAATTTTCTGGGCTGAGTGAATCTCTTATAGGTCCGAATATTGCTGAAAAACGTCTTTCAAATTCAGGAAGGAGGGCCAACATGATCTCCCGCATCGAAGGATCAGCGGCCTTTGACGTCCGGAGACGCATAATATGCATCCATTCCTCAATGGTGGCATGGACCATGATCTCGGTCTTACAGGAGTTTGGCAGCGCAGTACGGGCAGCCTGTGGAGAGCTTGTCTTAAGGAGTTTAAGATAGATTCCCTCTGCTTGTGACATCGCATCTGACCATAACAGGTATTCATCAGATCCCTCCTTGAAAAAACAAGGCCGGATAAACACTACCTCGCCCCCAAAGCGGGCTTCACCATATCTGCAATAACGCTGGGATTCCTGGAGATATGAAGCAACCCTATGGCGCACCAGTTCATGAGAAACTGCCCGGTTAATTATTAGATGAACCAGAAGTACCCGGTGTCTGATAAGTTGTTCCAAAGGCAGGTTTTCAATTTCCTCAGAAGGCAGCACACGAACAACAATACCATCTTGCGGTACCCAGCCAAACCGTGGAACCAGATCCTCAAATAAAACAGGATGGAACTCTGTAAGCCTTTTCAATACAGCCTTCACAACCTTCAGATCACGGTGGTGCCGGGCAAGGTCCCTAAAAACCCTGGGATTCCCAGACAGCAGGTACTGCTTGCGTTCCAGCTTATCCACCTGGCAGAACCTTGGTATCCTCTCAAAAAACTTGTGCATGGTGAGCTCGCTGTCCACCTCTATCTCAAGCACGATCTGAGCCATCTCAAGCACTGATTCATGACCCCGTTTTATTATCCCTTTAATAAAAGGCCTGGCTGACTCCGTAGATATCCGGTCTTCACTCTTGTAACAGACCCGTCCGCAACGCTCGATCTGCTCAAGCAGCCTTCCATGAACAAAAAATTCGTCCAATACACTAAAGGAAGGATCTATGACTTTCATGCAATCACCAAATCACCAAATTATTCACCTGCCTTATAAAAAGCATCAAACGCCCTATAGGTCATAAACAGGTCAGTCTTATGTGCAACCTCAAAGGGCGAGTGCATATTGAGCAGGGGAGGTCCCGCGTCGACTATGTCTAGGCCGCGCTGGGCTAGATACTTGGCTACAGTACCTCCTCCGCCTTCGTCCACCTTTCCCAACTCTCCGGCCTGCCAGACTACTTTGGCATCGTTCCAGGCGCGCCTTAACCAGTTAACATATTCAGCATGGGCGTCATTTGCTGAATACTTTCCTCCAGAGCCGGTATATTTCGTCAGGCAAACCCCGTGTCCGATCAGTGCATCATTAC
Organism: Deltaproteobacteria bacterium; assembly: GCA_003194495.1. Lineage (GTDB taxonomy): Bacteria > Desulfobacterota > Dissulfuribacteria > Dissulfuribacterales > UBA3076 > UBA3076. The sequence continues at coordinate 16,342 of PQXE01000028.1, forward strand.
GTTCTTCATGGACTTCTTTATAATCAGGGTCTATCCCTGCTGTAACATCCGCTGAAATGGCCTTGGACGCAATAAGCATTCGTACAAGGCTATCCGCCTCGATTTGAAGCCCTCCATGTCGCATAAGATCATACAACACCACCTCAAAAAAACTGGACTTGGCCCCTGTATTTCCGTCACTACCTATTTCTTCCTTGTCAAGGAACAGGGCGACTGAGGTAACTTGAGGTTCCTTAAGTTCAAGGATGGAGTAAAGAGAGGCATATGCACAGGATCTATCATCCTGCCCATAGCCACCTACAAAGGCCCCGTCCAGGCCCACATCCCTTGAACCACCTGCAGGGACAATTTCCAGTTCCGCACTTATTAGATCCTCTTCTACCAGGCCGTATCTTTCGTTCAGGATCCTTAAAATGCGTAATTTTACGCCATCCTTCAGGTCTTCAGGGCCCAAAAGAGGAAAACCCCCTATCAACACATTAAGCTTCTCTGCCGGTATGGCCTCTGAAATCTTTTTCTTACCCTGTACCTTACGGGCAAGATGTGGCAAAAGATCATTTATTGTAAGCACGGGATCATGAGGATCCTCACCAAACTCAATAGGAATTGCGCTCCCGTCTCCTTTCAGTGCCAGGCCATGGATACCCAGAGGACGGGCTACCCAGTGAAACTTCTTGATCCCTCCGTAATAATGAGTCTTCAAAAAGGCCATTTCCAGCTCTTCATAGATGGGATTCTGTTTCAGGTCCAAACGGGGTGCGTCTATGTGTGAAGCAATGATCCTGACCCCATCACTGACAGGTGCCTTACCTGTTACGGCCAAGGCGGCCGCCTTCCCCCTAAAGGTCCACAAGACCCGATTGGAACCGGGACCGGCCTGTTCAAACGGCACAAAACCTCTCTCCTGCGCCTTGCTTGCAATGATGTTGACAGACTCCCGTTCGGTCTTTGCCTTACTTATAAAGTCCTTATACTTGTCTGAATACAAAAGGGCTTTTTTTCGCTCTTTGGCTGTAATCTGAGACCAAACAGATCTTCGGCTACGGCATAGATCCTTTTCAAGGCGTTTCCACTCGGTTTTAGAAAGACGCTTTTCATTCATTTTCTTTTCCTCATCCTGGGCCTGAAGGGTATAACTTTATCTTTTTTTGAACAGGCCGATTCTTTTTCTCCGGATTTCACTATTGGCAAAAGCGGTCGCACCCTATCACACTTCACACCACCTTTTTTACAGATATCAAAAATTCCTTCAACCTGGCCATTTGTTGCGGACATAATAGACACAAAGGCTCTCTTAACTCCATGTCTTTTAACAATGTCAGGGATGTCTTCCCTGTCTCCCAAGACCTTGATGCCGTGAATTATCTGACTCTTTTTCGCAGGATCGTCATCAATAAAACCTACCGGCAGATAATCATGATTTGAATTATGCCTAAGTTCCCTCAGAAACAGATCTCCGCCATCCCCTGCTCCAATTATTAGAATAGGTATTGAATTACTGCGCTCGGCCTGCAGGCTGAAATATTCCTTAAAGAATCGCATAAGTAAACGGACGCCACCTATCATTATCAAAGTCAATAGGGCATCGTTCAGGAAAAGAACTCTGGAATAACCTTCGAAGCGGTAAATATATAAAAGCAATCCGACAATAATTAGAGAGCTAATTACAACTGCCTTAAAAATCCGCCCCATATCTCCGATACTCACATATCGCCATTGACCTCTATACAGCCCGAAGATCCAAAAGCAGCACAGCTTGACAGGGATAATCAAGGGAAGAGATTTCTCTATAAGCTGTTGATTCCACAAGCTAATAACACCGTCGTATCGAAGAAGATAAGAAGTTAGATAGGCGATGCTTATAAGCACGGTATCCACCACTGCCTGGAGAATCTGCTTCTTGTTAAGTATTCGGGATAAAAGTGAGGAGCGTCGAAACACAGTGTCTGAATCCCCTGCCTTGCTATCATAAACAGCGCCGTTCGAGTGTGTAAGAAATGTTCCGAAAAACAAGGAAATCACCGCCACCACACTCAGCATAACCAGGAGTCCCTGGGCACTTTGGTATGACAGGTATAAGGCTAAGGCTGATATGCTTCCCGCCCATACCATAAGTGTTAACACAGTCCTTTTTTCTGAATATCCCAGCAAAACCATGCGATGCGAGGTATGATCACGCCCCCCTTTAGAAATAGGCCGTCCGGTCTGGACCCTGGTAAAGGATACAAGGGCGGTGTCAAAGAGTGGTATAATCAGGACAGCCACAGGGACCACCAGCACCAGCACCAAGCTGGTAACTCCGGTATAACCTCCATCTGCCGGATCTGGTAGCCCTGACGTCCAAGTACCTGTTACGGTCAAACCGGCCAGGAGAAAGCCCAGGAAGAGACTTCCGCAATCTCCCATAAATATTTTGGCGGGATTAAAGTTATATATCCAGAATCCGGCAGTAGCCCCCGCGAGGAGTATAGCCGGCAGACCTAATAGAATCGGACCTCCAAGCTGGCTATATACCCAAAGTGAACAGGCAGCTATAAACGAAATACCGGCCGCCAGACCATCCATGTTGTCCAAAATATTAACTGCATTGGTAATAGCTACGAACCAAAAAAGTGTTAAGATTATTGATGCGGCGGGATGCCACAGTCCTTGTATCCTCACCCCCCCGGCCACAATCAGAGCAGAGATGATTAATTGCCCTATAAATTTACTTTGAGGCGACAGGTCGTTAACATCATCAATTATCCCCAACAAGAACATGGCGCTTGCTCCCAGAGTCAGGACAAGCATGGGAGATGAGATTTCCCTGAGAAACAAATTGGGAAGCATAAACGACAAAAATAACGCAATGCCTCCCAGAAGGGCCGTTGGACGCCTATGCCAGCGGTCCTCCCTGGGCTGAGCCATAAAGCCAATGCGTTTCGAGAGCCAGATCACGCATGGAGTCAGGAAAGCGCTTAGTCCAAAGGCGTAGAGAAAAAAAAGACCTGCGTTGAGGAGAGTAACTGACATATATAATATAATTAAAAGTATCGATTGAATACGGATGTCGAAACTGGAAATTAAAAATTGGGTAACGCATTTACATCATTGTATTGTTTCCAATTTCAAGTTTCACTGCTAAAATATTCTACAGTCTTTTCAAGAATCGTATCAAGGGGCGTTTGTGGAACAAAACCTATTAAGCTGTTGAGCTTTTCAGATGAAGGAACCCTGCGCATCATGTCTTCAAAGTCTTTGCCGTAGACCTGTTCATAAGGTACATAAATTATTTCAGACTTGCTACCGGCAATAGACTTGATACGCTCGGCAAGCTCTGATATAGAGATCTCTTCTGTGCCCCCTATGTTTATTATTTTACCTAGTGCCTCTTCGCATTTCATAAGCCGGTATATGGCCTCTACTACATCCCCAAAATAAGTGAACGTACGGGTCTGCCGACCGTCACCAAAAACTGTTATAGGCTCATCCCTCAGCGCCTGCTGAATAAATCTGGGTACTACCATCCCATAGAGACCTGTCTGCCTGGGACCTATTGTATTGAAACAACGGAATATGGCCACTTTAAGCTTTTTGGTACGATGATATGCAAGTGCGGTAAACTCATCTATAAGCTTCGAAGCCGCATAACTCCAACGCATGGTACTGGGAGGACCATAAATTAAATTATCATCCTCTTTAAGAGGGGCATGCATATGTTTCCCATAGACTTCCGACGTTGATGCTATGAGTATTTTTTTCTTGTACCTATTGGCCAGCTTAAGCGCAATTTCAGTCCCGCAGATGTTGGTTTCGATAGATGAAAGCGGATTTTCTATGACATATTTGACGCCTACGGCAGCAGCAAGATGAATTATTACATCACACTGCTGGATGAGGCTATCCATCCTGTCTTTATTCAGGATAGTGTCGTTTATATATTGAAATCTCGGATCACCCTGCAGGTGGACTATATTTTCAAAAAAGCCCGTGGAAAGATCATCTATGACTGAGACATACTCTCCTTTAGAAATAAGGTAATCACATAGATGGGACCCGATAAAACCGGCTCCGCCCGTCACTAAAATATTCATGCGCACATCTCTCCGGATATTAGCTTTACCTTTTTATCTATAACATTTGAAAAAATCAAGGAATAATGAGGAATTTATCTAATCGGAACAGAACACTCCTTCCCAGGATTCAAGGGCCATATCATCAAGTTTTCGCCACACAGGCAAGCCCGAAGGCCCAACTTTTCCCGAGGCGGTCTTTGGCTCACCGTAATCTTGACCATAAAAAAGAAACAACCGCAGATCTTTTATTTTACCACAAGTCCTGTGCTGTATTTTTTTTGCACTCTCTACTTTACCTCTGCCCTCGTATATCCGAGCAAGACGTTCATAGCCGGGCCAATACGTCTCGTGTCTTTTTAAAAAAGAGCGCCACATTACAACCGCTTCTGAAAAATTTTCAAAATATTCGTAGGATAAAGCAAGCAGTAAAGGGCATGCCTCTCCTTCCGTCTCACAAAATGGCGAAACAAGGATATCTTTAGGTGATAACAATTCTTCACTTTGCACTAGTCCACTCAAGTAGGCCCCGGGAGCCGGCATCAGCCCCCCATTTTTTGCGAGCATTGGAATCGGTCTTTCTTTATTTCCATTTTCCTCTTCGCTGCCATATAAAAAGGGATGTTTTCCTGTAATTATTTCTAAACCCAACGCCTCTGCATCAGCCTCATGTCCTAATCCATAGGCTGTAAAATTGATCCATCTGCCTCTGTGTGCTTCCAGATGATTTGGTGCCTGTTGAATTATTTTCCCATAAAGATCGAGTGCCTCTTCATATCTTCCTGCCAAGCCAAGGGCATAGCCCTCACAAAGCAGTCTTTTTTCTTCCCCCCACTTCCAATTATTGCCTGCACAAATTAAAGAAAGAATTTCTCCCGCTACTTCAGTCTCGCCCGTGTCAAGAAGCAGATATGCCAGTTTCAGCTTAAGCCTTGCCGAAGAAGGATAAATAGATAGTGCCCCTTCAAGCAAAACAACAGCCTCCTCCCACATATTCTTGTCAAGGTAACTATCGATCAACATATCAATAGACCACGGGGACCGGCCCTCGGACCAACAGTGTTTTAACACCCTGTCAGCCACATCATGTTGACCAAGACCTACAAGCAACTTCACACCGGCCTGCAGGAGATCTCTCCTTTTCTCAATCTGGCCGGCCAAAGCAAACAAGGCATCGTCATATAAACGAAAACTCATCCGGGCACACATATAACCAGTCGATGTGGCAAGAGAAACATATGAGGTCAATATGTCATCATCCTTAAAAAAATCACTTTCCCTGTCTAAAAGCCTTTCAACACCTTCTCCGTCCTCGTTTTCCAAATAGACCTTTAACAGAAGCTCTCTTCCCTTGATGTTATTTTCCAGCGCACCATGCATATCCTCAGTAACAAAAAGGCTTGCCTGATCAAAATTTTCAGTCTCTAAAAGCAACTCGACCAAATGCATAGTAATAGCTGGATTGGGCTCAACAAGTAAGAGTTCCTCATAAATGGCAATGGCTGGTGTAAAAAGCTGAAGACGTTCATACGCGCGTGCCATAAACAGCAGCCCCATTTTATTGTGAGGTTCTTCTCTCAGAAAAATTCTGAATGTCTCAAGGGCCTTGAGATAATTACGTGAAGCAAAATACAGACGCCCCGAAGTCGCCAAAAGCTGCTTATCAAGTACTTCCGGATGATCATGCTTTAAATCCTCAAGGACCTTGATTGCTGACTGGACATCTCCGTCCATCAAATATAAGGATACAAGCTCATTAACACCCCATATAAGATTATCTGTGTGATCTTCCACGGTATTATCGCTGGAAAGTGTCACAAATCTGTCGAATATCATAATGGCCTTATCTCGATCTCCCACAGCTAAAAGGGCCTTTGCATAATTAGCTAAAAAATCCGGATCATCTTCATATTGAGGTAGCAATTTATGGAAATGAGACAATGAACTCTTTGCTCTTTTTAGACGCAGAAGCCCACATGCCAGTTTAAACTCAAGGTCTTTTCGGTCAGGTTCAATGGCTAAAGCCTTTTGGAGATAAGTTATAGACTCATTAAACCTTTTTTGGGATTTCATGCAACGGGCAAGGCTCTCTAAGACCTTTACCAAGGTCAACTCTTTAGGAATATTCAACAATTCATTCCCTGCAACGTGAAAATTTTCCCCCTGGAGACCAAATTCTGTCACCAGCTTATCATAGATGACGGCAGCTCTATCACACTGCCCTGAACAGCTCAGAAGTTCTGCAAGAATGAATAAAGCTTGAATATCATGGGGTCTGGCCTCCACAACATGCTCAAGTTCAGGTATAGCTTGACTTTCTTTATCTAACCGCATTAAAACTAAAGCCAGTTCCCATCTGGCTTCTACTAGACCTTGGCGATCTCTTAACAATTCTCTGTAAAGGGCTACAGCACCATCCAGCTCATTTTTTTTTACCATTTCCCTGGCTTCATCCCAGACCAGTTGCCATGAAGGAGAAACCGCCTCATGAGTTACCTGAATCCTTGCCTGCGGCATGTTACTTTGAGAAATTTTCACCAAATCCTGCCCATTAGCAGTTGGTGCTAAAATGATGAGACATGAAAAAATGCCTACAAGAAGGTTCCTCATATTGGTCCTGTTACGATAGCCATGTTGAATAAAGATTGCGACAACTAAAACTGTTATTATAATAATATATTTCTAAAACTCGACTTTGGCCATTTTTCGATTATTATAAAACCAGAAAAATCAAGGAGTTAGCTGCACGATTTGGGAATTACAAGCACTCATACCCCGATTTTTTATGGGTAGATTTGATCCAACTCAAGCTAGATATAATAATTTCAGTAAGTTAGCCCAACAACCATGAATTAAAAATGGCCAAAGTCGAGTAAAAGGCACTTGCAAAATACTAGATCTTGTTCTAAGGGTCTGTCACAAAATTAATTATGCAGTATCCGGCATACTTCACGACAAGTCAAAAGTAGTTTACACTTTGCTGATCGTGTATTTTGGCGGTGAAACTGGAAATTGAACAAAATACAAAGATGTAGATGCGTTACCTAATTTCAAATTTTCAGTTTCGACATCGGCATTTAATTCGATAATGCATGTTTTTTTTTAAGGAAGTGTAAACTAATAAAGGATGCCCTATTTTTTGACTGGAGAATATACAATGGCGAGAATAACAATAGAAGACTGCCTGGAAAATTTGCATAACCGTTTTGAATTAGTACACCTTGCGATCGAGAGGGTAAAACAATTGCGCAAGGGCGCCCAGCCCTTAGTTAAATGCAAAAACAAGGAAATAGTCCAGGCTTTGAGAGAAATTGCTCAAGACAAAGTAAAATTTGAAAATCTGGAAGAATTGGCACGAGAAGCAGAAGAACAACGAATTTTCCAAGCATTACAGATAGATACCAATCAGGCAGAAGGTTAAAAAAACCGTTTTTAGGTATTATCAATGAAAAAAGACTACTACGAGATTTTGGAGGTCTCCCGAGACTGCTCATCTGAAGAGCTAAAGAAAGCCTACAGGAAGCTGGCCTTAAAATATCATCCTGATAAAAATTATGGTGATAAAGACGCAGAGGAACACTTCAAAGAGGCGGCAGAGGCCTATGAAGTGCTCAGAGATCCGCAGAAAAGGCAGACCTACGACCTTTACGGTCACGAAGGAATAGCCGGAACAGGCTTCAGGGGTTTTTCCGGACCACAAGACATATTTAGTAACTTTGGCGACCTGTTTGAAGACTTGTTTGGTTTCTCTACTACTCACCGGAGGCATGGCGCATCTATGGGGCCGGAGGCAGGTGCGGATCTGAGATACAACCTTGAGGTTTCCTTTGAAGATGCTGCCAGAGGCACGGAGACTGAAATCGAGATAGTTCGTCTTGAGTCCTGTTCTATCTGCAAAGGAACGGGTATGGCCTCAGGGAGCCATCCTACTACCTGTCCTACTTGCCAAGGAAAAGGCCAAATAATAAGATCAGAAGGCTTCTTCAGGATTTCCTCTGCTTGTCCACATTGTTCCGGAACCGGAACGATTATCACAAACCCCTGTAAAACCTGCCAAGGTAAAGGCAGAATCCGGGAACGACACAAGGTAAGAGTACGTATTCCTGCAGGTGTAGATACAGGCTCAAGATTGCGCCTCAGGAGGGAGGGTGAAGCCGGTCAAAGGGATGGGCCCAGGGGGGATCTCTACATAGTAATCCACGTAAAACCCCACCACCTTTTCGAACGTCATGGCAATGATATATATTTTCGTCTTCCTATTTCTATTGTTCAGGCGGCTATGGGAGACGAAATTGAAGTATCCACACTGGATGGATCCCGCAACTTAAAAATTCCGGCAGGGACCCAGACAGGAGAACACTTCAGGCTGAAAGGACTTGGCATTCCTGATATTAGAGGATTTGGAGCCGGGGATCAGATAATTGAAATTGCTGTTGTAACACCTATCAAGTTGACAGAACGCCAGAGTGCCCTGCTTCAGGAATTCGCTGATATCGAAAAAGAAAAAAAAGAGGGTGGCTTCTTTCGTAAACTGTTTAGACGATCCGAAGCACATGGGCACTCAAGTCAGGAGAGGATGTCTTGAGCAAGGATTCCTTTTCTCATCTCAACTCAAAGGGCCGTGCCCACATGGTTGACGTAAGCCCAAAACCTATGACTAAAAGAGAAGCGGTTGCTTCAGGACGAGTAATAATAGGACCTGATGCCTTTAATCTTCTTATTGACAGTAAAACCTCAAAAGGTGATGTTCTGGCTGTAGCCAGGATAGCCGGGATCATGGCTGCCAAAAAAGTGGAAACTTTGATTCCACTTTGTCATCCTTTAACTTTGCAACAAGTAGAGATTGACTTTATTTCAAACCCTGAAAAAAATGCCATAGAAATTTTGGCACGAGCAAAGGCAAAAGGCGCAACCGGTGTAGAAATGGAGGCCCTAACCGCAGTTTCGGTTGCGGCTCTGACCATTTACGATATGTGTAAGTCAGCAGAGAAAAATATAACTATTGAAAAAGTGCAATTGGATTATAAAACCGGTGGAAAAAGCGGAACTTGGAAAAGAAAGTTCTTAGGAGAATAGTAGCATGGAACAGGCCCAACTGGAATATTTTCGCAGCCTACTCCAGAAAACACTCGATGATCTTTTAGGGGAAGCGGACAAGACCCTGGAAGAGATGACTGACATGAACGACCACTTTCCTGACCCAACAGATCGGGCGTCCGTAGAATCTGATCGTAGCTTTGAGCTGCGTATCAGAGATAGGGAGAGAAAACTCATAAAAAAGATCAACAAGGCATTAGAAAGGATCGAAGAAGGGACTTATGGCATCTGTGAAGATTGTGGTGAAGAAATAGGGGCTAAACGTCTGACGGCCAGACCTGTCACAACCCGTTGCATTGAGTGCAAGTCCAAACAAGAGAGGGAGGAAAAGGCCAAAGGCTTATAAATGCTGCAGTTAAATATTGCCTTCCTTTGGCATATGCATCAACCTCTGTACCTTGACCCGACAAGGGATCGCTTTGCGATGCCATGGGTCAGGCTCCATGCCGTCAAGGCTTACTCTGACATGATAGTGTGTCTGGATTCCCGGCCTGAGGCAAAGGTGACTTTTAACCTTGTTCCATCCCTTCTTTTCCAAATCCAGTCTTATATACAGGGCAAAACCGACGATTTCCTGGAATTGAGCCGTCGCCCTGCCATCGAGCTCTCCCCTTCAGACCAGGAGTTCATCCTGACACATTTTTTTAGCTGCCAATGGCCTACTATGGTAGAACCCCATAAAAGGTACCTGCAACTGCTGGAGTTGCGAGGAAGGGACTTTGGTCCATCTTATACCTCCCAAGTGAGAAAGAAATTCACAACTCAGGACTATTTAGACCTTCAGGTCTGGTTTAATCTCGCATGGATCGGCTTTTCCTCAAAAAAACATCCATTGATAAGCTCTCTCTTTCAAAAGGGACAGTTATTCAGCGAAGAAGAAAAGATGGAACTTCTGGACTTCCATCTTGAACTCATGAAAGGACTCATTTCCCGCTATAGTTCAAAATGGATCGAGGGACAAATAGAGATCAGTACCAGCCCATTCTATCATCCTATTCTCCCCCTGCTTATCGATACTGATTTCGGGAAAAGGCCAAGGCCGGAAGCCAGACTCCCTTTGCGATTTACCTGCCCGGAAGACGCCGGAACACAACTGGATAAAGGCAGGCGCTATTGTAAGGATATTTTAGGAAAGACCCCTGTAGGACTCTGGCCATCAGAGGGCTCTGTTGCCCCTGAGCTTATTCCTCTTATTGAAGATGCCGGGTTTTCCTGGACCGCAACAGACGAGGCCATCCTATTTAACTCACTTGAGAAAATCGAACATCAAAGTCTTTTTCAGCCTTATAGAGTGGAAATAAACGGCTGTGGTACTGACATGGTCTTCCGGCACCATAAGCTTTCAGATCTGATAGGTTTTGTTTATCAGAAAAACCATCCTCAGGCTGCAATCACTGACTTTGTCTCCAGGCTAAAAAAAATCTGTAACGGCCTTCAGGGAATGGACCGTTCCCCTTTTGTTGCTATAATTCTGGATGGAGAAAATCCATGGGAGTATTACCAGGACGGTGGTGAATCCTTCTTGACAGGCCTATATGATGCAATTATCACAGAACCAATGCTTGAACTTGTGACCATTGGTCAGTATCTGAAAGACCATCCGCCGACATGCACTTTGCCGGGGCTATATACAGGCTCTTGGATAAACCATGATTTCGGCATCTGGATCGGTGGGCAGGACGAAAACCGGGCATGGGAAACCCTTGGTCGTGCAAGAAAGGCAGTGGACAATGCCGGAAAACAGGAAAACATAACTGAAGAGGCAGTGAATGTGGCTATGGAATCTATTTATGCTGCTGAAGGCAGTGACTGGTTCTGGTGGTATGGAGACCAATTTGAGACTGATTATGCCTATGGGTTTGACCACCTCTTCCGGACTCATCTCAAAAAGGTCTATAATAGCCTTAATGTGACAGTTCCTGATGAACTGCTAAGTCCGATCAGGGCCCCAAAACCAGCAACACCTACTACTGAACCAACGTGTTTTATACACCCACAAATTGATGGCTGTGTGAGCTATTATTGGGAGTGGAGAGGTGCAGGATCACTGACCCTGGGAAGCCTTGGGGGGGCCATGCATTCCGGGGCGAGTTCGCTGGCTGAGATTGCCTATGGTTTTGATCTTGAGTCGCTTTATCTGAGGATAGATCCCAAAGAGGGGAGCTTTGATGCCTGGGAGCCGGATCTCGGCCTCAGGATAAACATCTCATCCAAGGCTATAATAACTATCGAACTGGTCCCCAACCGGTTCATAGACCTTCTTAATGAAAAAATCAGGATTTTCAAAAACGGAAAAGCCCTTGTTTCCAGTGAAACAGGTGTAAAGTGCGCTGTGAATGAGTTGGCAGAGGTGGCAATACCTTTTGTACTTCTGGACTCCGACCCCAAAGACGAATTAACCTTTCATATTGAAACAATAAAAAATAAATTGGTGAGAGATAGATGGCCGCGGGAGGGCTACATAGTGCTCCACGCACCTGATGAAGACTTTGAACGCAGGCTCTGGCTAGTTTAAGGGAAGTAAATAATTACGTTTAAGGGATTACCAAATGCCCGAACTACGCAGGGATACAATCATAGGCCGATGGGTTATTATTGCCAAGGAAAGAGGAAAGCGCCCCTACGACTTTGTCATTGAAAAAGACAAGACCAAGGGCGGGTTCTGTCCTTTATGTTCTGGAAATGAACACACCACTCCGCCGGAAGTCCTGGCCTATGGACGGCCGGGCTATTCACCCAATGGACCCGGCTGGACCCTCAGGGTAGTTCCGAACAAGTTCCCCGCACTAGTTATAGAAGGAGATCTGGACAAACGGGGCGAAGGTATTTACGATAAAATGAATGGGATCGGTGCCCACGAGGTTATAATAGATACCCCAAGGCACGATGAAACCATCCCCATGATGTCTCATGGACAGCTTATCCAGTCCTTTTGGGCCTACAGGGACCGGATGCTGGATTTGGCACAAGATTCCCGCTTTCGCTACATAATAATTTTTAAGAATTTTGGCCGGGCTGCAGGTGCTTCTCTAGAACATTCACATTCCCAGCTTATTGCTCTTCCTATCGTACCTCACCGAATACAGGAAGAAATCCAAAGCTCTTTGCATTATTATGAATTTAAGGAACGCTGTATCTTTTGTGACATCATTCGTCAGGAAAAATCCCAAGGCATAAGAATAGTATGTGAAAATAATGATTTTATCACAGTCTGCCCCTTTGCGCCCCGTTCGCCTTTTGAGATGTGGTTGATGCCTAAAAGACACCAATCTTCTTATATCACCATGGACAACAATCAATTCCACTCATTAACAGACCTTTTTCTGGAGACAATGCGGCGTCTCGACAAAGCCCTTCCTGAAGTCCCTTACAATTATATGTTACACACGGCTCCAGCACGTAGTCCTTTCCTGGAACATTATCACTGGCATATAGAGATACTGCCAAAACTGACCATGGTAGCAGGGTTTGAATGGGGTACCGGATTTTATATCAACCCTACCCCGCCTGAAGAATCCGCACAGTTTCTCAGAGAAATTAATTTAGATTAATGAAATTCCACTGTATGGATCAAACCATTTGCTGTATATAAATATTAACACTAAACAGCCAAGAAGGTGATCTATGAATAAATACAAAATACTCGTAGTTGACGATGAAGAGAGCATTCATCTCCTTTACAAGGAAGAGTTGGAAGAAGAAGGCTATGAAGTCCACTCGGCGATGAGCGGAGAAGATGCCCTTAAGGCCTTTGACGCTCAGGAACCGGACCTTGTCATCCTGGACATCAATATGCCTGGTATGGACGGCATAGAAGTGCTGCGGCAGATGAAACAGAAAAAGCCTCAGGTGCCTGTTATCTTGAGTTCCGCCTATCCTGAGTATAAACAGGATTTGGCATCGTGGGCCTCTGATGACTATATAGTCAAGTCCTTCAACTTAGATGACCTCAAGTCCTCTGTTCGCAGAAATTTAACAAAATGAGGCAAAAAGGAAGATTGTGTGGATGACTTCAGGCAATGAAGTCTACTTGTGGTTTTTGCATTTTTGATGTTGCCATCTTAAGAGTCACTGTCTGATAACCCGAATCACCTGAAACATAAACATTTACTCCATATTTCTTTTTCAAGAGTCGCAAGATATTAAGGGCAGGCTCTCTATCTAAAGGCAAATTCATGGCCTTACCGTTGTGGCTGATGTTAAGGACCAAGTCTTCATCCTCCAGGAAAGTCTGAATCGACATTTCCATATTATCAAGGGTTGACATCTGCCTCATCAATACTTGACATAGAGCTAAAAACGCATTGGCCCATTCTGAATAATATCCCTGAAGTGACGGAAGGTCGGGAGATAATGATACTTGCTTGTTTATTTTTTTGAAAAAGAAATGGAGATCCAGAGTTCTTAGCTCATCTTTTATCAGGCCGTTCAAAGAAAACGGCACAGCAACTCCTTTTGTATCATTTTTTCTTCTACGAGCAATGGTCCGGCAAAATTCCGTTATTTGACCTGTTATGGTCTGAATTGACTCAATATCAGAGATCCAAACCTTAAGCTGCGCTGTATCCAAGGGAGTTTCAATACTGGACATTTTTTGAGCCATAAGGTCGAGACGCCCCGTTATTGCAGATAAAGGATTCGCAATATCCTCAAGGAAACCATCGAACAATTGACCAAAAATAAAATACCTGTATTGTTGCCAAAAGGTCTCTTCCCTGGCTTTTTCCCTATCCTTGAGCCGGCGCAGTGCAGTAACATCGCGACTGCGCAAAACCAGACCCCTTGTATCCTTATGGCCGATTAAAGGCAAAAGCCAAATATTATAATATCTATGACAATCCGGATCATTCAGCCACGGCAAGTCGCAAGGAAAAGCGCTTACCCTGACCTCTTTTCTATCAGCCATGGCTTTTTCTAATAGTTCTTTAAAAGAACCTTCTCCTTCAGAACTCTTAACTAGTGAGCATACCTCTGAAAAATGTCTCCTCTTGAGTTTTTCAGGATCTCTTGGCAGACAAAATGGCTGATTAATATTGGAGTCAACAATACTGAGCTTGGAATCAAAGATCAGAACCCCATCATCCAGGCTGTCTAAAAGGTATTGAAAATAAAATGAATGGTTGAACTCGGTTTCAAGGCCTTTAACTAGGTCTGAAATAGAAAAAGGCCAATCAACTATGTTTTCAAAGGCTATTCCACTTCTGAACTTACCTTTTTCTTGTTTAACCCACCTAATTTGCCCTTTTGCAACATAATCGGTTTTGAGACCTTCTTCACCGGGCCGGAAAATCACAGACTCATTAGGACTGATAGGGCTATCAGACTCAATCTGTATGCCATACGGACTCAGATCAGTTGAAGTTACACCCATTACAGACCCAAGAGCTTCTGTTTTCAAGCATAACGGCACATTTAACGGTATTCGAAAAAATCGACGCCGCTCTCTCCGGACTCCTTGCTGCACAGAGCCTCCTCGTGGAAAAACTGTCATGTTATGAGAAAATAATTTATTAAAATATTATATCTCTGCAAATAAGATACCAAAACAAAATCTTTTTCACTGGTTTAATACTGGGATGCAGCTCAAAATCTGGACGTCTTTAACAAAATAAGAAAAGCTTTTCTACTTGTGGAAAAGCTTTTCTTATTATATTACAACTATAAAAAAATTTAGCCATCCATCATTCACCAGTTTACACTTTTTTTGAAAAAACGTATATTATCAAATTGAATGCCTATGTTGAAACTGGAAATTCGAAATTAGGTAACGCATTTACATCTTTGTGTTTTTCCCAATTTCAAATTTCGAGTTTCAAATTTCACTGCCAAAATATAAGATCAACAAAGTGTAAACTACTTTTGACTTGTCGTGAAGGATGCCAAAATTACACAAAAGGTTCCAGTTCTTTCGGCAGTTTTAGCTCCAGGCTATCGTCAAATGAACCTCTGGCCGGCATTTCTACCCTAAAATCTTTTATCTTATAAAGAAGCGCCTTGTAACTTATTTGGAGCAGTTGAGCAGCCTGTTTGCGATTACCATTAGTCCGCCTGAGGGCCTCTTCTATTACCATTTTTTCAATACGGGCCAGACTCTTTTTTCGGATTTCCTTTAGTGAGGGGAACTGTATTTGCATTTCTTGTCTGCAGTTATCGAGCACGGAATTTATCAGGGACTCATCCGGAATCCATACTTCAGCAACAGGTCGATTTTTCGACGTCTGCCGGTCCATAGACCCAAGGATCTCTTCTTCAAGCAGATCAGGATCCTCAAGGACTATCAACCTCCTCACATAGTTCTCAAGCTCCCTTACATTTCCAGGCCAATGATATTCAGCAAATACCTTTTCAAGCTTACCGGAGATATGAATTACTCCACCCTTCGACAAGCTTCTGTACTTACGGATAAAGTGTTCAAGGAGGAATGGAATATCTTCTTTTCTGTCCCGAAGGGGTGGCACCACTATCTTTATGATATTGATCCGGTAATAGAAATCTTCTCTAAATCTCCCTTTTCTTACCTCCTTATCAAGATTGTGATTAGTAGCTGATACCACCCAGGTATTGACACGAATATCCCTCACCCCCCCCACACGAGCGAATTCGGAATCCTGTAATACCTGTAGAAGTTTGGCCTGCAGGGCAATAGGCATGTCGCCGATTTCGTCCAGCAGTATGGTTCCTTTGTCGGCTAACTCGAATTTTCCCGGCTTTGGCTGTACTGCCCCGGTAAATGCACCACGCTCATAACCAAACAGTTCACTCTCCAGAAGCTCGCTTGGTAGCGCAGCACAGTTAACCTTGACCAGAGGATGATCCCGACGGTAAGAACGCTCGTGCAAAGTACGGGCAACCAGTTCTTTACCCACGCCGCTCTCCCCGCAAATAAGTACGTTTAAGTCGGTGTCCACCACCTGACTGATCAGATCCTTGATGCGCCTGATCGGTGGGCTATTGCCAATCATTAAGTCCATTTATTATTTGACTCGAAGAAAAATACGGTTTTGCAGTATAATCATAGCCTTGGTGAGACAGAATATAAACTTAAAAATCAATAGAATCTTAGCAAGGAGGCGAATTAAAATCAACAAAGTAATTATTTTTTACTTCATTCAAATCAAAGAATATCTTGTTTTGTGCTCTTTAAATTATTATGTTCAACTTTAAATTGAGAAATTGATATCAACTGATTTAAATTAGCGCCCTTGGGCAAGCTGTTGAGCTTATCAGCTTATTAATAAAATTGACCCCAAAATGGAAATTCCTATACTATCAAGTTATTTATTGTACGTTCCTAACATAGACTTATACAGTCCGGGAGGATGTGTTGCCTGAAATTTTAGAATCATCTGAAAACAAGGTCGGTTTTCTCTTGAAAGACCTGCCACAAGAACCCCAACAACTCCTACTTGTTGACGACGATCCTACCATCTTAAACTTATTGGCAGAATTTGTTTCCCGTTTGGGGCACCAATATCGTACAGCAGGTGACGGTTTGAAAGCCATGTCGTTGCTGGAGCAATCCCCTGCCACCATCGTAATCACTGACATCCTGATGCCCCGGATGGATGGAATGGAGCTTATTCGGGAAATCAAAAAACTCTGGCCTGAAACAGATGTAGTGGCAATAACAGGATATAGTCGAGACTTTCATTACACTGACGTTATTAAAGCCGGGGCATGCGACTTTATTCGAAAACCTTTTAATCTGGACGAGCTGGAGGCCAAACTCAACAGGATAATCAGGGAACGTGGATACAGGGCCCTGTTGAAACGACTTTCCATAAAAGATGTCCTTACAAACCTTTACAACAGACGCTTTCTCGACCAAAAGCTCGAAGAGGAAGCCCAAAGGGCCACCCGCCAAAACTATCCTCTTTTTCTAATCATATTAGACCTGGATAATTTCAAGGAACTGAATGACACCTTGGGGCATCAGGCAGGAGACGAGGTGCTCCAGCGACTAGCTGGTGTGTTGAGTAATTCCATCAGACGTAATGTGGATATTCCGTTTCGTTATGGGGGAGATGAATTTGCCGTAATGATTCCCGAGGCCGACACAGAGCAGGTAAAACAGATAGCAGAACGTATGCGGCGCAATTATCTGAACGAGGACATAGGTAAGACTTCCCTTAGCTTAGGTATCTCCCGCTTCAGGAGAACAGACAGTGGATTGCGCGGAGACATTAACGATTTTATTCACGAAGCTGATGTTTCAATGTATACCGCAAAAAAAGCAGGGGGTAACAAGGTAATATTTCACGAAGAAATAAAAAAGGAAGGTTCTTGATCACAGAACATCTAAGGATATGAGGAATTGAGAGATTAAAATCAATAGAACAACCTTCAATTCCTAAATTCGCAATCCCTGAATCAACGGATCTCAATTAATAAAAATCTTCTCGTAATCCTTAAAGTCCTCGATTGTCCGTCCGGCACCATGGACTACAGTTGTCAGCGGATCACTTGCAAGGTTAAACGTAAGGCCGGTCCTCAAACTCAGGAATTGAATAATACCTCTCAGCAAAGCCCCGCCCCCTGTCAATGTTATACCGTTGGCTTCTATCGAGGCCCTGGTGTCCGGGGACAAAGCCCTAAGCACATCCTCCACCATCTTGGAAATAGCATCCAGAGGCTTCTCCAGAACAGGCATCAGTTCCAGGAGGGTAATTACGGACGTTACCGGCACCCCTCGCGAAAAATGCTTTCCCCCTACGTTATATTCTTGATCCAGGCCCTTTCCATCATCCCAGACCGCTCCTATTTTCCATTTAATTGTCTCTGCAGTGGTCGAACCCACTACCACACCATGTTCTTCAGTCAACCAACGGACGATGGCATCATCAAATTCATCCCCTGCCACCCGTAAAGTCTCGCAGTGTAAATACGACCACTTAGCTATTACCGCCACCTCAGTTGTGCCACCACCTATATCCAATACCATCTGCGGCTCCTCTCCATTGACGGGGAGCCCCGCGCCTATGGCAGCAGCCATGGTTTCTTCCAATAAAAAAATTTTCTTGGCCCCGGCCTCTTGAGCTGCCTCGAGTACAGCCCGTTTTTCCACCTGAGTGATATTAGAAGGGACACAAATTACCACCCTTGGGGAGAAAATCCCCTTTCGTTCTTTCGCACGGTTCAAAAAAACCTTGATTAACTGACTTACTGCATCAAAATCCTCTATGATTCCGTCCTTCATAGGACGCATAGCCGTGATACCCTCAGGAGTCCGGCCCAGATACTTTTTTGCAGCAAGCCCCACATCAATTACCCATCCGTCATTTGAACACGCAATTACAGTAGGTTCATTCAGGACCACCCCCTCTCTCTGAACATAAATAAGGGTATTGGCAGTGCCCAAATCCATAGCCATATCCTGTTTTATTATATTTTTAAGGTTCTTAAGCGCCACTGCATCTCCTACTTGAGCGATTAGCTGTTAGCCATTAGCATTTAGCTTTGAAAAATCCAGGCATTACGTTACTTAAAAATAACACCCAATGGGTTCACCCTGTTGAATTCCCAAAGGGGGCAGCGAAGCTGCACTCAACAGGGTGCAAGTTTGTAATAGCAAAACATCCTGTAATCATTAAGCTAATAGCTCAATTTAGGTATTAATGACTCTATCAAGAGAAAAAACCAGGAGTTCGGCAAGACCTCCCGGCCACCCTGACAAGTCTATATCTCCGGTAAGCAGCCACACCAAGGTACCTGCTTCAATCGGCTGAAAGAGCCCTATCAGCACCGGACCTCTGTCAAAGGGCTCACCAGGCCATAAAAAATAAGACTTGTGCTTATCCGCTCCATAGCGACTAAGCATCAAGTGCTTTCTGTATCTCAAAAGCCAACCAACAAGGCCTTTTTCCACATTAAAACACTGACCTTCCAGGTTGATCTCTTGAGGTAGTCCAATAGTAGCCTTTATCATAAAAACATTTTTGTCCCTTTCATGAAAGGCCACAAGACCACTTCTAAGTCCTAACAATTCTTTCAGACCTGTCAACAAATGCTCTATTTTTCCTGAAAGGCCATGGTGCCATTTGTTCCAACGACGGTAGAACCGGAGTTCACGGTGATTTTTCCAGGAAAACCATAAATCAGAAGCTATTATTGCACAATTTTCTAAAATGCGCTGTTTCTTTTCAGGAAAGGAATAACGATTCTTGCTGTCTACCATCAAGACCCCTGCACCGCGTAGTAAGGGAACTGCGAGAAATGCCTTTATATCAACGTCTCTGCTGTAAATACCAAGAGTCCTGGTATCTCTATCGAAATTGGTTACGTGCAGCCTCTTCCCCTCCCGTGCAACCCAGCCTATCAGCCCTTGGGCAACCCCTATATTGCATTCAGGCACTATATAGGGGCTGAGACTTTCCCATGCCGCCAAGTGGAGATCATCTCCCTGATGACTACGGATAAACAGGGCGGCAGTGAAGGAATCAAAAACATTTGCAACCAACTGGACAAAATGCTTAAGAGAAGCAGGCATAAATACCAGGACCATATGGCGGGGTAAGCACACCCAACTCGGTGATTATGGCGGTTATAAGATGGTGAGGAGTAATATCAAAGACCGGATTTTGAACTCCCACCCCTGGGGCGGCGATCTCCTTTCCGGCAAAAGAGGTAATTTCCCCGGCCCCACGCTCTTCTAAAGGGATATGATCTCCGGACGGGGTGACAGGATCAATAGTAGAAACAGGGGCAGCCACATAAAAAGGGATATCATTAGCTTTGGCAAGCTCAGCTACAGTGTAAGTCCCGATCTTGTTGGCAACATCACCATTGGCTGCAATGCGATCGGCCCCGACCACCACGGCCCTGATCCGCCCTTTTTGCATCAAAAAACCTGCAGCTCCATCCACAACCAGGGTAACTGCTATCCCGTCCTTGATAAGCTCCCAGGCGGTAAGCCTGGCACCCTGGAGCCAAGGACGGGTTTCATCGGCAATGACATTGATCTCATTGCCCTCAGAAATAGCAGCCCTGATAATTCCAAGGGCCGTTCCATATCCACCGGTAGCAAGGCCGCCTGCATTACAGTGAGTGAGCACGCCACCCTTTTCCGGTAAAAGGGCCTGACCATGAAATCCTATGGCCAAATTGCTCCTTACGTCTTCTGTCCAAATAGAAATGGCCTCCTTTTCTAAAATGGTTGCAAGATCGCCTGGGCTCAGCTCATAATGCCTGCGCGCAAGCTTTTTTAGCCTCACTACCGCCCACTTCAAATTCACTGCCGTGGGCCGGGCCTGAAGCATAAAAGCCGCTTCCTCCAGCCATTTCTCTACAAAGAGAGCTTTATCTTTATGCTTGAGTCCATAAGCAGCCAAGACCATGCCAAAAGCAGCAGTGATCCCTATGGCCGGTGCTCCCCTCACCACCATATCCCTTATAGCCTTAGCAACATCTCTTGCAGATTTATACGCAAGCCATATCTCCTCATGAGGTAATAACCTCTGGTCCAACAAATAAAGAACTTGCTTTTCCCAACGGAGCGGTACTACAGACGTATTACCTTCGCTTTGAAGCAGGCTCAATGGCATGTCGTAGTTATCGGCAGCAATGTCTTTCACAGGCCCAGGGCCTTTCGCAACAGATCGTTTACCTTTTTGGGATTGGCCTGTCCCTTTGTCTCCTTCATAACCTGTCCAACTAAAAAACCCAGGATCTTGGTCTTTCCGGCCTTGCACTTTTCCACCTCTTTTGGATGGGCCTCCACTACATGCTCGACCACTGCGCTGAGGGCGGATTCGTCACTCACCTGGGCAACCCCTTGTTCTTCCACAATTTCTTTAGGACTCTTTTTTGAATCATATGCCTGTTCAAGGATATCTTTTGCCATCTTGCCGCTAATAGTGCCATCATCTATCAGCTTGAGCAATTCCGCCAGACCGGCGGGAGGTATCGGGCAGGCATCAATTTCTTGATCCTGCTGTTTTAGAAGACGGAACAGCTCCACCATTACCCAGTTGCTGACAATCTTTGGGCTTGGAAACAGGGCTACGCATTCCTCAAAGTAATCAGCCATGGACTTTGAGGCGGTGAGGACTCCTGCGTCGTAGTCTGAAAGACCGTATTGTTCCTCAAATCGAGCGCACTTTGCATCAGGCAGTTCAGGCAGTTCCAGCTTCACGCTGTCCAGCCAGGCATTATCAATTTCTACCGGGACCAAATCCGGGTCAGGAAAATATCGATAATCATGGGCCTCTTCTTTACCCCTCATTGTGACTGTTACACCCTTGGCCGCATCCCAAAGACGGGTCTCCTGCACTATCTCATGGCCATCAAGTAAAAGAGCTGTCTGACGCCTTATTTCAAACTCCAATGCCTTCTGCACATTACGGAATGAATTCATATTCTTGAGTTCAGCCCTGACTCCAAAGTCTTTCCGCCCTATGGGTCTCAAGGAAATATTGGCATCACAGCGCAGGCTACCCTCTTCCATATTGCCGTCGCTGATCTCCAAATAACGGACGTATTGTCTCACTTTCTTAAGATATGAAGCAGCCTCTTCAGGACTCCGAATATCAGGCTCGCTCACAATCTCAATCAACGGCACACCTGTCCGATTAAGATCCACATAGCTGACGGGCCTGTTTTCATCATGTATCAGTTTGCCCGCATCCTCTTCCAAATGGATGCGGGTAATATCGATCCTCTTGGCCTGTCCGTTCATAGCAATTTCAACCCAACCGCGTTCAGCCAGAGGAAGATCATATTGAGAGATCTGATAGCCCTTGGGAAGATCAGGATAAAAATAGTGTTTTCTGGCAAAAACGCTGAAAGGGGCTATTTCGCAATGTGTAGCCAGTGCTGTTTTTATGGCAAATTCCACAACTTTCCTGTTAAGCACAGGCAGAACTCCGGGCATTCCCACACATACCGGACATGAATGCGTATTGGACGCCGCACCGAATGTAGTTGAACAGGAGCAAAAAATCTTCGTTTTAGTCTGCAACTGGACATGAACCTCAAGACCTATTACTGCCTCATATTCCATAAACCAGATCCCTTCACAACGGCTACATTTTTACATCAAAGCGCACATTAGCCTACCACGCCATGCTATCTCAATCAACAGGATACAAATAACAGAGCCTCACGAAAATCTGTAAAATCTGTGAACTAAAAAAGCAGTTGTATCATTATTTGACACAACTGCTTTCATCCTTTCGGATATAGTTTGTGGATGCTAAGACTTTTTACGCTTTCCCTTAGTCTTTGCCTTGGTCTTGGTCGCCTCTTTTGGCTCAACACCTTCTTCTTCCAAAAATTTAAGAATTGGATTGGGCCGACGTACAGTCTTCTTCGGCAAATCAATGTGCTTCCTGAGTTCGCTGACAATCTTTGATACCTGAAACCTGCTGATACCAAGCTTATCGGCTATCTCGGAAGCCGTCATTTCGGCATAATGCTTATGCACATATCGTACATCATCTACATTATAGGGCCTACTTCTTTTTCTTCCAGTCATGATAAACTCCTTCCTGTTTTTTTGAAATGTAAATGTTTATTTACATTATCTCTAAATCCCACTTATCCGCATCAATATAAGTCCAACGCTTTACAATGTGCTCAAGGTTGCGATTGTCCAACGTATCCAACAATAAATACGAAATCCATAACAGGCTGCATCGCAGCATTTTTTCTTCCTGATTTAGACACAAATCAGCCAATTAACAAACTCTGCAATACAAGTACAAAAAGAAACACAACTTGTCAATAGCTATAAAATGAAAAAACTAAAGATAAGTCCGGCCAGGACAGTAGAAATACCCAAGAACCATTCCTTTAACGATCATTCAGAAATGGAATATACTAAATTTGTAGTTTAGGGAAAGAATTTAAGGTCGAGATGGGATATTAAAATGGATAGGAATAATGCACTGCAAGCTTAACACAGTCTGCCGGTGTACCACTTAGAGCCAATCCGAAAGATCAACTATTGCGATTTACAGAACGGACCCTGGGCGTAGGCGCACTCACACGTTGGGGGAGGAAATCCAGATGTTCATTACTAAATTCTAGGTCCCACAACACATGAATGCGCCCCTGGGCATATATTCCGTCATCGTTTGTAAGAAGGATGTTCATATCTCACTAACCATTTTCTCCTTTTACCACCCCCAGGTAAGGTACTGATGTATGGAATCAGAGGCCTTTCTGCCTGCCCCCATGGCCAAAATAACCGTAGCCTGGCCTGAGACTATGTCTCCACCGGCCCATACCCCTTTTTTCATGGTCTTACCTGATTCCGGATCTGCAACAATATAACCCCACTTATTGATCTTCAGGTCCTCGGTGGATTTGGTCAAAAGGGGATTGGCCCCTGCTCCAACCGCAATAACCGCCAAGTCGCACTTCAGCTTGAACTCGGAGCCTTCTATGGATATAGGACGTCGTCGTCCGGATTCGTCAGGTTCCCCCAATTTCATCTGAAGACACTCCACATCTGTCAGACGGGCATTTTCATCACCCAGGAACCTGGTAGGCGCTGTGAGGAGAAAAAACTCAATGCCTTCCTCTTCTGCGTGATGAATTTCTGCGGATCGAGCAGGCATTTCATCCCGGGACCTGCGATAAACGATGCGTACCCTGTCGGCACCTAGACGCATGGCAGTCCGCGCGGAATCCATGGCCACATTTCCTGCCCCAAACACAACAACATCTTTACCTCTGACAAGGGGAGTATCGTATTCAGGGAACCGGTATGCCTTCATAAGATTGGCCCGTGTCAGATACTCGTTAGCTGAATATATGCCGATCAGGTTTTCTCCCGGGATGTTCAGAAACCGGGGTAGTCCGGCACCTACCCCGACGTAGATGGCATCATAGCCCTGTTCAAAAAGTTCATCCATGGAAACAGTCTTTCCCACCACTGTATTGCACTCAACTTTTACCCCTAACTTCTCAAGAGTATTTACCTCTGAATAAACTATCTCTTTGGGAAGCCTGAATTCCGGAATACCATATACAAGAACACCGCCCGGTTTGTGAAATGCCTCGAAAATTGTCACTTCATGGCCCTTTAGAACAAGGTCTCCGGCAACAGTCAGGCCGGAAGGCCCAGACCCCACTACGGCTATCCTTTTCCCTGTGGGGGCACTCTTTGGCGGGAGATCTCCATTGCCGTGCTCCCGTTCCATATCCGCAACGAATTTCTCCAAATTGCCAATCGCTACGGGATCTCCTTTTTTGCCAAGGATGCATTTGCCTTCACATTGGATCTCTTGTGGGCAAACCCTACCGCACACGGCCGGGAGCGCGTTTCTTTCCCATATTTTCCGGACGGCTTTGGCAAAATCACCCTTTTTTATACTTTTGATAAAACCTGGTATGTCAACAGACACCGGACACCCTTCCATACAAGAAGGCTTTTTGCACTGCAGGCATCTTTCTGCCTCTTTTACAGCAAGTTCTTTTGTATATCCCAAGGGAACTTCCTGAAAATTCCGTTTTCTGATTTGGGGATCCTGTTCAGGCATGGGTTGCCTGGGTATCTTTTCCTTTTTAGGCAATTTTTTCGTCATATCATTCTCCCTCGACTTTGGCCATTTTTCGATTATTATAAAACCAGAAAAATCAAGGAGTTAGCTGCACGATTTGTAACTTCTCAATAAGTCCGGGCAATTTAAAAAATACTATGAAATCAACAAGTTGCAGGACGTAAAAATGAAGTTTTTTTCTTTGCAAATCACTTTGCACTATGCTGTCAAATAACGATATCCTGTGATATCAATAAGTTACTCATATTCACTATTTTTAAGAGTAACATTTGGGGCCCAATTTTCTGTACATAACCTATTGAAATCATTGACTGCCCGGACTTATTGAGAAGTTACCACGATTTGGGAATTACAAGCACTCATACCCCGATTTTTTATGGGTAGATTTGATCCAATTCAAGCTAGATATAATAATTTCAGTAAGTTAGCCCAACAACCATGAATTAAAAATGGCCAAAGTCGAG
>PQXE01000157.1 GCA_003194495.1 Deltaproteobacteria bacterium
ATTGTAGTGACGTACATGACTACTATATATAGCGTATTATTGTGTATAAGTCAAGATATATTCTACATTTATTGATAGAATACATGACTACATTTTTACACCTTAAAGCCCCATAATTGCCCAGTATTACCTGTATTATCAGTATGTTAGGATAGGTTCAGGAGTTAATTGCGTCAGGAACTTCAGACTAAACGGTTTCTAACTTTGCCGCACGATTGATGTGACCCAACCATCTTGCTCTTCTGACCAGATAACCTCAAAGCCATAGGGCTGGATTAATTTGGCAACCTCTCCCCTGTTTGCCGATTTAAAGCCGCTCATCACCACAACGCTATGGGCGTTCAATAGCTTTACAATTGCCCCGAATGTTCTAATCATAACAGAGATTGTCAGGTTAGCCAAAGCCAGGGTCCATTTTCCAGACGGCAGGTCCTGCACGGGACCGTGTATTACCGAGACCATGGCCTCAAGGCCGTTTTGCCGTATATTTTCCCTGGCTACTTTTGTTGCTTCCGGATCAATGTCCAGGCACAGCACGGATCGAGCTCCCATTTTTCCCGCAATAATGCCCAGGATGCCGGTTCCCGTGCCCACGTCCAGTATATCCCTATCACGGACGAGGTTGTGTTCGTGGAGATACTCCATGGCGTTAACGCTGCCCTGGGTGGAGGGATGACACCCATCGCCAAAGGCCCATCCAGGCCTCAGGAAAATGATTTTTTCCCAGGACGCCGCATGCCTGGTTAGTGTCCGGGTATGGGATGAGAGTGGGCCGGGCGGGGCCGCAATCCACGAGCGGCCGACCCTCACGGGTTCTCCGTCTCTCAAAAAATTGTAGCGTTCAAGGGGCATAACCTCCCATTCTGTGTCAGCGTAGGTATCCCTTGGAAGGCTCTGGCAAACACGGTTTTGGAGTTTCATGAGGCAGGAATCCCATCGTCTGGCAGGCTCCCTTGTGACAAGGGTGAGTATCCCTGGAGGATCGTTCAGGATCTGCCAGGGGATGCCTGCGCATAGATTGGCCGGAATATTGACAGGATTGCCCCCTGGAAAACGGATTTGAACAACTATGCCCTTGTTCATGGTTTATTTAGTGTCTGAACGGAAAAACCGTTCAGGCACAATTTTGAATTTTGAATTTAAAAAAGGTAATGATCTTAACATATTAATTGTCCATGACGTAACTTCTCAATAAGTCCGGGCAAATCATATTTTGCGGAGTCATGGTATCTCTATTTTTACCGCTTCCCTATGAAATT
The DNA here is from genome assembly GCA_003194495.1 of Deltaproteobacteria bacterium. Taxonomy (GTDB): domain Bacteria; phylum Desulfobacterota; class Dissulfuribacteria; order Dissulfuribacterales; family UBA3076; genus UBA3076. The sequence continues at coordinate 1,260 of PQXE01000157.1, forward strand.
TCCATAAGTTTTTTAACTGACACCTCCATTCATTGAAAAAAAAGCGG
>PQXE01000158.1 GCA_003194495.1 Deltaproteobacteria bacterium
TTCTACCCAATAATTTTTCTTTAAAGTATCCGCATAAAGAAAAGACACTTTGATTGACTCTATAGGTTTGTCCTAAAAACCTTCGTCGAAAAGTGTAAACTACTTTTATGCCTATATGAAGGATGCCCGGATATCATTATAAACTTCATCCGTAACTTTTCATGCGGAATACGACTGTTTGGAAAAATTCAGTCCCGCGGCACGGCCATCATACGTTCAACAGCCTTGAGAGCCCTTAAGCGAATCGGTTCGGGCACAACGATCACTGGTCCTTCTGTCTGAAGGGCCAGCAATACCTCCTTCATGCCTGTTTTTTTCATGTCTACACAGATCATCTCAGGAGAAGCAGCGTAAAATTTCTTCCCTGGGTTTTGCTTCTTCAACGGATGCAAAAGCCCTATCTCTGTGGCGACAATGAATTCCTTTGCCTTGGATTCTGCTGCAAAGGTCAGCATGCCGCTGGTGCTTCTTACCGCATCCGCCATGTCCAGCACCTCTGGAGGGCACTCTGGATGGGCCATCAGCAAAGCCTCGGGATGGGCGGCTTTTGCATCCTTGACCTGGGCAACAGTGAGATCATCGTGAATCGGACAGTAACCAAGCCAGTAATGGATTTTTTGATCTGTGTGTCTCTGTGCCCACATTGCCAGATTCTTGTCCGGGGTCATAAGGACATCAGGGGTCTTTAAGGATTTAACGACCTGTACAGCATTGGCTGAGGTACAACAGATGTCGCTTTCCGCTTTTACTTCGGCTGTAGAATTCACATATGTGACCACAGGCACGCCCGGATATTTTTCTTTCACAGCCATCAACTCCGCGGCATTCAGCATATCCGCCATACCACAGCCCGCTTCTTTTACAGGCAGTATCACTTTTTTATCCGGACAAACAATGGCCGCAGTCTCAGCCATAAAACGGACCCCGCAAAATATTATGATATCGGCTTCGGTCTCTGATGCCTGGATACTCAGTGCCAGAGAATCCCCGGCAAGGTCTGCAATATCCTGTACCTCCGGCACTTGGTAATTGTGAGCAAGAATGATGGCGTTTTTCTCCTGTGCCAATACACGGATTTCTTCAGTTAAACTTTCATTGGACATTTTGTTCTCCTGAACCTTGAACCTTAGTGTTGACTCAAAAATAAAATAACATACTAAAGCACAACTATAACAACACCATTTTAGCCTTATCAAATAAACAACACCATTTATATCAAATAAAATAGTATGATATGTGTTGACAGCCAAA
>PQXE01000159.1 GCA_003194495.1 Deltaproteobacteria bacterium
TCTATCTGACACTGGTGGCCCGGTTCTGACTCAAAACGGATATACGCCCGCCTATTTCGAGTTCCACGAACTTTCTTCAGGTGGTTTTTGAGGATGGACAGTCCTCCATCATAGCCTTTTTCCGCCAGTCTTTGTTGGATAACGACCGCAGAGGCGCTGGCGTTGATAGTAAGCAGCCGGTCAATTTCGTTCTTGAATGGGTCCAGCTTGCTCTTTCTGTTAGCCGGCTTTCTGGTTAACCGGGGATCGTTCAGATATTTCTTTACTGTTTTCCTGTCTTTTACCAGTATCTCACCAATCTTTTTTATGGAGACTCCCTGGTCTGCCAAGCGGTGAATCTCAAAAACAGTCTTTTTGTCAAGCATGATTCCCTCCCAGGCTTTTACGGATAAGCTCGTGAACCGTGGCCGGATCCTGCTGCTCCATGTCTTCCTTCGAAGTCAAAAGCCGGACCCGCTGGTTTACTGGTTGTTCCGGCAGGGAAAGCACCTGAAACAGAAGACCGTCAAAGGCAACCAGGTCTTTTTCGATCAGAGCGTTCCGGGCCAGGATATATTCGTCCGGAGTAACGGCAAGCAAAGAGCATATCTTGTCAAAGCTGTAATAAGACAAGCCCTGCCGGTCTGCTGCCAGCACAAGAAAGATGTAAAGCAGTAGTTCGTGATGGGTAAGATTTGTCCAGAAACCTTTACGCAGAAAACGATGCTCAATAAAGGCAAAGCTGCCGGTTATCTTGCGTATCCGGTCAGAAACAAGTGGCTTCTTCTCAATCATGGCCTTCCACCTCCTTTACTTCCCATCATAGAGAAAGAGGCTCTAAAGGGCTATCGAGTCCTTCTTTGCAAGATGTGCCTAACATACTGAAATAGGTACAATTTTAACCATTAACGCGTCCATCTTTGCAAGATGCGGATCTCCAGGTAGAAGTTGGTATGTTCCTGCTTTAACTCTAAAAAAAGGACTCGACGCGTCCATCTTTGCAAGACGTGCCCGCCTTTTCTCATCCCGGCATTTCTGAAGCTGACGATTCCGTTCACAATATTGCCGGTTTCGGCTGCGATACTTTCGCCGTAACCGTTCACTCCCCCCTACTTTTTATTGTGTGGGAATTGATGCAGGGCCGATACCTTTACGGGCGAGTGCAATAGTTTGAGCAATGTAGGCCCATGGATCCTGATCTCTCAAACGACACGTT
>PQXE01000029.1:0-18716 GCA_003194495.1 Deltaproteobacteria bacterium
CGAATATTTAGAATGTTGTGGATTCTCCCTGCCATATCTGTTACAATCCTTACATTTGTAAAGCTGTTTACCATTATTAGAGTCAAATCCATTCTTAACAAGATATTTACTACCACAATGAGAGCAACTAAGAATATTAGTTTTAATAATCATTTATTATTTCCTTATTTTTTAAAAGTAAATTATCATATAGTTAAAAGTATATCAAGCGTATATCACGTGACAATTAACGACTATCAACCGTAACTGTGGTCTGAAAAGGTTAGATCGAGTATAGGCTCAAGGAGCAGCTTGATCGTTGCCTGAACCACCCTGTCACGTGTACAAGGTACTCCGAGCAAGCGAACTCCGGCTCCTTTGCCGGGCTTGGGTATTTCTACCCGGCGCACCGGACTTGGTTTATAGTTCCAGCTTGCAATCTCCAACTGCAGCTGTACCAGCTCTTCTTCCAAGCGGCTCTCGAACTCTTTTATGGTTACGCCATCTATTCCTGGCGCTCCCCCGTTCTTCTTTACCGCCTTGAAACCAGCTTCAAGATTGCTCTGGTCGCACAGTTTCTCGAAGAGACTTCGTTCATCAACAAACAGGCTACGTTGTCTCATTTTGTCTTTCGTTTTGAGTTGTTTTGTCATTGTCCCGTATTTCCTTTATTGTAGCAGAATGTATACGTCTTCCCTTAAAAGGAAACTCCTATGGCTGGACTCGTAACAACCACTATTCTGAGATTCCGTTTCCATGTCACATGTTCCACCCTTCGGCTCCAACCTCCCGGTCGCTTTCCGGTAGTTTTACCCTCAGATACGTCACCGCATCCTCATCGGCTACCGATTTTACGCCTACTACGGCTTCATCTGTAGACCCTCTGTCCATAACGACAACATTTCTGTTTCGCTTAGGGCATAGCTGTCGCAGTTACAACAAGCCCGGCGTGCAGACGGCCCTTCACCGGGTAAGATCACGCACTTTCATTGCCCACCTACCTCCTCTACCCTACAGAATTACGAAAAGGATATCGGGCTTCGGTAGTCCAAGGTACCTCGCCCTCCTGTAAAGCCTACCAGAGGTTCACACCGAGTTTAGGTGGCAATTTTGGCTCCAGCTTCTTTCAGATCCCTCATTGGCCCCATTTCACCGTTTTATCCCTCATCAGGCAGATCTATGAAGTTTCTTCGGGCACCCTTGCTTTCGCCTACATATTCCCTTCTTTCAGGGTTATGGCTGGACTTGCACCAGCTAGTTCGTGACCATGCCGGTCACACTTGAATAGAGTTCCCTTCGGGAAATTCAACAGGGTGAACGTTCTTATCCGGGGAGCTTGCGGAAACGTGGGCTATGGTGAGAAAAGCCGACCATTACGTTATCGAAAGAGAGTTTATGGTAGCATTCCACATAAGGTCAAGCGCCTGATTGGGTGCAACCTATTTATTCCAATCTACTTCTCTTGGCTCAGTAAGAAGCCTTATGCCAGTTAAAATTTGAGATATACGATTTACAGACAACGTTCCGATTTTTTCGGACAAATCGCTTTTATTTACGGTGAAGATCTGAGAAATATTCACAACACTTTTTTTAGGTAAGTTAGCTTCCCCTTTGCTCAATGTTACATTACCCGGTGCGTTAGATCTCTTAAGATTTGATGTTAACGTGCAGACTACAACCGTATTGATACGGCTTCGATTGAAAAGATTGTTTTGAATGACAACATGAGGATGACGATAACCAGGTTCAGACCCTGCGGGTTCCCTGAATTCTATCCAAAATACATCGCCTTGATTTATTACCATTGATCTTTCACCACTTTGTAATGCCGTGGACGCATCTTGGACACTATTGGTTCAGATTCAGGCAAATCATCGTAGGCTTCATTAAGTAATTGAAGAAGCTTAATATTTTTATGACGCTGTATGAATTCTTGAGCAGCCAATGCAAAAACACGACTTCTTGAAATATTCAAGTCTTTTGCAAGAACATTCATTTGTTCAAAAGTTGGTCTTTCTATTGATATAGCTGTCTTAACATTTGCCATACTATTAACCTCCATTAAAATATTAATAGTATAACTAACAGTATTACCCATGTCAATATTTTATTGATTTTAGCACCCAACGCCCCGGTTCACAGGCCGCGAGGTACGAGCGGTCCTCTGTGAAACCGGATGTTGATCAGCCCAGTGATGACGTATTGCACAACCGGAAGCAATTCACCGATATGAACAAGCTTTTTTCATATCCTCAACTTATTTCCGGAATAAAGAATTCGATCATGAAGCTACCCTATGTCACTGGAAGGCCCTATCCTCTGGATGCCGCGCAAATACTGGAAGGGCTTAATGACAGAGATTGCTTTGTATTTCTTGAAACTTCAAGGATCGCCGGAAAGAAAAATACCTCATAGTCGGGCCATAGATTGCATAAAGGACTATATAGCCCATGGTCTGGATTTAAGAAAGGTCCTCCGACAGCAAAAAATTACGAAAGGCATGAGCAAGAGGTGAAAGGGTCCGCTGATTATGCCATATCAGATAAAACTGCCTTTTAAGTTGGACTCCTTGCAGGACAGGGGCGTGTAACAAGCCGTGCTCCAGATCGTCCGTCACGGCACGCAGGGAAATAATGGAGCACCCAAGCCCTGCCCTCACCGCCTGGCGGATTGCTTCAGTACTTCCCATCTCTGCCACAATTTGAAGGTCGCTGAACTGCAAATTTCCTGCAGCCTGCATGGCACGCTCAGTGGCCAAACGCGTGCCCGACCCCTTTTCTCTCAAAACAAAGGGCTCGGATGCAAGGTCTTCTATAGACGCCTGTCCGCAATCAGCAAGGCGGTGACCCGGTGGTACGATCAGGACCATGTCATCGTGAAAGCAGGGTTTAAAGCTAAGGCCTTTTTTCCGGACAACAGCCCCTACCATTCCGAGTTCCTGTTCACCATTGGCAACAGCAGCAACGATTGCGGCCGTATCCGCTATACGCAGCATCACCTTAATGTTAGGGCGCTCAGCCTTGAATCTACCAATCACACTTGGAAGAATATACTGACCTGGGATATTGCTGCCTCCAAGGTCCAGGCTGCCCTTTTCCTGCCCTAAAAACATTACAATTTCCTGTTCAGCCTGGAGATTAAGTCTTAATATCTGACGCGCAAAAGGATAAAGAACTTCGCCGGCATTGGTTGGCGTTACATCTTTCCCGCTCCGGTCGAACAATCGAACGTCCAAAGTCTCTTCCAAGACCCGGATATGACCACTTACTGTCGGCTGGGTAAGGTGCACCTCGTGGGCTGCCCGGCTGAAGCTGCGATTTTCCCACACAGCCAAAAAGACCTGGAGCTGACGTATTTCTATCATATTTTTCCTTCCGGCAAGGGCATGGGTTCTCCCAGCATCTTTGCCAATGCTGTTATGCGGGAAGTGTGCTCCAGGCATTCCATGAGCTCAAAGGCCTTCCAAAGACTCGGCCCCCTGGTGACAGCTCCGTGATGGGCAAGAATCTGGGCAGGCCCTTTATGCAATGCACCCACAACCGCACGGGCCAAATCCTCGGTGCCGGGCATTTCAAAGGGCACAGTGGTCACCTCTCCAAGAAACATCTTGCCCTCAATTAGTAAATGGGGCAACAATTCATTATCTGACAGACTGAGCGCCAGAGTCCAGGGAGGATGGGTGTGCACTACTGCCGTGGTCACCGGGTCCTGCCGGTAGATTGCCGTGTGCATGACCAGCTCTGAAGAAGGGCGGCCCGACCCATTAAGTACATGCCCTTCAGAATCCACCACAACCAAGTCCGACTCATTCAAAAATCCTTTGTGCATACCGCTGGGAGTTATAAGGACGTCCCCTCCGGAAAGTCGAACGCTTACATTTCCATCTGCAGCGGCAATCAAGCCCTTATTATATAATTGCCTGCATACCTTTATCACCTCAGGCCGCAGATCACTATCTTTCTGTGTTGTCAACTACTGAACTCCTGCTTTATGGTGACATCTTTCTTTATTCTGTCCAGAGTAGATGCCAGTGCCGTAATAACATATTCCCTGGTACTTCCGGCAAGTCCGAGAAGCATAATATCTTCTCCCACGCACAGTCTTCCCTCTTGTATTTCAGCCTCAGCCGCCATAATACCAGGGAGTTTTCGCGTATCGGCCAGTATTTGGGACAACTTTCCCCAATCCGCTTTTACCTCAATGGATTTAACAGGTCTTCCGTCCCTGCTGGAATTTCGCACAATCCCATTGTGGATCAAGACCATCCCAGCATCTTCGCCTGCTCTTTTTTTAAGCTTAGCCACAAATTCAATCAGATCCATAATAAGCCGTATATTACCATCCACTGATTCCGCTAAAAATACCACATCTGCTGCGTTGCATAAGCTGAAAGCTGAAAGTGGTTAATTACGGACGCATTCACATGTTAGGGGACCTAAATTTAGTAATGAACATCGAACGTCCAACATCGAATGTTGAATGGGAAAAAATGAAGAAGCAGAAATAGCTGTTGAATGTTCGGCATTGGGTGTTTGTTTTTTCATTCGATGTTGGACGTTCGATGTTCGATGTTCATCTTTCAAATCAAGCGTGTATCTGATCAACATACCCAGATTTATTGAGAAGATACTTTCAATTCTGTACATATTTGTTTATTGTAAACCGTTCACACTGCCAAGGCATGGAGTAAATAATTACTAATTACTCTTTGTAAACATAGATGCAAATGATTCCCTTAATGGAGGACTAATAACATGCCCATTCATGAATTTAGGTGTTTGAATTGTGACTACATATTTGAACTCCTCATTATGAGCAAAAATGAGATGGACTCAGTTTCGTGCCCCAAATGCGAGAGTTCCAATGTCGGCAAGCTCATGAGTGTTGCCAATGTTGCTGTAGATAAACGCCCAAGTAGTGCTTCCCGGTCTCAACCTCCCGTGGAGCATCACACATGTGATACCGGCTCGTGCTCTACAATCAATCTGCCGGGATATGAAAGGTAAGGGACAGGCCATAATAAAAAAGGCCGGGCTTTTTTGCCCGGCCTTACTCTATTCGTCACACATCACCATCAATCCGCCGCAGCCCGTCTGCGCTCTTTCTCTTCGTAGAAAACCTTTCCGGTACCGGCAGGTATGAGACGGCCCATGATTACATTTTCTTTTAGCCCTCTCAGGTAATCCACCTTGCCGGCTATAGAGGTTTCGGTCAGGACCTTGGTAGTCTCCTGGAAAGATGCTGCTGAAATAAAGCTATCCGTGCTGAGAGACGCCCTGGTAATACCAAGAAGCATAGGTTCTGCCGAAGCAGGCTCACCTCCTTCTTCTCTCATTATCCGATCATTTTCCTCCTCAAAGCGACGGCTTTCAACCTGCTCTCCAAGCATGAATATACTGTCTCCCACACCGGTGATCTTTACCTTGCGCAGCATCTGCCTCACTATCACTTCGATGTGTTTATCATTAATCTTTACGCCCTGGAGCCTGTATACCTCTTGAATCTCGCCCACCATGTACCGAGCAAGGTCCTTTATGCCCTTCACCCTGAGATAGTCATGAGGATCGATGACACCGTCCATCAGCGACTCTCCTGCCCGGATATAATCTCCTTCATGGACCTTTATATACTTGCCCTTGGGTACCAAATATTCCTTTGCGTCACCATACTCTGGAGTAACAACCACCCGCCTCTTGCTCTTAATATCCTTGCCGTAAGAAACCTCTCCGTCGATTTCCGTAATAACAGCATACTCCTTGGGCTTTCTTACCTCAAAAAGCTCGGCGATCCTCGGAAGACCCCCTGTAATATCCTTAGTCTTGGTGGTCTCTCTGGGGATTCTGGCTAGAGGCTCTCCAGCCGCCACCTTATCTCCCACATTGGCAGTGATAATGGCCCCTACCGGGAGCTGGTAGCGGGCCTCGCCTTTGCCCTTGGCCAGCTTCGAGGTGCGTCCCCTCTCGTCCTTTATGGAAATCCTGGGCTGATAATCTGCTGCACGGTACTGTATCACCACCCTGCTTGCCTTTCCGGTGACCGGATCCACCTTCTCCTTCATGGTGATGCCCTCAATAAGATCCCCGAACTTCACCACACCTGGCACCTCTGTGAGAATCGGTATGGTAAACGGATCCCACAGGGCAAGCTTCTTCCCGGCATCTATCTCCTGGCCTTCCCTTACTACCAGTTCGGCGCCGTATATTACCGGGAAGCGCTCTCTCTCACGTCCATCCGGGGCCACAATCACTATTTCTCCGTTTCGGTTCAACACTACCTGCCTGCCTGCTGGATTTTGAACAGTATTCAACCTCTCAAAATGCACTGAACCAGATCCCCTTGAGCAAATTTCAGCCTGCTCCACCTTACCGCTGGCAGTACCACCAATATGAAAGGTCCGCATGGTAAGTTGTGTTCCAGGTTCCCCTATGGACTCTGCGGCTATAATACCGATTGCCTCTCCCATGGCCACAATGCCGCCACGGGCCAAATCTCTCCCGTAGCACTTGGCGCAGACACCATAAGGAGATCTGCAGGTGAGCACAGATCGGATCTCAACATTGGGAATACCCGCCTCCTCTATTTTACGGACTCCCTCCTCGTCAATCTGCTCACCGGACTTGACAAGGACTTCTCCTGTCACAGGATCAACTATGTCCATCAGGGCTACGCGCCCAAGGATACGCTCGCCCAGACGCTGGATGATCTCACCACCTTCCATAAGGTGCCCAATCTCTATACCGTCAATGGTCCCACAATCCTCTTCTGTTATGGTAGCGTCCTGAGCAACATCAACCAGACGCCGGGTGAGATAGCCGGAATTGGCGGTCTTAAGGGCCGTGTCTGCCAAACCCTTACGTGCCCCGTGAGTAGATACAAAATACTCCAGCACACTCAAGCCCTCACGGAAATTTGCCTGAATGGGAGTCTCTATGATCTCACCTGACGGTTTAGCCATCAGGCCGCGCATTCCTGCAAGCTGCCTGATCTGGTCCTTACTGCCCCTGGCGCCGGAATCAGCCATAATAAAAATAGGATTGAAACTGGGGGTGGATATCGCCTTTCCGTCAGCCCCACGGTGGTATTCTACTGAAATACCATCCATCATCTCTTTCGCCACCTCATCGGTGGCCCTGGTCCAGATATCAATCACCTTGTTGTACTGTTCTCCGTCAGTAATCAGACCCTCAGAGTACTGATGCTGGACCTCTGACACCTCTTTCTGGGCCTTTTCAAGGATTTCCTCCTTTTGCACAGGAACCATCATATGGTTTATACCAACGGAAATCCCGGCCAGAGTGGCAAAGCGATATCCCATGTCCTTGAGGTGATCCGCCAAAATCACTGTCTTTTTGGCCCCTGCTTTGCGGTAACTCTCATCAATGAGTCCGGCAAGATCCTTCTTGCGCATGGTCTTATTAATAATAGAAAAAGTCACCTCCTCAGGTAGAATATCCGAGAGGATTACCCTGCCCACAGTGGTCTCTGTCAGCTCACCTCGAATCCTGGCCTTAATCCTGGCCTGTAGATGGACAACACCCGCCTCCCATGCAAGCAACACCTCTTCTTTGGAACCAAATACCTTGCCATCACCCTTTGCATTCAACCTGTCCCTGGTCATGTAATATATGCCAAGGACTATATCCTGAGTAGCTATGATGATAGGCTCCCCATGGGCAGGAGAAAGCACATTGTTGGTTGACATCATGAGTACCCTTGCTTCTGTCTGGGCCTCTACTGACAGGGGAACATGGACTGCCATCTGGTCCCCATCGAAATCCGCATTGTATGCAACGCACACCAATGGATGGAGCTGAATGGCCTTACCTTCAACAAGTATGGGCTCAAAGGCTTGAATACCCAAACGGTGTAGAGTAGGAGCACGATTCAGAAAAATGGGGTGCTCCCTTACAACTTCATCAAGGGCGTCCCATACCTCCGGGGCCTCCTTTTCCACCATTTTTTTGGCACTCTTGATAGTGGTAACAAGCCCCTTTTCTTCAAGTTTATTATAAATAAAGGGCTTAAAGAGTTCTATTGCCATCCGCTTTGGCAGACCGCACTGGTGAAGCCTGAGTTCCGGACCTACTACAATGACCGAACGTCCTGAGTAATCGACTCTTTTCCCAAGAAGGTTTTGACGAAAACGCCCCTGCTTGCCCTTCAGCATATCTGATAATGATTTCAAAGGACGCTTGTTCGGCCCTGTAACTACCCGGCCCCTCCGGCCATTATCAAAAAGGACATCCACTGCCTCCTGGAGCATCCTTTTTTCATTCCGGATGATGATGTCCGGGGCATCAAGCTCTTTGAGCTTCTTGAGTCGATTATTCCGATTGATGACCCTGCGATAAAGGTCATTGAGGTCCGATGTGGCAAATCGCCCTCCATCCAAAGGAACCAAAGGTCTCAGATCCGGAGGAAGGACCGGAATAACGCTCAGAATCGTCCATTCAGGCTCGTTACCTGAATCCCGAAAGGCCTCAATGACCCTTAGCCGCTTGCCGAACTTTTTTCTTTTGGCTTCTGAACGAGTCTTGAGCATCTCTCCACGGAGTTCCACAGACAAGGCATCCAGATCGAGACGCTTTAACATCAAATGTACTGCTTCCGCTCCAATATCTACCTTAAACTTATCACCGAATTGCTCCTTATTCTTGTAATAGGCCTCATCGGACATAAGAGTGCCCACAGGGATCTCCGGCATCTCCGATTCGATCACTATGTGCGACTCAAAGTATAGGACCCTTTCGAGCTCTTTCAAACTCAAATCCAAAAGAGCGCCGATTTTGCTGGGAAGGCTCTTTAAAAACCATATATGAGCTACCGGAGCTGCCAGGGAAATGTGGGCCATCCGCTCCCGCCGGACTTTTGACTGGATGACCTCAACCCCGCATTTTTCGCAAATGACGCCCCGATGTTTCATGCGCTTGTACTTCCCGCACAGGCACTCATAATCCTTTACAGGGCCAAAAATCTTGGCACAAAAAAGGCCTTCCCGTTCCGGCTTAAAGGTCCGGTAGTTGATGGTCTCAGGTTGCTTTACCTCTCCATGTGACCTTCCGAGAATTTTCTCAGGAGATGCCAGAGAAATCCTGACTGATTTAAAGCTTAAAGGATCTTTTGGCTTTGTAAAAAGGGAAAGAATATCTTCCATTCAGTGAAACCCCCGTATCACTCCTGCAACTCTATATCCATACACAAACCCTGAAGTTCCTTCACTAAAACATTAAAGGACTCAGGAAGACCTGCTTCAAGGAAATTGTTGCCCTTGACGATCTTTTCATACATCCTGGATCTTCCGACCACATCGTCGGACTTGACTGTCAGAAACTCCTGAAGACAATAAGCAGCGCCGTAGGCCTCCATGGCCCACACCTCCATCTCACCTAATCGCTGCCCACCAAACTGGGCCTTTCCTCCAAGGGGCTGCTGCGTAACCAAAGAATATGGACCTGTAGAGCGAGCATGTATCTTATCATCCACCAAGTGGTGAAGTTTCAATACATACATAACCCCGACAGTGACCGGCTCGGCTATAGCCTCTCCGGTATAACCATCGTAAAGAACCACCTCGCCAAGTTCTGATTGTCCAGACTCTACCAAGAGCTTGCGAATCTGGTCCTCATGTGCTCCGTCAAACACCGGAGTCGCAACCGGTACACCCTGTTCAAGGCTCAAGGCAAAATTTCGCAACTGTTCGTCATCCATGCCGCTTATCAAAGCATTCAGCTCGTCTTGCGAGTAGATATCGGCCATTCTTTTCTTGATCTTGTCGATCTTATAATCTTTTGCCAATTCAGCCAGTTGCGCCCCGAGATTTTTTGCAGCCCAACCCAGATGGATCTCCAAGAGCTGGCCCACATTCATCCGTGAAGGTACACCCAGGGGATTCAAAACAATGTCAACCGGAGTGCCGTCTGCAAAATATGGCATATCCTCTATCGGCACGATAGTAGAAACCACACCTTTGTTGCCATGACGCCCGGCCATCTTGTCACCTACAGCCAGCTTCCGCTTCATTGCCACACAGACTCTGACCATCTTAATCACACCTGGCGGAAGGTCATCCCCCTTCTTCAGACGCTCAATTTTACCCTCAAAGTAGGTAGTTATTCGTTGGACCTCACCCTCATACCAGGACAGCACATCACTCACTACAGGAATCAGACTCCGGCTACCCTCCAGCATGAGATCTCTCAAACGATGGATAGGTATCTTCCGGAGCATATCACTTGTAATCTCATCCCCGGCATCAAGATAGACCTTGCCCTTACTATCTATTATAGAAACCGATGCCTTCTGCCCCAGGAGATGACTCTCCAGCTTTTTAAGAGCAGTCCGGCGAATCACATTGATCTCGTCCGCCTGATCCTTAAGTACGCGTGCTATTTCAATGTCCTCAATGGCCTGGATCCGTTCGTCTTTTTCCACACCTCTACGGCAAAAAACCTTGGCATCTATCACCACACCCTGGATTCCCGGCGACACCCTGAGAGATGTATCCTTTACGTCTCCTGCCTTCTCACCGAAGATGGCCCTAAGGAGCTTCTCCTCCGGAGTAAGCTGGGTCTCTCCCTTTGGTGTAATCTTGCCTACAAGTATGTCTCCGGGCTTAACCTCCGCCCCTACACGTATTATGCCGCTATCATCCAGATCACTGAGGGCGTCTTCCCCTACATTAGGTATGTCGCGGGTTATCTCCTCCTTACCCAGCTTAGTGTCCCTGGCCTCCAACTCAAATTCCTCAATATGTATCGATGTGTAAACATCCTCTTTGACCAGACGTTCACTCACGACCATTGCATCTTCAAAGTTGTAGCCTCGCCAAGGCATAAAAGCCACTACAACATTCTTGCCTAATGCCAGTTCTCCATTGTCAGTAGATGGACCGTCTACAAGAACGTCTCCTTTTTTAAATTCTTGCCATGGAATCACTATTGGTCTTTGATTGAGTGTTGTTGTCTGATTGGACTTCTGGTACTTGGTGAGTTTATGTATCTTGACCTCCACCGGTAATTCATTGGACTCATCCTCATCGTAAACCACTACCAGGCGTGTAGCATCGACGTCTTCTATATACCCGTCCTTTTTTGCAACTACAGTCACACCGGAATCCGTAGCTACTATCATCTCCATCCCGGTACCAACGAGCGGAGCCTCTGAAACCAGCAGAGGAACTGCCTGCCGCTGCATGTTGGAACCCATCAAGGCCCGGTTTGCATCATCATTTTCCAAAAATGGTATAAGACCTGCGGAAACACTGACCAACTGGTTTGGGGCCACGTCTATAGCAGTAACATCATCTGCCGGTACAATAACGAACTCGCCCATTCTCCTGACACCAACATTGTCATCAATAATATATCCGTTATCATCAAGACTAACTGTTGCCTGTGCGATAGTCTCCTTTTCATCTTCAATACCAGTCATATAGACCACTTTCCCTGTAGTCCTGCGATCCTTAACCTTACGGTAAGGAGTCTCCACAAAACCATACTTGTTTATTCTGGCAAAGGAACTCAAAGAAACTATCAGTCCGATATTTGGACCTTCCGGGGTTTCAATGGGACAAATCCTCCCATAATGAGTGGGATGTACGTCTCGCACCTCAAACCCGGCCCTCTCCCTGGACAGGCCACCCGGCCCCAAAGCAGATAACCTTCGCTTGTGGGTGATTTCTGCCAGCGCGTTGGTCTGGTCCATGAACTGGGAAAGCTGACTGGAGCCGAAAAACTCCTTGATGACAGAAGTAACAGGCTTAGGATTTACCAAATCATTAGGCATTAACGCCTCAACTTCCTGAAGGGTCATTCTCTCTTTGATAGCCCGCTCCATCCGGACCAGCCCGATCCTGTACTGGTTCTCTATAAGCTCACCCACTGATCTGACCCGGCGGTTGCCTAAATGATCTATATCATCCACCTGCCCCTGCCGATCCCTTAAACGGACCAATTCCCTCACTGTTTCCATTATGTCCTCAGTCGTAAGGACCTTCAGGGAAAGAGGCAAATCCATGCCCAGCCTTTGATTGATCTTATAACGGCCCACCTCAGAAAGATCATAGGTGCCAGGATTGAAAAAAAGAGCATTAAAAAACTTCTCAGCCACCTCGGGTATCGGGGGACTGCCGGGACGAAGTCTCCGGAATACTTCTATAATAGCCTCTTCCTGATTCTGTGTCTTGTCCTGAAGTAACGTGTCCCTGATGGAAAAACTTACCTTGATGCCATCGATAAACAAAATCTGTAACTCTGTGATTCCAATCTCCCTTAAAAGCGCCAAATCCTTTTTCGTGACCGGAGAATTCATGGGAATCAACACCTCCCCGGTTTCAGGATTTACCACATCAAGGGCCACGATCTTTTCTGTTAGATCATCTTCTTCAACAGGTACCATGATGACACCTGATTCCTCAAATTTCTTCATCATGGTCCGGGAAAACTTGCGATTCTTGCGTAAAAGGATATCGCCTGTATCAGGATTCACCACGTCCAGAGTAGCCTTCTGGCCTAACATGGTCTCTGTGTTCACCCTACGATACAAAAATTTGCCGTCAATTACATACGTATCCCAGTTATAAAAAATACTTAGCAAATCTTCAGTGCTGTAACCCATGGCTTTCAGCAGCACTGTTACAGGAAACTTCCGCCTGCGATCTATCCGGACATGCAAAATGTCTTTGGGATCAAACTCCAAGTCTATCCAGGAACCACGGACCGGGATGACTCTGGCTGAGTAAAGCAATTTCCCGCTGGCATGTGTCTTTCCCTTGTCGTGGTCAAAGAACACCCCTGGAGAACGCTGAAGCTGGCTGACCACTACTCGCTCGGTACCATTAATAATAAAGGTGCCGGTTCTGGTCATAAGGGGAATGGCGCCAAAGTAAATCTGCTGTTCCTTGATATCCCGTATACTTTGTACTCCGCTTTCTTTATCTACGTCATAAGAAAGGAGTCGCGCCACCATCTTCACCGGCGACTCATAGGTCACGCCGCGGGAAAGACATTCTTCCTCAGAGTATTTGGGCTCACCTATAGAGTATTGAACAAATTCAATAGAAGATGCACCGGTAAAATCCGTTATCGGAAAGACGCTTTGAAATGCCGCCTGAATCCCAACATCCTCTCTGGCTTCCGGAGCCACGTCTTTTTGCAAAAACTTGGCGTAGGAACACTGCTGCATCTCGATTAAGTTGGGAATATCAATGACTTTTTTTACACGACCAAAATTCTTTCTCACGGGTAGTGCTTGATTTTTTGTCATAGAGTACTGCCTCGGGGTAGCGTTTTTCGTTGCACATTATTGACAATTGGGGGGAATCTGAAATGTATGGGCGGGGTTTATCCCCGCCCATACAAGATGATCAAGCGGCAACCGGCATTGGATGCGCAATTTTTTATATCGTTGTGAATATTTCCTGGTTATTTTATCTCTACCTTTGCGCCGACACTCTCGACCTGTTCCTTTATCTTCTCGGCCTCGTCTTTAGAAACACCTTCCTTGATGGCCTTGGGCGCGCTCTCCACCAGATCTTTAGCTTCCTTAAGGCCTAAACTTGTTACAGCCCTGACCTCCTTGATTACCTTGATCTTCTGATCGCCGAATTCTACCAGGACAACATCAAACTCTGTCTGTTCCTCAACAGGGGCGCCGCCCCCTTCACCGGCAACTGCACCGGCAGCCACTGCGACCGGCGCCGCTGCACTTACACCAAACTTATCCTCCAACTCCTTGACTAGCTCAGAGAGTTCAAGCACTGTCATATTAGAAATAAATTCAATTACATCCTCTTTGGAAATAGCCATTTCAATCTCCTTATTAACTATCTATAATTCTGCTAAAGACAACCTGTCTGTTGCGTTGCATAAGAGCTGAAAGCCTGAAGCTGAAAGGGGTTGATTACGATAGATCCTTGAGCTTTGAGCTTTGAGCTGATTTTGAGCAGAACCACTTATTCAATTGTTGTCGAGGACGCTGCGCGTCCTCGACAATCGCCGCGGATTGCCATCCGCCGGCTGCGAGGCGCTCCGCGCCTCACAACCAGCGAATGCAGTCGACTGCGCGCGCAGGCAAGCAAGCTTGCCTACGTGCTCGCGACTGATCCGCGGCGATTATCATTGTTTTTCTGATCTTCAATTGCCCTGAACGTATATAGCAGCTTTCGCGGTATACCTGACAGGGCCCTGACAAGACCTGTAGGAACAGCGACAAAAACTGTGAGCAGCTTTGCAAGCAGAACCTCCCGGCTTGGCAGTTCTGACAAGGTCTGGATCTGGGCAATATCAATAAATTTTCCATTCAAAACGCCGCTGCGGATCTCAAGGATCTCACTCTTCTTTGCGAACTCCACCAAAACCTTGGCCATAGACACCGGATCTTCAGAGGCAAAGGCCACGGCATTAGGATCTGAAAACTGATCTGAAAGCACTTCTGCCGAAGTGCCCTTTATGGCCCTTTTAAAAAGAGTATTTTTTGATACCTTGAACTCGGCACCTGACTCCCTGAGCTTCTTTCGAAGTTCATTGGCACCAGCAACGTCGAGACCTGAAAACCGAGTTATAACTACAGCTTCAGACCTGGAAAACTTCTCATGCAGATCCTCAACTATGGTCTCTTTTTCCTTAAGCTTTAAAGCCAAATTTCTCCCCCCTTTCTACCATAGGCAGTTATTTTTTACTGCCAAAGGCAGAGGTCTCACCTATCTAGGTAGGTAGAGCTAAGTGCCTGACCAGCTCTATTAAACACATGAGGCGTACCTACTGTCTCTGACTAATGAGCAAATATAAAAAATGTTGCATTATGAATTGCGGAAAAAATATAATATTATTCCTCAAAAATTCAGAATCCACATGTTCAGAATATAGCCCAGTGCCTTAATTCAAGATTCAACATTATATTATTTAGGAAGTGACTGTTTTAACCTCAGAGGGATCCACCTTCACTCCTGGTCCCATTGTAGTGGATAGTGCAACACTCCGCACATAGGCCCCCTTGCTTGTAGAAGGCTTTATACGGAGTAACGTCTCAGCAAGCGATACAAAATTCTCCTTGATTTTATTGGAGCCAAAGGAAACCTTGCCCAAGGGAACATGGACAACCCCACCCTTGTCTACCCGGAAGTCCACCTTTCCTGCCTTTATCTCATTAACCGCCCGGGCAACATCAAAGGTGACGGTTCCGGTCTTAGCATTCGGCATCATACCTCTTGGACCGAGAATCTTGCCGATCCTGCCAACCATTGACATCATATCAGGAGTGGCAACAACTTTATCAAAATCAAGCCAACCTCCTTTTATCTTTTCTATCACATCCTCGGCCCCAACATAATCGGCGCCGACATCTTCAGCCTCTTTAGCCTTTTCACCCTTAGCAATTGCCAGGACCCTTTGAGTACGTCCCGTACCATGAGGAAGTACAACAGAACTTCTCACATTCTGATCTGCCTTCCTGGGATCTACCCCCAGCACTACGGCTAGATCTATGGTCTCATCAAACTTGACATAGTGCGTACTGAGGACCACGTCTATTGCCTCGTTTAAACCATACCTTCGGCCGACATCCACCTTGGCCCTTGCGTCCAAATATTTTTTACCATGACTTGCCATGGAATCTTTCTCCCTTAGTCCATGTCACACGATATCTGCATCGAACCGATATCGTCGTAATATACCTTTAAATAATTTCATAACCGTTCACGGGATTACAACGCCCGTTTTACCACAACCAACCGAACTGTAAGCGTTTACATAATTTCAATACCCATACTACGGGCTGTACCTTCAATGGAACGTACGGCCGCACTCAGATCAACAGCGGTCAGGTCCGGCTCCTTTTTCATGGCGATTTCCTCTACCTGCTTCCTGGTAACCTTGCCGACCTTTTCCCGATTAGGAATTCCTGACCCCTTCTCGATATTTGCCGCCTTCTTAAGCAAAATAGCTGCGGGAGGCGTCTTCATAATAAAGCTGAAGGACCTGTCTGCATATACTGTTATCACAACAGGGATTATCATCCCCATCTGGTCCTGCGTTTTTGCATTAAAGGCCTTAACAAACTCCATTATATTTACACCGTGCTGCCCCAATGCGGGTCCCACAGGCGGGGATGGATTTGCCTGTCCTGCAGGAATCTGGAGTTTGATATATGATAAAACTTTCTTGGCCATCAGTATTCTCCTTTAACCGGCCTTTTGTACATGTCCGAATTCCAGCTCAACAGGTGTTGATCTTCCAAAAATTGAGACAAGTACCCGGATCTTTCCTTTCTCCGGGCTGACATCATCTATAACACCGTTGAAATTGGCAAAAGGCCCATCTATCACAGTCACATTATCACCCTTTTCAAAGCTATACTTGGGTACCGGCTTTAGAGCCCGTTCTTCCATCTGGCGAATTATTTTTTCAGCCTCTTCATCTGAAAGTGGTGCCGGATTCTGCAGACCACCGATAAAGCCGGTCACTTTTGGGGTATCCTGGACCAGATGCCACGAGTTATCATTTAATTCCATCTTTACCAGAATATAGCCCGGAAAAATCTTTCTGGCTGAGGTACGCTTTTCTCCTCTCAGGACTTCTATTACCTGTTCCATAGGGACAACGATTCCAGAGAAAGACTCCTCCATCCCGTACTGCTTAATCCTCTCCTCTAAAGAGACCTTAACCTTATGCTCAAACCCGGAATAAGTGTGAACAATGTACCATTTATGTGCCATTAAAAGTTACTCATTTACAAGCTATAGAAAAACATGTGTGAGATGGACTAACTTATTGATTTTCAATGAATTGCCTCCGCTGACAGCAACTAACCAATATACATCAACAGTTAATAGATAAGGAAACTGACAAACTTTGTCAGGGAAATATCTACTAAACCAAGGTACGCAGTAAAGAAAAACGTAATTGCCAATACAGCAGTAGTCAGCGCAATTGCTTCCTTCCTGGAAGGCCAAGTAATTTTGTCAAACTCGACACGGACCTCCAGGAGAAAGGACTTAACCTTATCCACCCAACCCATAACACCGCCGCTCAAAGCAGGACCGGCATCTGCCCGACCGGATGCCTGACTAGACGAGTGGCTTTTGACAGGTTTGTCATTGCCTTGTGTTACAGCCTGTGTTTTGTTTCTACTCTGAGCCTTTCTAACTTTCTTTTTTGTCACTTAAATCTCCCGACTTGCCGGAGTGGACTTATATTTTCTGATAACGGACAATGGCAGGCCAGGAGGGACTCGAACCCCCAACTCCCGGATTTGGAGTCCGGTGCTCTACCATTAGAGCTACTGGCCTGCTGAGATCCGCCCTTTCCTGTGCCGGCTTAAACCACATACAAGATAGCGTATCCCGCGATTTGCCGTCGTGTGCATGAAGTTCTGCAAGCAGATATTAAAACTACTTTATCTCCTTGTGTATCGTATGTCTTCTGTCAAATCGGCAGTACTTCTTAAGTTCAAGCTTATCCGGAGTAGTCCGTTTATTCTTCGTGGTAGTATAATTACGCCGCTTGCAGACCGTACATGCAAGGGTGACTATCTCTCTCATGGCCAGCCTCCTACTCTATGATTTTAGTTACCACGCCAGCCCCGACTGTTCGACCACCTTCGCGGATCGCAAACCGAACTCCCTCTTCCATGGCTATGGGCTGAATCATCGAAACATCAAAAGTTACATTGTCGCCAGGCATCACCATCTCTACACCCTCAGGCAACGTCACTACTCCTGTAACATCCGTGGTCCGAAAATAAAACTGCGGACGATATCCGGCAAAAAACGGGGTGTGACGACCACCCTCCTCCTTGCTCAATATATATACCTCAGCCATAAACTTCTTATAAGGCTTAATAGAACCAGGTACTGCTACTACCTGACCACGCTCAACTTCATCTCGCTTTGTACCGCGCAATAATACACCAACATTGTCACCGGCACGACCCTCGTCCAAAAGCTTCCGAAACATCTCAAGACCGGTACATACTGTCTTGCGAGTAGGACGAATCCCTATTATCTCAACATTTTCACCAACATGAAGTATGCCACGCTCAACACGACCGGTCACAACAGTACCGCGACCACTAATGCTGAACACATCCTCGATCGGCATCAAAAAAGGCTTGTCTATATCACGCACAGGCTCAGGAATGTAATCGTCAAGAGCATCCAATAACTCAAAGATGCACTTGGTCTTCTCAGGGTCCGTATGATTGTTTAAGGCCTCAAGGGCACTGCCCTTGATAATAGGAATGTCATCACCAGGAAACTCATACTTGCTGAGAAGATCCCTCAACTCAAGCTCAACCAACTCAATAAGCTCAGGATCATCAACCATATCACACTTGTTCAAAAAAACTACCATAGAAGGCACACCTACCTGACGAGCAAGCAAAATGTGCTCACGTGTCTGAGGCATCGGTCCATCATCAGCACCAACTACCAAAATGGCACCATCCATCTGAGCAGCACCTGTAATCATGTTCTTGATATAATCAGCATGACCAGGACAATCCACATGGGCATAATGACGATTGTCAGTCTCATACTCCACATGAGCCGTAGCTATGGTAATACCACGCTCCCGTTCCTCAGGGGCCTTATCAATATCATCAAAAGGAATATACGCCGCCTTCCCCTTCTCAGCTAAAATACGAGTCATGGCTGCTGTAAGCGTGGTCTTACCATGATCAATATGACCAATTGTACCTACATTGACGTGCGGCTTAGTACGCTCAAATTTTTGCTTGCTCAT
>PQXE01000029.1:18916-31258 GCA_003194495.1 Deltaproteobacteria bacterium
CCGCCTTCCCCTTCTCAGCTAAAATACGAGTCATGGCTGCTGTAAGCGTGGTCTTACCATGATCAATATGACCAATTGTACCTACATTGACGTGCGGCTTAGTACGCTCAAATTTTTGCTTGCTCATTTTTCTCTGTTACTCCTCAAATGGTATGTTTTTTAGACCACTGTAGTTGCTTATGTTCCCAGCAACAGGCTTCACTTCGGCTACAACTCACAGGACCATGGAGCCCACGACCGGGATTGAACCGGTGACCTCTTCCTTACCAAGGAAGTGCTCTACCGACTGAGCTACATGGGCACCTATTTCCATGGAGCGGGAAGCGGGACTCGAACCCGCAACCCTCAGCTTGGAAGGCTAATGCTCTAGCCAATTGAGCTATTCCCGCCCAAAGGAAAACCAATTGAACCAATTAAGAGTTAAAACCTAAAAAATCACGACCAACTCCCCAATTCATCATTCCCAGCTCTTAATTCTTAATTCTATCTAAATGGTGGAGAGGGGAGGATTCGAACCTCCGAAGGCATCGCCAACAGATTTACAGTCTGTCCCCTTTGGCCAACTCGGGAACCTCTCCGCACCTTTCCAATGGAGCTGGCGATGGGACTCGAACCCGCAACCTGCTGATTACAAATCAGCTGCTCTACCGATTGAGCTACACCAGCAAAACTGAACTCTCCATAATAGTGACCTGTTTAAAAAAAGCAAGCACTTTTGATCACAAAAAAGGGCGGCGCACATCCAACCGGCGCCGCCCCTGTAATTACCTTGGGCAATCGAGCCCTCTAGCTCCTAATGTACGTCTTTTCCTTCATACTGCCATGCAGTCACCATTTTCTCAAGTCCGAAACCGGCCTTGCCTGCTCTCACGTCCCTTGCCCAACTCTCATGCACATAAGCAGTGGTCCTGTAAAGCAGATGAGCAAATTTGGAGTACGGAATGGAAAGGAACAAAGTTGCAACGCACCCCAAATGCAGCACGTATACCGGATAGGCCAGGATCGCCACGTCCGCCAGACGTATTATCTCTGCCGCCACACCGCTCACGCCCACTGCAAAAATGAGCCATATCAGGATCCAGTCCTGTGTTGAACTCGTAATAGTCCCTTCTGCAGTCTTCTTGTTCCTCATATTCCTGAGCATCCAGATTCCGGCAATGAGCATGACGGCTCCGACGTTGGCCGCGATCTTAACCGGATGATACTGGGCAAGAGGTGTTTCAAACCCGGCATCAGGAAATAGAATGGCCAGCACATCCGCCTGGATCATGACTATGATGGTCACAACAAACAGAATAATGAATGACCACAGGACCCAGAGATGCCCTGTTGCACGCTCCGCCGTCTCTCCGCATTTCTTAAAGCGCTCATGGGTCAGTATCTCCTTAACAGCAGGCCATACATACTTGACCAGAAAAGGCCCCATGGCAGGCGTTGCGGCCTTCCCTGTGAATGAATCCCGTAATCCGGCACCCTTGGAGATATCACTCCAGAACTGGAGCACCCCCTTTATGCTGGCGTAAGCCACAAGGCCGAATATGGAAAGGTACAGAGCGTCTATCGGTATCACAGTCAGGAACTTGTGATATACAACAGTGCCCTCTGGAATTGGAAAAGCCTCTTTTGTGTATAAGGACCAGAGAAATGCCACTACCATAACAGCGAACATAGACGCAATTACAGTGCCTATTACACCGCCCGCAGTGTTCAGTATATTAGCCAATGCCTTTGGTTCGGCATAGTGCTTTACGGCATTTATCCTGATTGCGCTCAGCACATCCCCGGGGCGGGCATCCCTGGGACAATACTTTGTGCAATCACCACAGTTGTGACACAACCAGACATCTGCATCCCCAGCGACTTTGGAGCCCAGACCCCACTGGGCCCAGAGCATCTCCTTTCTGGGGAATGGGCTCTCATCTGTGGACAGAGGGCAGATTATGGAGCACGTTGCGCACTGATAGCAGCGATTAACAGTGTCTCCACCTGCCTCCATGACGCCCTTTACGAACGCCAGGTCCGGCTGCACTTGATTTCGTTCAGCCATGATTAATACCTCCTAGAAACCTTTGAATGGATTCGGTCCCAATTCAATTATTTCATCCATAAAGTCATTTATGATCTTAGGGACTTGATCATACTCGTCAATGGCAACCTGTGCCAATCGTACACGCTCAGCCTCAATTCCCAGGGAAGCGAGTGACTCGGCAACATTTGCCATACGCTTCTCTGACAGCTCACTACCCTTCACAAAGTGGCACTGGTAATCGTCGCCGAACTTGCAGCCAAGGAGCAAAGCGCCGTCTATCCCACTTGACATGGCATCTTTGACCCATGCCACGTTGACAGAGCCAAGACACCGGACAGGGATAATCCTGCCCAATGGTGACCAGGCAAGGCCCTTTCTGGCTGCCATATCCAGAGCTGGATATGCGTCGTTCTCACAGGCGAAGATGAGCAACCTCAACTTGTCCTCGTCATCATCAGGCACCTCGATCGACTTGATCATCGAACCGACAATGTCGATGCTATAGTCCTTGAAGTTGATGATACGCTCCGGACATGCGCCCATGCAAGTACCGCAGCGGCGGCATCTTGATGGATTGAGCTTGGGAGTGCCTGCCTCATCGTCATCCAGGGCGCCAAACGGACACTCTTCAGTACAACGCTTACACTGAGTACAGCGCTGGAAGTAAAAGTCAGGATAGTCAAAATCCCATGTACGTGGATGGACCGCATGACCCTCGTCAATGGCCTTCAGGCATTGCAGTGCCTTAAGTGTTGCGCCTGCGGCGTCCTCCATTGCCTCTTCTATGGTCATGGCCCTGTGGACTCCGCCTGCAGCGTAGATTCCTGTCCGCCTTGTCTCATATGGGAAACAGATAAAGTTTGAATCGCAGTAGCCTCCGAACAGATCCAGGTCACGAAAGGCCGGGCCCTGCCTGTATGCCATGTTCACTACTGCGTCGTCCTTGGTGGTCGGGACCATCCCTGTGGCAAGGACCGCCAGATCAACATCCAGGCTGATATTGCCGCCGATAAGGGTATTATCCACATTGACGGTCAGCCCGCCTGAGCCGTTGTCCTTGACCTCAGTAACATCTCCCTTGGTAAGAAAGATCCCAGGGTCGTTCTGAAGACCCTGGTAGAAATACTCATACTGCCCTGAAGAACGCATATGCTCATATAAGACATATGCCTTGCCGTCCTCCGGCTGGTCCTCGCGGAGGTACTTGGCCTGTTTCAGAGCAACAAGGCTTGTTACTACCGAGGCATAGGGGAAATCAGCATCGTCCTTGGAACCCCCGGGGCTTTGAATAAAGGCTACTGATTTGGCTTCCTTGCCATCAGGACGAACAATCTTGCCATTCTTGGCGATTTCTTCAAACTGGCAGTTGGTTATGACGTTGGGATTGCCCCAGGCCAGGTGCTGGAACTCGTCTTCCGCCGGTACGTAAGGTTTCCACCCTGATGCCAGGATCACCGCCCCGCACACCTCGGCGACGGAATCTTCCTCTGTATATTCCTTACGTCCCTCATTTTTCTCTGCGTATTTCTTTTTCTGATCTTCAGCCGAAAGCTCTTTGCCGCTCTCGTCCACCATCTCCTCTTCAGTCAAAGGAAACGGTGCATCCCACTCACTCTTGCTCCCTGCCTCCTTCAGACTGACCCTGAAATCTCCGGGAGCATTGCCGACACGGGCCACTTCAGTATTGGTCTTGACTGTTATCTTGTCATCGGCATTGGCTCTGTCAATCAGGTCCTGGACCACAGGATTAATGAGCTCAGAGTATTCAGGGCCTACAGGGACCTGCTTCCTGAGCTTTGCACCCCAACCGCCAAGCTCAGCCTGCCGCTCAACTAAAATGCTCTCGTGCCCAGCCTCAGCAGCCTCAAGCGCGGCAGTCAAACCTGTAACCCCTCCACCAATGATCAGAAGACGTTGATTGATCTCCTCGGTCTTAAAAGGCTCTGTAGGCTCGGCCTTCTGCGCCTTGACAACCGCCATGCGGATATAGTCCTCAGCCAGTTCCTGCACATGCTCTTTCTGGGCCTCGGCATTCTCATCGTCCGCATTGACCGGATGACTCCATGTAACCAGCTCACGAAGGCTGGTCTTTTCCACGATTACACCCGGAAAATCAAGGATCTCAAACTCATATCTCGGGGAAATTCCAGCTATAACAATCGCATCCACCCCTTCATTATCTATATCCTGCTTCACCATGGCAGCGCCTTCGGGTGAATACAGGTCGGCATGTGTGCGTACTATCTCAAGGCCGGCCCCGGTTGCAACCTCTACCAGCTTATCTATATCCAAGGCCTCGCCAATACCATCTCCAGTGTATATGTAACATCCTACTTTTTTCGACATCAGCCTGCCCTCCTCACCAACGTCTGAACAGCCTTCAAGGCCGCAGCAGTTGCACTCTGAGCAGATGAAACTACATCAATGGGCCGCTTGGCGCAACCGCATGGAATAATGCCATCCTTAGGTACCACAAAGCCGTCGGAGTTGTATTCGATCCCAGGGATCTGTGTTGTTGACCCTGTCGGCTGCATCCCTGTGGCCAGTACCGCAAGGTCTACTTCCTGTTCGACCCTGCCGCCGCCGATGGTATCTTCCGCCACCAGCACAACACTGCCGGGACTCGATCCCTCTTTTACTTCAGCCACCTTGCCCTTGATAAAGTGGACCTTTTTGTCTTCCTTGACCTTGCTATAAAAATTTTCATATTTCAGCCCTGGAGAGCGTATATCAATATAAAAGATATATATCTCCACATCTTCCGACTGCTCCCTCAGATAACAGGCCTGCTTCAGTGTGGCCATACAGCAGATGTATGAACAGTATTTCAGATGATTCTCATCTCTGGAACCTGCGCACTGGACAAAGCCCACTGTCTTTGGCTCCTCCTTGTCGGATGGTCGCACAATTTTTCCTTCACTAGGCCCTGATGCAGCCGCCATACGCTCAACCATCATATTTGTGACTATATTATCGTATTTCCCAAAACACAGATTGTCCATCTTTGTGGCATCATACGGATTCCATCCGGTTGCCATGACGATGGCCCCGACATTCAGGCTTACGCTCTCCGCCTTCTGGTCCAGGTCTACATGCCCGGCAGGCATGGCATCCTTGATCTGCTGGCCGTCACCTGAAGAGACTGCGGAAGGATCCAGCACACACTGATTGGGAAAGGCCATCATGTTGGGCATATAGAAGGACTTCCGTGTATCCATGCCAAAATTGAAGTCATTGGGGACCTCGGTTGCAACTGCTTCGGCCCCTGCTGCGCAATTGGTGCACTGCGGGGTAGTGTACCTCGGGTTCACCTTTACCTGTACATTAAAGTCCCCCGGTCCTCCAGACACAGACTCCACTTCTGCAAGATTATAGAAAGTAATCTTCGGGCTTGTCTTGACGCGCTTGTAGTTTATCTCAAGCCCGCATGTGGGAGGACACAGCTTTGGAAAATACTTATTAAGCTGAGTCACCCGTCCACCCATATAACTCTCTTTCTCTACTATATAGACATCATATCCCATTTCAGCGGCCTCAACCGCGGCTGTAAGGCCACTGAAGCCGCCGCCCACCACGAGTATACTTCCACTCATACGCCCGCTCCTTCCTCAAAAATTAATTTAATTAAATATTAAATTGGAAATTGGAAATGAGTAATAGTGTCTGAAAATCTGATTGTATTTTTCAGTAGCTAATTTCTAATTCCCAACTCAAAAAAATGCCAGGCGCCGCCATAGCAACGCCTGGACATCTGTTTGTAGGTCTAATCATCCGACCATCCTTAAACTAAAAAACTGGATTAGTCAGGAATGATCTTGTGCAATTTCTTCTTGAATGTAGACCACTCGCCCGTTTCGGGGTCGTACTTGGAGTTAACAAAGCACTTCCACCCGCCTTCATCCATGTCTGTGTCGCTCGTGACATTGAAATCACCGCGATAGTAGAAGCCGGGATAACGGCTCTCTTCACGGAACTGGATATGACGGAGGTGATCCTCAACACACCAGATGCGGTGTACCATCTCCCATGCTCGGATCAGCTCGTGCAGACCGCTGGCAGCCATCTTCTCAGAGTCCTCGGTGAGCAACCGGAGGTGCGTCATGGCTATCTCAAGGAGCTTTCCATTGGTCATGTAGTAAGGAGACCAGCCGCCACCGTACTCATCGGTGTACTTCATCAGACGCTCCATCATATGGCGCGGCCTGATGTAATTGGGGTTGATCATGTCGTCGGTAGTCCACATATGGTGCTCGTTGTACGTTACGACCGGCTTGTAAACCTCTGCCTTGAGTTCGTCTGCGCTCTGCTTAAGGGCAGGGGCAAAGTCGGCATTATCCATGACATACTTTGCCATGGCCTTGGCAGCCATGCGACCCTCGGCATGTGAACCGGATGAGAACTTGTGCCCGGACGCGCCAACACCGTCACCAGAGGAGAACAGACCATTGACGGTTGTCATACGATTGTAGCCCCATTTATAGTCATCCGGGACCCAGTCTTCATTAGGGCCACTGACCCAGATGCCGCAGCAGCCGGAGTGGCTTCCCAACATGTATGGCTCAGTAGGCATGATCTCAGAACCTACCTTCTCAGGCTCGACGTTCATGGAGGCCCAGAGGCCTGCCTGACCAACGGACATGTCAAGGAAGTCCTCCCATGCCTCACTCTCAAGCTCCTTCCAGTACTTCTTGAGATCCTTTTCGTTCATGCCCTCTGCCCTCTTGTCGTCCAAGAACTTGTTGAGTGCAGCGGCAGTGTCCATAAAGACAGGACCACGGCCTTCCTTACATTCTATGAGTATAAGATGGTTCCTGAGGCACGTTGGTGTAACCGGCTGCTGGCCGTATGGCGGGTACTTTGCCAGCTCTTCCTTGGCGCGGTCGGTGGCGGCAAAATTCACTCCCTCAGAGTTAGCCAAAGTCGCCTTGAAGAGCAGGAACCAAGCGCCGACAGGCCCGTAGCCGTCCTTAAAGCGGGACGGGGTGAAGCGGTTTTCCATCATGGTCATCTCGGCGCCGACCTGCATGCACATGGTATAAGTGGAGCCTGCATTCCAGATCGGGTACCAGGCGCGGCCCTTACCCTCGTCAGTGGTCCTTGGGCGGAAGATGTTAACCGCGCCGCCAGCGGCCACCATCATGGTCTTACACTTATAGACGCATACCTTGTTCTCGCGGGCACTGAAGCCAACTGCGCCGGCAATGGTGTTGGGCTTGTTGGCATCCAGAAGGAGCTTTACGATAAAAACGCGCTCGTGGAGGTCATAGCCCATCTCGTCCAGGGCATTCTTTGCAGCCTCAGCCACGATGCACTTATAGGACTCGCCGTTGATCATGATCTGCCACTTACCGGTACGTACAGGCTGGCCACCCTCAGTTAGCGGCTTGCCCTCATCGCCCTTTTTCTTCCAGATGGGCAGCCCCCATTCCTCAAAGAGGTGGACAGAGTCG
Organism: Deltaproteobacteria bacterium; assembly: GCA_003194495.1. Taxonomy (GTDB): domain Bacteria; phylum Desulfobacterota; class Dissulfuribacteria; order Dissulfuribacterales; family UBA3076; genus UBA3076. Next base: position 26,396 of record PQXE01000029.1, read on the forward strand.
TCAACAAAACGGCCCAGGTCAAAGATCAGGTCCTCACGGACAACACCCATGAGGTCGCCACGGACCATGCGGACGTAATTAGCCACTGGGTTTTCACCAATATACGTATTGATGGCGGAAAGACCCTGGGCCACAGCGCCTGAACGCTCAAGGCAGGCCTTGTCCACCAGACACACCTTGGAGCCGGCCGGCATCCACTTTCCAATCTCAAAGGCCGTACCGCAAGCAGCCATACCACCGCCTACGATCAAGGCGTCATATTCTAACTCTTCAACAGGAACCTTGGACAGATCCGGCTCGGCCAGGAGTTCCCATGATGGTTTATTTCTAAGAGCCATATCTTAAATCCTCCTTAATGATTTGCTCGTTGTCTATGCCTTTTCTTAATTCTCAAATTCAGCCACTTCTTTACTTAAGAAGTCCTACGGAGTTTCCAGCGTCGTACCTGCCATGGTGAACAGAACACCGTCGTCGATGGAGCCTGGTTCCGGCTTGCCCTCGTATGGCTTGATGGAGCCTTCAGCAGTGGTCCTGATCGGGAACTTGAAACGTTTTATGTTGCCGTTGCGGAACTTGACAGTCCACATGATGGAATCAGAGCTGCGCATAGGCTGGACATAGCCGCCCATGGGAGCGAGGTCTGCATAGTGGCGGACTTCAATCGCACCCTGCGGACAGATCTTTACGCAATTATAGCACTCCCAGCACTGATCCGGTTCCTGGTTGTAGGCCTTCATTAGCTCAGGGTCAAGAATCATGAGGTCGTTGGGGCAGATATACATGCATGCTGTTTTTTCCCCGCCCTTGCAACCGTCACACTTCTCTTCAATGACATAGCTTGGCATAATAATACCTCCTAAATTTAAATTATTTGTTCAAATTATTAACGTTTCCGGCCGTAATGTTGTGTTTGGTCCCTTTTGCCTGTCCACCTCCCTCCGAAAATTTCCGAATTATTAATCAAGATTGTCTAAAAATAATAACAAAAAATATCAATTCAGGTGTTTCGCCATCAAGGTGACTGCCAAACACACGTATTTAGACTTAATAACTAATGGTTATCTTTGAACTTAAAACACACTCCCACTTTGCACCCCGAGGACATCTTCTTTGGGCATGACAGTACTGAATTTCCACTCAGTAATTTCTATTTTCCTTATATTAATGCAAAAGGAAATTGTCAAGGAGAAAATCCTGGCAGAAAGACACGAACTTAAATAAAATGTTATAATATGCAAAAAATGATACCAATATGTGATCAGATGCGGACATCGGAGCGATTTTAAGCCGACAAGAAAATAACACAACCTGAAATTATTCAAAAATTGTTTTATTCTGATGATACTGAATCACCAATCATTTTTAGTAACCGTTCAGAGGTTCAAAGATGGGAAGGGTTTTAGGGTGAAGGGTTTAAAGGTTCATTGAATGCATTCGATTGATTATAATCCCTCAATCACCAAATCACCAAATTCATCACGTTCAGCCGCCATTCTGGCAGGGGGAGAAAACAAAAGATTCGGCAGCAACAAGGCCCTGGCCCCCTGGTTCACCGGCCATGTTATAGATGCCGTAGCACAGGCGGCCATGAGCGCATGCCGGGAAATTATCATTATAGCCAACGAACCTGAACCATACTCCTATTCAGGGCTTCCGGTCTTTCCGGATATCTTGCCTGGACTGGGTCCTTTGGCCGGGCTTCAAAGTGCGCTCCGCCATGCAAAGGCCGAAAGGATTTTTTTGCTGGGATGTGATATGCCGCTCCTGAATTCAGAACTACTCAATCTGATGTGGGAAATCCCTACATGGGCCCCTGTTGTGATACCAGGCACGCATCAGGGTCTTGAACCACTGCATGCCATCTATCACAAATCCCTTCTCCCCATTGTTGATAACCGAATCAGTACCGGTAACCTAAGCCTTCAATCTCTGTTGGAAGACATACCGTGTCACATCGTCAGTCCTGCTGATATCCTGAAGATATGTCCCTCCTTCAAATGTCTCACCAGTGCAAACACGCCTGAAGAACTGGCAAGAATGGAAAAGTTTGCGCGCACTAATCCTCAATCCTGACGAATTGAGGTGGGATCTCACGGTGTACGATCATCTACTGGGTAATATGACAGATTCAATGGAATCTCTCCCAATTCCAAAGGCCTCACAAGCCTGCTATACCAAACCGTGGACCCACGTTAACTTATCCCATACTCCAGGTACAAATAAATATCAGTCAGCTTCTCTGAATCAATGGCAGAAACGTCTGATGGAGCTGGAGAATTGGGTGCTAAAGATCCAGCATTTTCAACGACGAAAGTATGCTCTCCCAGAATGCCTTCACGAAACACAGTGCCGGGATTGAGATCATTTGCTGGCAAATCGCCCATTGTGGTATCAGAATCGAAATCTGTCTGAGCCTCGTCGTTAATCGAGATATCAAATCCTTCCACGCTCTGGTTTTTGGGCGTTCTGAGTACAAGTTGCGCTGTTTTAATATTGAGGTCTTGACCTTTCAGAAAGATGGGGAAATGCTTGTCCGAGATCTTGATCTGCACCTCATCACCTGCCGGGCTATGCAGAAGGCGATTGAATTCGTTGGAAAACTCTTGCTTGAAGCTGAAAACGCGGTACAAAGAGTTGTTTTCCAGAAAGTCAAGAATGCTTCCTTCGATAACAGCATTCAGTTCTTCTACGCTCTCACGCAACAGCCCGTCTTCTTCCGCTGTGTAGCTGATGTGAAGAATCACGTCGTTGATGGTCTGGTAGTCGAACTGGCGGAAGTTCTTGGGTAGCGACAAGTTCCATTCGCTGATAGCACCGGCGCCTTCAAAGGGCATGTAGCGTTCATCTCGGAAATTCAGCTCAAATACCCCGGCGTCGTTTTGCGCTGTACTGGTCCCGATAGCAATGCTCCGTGACCGGGGTACATCCAACAAGTATTCTTGCCCTAATTTCGGTTCATTTCGCATTTGGCTACCTATCAAAGACAGAGTGGCGCTCACATTGGTGTATGGACCGGTGATGCAGGGGATAGTCAGGCGGGCCGCTTTTATCCTGCGGCGGTAATGTCCAGGATAGAAGAGGTTAAAGAAGATCTCGGGAACCTCGAATTCGCAAGTGCCCGTTTCCTTCAACTGGATCAGGGCTGCCGGGTTGATTTGTGTCAGGGAGAATGCCTGATCGATCTCCAGGCTGCGGTAGTTGGTTTCAAGAAATTTTCGTTCCAGGTTCTGTAAATCGATGAGCAGGCGCTCGCCTGCCAGCAGCCCCGTCTTAGAAGCCTCCCAGTGATTTGGACCAATGAGCTCGCCTGAATCATCACCGCGCTCGAAGCGATATGCCTGTTCTGCGAGTTTAGCCACGGCGTAGGCATTATTATAAGCCTCACGATAGAGGCGCTGGAGGTTGGTGGAGAGCCAGGTGTACAGACCGAGGTTGGTGAATTTGTCCTTGTAAAACTCGTAGACTTCGTCTTGTTGCTCAACGGTTTTTTCAAAGATATCGATGGACCGTTTTGAGATATCAACGCGTATTTGGGCAACATCTTTTTGTTTTGCGATCTCGTCGAGTTCTTTGTCGGCAAAATCTCTTTGATACTCCCAGCCTTCTTCCCGGCGTTTAAAACCACCCTCTAAACCAGCAGAGGCTGCGATAGAATCAGCCACCATAGCAACGGTCCCATTAAACTCGGCAAGGTGATAAATAAACTTATGCAATTCTCTTCCCCCAAAGTTTAGCGAAGTAAACATACCAAACTGGGGAATTAAGGCTAATGCTCCCGCTACAGAATCTAACAAGCCTTTGGCGATACGATTACCTGTTGCCAAATGGCGGAAAATCAGCTGTAGTGATTCCTCGTCAATGAGTCCATTGCTAATAAGATCATTATAATGTTTTTTCCGCCGTTTTACAGTTTGTTCTCTTTTTTCTATTGCGGCTTTCGATTCGATGCTCTTCCGCTATTACTTTGATTTAGAAATATTTTTATTTTCAGATAGTTACAAACCGGTCCCTCAAGCGCCTATTTGCGTAATCACGTAGCTTAGTTTGAGGGATATGGTCGCAAAATTCAACAAAAACTTCTTTGACAATGAAAAAATACAAGACTTTTGCGAGGTTCTAGATTTTATTTTCATGGGGAGGTGTCCCCATGAAAAAAGCTCGATTTTGGAATCAACCGTGCCCTAATAAAAACTGTAAATGCCATGGACAAATAAATGCGGGCAATATCAGTTCTATAAGCACATATATGACGAAGAGCGGCAAACGCCGAATCTTCCAGTGCAAGAATTGCGGTCAACAATTTTCTGAGACTCGAGATACGGTCTTTTTCGATCTGAGGACCCCTGAAGAGAAAGTGATGATGGCCTTGAAGATGATCCTGGTTCAGGTAAGCCTCTCTGGTATTTCCTTCGTTCTTGGGATCAAAGAGGAGACCATTCTCAACTGGCTGGATCGAGCATCCCAAAAAGCCGAAGAAATCAATCAAGTTTTGCTCAAAGACCTTCCTGTGACGGAGGTTCAGTTGGATGAAATGTGGAGTTTTGTTAGAAGAAAGATTAGTAAACAGGCTGAAGGTGGAACTGAAAGCCCCCAAAAGGCGGACGATGGACGTCAGTGGATTTGGGTTAGTTATGCTCCGGAGTTTCGTCTCATTCTGGCTATGGTTGCAGGACCTCGAACATTTGAGACGGCCCTCACCCTTATTCAAATGACAGCCCGCATCGTTTTGGGAATACCCTGTTTTTTCAGTGATGGATTTAGTTGTTATATGCGAGCATTGATAGAATCCTACCACAAAATCAAGGTGTTCTCCAAAACAGGGAAGCCGGGTCGTCCTAAAGATCCAATCAAAGAACCTCACCC
>PQXE01000029.1:32595-41057 GCA_003194495.1 Deltaproteobacteria bacterium
AATTTCCAATTGCTCAGCAAGCTCGCGCTGACTTGCATCAGCATTTGCTCTAAGAGACGCTTCAAACTCCTCAACCTTGGAAGCAATTTCCAAACGCAATCGTTTTTTATCATGGTTTTTGAATCTACTATGGCATCATTGGCACAAAGAGTCTATCTTTTTGTCGTCTCAACAACATTCTCATTGTTCAATATAACCCATCAATGGCCGAAACGATGATCAAGGCCGCCGAAACGATGATCATGGCCTATTTTTCACTTCGGCCACTTTTGGTAAGTTGGGTTTCGGGGCTCCGTCTCTCAACCCAATCTACGTGATTAAGCGAATCAAGGGCCTATTTATAACCTATTGAAAATAAAGCATATTTCTAAATCAAAGTAATAGCGGAAGAGCATCGATAATTGAGGAATTGAGAATAATAATTTAGGGATTTAGGAATTAAGGAATTAAGAACAATAAAATAACTTTAATTCCTCAATCCTTCAATTCCTTATTTACCGTGGTTATTTCCTTTTTTAATTCAAAATTGTGTCTGAACGGCCTTTTCGTTCAGACACTAATTGGCCGCTCATAATCACCACCGCAGTGGCATATTCTCCTTCATGGGAAAGGCTGACATGCCAGTTGTTTGCTCCCAAGTCTGTTGCCTTCTTTAATGCAGAGCCGGAAAGGTGCAGCACAGGCTTTCCGGAAGGCTCATGGGCAATGGCCATCTGACGCCATGTCACTCCGAGTCTCATGCCTGTACCTAGGGCCTTGGAGCATGCCTCCTTTGCTGCAAAACGGAGGGCAAGCCCCTGAGCCGGCTGTTTATGCTTCAGACAGTAGGAGCATTCTTCACTGGTAAATACCCTGGATAGAAATTTCTCACCCCAGCGGTTAACCGCCTTTTCAACCCTTGGGATGTGAACCAGGTCTATTCCGAGGCCCAGGATCATTAAATTACTCTAAATAACCTTTTTGGACGAGAGAAAGCATCTCCCTTACGGCCCTCTCCATTCCAACAAAAACGGCCCGGGCTACGACGGCATGCCCTATACTGAACTCCTGAATCTCACTCACTGCCGCAAGCCTTGCAGTATTGCGATAGTTAAGCCCGTGACCTGCGTGGACACGCAGACCTAAGTCCCTTGCCGCTCTTGCCATAGTTACTATTTGTTCGAATTCCTTGTCTTCAATATCCGGAGAAGGGGCATCTGCATATAGTCCGGTATGGATCTCTATGCAATCTGCTCCTGTCTGTTTTGCAGCCTCAATCTGATCTTTCTCAGGATCAACAAAAAGACTCACTGGTATGCCTGCATCGTGTAGCCGGGTTACGGCCTTACTCACGTGTTTTTCAAGATTTATCACGTCCAGTCCTCCCTCTGTCGTGAGCTCTTCACGACTTTCCGGCACGAGGGTGACTATGTCGGGTTTTATATCAGACGCTATCCCTATCATTTCATCTGTCGCAGCCATTTCCAGGGTAAGCCTTGTCTTTACTGTCTGCCTGAGCAACTTAACATCTCTGTCCTGGATATGACGGCGATCTTCCCGCAGGTGGACGACAATACCGTCGGCGCCTACGATCTCAACTATTCCTGCAGCCGTAACAGGGTCCGGTTCCGTGGTCCCCCTTGCCTGCCTGACTGTAGCTACGTGGTCAACATTGATACAGAGATCCGCCATTGCCTTCTCCTTATACAAAGCATTTAATAATGCCTGCTCTTTACGTGTCATACGCTCTGCTTCAACCGGGCCCAGTTCGTGATCTTCTCCCAGAAGATGAACAATACCATGCACCAATAACGCCTCAAGTCTTTGCTCCAGGTTCATGCCCGCATTTGCCGACTCGCGTCTTGCAGTATCTATTGATATTACCACATCGCCAAGCAGATCATTCTCCGGTTGCGGAAGATCATCTCCTTGCTGCCCGAATGAAATAACATTGGTAGGGTAGGGCCTTTTCAACCAGAGCTTGTTGAGACGCGTCATCTCGGCATCATCTACAAGAAGGATACTGAGTTCCGCATCAGGTCGTCCAATAGATCTTAAGAGTATTCCAGCCGCGCGTCTGAGACGAAAAAGCGGCAGGAATTTTGAGTGAGTTGATCTGATCAGGACCGGCACGCTGTCTTTTGCTCCCTATTCCTCAAAAAACCTTCCCCCTTCAACCTTCTCCTCTCCCCCTCTCTTCATCCTCATAGGCCTGGATAATCCGTCGCACAAGTCTGTGCCTTACCACGTCCTGTTTGGAAAAATTGATAAAAGCTATGCCCTCTATGCCTTGCAGGATATCTCTGGCCTCCAGGAGACCTGATCCGCGTTTTTCCGGAAGGTCAATCTGTGTAATATCTCCGGTAATTACGGCCTTTGAGTCATAGCCCAACCTGGTAAGAAACATCTTCATCTGTTCAGATGTGGTATTCTGGGCCTCATCCAGGATGGTAAAGGCATCATTCAAGGTCCTGCCTCGCATGAAGGCAAGCGGAGCGATTTCAATGACTCCACGTTCCAAGAGACGCGAGACCTTTTCAAAAGAAAGCATATCATACAGGGCGTCATAGAGTGGTCTCAGGTAAGGATTTACCTTTTCTGCAAGATCGCCCGGCAAGAAGCCAAGCTTTTCTCCGGCTTCAACAGCCGGCCTTGCCAAAATAATTCTGGCCACCTTTTCCTTGATAAGGGCTGAGACGGCCATGGCCATGGCAAGATAGGTTTTGCCGGTCCCCGCAGGGCCGATTCCAAAAACTATGTCATTGGTCCGTATGGCCTCAACGTAAAGCTTTTGTGCAAGGCTCTTCGGCGTAATGAGCCTCTTCCCGGAACTTACGCTCAGCTTGTCAAGAAAGATATCTTTGAGATGGGCCCGTGGATCTGAACTGAGAATTTGGATAGCAAATTCCACGTCATTTGAATGGAGTGGGTAGCTTTGTTTGAGGAGTTCATAGAGCTGAGAACATGTGCGGCTCGCAAGGTCCACTCCTATAGGATCACCGGTGATGGTGATCTGGTTTCCTTTGACGTGTATAGTAACTTTTAGAAAATCTTCAATGGCCTTGAGATTTCTTCCCTGTTCACCATAAAGAATTAAAGCCAGGGAATTATCATCAAAGTGAAGTTGCTGTTGCTGATTGGAAACTTTTTTCATATATCCCCAAGTGCCCTGTCATACAATTTCCCAACCCCATATTCCTTTCTCCTCAGGAACTTCTCCCATGGCGGGCCTATGATCTGCATCTCAGGGTGTTCCTTTTGGATTTCAAGGGCTATCTTCATCTCCATTGTACAACCGGTGCTGTAGGTGGCGTCTTTTCCTATCCACTCGGGCGGTATTTTTTCATCCATAAGTTCAAAGGCATTTTCAATATCGTCTACTGTCTGGAACCTCCACATATCTATCAGCCCGCTCCTCTGTACAATCTCCCACATATACATTATATCATCGGCGTCCATGCCCGGCTCGAAGTGTTCCGCCGGGTTTATCACTACCACCCCCTCCTGTCTTTTACGAAGGTAATCCACAAATACGTTTAGTATCTTCTTCGCTGTCTCCAACTGATGCGGTATGCTTCCAACAATAGCGCTGTAAAATAGGATCTTCTTACCTTGACTCTTTTTTATTTTCAGATCAATGACCAGGGCCTTGGCCTTGGCCCTCAGAGCTGCCTCTGAAAAACGTATGACCTTTGGATGACGCAGTTTTTCCCTGAGCGTGAGTTTGCCGGTTTTTTTACAAACCATGGACAGGGCGTCTCTAGTGAACCGGAAGCGTGACTTGATAAAGCAATCGGCATCTTCCGCACTGCGGCTGACTACTGCGTCAGCCTCTTTGAAGGCCCTGGCAAATGTTACTGACGTAAGAAGTGGATTAAAGTGCTCCTGGATTCCATCTGAGATAACATATAATGTTTTGTCGCTTTTAAGCTCTTCCAAAAGCTCTTTCTTAGAGATGTTTGGGTTAGCGATAATCTCCGCTCCTGACAGCATCTCCTGGAGATAAGGGTCTTCGAGTACATCATTTAATGTGATTGAATCATAGTAGAATGCCTTTTTGACAGATAATATGACGTTGATCCCCATACGGATCAAGATCCGTATCATGGCAAGATCAAGCAGTATCTCACCGGCAGAGACTCCCATCCAAAGCAGATACCGTCTTTCCCCGGAATGGATCCATTTTCGGAATGTATTTTTCAGCCATATCCAGCCCGGACCTTCTATTGGGGCCTTCATCATAGAGCGGAGTGTGTCTGATGTGATTTGTTTTTCACTGGTCCAAAGCTCTGAGTAGCCGGTCAAGGCTATGAGACGACGAATTTGCAAAAGGTGTATTCCAAAGTTCACCTCGTCCAGCGGGGTGTCTTCCCGCAATTCCAGTCCTTTGGGGTCATTGAAGGCCTCCTTAAAGTCCCCTGACTTAAGGAGTTCGCATATTCTGCGATTTTTGGTTTCCTTGATTTGGGCCAACGGGCGATCAATCTCGCTGACCCTGATGAATATCTGGAGCAGCCTTTTTTCAATCCTTGATGGAAGCATCACCAGCGAGGCGGTCTCACGCCTGAATTTCATTCCCAGAAGGCTGAGCAGAAATTTTTGCTTGTAAGTATCTTTCACCACCGAGCGTACAAGCGGCTCAACACGTTCCCACACCTTTATATAGGCAAAAGTAAGGAGATCTCCCCCCTTTTTTTCTATGATAGTCTTGAAGACTTGATCAGAACAGGGGTAGTAGAAAGGCTCTTCATCCAATAATACCATAAACCTCAACTGCTCCGGTGAAGCCACTTCCTTGGGAAATACTTCGTAGGCAAGGTGGTTTTCAGTATAGAAGTTCGCAATCCAGGCGTCTTTTCCAGGATCTAAATCAGAGAAGGACTCATAGGTACGGTCCATGGGTGTAACCGTTCACACTCCCTGGCAGCCGACAGGCTTTTGCAGGGTTTCAACTGCGGACAAGGTTGCACCAAAAGGCGTATTCTCAACGAATTGTGCTTTGAAACCCGAAAAAGGCTGTTGGCTGTCGGGGAGAGGAAGTGAATGATTACCCATGGGTAGGTATGAAGTGCCTCCTTAAAACATTCTTTTTTTGATAAAGATAAATACCACTGTCCCGGATAATAAGAAGGACAGACCCATTGTCAGGGCAAAAGCAAAGGGTGAGCCTTGAAAAGGAAGGGCGATGTTCATGCCATAGATACTGGCAACCAGTGTGGGCAACATAAGAACGATGGTCACAGCAGTCAAGAATTTCATTACTATATTAAGATTGTTAGAAATTACAGATGCGTATGCATTCATCATCCCACTCAGGATATCACTGAAAATCTTGGCCATTTCTATGGCCTGCTGATTTTCGATTTGGGCATCTTCCAGGATATCTTCGTTTTCTTCGTCTACAGGTAAGTAACGGCCGCCCTGAAGCCGGGCCATTACCACGTCATTGGCCCTGAGACTCGTGTTGAAGTAAACTAAACTTTTTTCAAGGTTTAAGAGTTTTATGAGTTCTTTGTTGCGGACCGCCCGGTGAAGTTCTGCCTCGTATTCATTGGTCAGTCTGTCTATGAGACGGAGATGTCTTAAATAGGAATTTGCCACCCTGAGAAAGATATTAAATACAAACCGGACATGATCTTCAAGTAAACGCTTGGCCCATTTGGATTCCATGAGTCCGTCAAAGACCGGAGTTTCCTTGAGGCAAATCGTTATTACGATTTGGCCTGTAACAATAATGCCTAATGGAATGGTCTCGTAGCGGACCATGTCCCCCTCATGGCGTGGATCTGGTATCTTGATGATGATCAAAAAATGACCTTCCTCCCGTTCTATCCGGGAGGTCTCTTCCTCATCGAGCGGATATCTCAAGAACTCCGGGAGTATTCCCAGTTCCTTCTGGATTTTGTCCAGTTCCTCAGGGGTAGGAGCTACCAGATTAATCCAGCTGCCCTTGTTGATATCAGAGCAACGCTCTACACCTTCACCATTTGGCCGAAAAACAGTAAGCATTTAAAACTGCGCTCTTCCTTATAAGTGGTAAAATAGAACCCTAGTCTTGAATTCTAATGACCTTACCGGCTCGTTCATTAAAACTCAATTTAAAAACTGCGTAACTATTCTGAAGGCTGAAGTATTTCAAACAACTCGCAACGATCGAACGTCCTAAGTTTCGTCCCTAAAAGCCTTCTACCTTCAGTCTATTTACCTGAATAGTTGTCGGTTATCTCTAACATGAGAGCCGGTCGTTTTTTACCAATAGACATAGAGGCAGTCAAGAGAGCCTTTTACAAAATCCATGAGTTTTCCAAAAGGCTGAGGAGTAAGGGCGTGATGGTTAAATATTTAGTAAGCGTTCACAGGGCACCGCATCTGCTTTGTTGTCGGGCACTTGAAGTACAGGAAGTACGTCTGCGTACCCTTCGCCTCGCATCTGCAGCACCCTGTAAACGCTTACAGTTCGGTAGGTTGCGGTAAAACGGGCGTTGTTCAGGGTTCAAAGGTTGATAAGGTCTGCCAAATTATGAAACAGCTCATCTTCCTGGTTGGCGCAGTCACGCAAGATGTCAGCCATGGCAGGATATGTATTTCCTTTTAACACCCGTCCTTTGCAATTACGCACGCCGAATAATGCAAATTCGCGCCATCGATCGCCAATTTCCGTCATCTTCCCGGAAATATTGAGAAGTCGTTTTTCTCCCAGAATTTCCGCCGCCTCTTGTAAAAAGGCCGCATAGATAAAACGAAATCCAGCGCCGCCAGTGCCGATTTCTTCCTGCATCCTGATAATGTGTCCGATATTAAGGGATGCCTTGGCTTCCCCCAGTTTTTCCGGCCAGTTTTCAATCCGCCCGGCCAGAAAACGGATACCTCTGACCCCGATGAGGGGAAAAGGGATTTTCAGCATGGTTTTGCAGACATCTTTTATGCCCCTGACAATAGCCGCGGCGATATCGACATGATCCGGCACACGGGTCAGGTAGTACATCTTTCCCTTTGGAGCCAGGGCACCTTGGGCAAAACGCGCCTTCATCAGGTCCATACGGGAACAGACAACCGGCTCGTCAAATACAGGGTCGCTGACAAGATATTCAGTACCCTCTTTACCATAAACGATGATATTGTGAGCATTGAAATGGAACCTGAGCGCCGGAGGAAAGTATGGAAGCCAGTAAACGCCGGTCTGCATTCCAACCGGAATCCCTTGGTCAATAATTCGGTCAAGGGCATTCATGGCCTTTTCCGGGTCCCAGAATCTGTGCCTCTTGGCCTGAACTCCGAGCCCTTTGGTCACTCGTTTAAGGATTTGTCCAGTAGCACCACGAAATGTCGTCAATGGCAGGCCGTTGATCTTGATAAAAGGAAAATAGCCGAAAAATAGCGAAGCGCCGATGCCAAAGGCCATGGATTCAGAGATATTTATACCATGGTGAAAGAGGAGATTTGCAGCAACCCCACTTTCGCAGTGGGCCGATTGCCGGTGTACAAAATTAATTTTTTGGTTATTGGGGGGCATTATCAAGATCAAGACTTGAAAATTTCGGAATGTCAAAGAGCTGCTCTGTGGAGACATTGAAAATCTTGGCATATCGTTCCAGGATGGAGACCTTAAGACGCCTGAATACAGCGGGTTTGAGATGCCGCCTCACTCTCCAGCGAGACAAACGGACATATTTGGCCAGAAGATTGGTATCCATCTGGTTTTTTACCATGTAATATGCCAAAGGGCTCAGTTCCTTGGCCTGTATCCGCTTAATCACATCGTTTACCTGTTTACTTATGAGTTCCCATGCCTGTTTATTGGCAATATTGGCTGGTTTCCAGCCGACGCTCGGAGCTAAAACATAACGACCATCATCGTCGATAGCGTAACTGATTTCATGCCACCGATCCAATATGCCGCTATCCTGAGGTACGTTCTTTTTTAACATTTGCCGTCCTTGCAATATAACCAATCTTGATAGGATGCGTTGACAGTACTATCAATTCCTGCAATTGTACACCTGCTTTAGTTGGTGGATCGAACGGAAAAAATGAACATCGAATGTTGAATGAGAAAAGATGAAGAAACAGAAATAGCCGTTGGATATTCGGTATTGGATATTCGTTTTTCATTCGACGTTCGATGTTCGTCTTTTAACATGAAAGGTGAACCTGTGAACGCCTACTATATGTATGGCTTTATTGGCTTGTTTTTGCTGTGCGTCGGTCTGCCTCTTTTCTTTTAATTTCCGAATAAAATTGGACAGACTCTGGGGACTTGATTCACTCAATCCAGACTTCGGAAGAAATCAGTTTTTTCTCAAACCAAATTGTGCATTCTTGTCTGAGCCCGCTTGACGCCTATGTTTAAGGGATACGTGCTATATGGAATGATAGCTTAACATCCAAAGCGCCAGCCATTCTAATTCCTATTTGGTTAAGCTTGTGGCAAAGATCTTCCGCTGTTTGTCGATGTTTTCTGTTATCAATCCATTCCAGCATCA
>PQXE01000002.1:0-9874 GCA_003194495.1 Deltaproteobacteria bacterium
CGCGATTCTCGGCGGCGTAGCCGCCGAGAACAAGGTTTTCAGTGTAAGTGATAAGTGTCCGGGTCTGCTTTGCCTGATCTTCCAGATTGAATTCCTCCAATGCGGCGTTTGGTATTTCAGTCACCCCTCCCTCATTATCCACAAAACGAATCGTCTCGCGGCGGCCATAGCCAATAGCGGCTTCTTTCAATACATTGCCGAACTCATCAACCTCCAGTGTCATGGCATGGGCAATACGTGGATCAGCGGAGTTACGCTCGTAGTGATAGTTGATGGACTCACGGGCATGGGTGAAGAAGACCGCGTGGCGGTTGTCTTTTTTGGGCTGTAAACAACGGATTGTGAAATTCTGCTCGGTGACGGTGTAGGGATGCTGTTCTTTGTCCGTACCATCAAGTGCGTAAATTTCCTGGCGCAGCATGGAGCCTTTTAATGCACGACAGGCCTCACACTCTTCCTCAATAGTTAAATCATCGGGGAGCATCGTGTCGTCAAGCAGGAGTTGCCGAGCTTGCGTGTCGGTCAGGCCTGACTCACGGTAATACTCGCCCTGGTCATGCGTATCGATCAGTCCGGCAAAGAAGTCGGAGATATGGTCGCGGCCAACATAGACGCCGGTATGAAACCAGGTCCTGGTCAGAACCGGCGGCACATGTGAGGTTTCTTCTATGTTGTCGCCAGTCGGAAAATCGTGGCTTTGAGTCAGGGCGGCAAATTCCTCGGTATCCCATTGTTCCACCATGCCAAAGCCACGGAACTCACGCTCGCTGCCATCAAAATAGCCGTGGTGATAGGCATAGCGAGTTACAAAGCGATTTTTACTGATGCGATCAAAGGTCTCGACGCGCTCGACCACATGCACCGGAAAGGGAATTTTCGTTATCCAGGGTTTTCCCGCCGCCTTGTCAGCCAGATAGAATTTGGTCGATGGAGCATAGTGCACATGTGTTTCAGCCCCCAGGTTATTCACTGTTTTGACCAGCAAGTGGGGCTTCTGCCCGCCCATCAGATCAATGTAGCGCATCGGCTGGTGCACGTCGCCCGGCAATGGCGAAGACCAGACCAGGCAGGCGGTTCCATTGCCGAGCAGGTCCACCGCTATCACAGATGATATATTGTCGATGTGAGGGAATGATTTTAGTTTCTCTGCGTCAGCCCAGTGATTGCCAGACTCATTAAGATATATATAGACCCCGTCGCCTTTCAGATAGATAATATCGGTGACACCGGAGCCGTCTATATCTGCAAGGCGAATGCGGCGCTGGTCGAATTGATCGGGCAGATCGAAGCGAGGAGAATTACCCATCGTCACCTTGGCGCCGAATCGACCGTAGCCAAGATTAGGCCAATAACAAACCTCTCCGTTGCGAATTCGTACCAGATCCGTCAGCCCATCGCCAGAAATATCCGCCAGGTAAATGGACTGGGTGCCGTTGGCAAATACAAGTTTTGGTCCCTTCTCTTCATCAAGGGCCTGACGCACTTTCTCACCCGAAGCAAAACCTGTTTTTGCCAGCGACGGATACCAGGTAAAAGCATCATCCTCTGTAATGAAGATGTCAGCATGGCCATCACCGGTAAGGTCGACAAATTTCAGATTGGGGTCTTGCCAGGATATATTGGGCAGCGACACAAATGGTTTAAATGTATGCCATGCTTCGTCTTTGGCTCGCTCAAAAAAACCAGGAGTCGGACTATCGAATTCCACCACATCCAGTTGACCGTCGCCGGCTAAATCCAGTAACTGCTGACGGCCTCCGGAAAGATTAGTAAAGGAAGGTATTGTGGCTAAATGTTCAATCGGGGCAAAACGAGCAACGGTATAAGGTTCACCATCCTCATCAATGACCGGAAGAGCGCTTATATTGCGCTTATAAAACCATGAATCACCCTGTTCGGTTACGATGCCGGAAGCGCCTTCTCCATCAATATCCACCCATTGGTATTGAGCGCCGTCCAGACCTTGAGGCAGATTCTCGATGCTTTCTTCGTTTACATCTTCTACTTTATCCTGGATAGTTGCTTCGCTGTATTCAAACTCAAGCGGAGGAAGCGACTTTTTGAGGTAAGTTCCATCATCCTGGAGTTTGTATCCGGATTGGGTGACACTCGTGATGAACGATGCGATGGGACCTTCTTTGTACTCGAACCCGGTTGATCGAACCAGATAATCATTAACACCAATCTCATCCGGAAAATGATGAAACATCAATACCCGGTGACAAAGCCGGTATGTGCGTACCTCAAAGCCGGACCGAAAACTGGAAAACGGGTCTTGACGTCTTTGCCGGTCTTGAGTCGTATCTATACGTGCATTAACAAACTGGCGTCCATCCGGGTCTGCCGGAAGCTCTTCGTAATGCCCTTCCTCATAATCGAACACCACCTCAAAGAGCCAGTCAGTGCGTTCTGATAAATCTTCCCTGAACTCCCGCGGTAAATTAGAATCAAGCTCAACCGGTGCCTTGTTGCCGTACTTGATCCGTTTCAGGTAGCGGTTTGCAGTTCGGCTTTTATCCGTTCGATTTCGTTCGTTCGTCTGAGACAGGTCGATCCCTGCAGAATCTTCAGGCTCGTATTCATAGTAGATGGCATTTCCTTTGTCATCATAACTCTCGCATATGAGCCAGTTAAATATACGGGGAAAACCGTCAGGCGTATCAGGGTCCTCAATTCTGCTATCTGTTGTTCGGCCATAGAGTGTTGTAATGTTGTCGCCGGATATGGATCGCCAGTGGGTTTCATTAGTACATGTATTAGTCCATCGTTCAATGCGTGCGAACAAGCCTTCGATGCGTGGGCGGTAGCCTTGGATCTGGTAAGTATCGGCGCCAATTGTCCTGTCCGGTATGTCTTCAGGCACCCAGTCATTGCCTTGCTTTTTGAGAACCGGCACGAGGTCCTCGGCGCCAGATAAGATGAATGTGTCTGACTCATCTCCATCCTGATATTTAGGCAGCCCCTTGTCTGTTTTACGGGTAATTGATGGTAATGACAGGTTCCAGCCAATACCAAATGGCCCGTTGCCGGAACCGGAATCATAGGAGAGTGAAAGCTGCGGACCGAAGCCGGACCGACCAGGGCTTGTCGCTATTGGAACAGATAATGAACCAGTGCCCGTAACGGGATTGGCTGCGAATTTTTCACCGATGCCACGAATGGCTCCACCACCTTTAGGAAGGGAAATGGAGGGTATTGAGCTAGCGGTATTATTGGTGGATTCTGCATTATCGTTTTTCACGTTAAATACTCTCCTTTGGTCTGGAAAGATGATGATGGATGATAGGAAATCGCTTTTTGCGATTTGGATCGAAACGGCATTCCCAGGCACCACCCACAATATTTTGTAGCACTATTGGAAATTGCAGGTCAAGGAATTTTTCAGCTTGTCGGTTTTGGGACGTTTTGGGGGGCGGGACGTTTTGGGGGAGTTATAATTTAACTTAGTTTGATTTGGCGAGTTGTTATCATAGCGGCATGCCTCGACACAGACGGCTCATATCCCCGGTGCGATTCATCATGTCATCACCAGGGGTTTAAATCACCAAGATATCTTTCTTGAATGCAATTTGTAACAGCTTAGAGCATAGTTACCTGAAATACTTAACCAGGACCCTGGGGTCATTGGTACCGATAGCATCCACGCCCATATCAACATAAGGTTCTATAAGATCCTGGTCATCAATATTCCATATAAATACCTTGATGCCTTTCTTGTGGGCTGTTTTAACAAATTCCTGATCTACAAAAGAGTATTTCATTACCAGTGCGTCCGCAGATGCCTGAGTGGCAATACATGCGTCCACAGGAGATCCCACAAGCAGCACGCCTGTTTTGATGCGGCTGTCCATCTCTTTTACAGTCTTTACGAGCCTGTGCCAGAATGAGACTACACAGGCCTTATCGAATAAGTTGTTCCGTATCATAAGATCAACAACCGGCCTTTCCGTCCCCTCTTCCTTCAACTCAATGACCAGCATCACCCGCCTGTCAATAAAGTCAATGACTTCCTGAAGCGTGGGTATTGCCTCTTCTTTGCCTGCGTCCAGTCTCTTGATTTCCTGCACGGTGTAACCGCTGACCAAGCCTGTTCCATTTGTAGTCCGGTCCACGGTCGCGTCATGTATCACAACCAGTTCTTTGTCTTTGCTGAGGTGGACGTCGATCTCGACTGCATCCACCCCAATATCCATGGCCCGCTCAATGGAGAGCAAGGTATTCTCCGGCTCCAGGGCCGCGGCCCCTCGATGTCCTATGATCATCATTTTGAATATCCCCTAACTTTAGGCAGTTCAAACTCAAATAACTTGATAGTATAGGAAATCCCATTTGGGGACACGGATGAACACAGATTTTTAAATTTATGAACAATAATATTATCTGTGTATATCTGTGAAAATCTGTGTCCAAAATTATCTAAGTCCGCCCGAAGGGCGCTAAGTTCATAGTATAGAAACCTTTTTTTTTGACAGGATAAACAGGATAAATGAAAATCATGTTTAGACACACAAAAAATACGAAATTTTGACTCACCTTGACCTGTTTAGTAAGATTGAATACAGTTATGTTCCAGTAGGATGGTCAGACATTGATTGACATTCGACAGATCTTATTACAATACCTAACCCTGAATAAAAATGAAAGTATCTCTTACTATTGACGGACAGAGCATTGCCGCCTCTCCGGGCGCAACCGTGCTTGAGGCAGCGGCCAATGCCGGGATTAATATTCCACATCTCTGCCACCTGCCGGGGGCTGAGGACTCGAAGCGGCCCTGTCTCCTATGTTTGGTAGACGTGAATGGCGAGAGGTCCCGCGCCTGCCGGACGCAGGTTGCAGAAGGGATGGTGGTGCTAGGCAATACTCCGGAGCTTAAAGCCCACAGGAAAGAACGTCTCCAGCAATTGGCATCTCACCACTATGGCGACTGCAAGGCCCCGTGCAATCTTACCTGTCCAGGCGGGATCAATGTACAGGGATATGTGAATTTTATTGCCAAAGGCGAGTATGGAGCGGCCCTTGGACTGATCAAGGAAAAAAATCCCTTGCCCGGCATTGTCTGCCGGGTCTGCCCCCGTTTTTGTGAGACCCGCTGCCGCAGGGTGCTGGTGGACGAGTCCATAGCCATCAACCACCTGAAGCGCTTTGTAGTGGATTATGCAAAAGGCCGGGAGCCGGTCCCTGAGGCCCTGGAACCTGCCACAGGCCACAATGTCGCTATTATCGGCGGCGGCCCTGCCGGGCTTTCTGCAGCTTACTATCTTCGCAAGCAGGGTCATGCAGTCACCCTTTTTGAGGCTGAAGAAAAGCTGGGCGGCCTTGTGCGTTATGCCATTCCCAACTTCAAGCTGCCTCAAAAAGACCTGGACCTTGAGATAATGTCCATTATCAATATGGGCGTCCATGTCAGGACCGGCAGGCGCTGGGGCAGGGATTTTTCCCTGAAGGATCTGCGGGATCAGGGATTCGAAGCAATTTTTATAGCAACCGGCATGGCCAGGCAGAGGTCCCTCAACATAGAAGGTGACGAACTGGCCACGGATGGGCTTGAATTTTTGCGTGAGGTTAAGGCCGGAAATATACAGGCTTTGGGCCGCAAAGTGTTGATCATCGGCGGGAGCAAAATCGCCGTTGAGGCGGCCCGCTGTGCAAGACGGCTGGGGGCCAGGGATGTAATGGTGATCTATCACCGGTCCAGGGTGGAGATGCCTGCCCAGGAAAGGAATGTTAAAGAGGCTGAGAACGAGGGTGTCCAATTCTTCCTGATGGCCATGCCTATAGCCCTCTCCCGCCGGGAAGACCGGCTGCAAATGGAAATGGCAAGAACTGTCTTGGGTGAACCTGATGAAAAAGGGATCAGGCATCCTGTGGTCATGGAGGCGTCCCGGCTTATGTGGAATGGCGATACGGTCATAGCGGCGCTCGGCCAGGAGGGGGATGACTCTTTTAAGAACTTTGGCGAAATTGAGGCCGGGCTCAATCTTACTCCGCGCAAGATCATTAAGGTCAGTCCCACCACAATGAGGACTAACGTAAAGGGTATCTTTGCCGGTGGCGAAGTGGCTACCGGGGCCCGTTCCGTCATACAGGCAGTTGACTCGGGCCGCAGGGCCGCAGAAGCAATCCATCTGGAGATCAAGGGCGTGCCTGTTGCCCGGCCGGCGGACGGCCGGTTGAATTTCTCAAAAGGAAAACGTTTTGAGAATGTTGATATGCGAAATTTCGACGGTTACTCCATCCGGATGCGCGAAAGCATGCCGGTTCGTCCTCCGGAGCGGCGCATTGGTGACTTTGACGAGGTGGAGCTGGGATTCACCGAAGAGATGGCCTTACGTGAGGCAAAGCGGTGTCTGCAATGCGGATGTCCGGGCCTTTCCAAATGCACATACCGTGAAATGTGCAGAGACCATAAGGTCGATGCCTCGAAATCGCCTGATCGCCTTATCGCACCTGTCAATACGGATCATCATTTTATTACTGCTGATCCCAACAGATGCGTAATATGCCTTCGGTGTGAACAGAGCTGTGAGTTCAACGCCCTTGAACTGGATTATAAGGAAGATAACGGCAAAATAAGCGATATTATAATCAATCTTAATGATAATTGCGTTTCCTGCGGGGCCTGTGTCGACTCCTGCCCCACGGGCGCCCTTACAAAAAATTCGCTGACTGTGCCGTTGCTGCCCGGGGAGGCTGAAACCGTCCGCAGCGTCTGTACTTACTGCGGGACCGGATGCAATGTCGATCTGCATGTAAAGCAGGATGTGCTGCTTGAGGTAAAGGCCGATCCCGGTCAGCCGCCGAATAACGGGGACCTGTGTGTCAAGGGCCGGTTCGGCTTTGATTTTTACCGCCATCCGGAACGTCTTGTCTATCCCCTGATCCGTGAAAACAGGGAGGAACCCTTCCGGCAGGCCGTATGGGAGGAGGCCCTTGATTTTGCAGCCAGGGGTTTTGGACGCATCATGGAACAGAATGGTCCTGACGCGCTGGGCGTTCTTTCCTCTTCCAGGTGCGAAAATGAAGTGAACTATGTGCTTCAGAAACTTTCCAGAGTTGTCTTTAAGACCAATAGCGTGGACAATTGCGCCAGGGTCTGCCACGCGCCTTCTGTGAGCGGACTGAGAATTGCCATGGGCAGCGGAGCCGCCACCAATTCCCTCGCTGATATTGAGGGGACTGAGGTATTGCTGATCTGCGGTTCCAACACCAGTGAGGCACATCCTGTGGTAGGCATGAAGGTCCGGCGGGCCCTGAAAAACGGTGCCAAGTTGATCGTCATAGATCCCCGGCGCACGGAAATGGCGGAGTTGGCCCATATCTGGCTGCGGCTTGTCCCTGGCACCAATGTCCTGCTTCTAAACTCCATCCTTTATGTCATCCTGGCCGAGGGGCTGGAAAACAAGGACTTCATCGACGCACGGACCGAAGGACTGGATGCCTTGCGTGAACACATAAAAGACTATTCACCAGAGGCCATGCAGGCCCGGACAGGAGTTTCCCCTGAACTCGTGGAGGCTGCTGCACGTCTGTATTCTGATACTGATAAGGGAATGATTCTCTATGGCCTGGGGGTCACTGAGCACAGGAACGGCACTCAAGGTGTCATGGCCCTTGCCAACCTGGCCCTGGCCACCGGCAACGTCGGCCGGCCCAATGCCGGGATCTGCCCTTTGCGGGGCCAGAACAATGTCCAGGGCTCCTGTGACATGGGGGCGCTTCCCTATGTCTATCCGGGCTACCAGGACGTATCGGACAACAGAGTCAGGGAACGGTTGAGACAGGCATGGGGAGTGGAGCTGCCTGCAAATCCGGGCCTTACCGAGCCGGAGATGTACGAAGCGGCCCGGCGAGGAAAATTCAAAGGACTGTACTGTGTGGGCTATGATCCGGTGCAGACCCAGGGAAATATCTGCGCTGTGCGGCAGGCCTTTGAGGCCATGGACCTGGTAGTGGTCCAGGATATTTTTCTGACTGAGTCTGCAAAAATGGCCCATGTGATATTCCCGGCCGCATGCTTTTATGAAAAGGACGGCACCTTTACCAATGCCGAACGGAGGGTGCGCCGTATCCGCAAGGCAGTGTCGCCGCCGGGTGTGGCCCGGCCGGACTGGGAAATCGCCTGCCGGCTGGCCGGGGCCATGGGATATCATATGGCCTATGACGGCCCGGCCGAAATCATGGAGGAAGTTGCCCGCTGTACTCCGGTTATGGGCGGTGTACACTATGACCGGCTGGACGGCGAAGGACTCATCTGGCCATGCCCGGACAGGGATCATCCCGGCTCCCCTATTCTTCACCGTGACACCTTTACCAGGGGCAAGGGACGGTTTTCAGTACTGCCGAATGTAGAGACCCTGGAGACGCCGGACAAGGAATACCCCTTTATGTTGGTAACAGGTCGTCGTCTGGTCCATTACAACAATAGTTCCATGACACGGCGCTGTGAAGGACTACGCTGGCTGGCGCCGGAGGAAGAAGTGGAGATCCATCCGGACGATGCCTCACGCGAAGGTATTGTAAGTGGCGAAATGGTAATCGTACGCTCAAGGCGCGGAGAACTCGCAGTGAGGGCAAGGGTGACCGAGCGCAGCCGGCCCGGCTCAGTCTTCATGGCCTTTCATTTCCCGGAAACGCCTACAAATCTGTTGACCAGCCCGGGAGTTGACGAAATCGCACAGACACCGGAGTATAAGGTCTGCGCAGTTGCAATATCACCTCAATGATTGAGCCATTAGCTATTAGCGGTTAGCTATTAGCTTAATGATTACGGAATATTTTTGCTATTACAAACTTTTACCCATTAGATTGGGTTTTTTCAGCGCAATCAAAACTGATTCAGGATTCACCAGGAGAATAAGATATGCTTGTTAAACAATGGATGGCTACTGAGCCGTTAGTCATAGATGAAAATATTTCAATAATGAAGGCCTGCCAGCTCATGAAGGAGCATAGTATCAGGCGAATACCCGTTGTTAAACAAGATCGCATAGTGGGTATTGTCAGCGACAGAGACATAAAAGATGCCGCACCTTCAAAGAACACATCCATGGATGACCATGAGCTTTATTACCTGCTCTCTGAAACAAAGATTAAAGATATAATGACGCCCCGTCCCTTGACTCTCAGGGAAAACGATTCCGTTGAGAAGGCCGCGGTGATAATGCTGGAGAACCGGATCTCAGGCCTGCCGGTCGTGAATGATCAGGACCAGGTAGTAGGCATGATCACCCAGACTGATATCTTCAAGGTCATGGTCAGTATAACCGGGATATATCGCAGCCCCATACAGTTAGCTTTTGACATTGAGGACCATCCCGGCTCCCTCAACAAACTGGTTAACATAATTCGCTCCCACGAAGCGAGATTGGCAAGTGTCCTTACCTGCCAGGAACATGTATCTTCCGGGAGGAGAGAGGTCTA
Source organism: Deltaproteobacteria bacterium (assembly GCA_003194495.1). GTDB lineage: Bacteria > Desulfobacterota > Dissulfuribacteria > Dissulfuribacterales > UBA3076 > UBA3076. The sequence goes on from PQXE01000002.1 coordinate 9,424, forward strand.
TGTGCGGATTCGGGATATATCCGATGAACAACTTGAGACCCTGGTAGAGGAACTGAAGAAGGAGTTCAATATCTTATATGTCATTCGTGAAGATATCAGCAAAATCCCAAAAAAGGTAATAAAGGATGGGGATTGAGAAACGCCCGGCGCCTACCGGGTCTTTTGGTATTATGGCCCTGGGTGCGGCATATAAACTTTACCCGAGACGTATTTTAAGTTCTGTTTATTCACCACGGGCACAGAGAATACGGAGAAGACCCCTCAAATATCCTTCCTGTCGGTTCCTCCGACAATAAAAAAGTGTAAGCGTTTACAGGACACCGCATCTGCTTTGTTGTCGGGCACTTGAAGTACAGGAAGTACGTCTGCGTACCCTCCGCCTCGCATCTGCAGCACCCTGTAAATGCTTACAGCTCGGTGGGTTGCGGTAAAACGGGGGGGGGGGGGGGGG
>PQXE01000002.1:10074-18527 GCA_003194495.1 Deltaproteobacteria bacterium
TTCGTCCAGCACCTTGTTCTGTCGCCTTGCGCCAGAACAAGGCACTGGACCCGGCTGCGCTTCTCGGAGCATCAGGGTGCAAGCACCCTGCGTCTCCTGCGATGCTCGCGGGTCAGCGCCGCGATTATCCTGGTCGGTTTGACTCATGCTTCAGTGCTGCTTACCAAAAGGCAAAGTTGACACATCTTAATGTACTTCTTATATTTAATATGAATTGAGGAATTGCAAATTAAGGGATTGAAGATGCTCTTCCGATTTTAATCCCTAAATCCCTCAATTCCCAATTTTTTAATGTGCCCCACAATATGGGGGCGAACTGGATTCGACGGGGGTATGGAAGCTTAAGTGGCGTGCCGGGGCCCTGCAACCTCGCAAAAAGGCAGGAAAAAACACAAACGCCGACTCTGACTACGAGTACGCACTGGCCGCTTAGACCGGCCACATCTAATCCGGTATGCCTGTGGACCGGAATTAGGTGAAAATTTAGCAGGCTAGCTTCCTCTGGGTGCTTGTCCCTTTGGGAGCAAAAATTCTCCAAGCTAGCCTGATTTGACCCTGCCTGGGTGAGGCAGATCAGGCGAAAAATAAAAACTCAGGCTACGCACGTAGATGCTTGAGTGGAATGCTTTCGGACGCGGGTTCGATTCCCGCCGCCTCCACCATTTAAAAAAAGACAACCCGTCTCTCCAGAGCAACTCTCTGGGTAGACGGGTTTTCTATTTCCCCTTGTATTCAAAGGGTTTCGGCTGTTTTGACATCGACGACAGACCCCTCTCCACCCGCCTCATTTCCACCATTCTCCAGCCTTTCATTCTCTGTTCGACCCCGGATTCTCTGTTTTCTCAGGACGAAGTCAGAAGCTCGTCCGGTTGGGTAATCCCTGTTATATCAAGAAGTTGAGACGACCGGCCTGTTTTTGGAGTTATGGGAACACGGCCTGTGGTGCGAAAAGGCACCCGAATTTTCGAACTAAAAGTCCCTCGCAGGATTTGGGAAGTGGGATTAATGTGGGTTTCCCGACAGGGAACATCAATAATTTTCATCACCTTCGGGCAGGATTCGAAAGCGGCAGCGATAACACTGTTCTTCTTTATCCCAATCATCAATTGGACTTCCGTCAAGATCGAAGAATCGTTTTAAGGATTTTGAGAGTCCCTGTTTTTGTTTAACAACCTGCTCTGGTGGATGGTCGCTACTCCAGTCCAGCCGCCCTCTTTGCTTGGCAAAACCATAAAGGAGAATCCATTGGTCTTTGGGCATCTTGTTGTCTTTCCGGGCCATCCCCACTTCTTCGCAACTTATGACCCTGTCAACATTCCCAACTGTTACTCTAATCGAAGTGCTTACATAAATATTCTGCTTTTTCACATAAACCGTAGGGCTTTCAAGGAAACGGATATGAATGTCAGACCATTTCGTTCCCTTTGGCGTAGCGAATTTTTTCGCAGGCGTGAGTGTGGGAGTCTCCACTTGAAATATAGCGAAAACATCCGATGCCGGACGTAAAGCCTGGAGCTTGCCTTTGTCGGAAAAGAGCATCTCTTCATTCAAGGTAAGCAGGAGCGATCCGCGCTGATTCAACATATTTTCAATTTCCGGAGTAACAAAGCGTCGCGTGGAAATGATCAAAGCGAATGAATTTGACTGATTCAAACAGAGAGTGCGAACAACCTCAGCCAGTTCCTCTGACTCTTTTTGAAACGAGATAAAAACCGCAAAAACATAGCCAGCTGTTGGTATGTAATCGCCGAGACGCCAAGTGCGACGGCAATCATCCAGCTTGCTTTCCCTGATCTCGATCCCGAGAGTGGAGCAGATATCCTTATGAAAAATGTTCCACTTGATTGAATACACGAGAATATCTTCAGCGTTCAGGGAATACGGCTTTTCCTCCTGCTCCGGGCAGACCGCCACGATGTCATTGGGAGCGTGCGTTACGATCTTGCGTGGGCATCCCAGACCGCAATCGGTCCGGCACTCCACGGCCGTGGCCTGACTTTTAGTCAGTTGAAGGTGGCGTTTCTGGAAAACCGAAAATCCCGGCCACCCGTCAAGATGCTGTTGCCACTCGACCAGGGGAGCGGCTTGCCCGGGCAGGTCCTCCAGATATTGCCAGAGCACACACTCACTCACCATCATCCTCCAAATCCGTGACAATGAAACCCCGATTGGTCATCCACTGTTCGATGATTTCAGAGTCATCATCCCGCTTGAACTGCGCCCGGTTACCTGAACTGATTTTCAGTGTTCTGGGGATGGTACCCTGAGATGTGATACCAGAGGGTATTATTTGTGGGTTTATGGTAGGTCAGATTTCAATCCGACAGGGCGCAAAGCACAGATACCGTAATGTCGGAATAAATTCCGACCTACAAATGTTCAAATAACGTCCACAAATAACTCGTATATATCACAACGAGGGGAACCATCCCGTGTTCTGGCATTCTTGGAGTCGGCGAACTTGATGAGAAAGCTGGCCATGGTGATTGGGCCGCCCTGAGGGAACGACCGTTCACGTTCGTTTAGGGAAGCGAAAATATCCTCGGCCCTTCTGATTTCCACTTCCTTTTGCGAACCACCGCGGAATATCTGGTACTGCTTGAGACGCACCCATTCCATAACGTCGATATCGTCACACAGCAGAGAGTCTTCACCGACCTCCCGAAGCGGATCGAGTGTGAATTTGCTTTTGCCGTTGAAAAAATCACTGCCGCCGAAGAAATGCTGACCGAACTTGGTGCGGTAGAGTTCCTTCTCTCCCTTGGTTTCGGCGTTCATCCGGATTTCCCCAAGGGCCGGGTTGTACACGATGACATCGAATTTTTCCGGACGGAAATACTGGCTGGAGGACTCACCTGCCTCGATAACGGATTCACGGGCGTAGGGTTTACCGTGACGCACCAGGAACCAGGTGTAATCGTCTTTGGGAAACACATAGACCTTCGAGTGTTTTCCGCGGCGTTTCTTGGCGAACCACTCGTCGAGATCGGCCTCCAGCGCACGAATCGTTTCAGTCGGAGGCTCTTCAAAGTCCGGAACAGAACCGTTGTCGGTTTTGAAATATTCGAATGAGCGGGGACGGAAGAGGAACTGTTCGGCGTGAAGCCGTTCAACGAGATCGCGGTTCTGCATCCATACCTGGATGGCCAGGTCCGCGTGTTCTGGATCGGCGGTGATCTTGGCTATACCAACGACCCGACCGAACTCGTCGTGTTCCAGGAGCTGGAACTGGGGGAGCGCAGAATCATTAAACTCGTCCTGCGTGTTCATATGAAACACGTGGCCTACCCGCACATCGCCCAGACCATCGCATTGCTGGACCGATACTACACCGCCACCGGTATCGGCGTGGATAACGGCGGCAACGGTCTGGCCGTGGTGCAGGAGCTTCACACCCTGGATAAGTACAAAGACCTCCTGTTGGAAGGCCGATTGCGCGGCTACGATTTCGGAGGGATGACGACCCTGGCCGTGCGTGATGGGAAAGAGGTAAGAAAGCGCACCAAGGAGTTCATGACCAGCCTCATCAACGGAGCGCTTCAGCGTCGGCAGATCGTCTTTCCGGCGGAGGACCTGGAATTGGAAGATCAATTCACCACCCACACCTACACGCTACGTGACGGCCGGGTTATCTATTCCAAAGGCAACGACCACATTATCGACGCCGTTCGCTGTGCCCTGCTGGCCCGGGAACAGGTCAACCTCGATCAGATCGGGGAGGAGACCGTTTCCCTCCAGCCGGTGCTCACCGATCCGGTTTTTCTGTGATCTACAGAATTCCCCTTGCTTTTTCGGCTGAAATCAGACATATTGTTACCATAAAGAAATAAGTGGAGACGTTTTGTCTGGAGCCCAAAATGAAAGAACGACCTGAAGAAATATTCCGCAGGCACGGTGGCCAACTCCGAATGAGTGAGGCTATCGAGCGTGGTATCACCCGTTACATGCTCTATTCGCTCAGGGACAAGGGCGTCATCGAGCAGGTAAGCAGAGGTATCTATCGGCTGGTGGAACTTCCACCGATAAGCAATCCCGATCTGGTGACGGTCAACCTGCGCTTCCCAAACGCCGTCATCTGCCTTGTCTCCGCACTGGCCTATCATGACATCACGACCCAGATTCCACATGTTGTTTTCGTAGCGGTACCAAGGGACTCACGGATGCCTTCGCTCGACCATCCTCCCATCCAGGCCCACAGGTTCTCGAATGAAGCATACAAGTCCGGCATCGAAGAGCATCTGATTGATGGGGTGCCCGTAAAAGTCTACAGCCCCGAGAAAACCCTGGCCGACTGCTTCAAGTTCCGCAACAAAATCGGAATGGACGTGGTCCTGGAGGCACTGAAACTCTATAAGACACGAAAGAAGTTCGACCTCGGCGAACTGCTCAGAAACGCCAAGATCTGCAGGGTCGAAAAAGTGATGCGGCCGTATCTGGAGGCGACGGTATGACGTCTCCTAAAAACATGTCCGCGTCCGTCCGGCAACGCCTTCTCAATCGCGCCAGAAGTGACCATAGACCATTCAACGAGTTGCTTCAATATTATGCCATGGAGCGATTCCTCTACCGGCTATCCCAATCGGTTCACGTTGACCGATTCATTCTCAAGGGGGCTCTGATGTTGAGAGTCTGGCGTTCGCCGGAACTTCGTCCGACCATGGACATTGATATGTTGGGAAGAACGAGCAACGAGGAGGCCGACATTGTCGCACAAATTCAAGAAATCTTGACTGTGGATGTGGAAACGGACGGACTTGCCTTCGATCCTGATTCCATTCAGGCCGAGCGGATCACCGAAGACGCGGATTACGAAGGGATCAGGATTCGGTTCCTGGGCACATTGGGCTCAGCAAAAATCAATATGCAGATTGACATCGGTTTTGGCGACGTCGTTTATCCGGAGCCTGAAGAATCGGATCTTCCGACTATGCTGAATTCCCCGGCACCCAGGTTGCTCTGTTATAGTCGTGAAAGCTCTATCGCGGAAAAACTTGAAGCAATGGTCAAGCTGGGCGTGCTGAACAGCCGAATGAAGGATTTCTATGACATCTGGTTGTTGTCCAGGCAGTTCGACTTTGATGGTGCGAAACTGGCTGAAGCCATTCGTCTGACTTTTGAACGGCGCGGCACAGAGCTGCATGCGGAAATAGATGCATTCACTGAGCCTTTCATCGAGGCCAAACAGACCCAGTGGGTGGCGTTCAGGAAAAGGCTTGGGCAGAATCACGTTCCGGTTTCGTTCAGAGAAATCGCGGCTTCGGTGGACAGCTTCCTATCGCCCATCGTCGTGGTCCTTTCTTCCGGCAGGCCAATTCCCACAAACTGGGCAGCACCAGGCCCGTGGGTCTGAACCGGCAAACTTCCATCAATAAAACACCTTCCAACAGGTAATCCTCCAAAGAACAGATCATTTGGCTTTAACCAGCCATTTGACATTCAAGCGAGACAAGGTTGGTTTAATTGCGACCATCTCGCCCATGAGTCAAACACCTCACTTTCCGTCCAACCGACGCTTCTCTCCTATCTCCGGTAGATAAACCTCAGGACGAGCTTCATCTCGCCACACGGCGCAGATGTCGCGCCCACAGGCCAAGAAAACGCGAGGACACTGGTGGAGAAACATAACGAGCGCACAACTTCAGATGAAACGGCCACTACCGCTGATGGCAACGGTCCCGCTGCCAAACCGTCAACCGATGGATTGGTAATCGCACCTCTGGCTACAGCGGCGGCCTTGGACCCTTCGGTCTTCAGCAAGGTAAACGCAACTGAGGCCATACCCGCAACCTGGGAGGAACGGGCGCGCAAGGCTTGGGAGTATTACATCGAAGAGCCGCTGGTCAAAAACTGCGTCAACTCCTGGCGTACCTTCGCTGTCGGCGATGAAATCAAAATTACCAGCGACGACGAGGACGTGAAAAGTGATGCCGTCTCCCTCGCCGACCGGCTGAACATCTCCGCGTTCGTCAAGGACATGATTCTTCAACTGCTTGTCAAAGGCGACGCCGTCGGATTCAAACGCTACACCAAAGACGGCAAGGATCTGGAAGAGGTCATATGCGTCAATCCGGTTTCCGTAAAGGTCAAGTATGCCCAGGGACAGATGGTGGAGGCCCGCCAGTATCCTGACGATAATCCCGGAATCGGTGAAGGTCTGGAACTGCCGGTCGACCAAGTGCTCCATCTGAAATGGGACGCACCATCCTTTTCATCACGTGGCAACTCGCAGGTACTGCCCGCTTTCCAGTCCATTGAATTGCTGCGCGATTACCGACGAGCTGAACAGGCCATCGCTAAACGTTGGGCCACGCCGTTCCGCCTGCTCAAGGTCGGCGGCGCTTTCGGTCAGAAGATGGTCATGCCCGATCAAAAGATGCTGGAACAGGTCCGCAACATGGTCAACAAGATGGACCTTAAAAGCGGATTGGTCGTGCCTTTCTATGTCACGGTCGAAACTCACGGCACCGAGGGTCAAGTCCTCAACGTCGAAGACAAGGTCAAGGAGGTGAAGGAGGATATTGTCGTGGCCCTGGGACTCTCGCGTTCCCTGGTCACCGGTGACGGTCCTAATTTCGCCACCGCCTCGGTCAGTCTCCAAAAGATGCTCGTGATGATCCGGGAGATCAAACAGGCCGCGCGGAATATTCTTTCCTGGATCTTCGACGACTGGGCGGAGCTTAAACTGAAGTTCCCTGGGCAAAACAACAGTAATCTATTGATTTCAAAATAAATTTTTAAAATCTTGGTGTGCAATTACTGACTACACTTAATTTCTCAATATTGTCAGCAAGTTATTTAATTTAGAAATACACACATTTTTTTATTAAGTCAATCTTTCTTGGCCCCAATTTGAGCGATATTCCTCCCAATTTGAGTAAGTTACATGACTACAAAATTGCACGCCAAAAAGGATGATAAGCCATATAACCTATTGCAATAATAACTCTTTTTGGCTTTTTTTTAGGAAAATTCTACAGGAACTTCAGCTTAAAGCGCCGGGAAGCACGCCAGGACTTGTTATTTTGCAACGATCACTAACAGCAATTCTAATTTTGACTTTCGATGATGGCCGGTAGCTGTCACAGACTATAATTCTTCATCAGAAAACAACGAAGAAATTCTGACATACAGGATACATGAGATCTCGGTTTTCTTCATCACTTTATAGGTCTGAAGAGAGAGGAAATCGACGATGACAGAGAAATGTGAAGGTACAGGACGAGAAAAGGAAGGCGACCGGGAGAAGAAGGGCTGCCCTGCCCGGGGCAAGCGCTATTCTCCTGCTCAGAAACAGGAGATTCTGGAATATGCCGTTGCCCATGATGTCCAGGCTGCGGCAGAGAAATTTCAATTGACGGGGGCAAGCATCTATGAATGGCGCCGTTGCCTGAAACGTCGTGGAGTGGAGGATGCCTCTGACAAAGAAGGAGGCAAGATCGTAATTGAAGATTCCAGGGCGGAGCGTGACCGGAAAATTCTTGCCATGTGGCGTCAGCATCCGGGCTATGGACCAAGCCAGATCCGCAACATGCTCAAGCGGGGAGGGTTCAAGGTTTCGGTCGGGACTGCACGGCATGTGATGGAAGAGAATGGCTATCTTCCTCCGAGTTTGAAACGCAAAGAGCATGTAGGCCGTTACGAGGCGGCCCGTCCCAGAGAGCTGTATCACCTGGATTTCTATCATTTTTACTGCCACAAGCAGAAGCAGTGCGTACTTTTTATTGAAGACGATTATTCTCGATTCATTGCTGGTTGGGCGATGGTGCCGGTAGAGGCAGCCGATCCAGTGATCGAGAGTTTCGATCGGGCAGTCGAGCGTTATGGCCGTCCGGAGGGGGTGATGACTGACCGGGGTTCAGCATTTCATTCATGGAAAGGGCTGTCTCGCTTTGAGGCCCTGCTGGAAGACTACGATATCAACTATTTTCTGGCCCGGGAGGCGGCGGTGAACGGCAAAATAGAGGCGCTTAACGCCAGCTTTCAAAAGGAGTGCGTAGAGCAACAGGAGTTTATGGACCTGACCGACGCTGCTCGTGGAATCGGACGCTGGGTGGAACATTACAACCACCGCCGTACCCATCATGGTCTTGGCGGACTGTTGGTGCCGGCGGACCGGTTCTATGGGATAGCGGAGCAGACCTTGAAACGGATCGAACAGGGGCTGGGGGCGGATACGGAGCTGACCCATCCTGACAGCCGGGGTCTGGAACTGTTTCGGGTAGTCTCTCACGGGGGAAGGCCTCAGGTCTGGCTGATGGGGGAAAAGATTCTTGGATAAAGATTGAAAGTGGGTGGTTGATTCGCAATAATGTAGGTGTCCAAAAACCAGACATAGCGAAGGAACCACCCACACCATGAATGTAAAGGAAGAATGCCAAAAAGACAAGTTGACGATGATAGCTTTGCACAAATTTATAGAGGAAAGCGCTGTGGCAATCGGACTCTGTTTAGAC
>PQXE01000002.1:19349-67648 GCA_003194495.1 Deltaproteobacteria bacterium
CAATTTGAGTAAGTTACATGACTACAAAATTGCACGCCAAAAAGGATGATAAGCCATATAACCTATTGCAATAATAACTCTTTTTGGCTTTTTTTTAGGAAAATTCTACAGGAACTTCAGCTTAAAGGTTACGAAGACAAGACAATCCAGTTCCTGTTCAACGACCTCGATCTCTCGGACGCAGTGGATTTCAAGCGTCTGCTGATCGAGCTGTACGACCGCAAGCTGATCAGCCGATCCAGTCTCCAGCTCAAGATGGACCTCGATCCGGACATCGAATCGGCCAACCGTGAAAACGAGAAACGCTCGCTGGACCTGCTGGATGAAAAACAGGTCAAGCCCATCGCCGACATGGTCATGGCCGGGATCATGGGTGTCGAAACCGCACAGGAGATGCTCGGTCTCGATCCGGCAAAGAATCCCACCGGAAGCCGGACGGAGGCGTCTTGGGCGGGTCCGTTCGCCCGGGGTGGTAGAGGGGACGCCGTCTGTGACGACTGCGCGCATTTCGATGACGAGCACAACCACTGCCGTGTCCAGCGAAACGAAACTACTTTCGACACCCCGGTGTGCCGCTTCTTCGACTCCAAGACCATTCCTTCGGAAAACCCATCCGACCAGGAAGGTGAGGTGTCGGAGAAGACGACGGCTTGCCGGGAGTGCGAGAAATGATTGGTGCACTCGCAGCGAAAAAACCCGTCTCTCAAGCCGAAGCCATCCGCCGGGCCACAGAAAAAAGCGTCCGGGCAAGGAACCTGTACACGGAGCGGACGGTCGCCGAATTGACCGGCATGCTCACCGACGCCGAAGATGAAGTGCGTCACGCCATTCTCAGATATAAAAGCCTCGGCTCGCTTCCCGATAACAAGCTGGCCGCTGTCGAAGGACTCAAGAAGCTCCAGGCCGATATCCGTGAGGCCACATCCCGACTTTATCGGGAACAGACACTGCTCTTCCGAAAGACAGCGAAAGCCTCCTTCCGCCAGGGCATCTACCGCGGCATCGATGAATTCGCTGCGGCGCAATTGCCGTTCTACCGTGACTTAACTCCCAAGGGCATCGACAAGCTCGCCACCCGCGTCTTCACCCTTGTCGACACCGACGCTCTCGACTTCCTGACCAACTACAACATGGTGCTTGCAGGAGACGTCCACCGCGAATTGGCTGACGGTATCAAACGGACCGTGATGAACGGCATCGCCACCGGCAAAGGCGTCGAAGACATCGCCCGCGATCTCGGCCGTGTCGTGAAGGACCCGGAATCCTTCCGCCACGCGGGTTCCAAAGTGTTCACCAAGGCTCAGTACCGCATGGAGGTAATTGCACGCACCGAGGTGCTGCGGGCTCATAACCAGGGGCGGATCAAGTTTCACGACCAGGTCGGTGTTCGCAAGCTCGAATGGATGACAATGGAGGATGAACGGGTCTGCCAGATCTGTGGCCCGCTGGACGGAAAGGTTTTCGATACAGGCCGATTTCCCCGTCAGCCCGCCCATCCCAACTGTCGCTGCACAAGCGTGGTGGCTTGGCCGCTAGTGATTTGTGGTGGTGAGCTGGGCGCGAAGGCTGCGGCTGAACCTGATGCATGCATCCTCCCTCCCCAGGCCATCGAAAAACAAGCAAAGGCGAAATCCAAGGAGGACGCCAAGCTAAAGGCCGCTTTCGAGAGCGGGAAGGTAGCGGACCTGAACACACTCACCGTGAAGCAGCTCCAGACCCTGGCGAAGCAGAACGGCGTCTCCATCGCCCGCACCAAGTCCGACTTCATCAAACTGCTCGATCAGGTCGAGCCGGGCTTCGACCATTCGGATCTCACCGGGGCCGCACTGAAGGCGAAGTTGAAGGAACACAAAATCGGCTTGCTGCGCACCAAGGATGACTTGGTCAAACTCCTGGCCGAAAAACAGACCACGCTAAAACAAGCTCAGCAGCTGGCGGAGCAATTGAAAAAGGTCCCGGCGACGGGTGGGCTGCAGGACCTGACCGTCGTCGAGCTCAAGGAGATGGCCAAAACCAAGGGCGTCTCTTTGAACATGACCAAACAGGACGTGATCGAATTGCTCGATGAACTGGAGCCCGGTGTCGACCATTCCGAATTGAAGGGCAAGTCGCTCCTCGCGGCCAAGAAAAAGCACCACATCGGTCCACTCAAGAATAAGCAACAACTCATCGAGGCTCTGCAGAAAACCGCCGGCGAGGAGATGGCTGAAAAGTCCAAGCAGGAAGCGGTCGAGGCCGCCAAGAAAGAGGCGCTCAATAAGGCGAAAGAATCCCTTGATCAGACGACAGCCAAGGTGGTGGTGCCCGAAACACCTTCGGGATATGCCGATTTCCTGTCCGCGGTGAAGGAGGCCGAAAAGGCTGTTGCCGGAGGCGCGGAACTGCCGCAGGAGCTGCTGGAATCTCATGCCAAGGAGCTCGCGCTCAAAAAGAAGCTCTTCCAGGATCAGATCACATCCATGAAGGTAGGCGACCTCAAGACACTGGCCAAGGAGACCAAGGTCAAGCACTGGCAGTGGGCCAACAAAGACGAGCTGGTTACCGTATTTACCGAGACCGATCCGGCAAAGGTGCAGGCAGCCAAGGCCGGAATTGAGACAAAACACGCGGCTTGGTCAGCGAAACACGGCAGCAAGAAAAAGATCGTCAAGACCAAGCCGTCTAAGCAGCCTCCGGCACCAGAAGCGACGCCAACCGTTTTCACCAAAAAAGGTGTTGAGTTTGAAGATGCCGACGCAGTATGGGTCGACAAAGGCAAGCCGGAAAGCTTCAAGCACGCGGGCAAGGCACAGGTCGGCGGCGCGCACAGCAAGGAATTCTGGACCGACGAAAAAGGCGACCGCTGGCTCTTCAAGCCTGTGGAGCATGCCGGCGACGACTTCATCGCCCATGGTGAGGAAGCGGCCTATAAAATCGGACGACTCATCGATCCGGATGCCGTCGAGGTCCGCACCATCCGCCTGAACGGACGGCTCGGTTCCATCCAGAAATGGCGGACCGATCTCAAAGCTCAGCTGGACTTCGCCGGATTGGACCCGACTGATCTCACCACTCTCGAAATCGAGCAAATCCAGCGGGAACACGTCATCGATTGGCTGATAGCCAATCACGACGGTCATGCCAAGCAATTCCTTCGCGGCAGGGACGGCAAGGTCTATGGCATCGACAAGGGGCAGCTCTTCAAACATCTGGGAGAGGATCGCCTCGCTATCGATTACCATCCCAACGCCCGTTATGGTGAGCAGGAGCCCTTCTACAACACCCTCTTCCGTGCAGCCAAAGAAGGCAAGACCGAGATCGACCCCTCGGTGACGCTGCGTTACATCCGTGAGGTCGAGAAGATCCCCGACGATGATTATTTGGCCATCTTACGTCCTTATGCTGAAGGCCGATTCGGTGGTGACGCGAGTCGCAAGCAGGCGTTCTATGAAACGGCACTTGCTCGCAAGCAAAACCTGCGTCGTGATTTCGAATCGTTCTACGGGGATGTTCTTGGCCGGAAAGATTTTCGCTTTGATGACGTTCTTGAAGCGGTGCCCAAAGGGAAGCTGGGAGTGGCTGAAGAGGCGCTGTTGGAAGATGCGCGCTCTTTGGGGTGGCAAGGAAAGGTGCTTCCATTCGACGAGGGCGATATCGAGGACCAGAACGCTTTGATTTTCGTCGAAACTTTTAAGGGTCGGCAGCGGACCGTGGTCAAGATGAAGGTCCGTCCCGAGGCGGAGGAGAATCTACTTACGGCCATTCGCAAGGCCGGTGTCGATACAGCCGCAGCCCGTGTAGGCGAACCGCTTCCGGATGATCTCTTCGCAAACGATATCCTGGCAGCGGTGAAGACCATCAACCATCACGCCCAGAATTACAAGTACAACCAAACAACTCTCAAAAAGACCACAGAACACCTGAAAGCCCTCAGGCGGTTGAGCAAGGCGGATGATCCGGACGTGCGGGAGATGGCTCAGACCTATATCGCCTGGGTCGAAAAGGTTCAACAGGCCGCCAGCGAGAAGAGCACAATCGACGGGCGATTCGAGACCTATCTAAAAAAACATGTCACCCGCAAGAGGAAGCAAAAGGATGTCCCGTTTACCGTGCGGCGCACGAAGGTACTCCAACCCAGAAGGGAATTAAGAAAAGGTGAGCTCAACGTGCTGGATGAAACCGTGGACAACTCGACCCTGTTTGGTGGACGTTCGATCAAGGCCGGTGAGCAATACGAAATCGACTTCGGCGACGGAGTGCGCGCTGTCTACCGTCCATGGTCAGAGAAAAATCTTTACGCACAACGAGGCGAGTTCGAACTGCTCCTGCCGGATCGGCCCGACACAAAAGGCCTTGAACGAGCCTTTGACCATATGGAATCCATCGGGCTTAAAGCTGGAACCGCCACGTCACAGGACGCGGAGTTGCTTTATCTCCACAAACAAGCCTATCTGACCAAGGTGGATGGTGATCCGGCATACAAAGCCGTGGTCAAAGAGCTTGACCGTCGGGCGGCGAGTAAGGAGGAACGTATTCGAGAAATGCGCGGTTTCTGGGAGCGGCGTCTCGGCGTGAAGGATCTGACCCGGATGCAAGGATATGACCCACTGGGTGAGCACCAGCTCGCCTTCAAGGATGCCGCGAAACGTGGCGGATATCGTCATCAGTACCGTTTCGATTTGTCGGACGATGATCTTGAAAAGCAGATGAAGGGCTACGGCCTTTACCACCGGCTGACAAACGGTGAGGACCTGCCGTCTTTCATCGAGACCGTGTTGGATAACAACGGGGCCATGGTGAGCACGGTGGAAAAACTTCGTGCCGGCATCCCTGTCGGCGGCATGTCGCCGACGGCGGATATGGATACCGGTGGTGCCAGCTACTTTTTCGCCCGCATCAAGAAACTACCCACGACAGGTCGGTCTTCGGACGTGGGGTTGTATTTCAAGAAACGTATGCTACGCCGTATGGACGCCATCAGCTACGACCATGACGCCTTTGGGCGGGTGCGGGATGAATACGTCTTAAGCCATCGCGGGAGTACTCCGGCAGATTGGAAAAAGTTCGCCAGGCGGAGCAGCAACGAAACCATTTTCAAGTATTCAGTCACCTTTCTCGACAACATCGACGTGGTCGTCGTGGGAAGTGATCGCGAGAAAAAGCGCCTGATGGAGGCATTCCTGAAACGCAAAATCACAAAACTGCCCGACGGCCGCAAGGTCGAGGACATTATTCTGGTGAGGTAAACATGAAAGAATTCATCGATATAGAAAAGGGCCGCCTGCAGGCGATCTTCGAACCGTTCAACAAAGGTGGTTCCTGGATGAGTCTGTTTGAGCCCGGTCGGGAACCGGTTCGTCTGGGCCTCATCGACGGTTACACGGTAATCCGCGTGGCACCGCACTTTGACGCCAAGGGTGAAATGAAGCGGATAGACTTCTGGCTCCTCTTCAAGTCGGTCGGTTACGACGAAGGCTTTCAGCACGCGCATACCGTCAAGGTGATCCGTTGGTCTCAGGACGATACGTATCTGCTCGATATCGTGGATGACCGCAACCGGAGATACCATATCGAGTTGATCTTCCCGGACCAGGAACCGGCTCTGGCCTCCGACTGGAAACGCTGGCGTCGATACAAGGTGGAAAACAGGGATCGGTTTGAAAGGATTGATGCCGAAATCCTGACCGAACACGTACGAATCGCGGAGGAATGGGAATGAAGCTGCGTTATATGATCGAGTACGCCCTGCGCGACCGTATCCGGAAGCCCCTCTATAAGCCGGTCGGCGTCTGGGTCCAGGGACCCGGAACCGGCATCGACCTCGTGGTTGAGTTCCTGCCCGGGAACGCCGAGGCCCGCGAGGAAGCCGACTGGATCATCAACCGCCTGGTGGAAAACGATGTCAGAACACTGCCCGAGAATTTCCTGGCCTACCACCAATCCACGCTTCCCCCTTATCGCGGTATGCGCGGCCCGGTGACAGAGACGGAAGAGTATCTTTCCCTGTCAATATGCGCCACTGCCATCCTTGACCGAATCGCCTCAGGCCGAATCTCCTGATCACCCTCCCGACACTTTTCGACAGCCTCCGGTAGGTATCCAGCGACAGGGCTTTCCTGCACCCGTTCCTCGGGGTGGGGAGCTGAAGATTGTCGCGACATGACCGGAGAACCGAATGGACCTTTTTGCCACCGACCGTGAACGGCTGGCGTTTCTGCTGGAGACTGATGCCGCTCTTGATCTGGACTTCGAAACCCTTGAAGCCCAAGCCAAGGAGACTGTCACAGATGAGGCGTCACCGGCCAAACGGCCAAAATACATCACCAATTACATCGGCTCGAAACAGAAGCTGGTCGACTGGATCTGGAAACACACGCCGGAAGGTGTGGGCTCCGTTCTGGACGCGTTTTCAGGTTCGGCTGTCGTGGCCTATATGTACAAGACCAAGGGCCTGCGGGTCCTGGCCAATGATCGTCTTCGCTACTGTTATCACGCGGCCCGGGCCATCGTTGAAAACCGCAATGTCCGTCTCACCGACGAGGAACTGGAAGCGCTCCTGGCCGACAACGCCAAAGCGGGCTCCTTTATCCGGGACAATTTCAAAGGGATATTCTTCGCCAAGGGTGTCCACGGACTGATCGACACCATCCGGGCCAATATAGAAAAATTGTCCGGATTCAAGAAGGACATCGCCTTATTCGCCCTGGGCAAGACCTGCATGTCGGGCAAGGGTGGATTCGGCCATTTTTCCTCTTCAACCCGTTACGGAAAACGCGAAGACACCCCGGACGAGTTCAAGGAGCGGTTCCGCAAGAATGTGGTACGCATCAACGCGCTTGTTTTCGACAACGGCAAAGAGTGCAAGGCCTACCGGAAGGATGTGAACGGACTGTTGTCCGAGGTGCGTGTGGACCTGGCCTACTTCGATCCACCGTATGCCACCGAGTTCTCGACCACCAATTACGAGAAGTCCTATCACTTCGTGGAAGGGCTGATGACGTATTGGGACGGTTTGACCCTGGTCGAGGGTTCAAAGACCAAGCACTACAAGACGGACCATCAAACCGTTAGCCGAACCAACGCCAAGGAGTTCTTCGAGACTTTTCTCGGAAACGCCCAACATATCCCAAACTGGCTGATTTCGTACCGGGACCACGCGTATCCCAATGAGAGGGAGATGCGGGGAATCATAACAACTCACGGTTTCGAGCCTGCGATGCGTTCCCGCGATCACCACTATTCCATCACCTCGCGCCACGGAGATGCTTCCCACGCCAAAGAGCGGCTTTTCATCTGCAAGCACGGGAAAGGCCGATCCGTCAAAGCGGATGCCGCCGCCGAAAGCATGAGATCACAGGCGGTCTGGGAGGAAACCGAGAATGAAATCCGCTACCGAGTTATGGACCCGGAGCGGTTTGAACCGGACAGCTTCCGCCGCAAAAGCCTCGAGGGCGTCGACGGCGTGTCCATCATCCTCGGGCGGTTGAAAAAAGAGTTCGTCCCTGAAGGCGGCAATCCCCGATCCATGGTGCTCCAGGCCTACCGGTTCGCCCGCAAAACGGAAAAGAACCCCGACGGCTGGGCCATGGAAAAGGCCAAGGAATGGATCAAGGAGCACGAATCGAAAGAGACAGCCGCGGCTACAATGTGCGCGGAGGAAGATCTGAAAGTTCTTGCGGCCTGCCACACGTCGATTCCCGTAGAGCTTTGTTTTTCTGAGGCAGGAGACCTTTGCACCGAGGCGCTGGACTTCGTCAAGAACGACGGCGATCCGCAGTTTACGTTCGTCCTCTGCCGCGCCGGCACCAACAAGAACGGCGATCACTTCACGCCTGACGAGCTTGCGGCCCGCTATACGACGGCGGTCAACAAGAAGATCGACCTCAAGCATTCCCAGGAATTCACGGACATCGTCGGCGGAGTCGTCTCGGCAGACTTCATCGAAGACGAAAACGGCGGGCGCGTCGAATGCGTCGGGGAACTCTTCGTATCGGACAGTCTCCACGCGCAGCTGGCTTACAAGCTGATCAGGAGGGGAATCGTTACCCAGGTCTTGATGGAATGCGATTACGAAGAGGGTGAGTGCTCCATTTGCGGCAAGCGGGTGCAGTCGAAAAACGACTACTGCATTCACCTGCGCAAACACAAAGGCGGCGCATTCCAGGAAAAACCCGTCTTTGAGATTCTTCACGGTGTGACATTCACCGGCCTCGGCCTTCTTGACCGCAAGGGCGCTGATGAAAACGCACGTATCACCCAGGTCGCCTCTGAACGGGGCGAGGTTTCCTAAACTCTTAACGAAGGAGGTCCGACGATGGACGAGAAACAAAAAGCGAAAGACGAGGCGGCCGAAGCCGCCAAGAAGACCGAAGACGGCGGTGGTGGCACCACTGACGATAAGGCTCGAATCAAGGAGCTGGAAAAGGAGAACAAGGAACTCAAACAACAGGTGCTCACACTGCAGAAGCAGGTGGAAGAAATGGAAGCGGAGCAAAAAGCCGCGGCCAACCATGCGAGGGCCCAAAAGCTCCTGAGCAAAGTGGAAAAGCACGGCATCACCTTCGAAAGCGACGAAGATCGTACGAACGAGTTAACCCGGCTGGCCGGGCTTTCCGACGATGCCTTCAGCGCAACCGAGGACGCCTTTGACCGAATGATCAAGGCGGACGCCGAGAAGGCCAAAAACGGCGGGAAAAAGCAGGCAAAAGCGGATGACAAGAGAGATGATCCGCCGTTGCGCAGCGATGCGGGCGTTCGACCCAGGGATGTGGACGACGGGAAGAAAAGTCTCGAAGACAAGCTCAAGAACGGCTTCATGGCCGCTTATCACCAACGCGTGGGTCTGACGACCGGCGAACCGGTTCAAACCAATTAATAAGGAGGATAGACCATGCCTTACATCAACCCAAACCATCGCGGCCTCGCATACGGCGACGGCTACATGCAGGGGGACGGCCAACTCGGTCAGGTGTGAGGATCGTCGGCGACGATCTGTTCGCCGTGAACACCGATCCGACGATCAAGTCCTTCGGCATTCTGATCAAAGACTACAAGAACGGAGAGATGCCCGGCATTTACTGCATGGGCGGCGTGTACGAGACCGATGCCTTCGAGGGCACCGTCAATCCGGGCGACGACCTGAAGGTTTCGGCCACCGGCGTTCTCACCTCGGGTGTTCAAGGTAGCGAAGAGGTTATCGCGTGGGCCGTCTCCGTCTCCGGCGGGACGCTGAAGTTCCGGCTTGTCATCTAATTACAGGAGGAGACTTAAAATGGAGAAGACTCAAGTGAACGTACACACCCAAGAATACATGGAGACTATGGCCCGCCTCATGTCCGAGGCGCTGGAGTCCCCGGAAGGGATGCGGGCTCTGGCAGCCGCCATTGCCGCTCCCATTGAACAGGAGATCAAACGCAAAGAGATTTCATCTCTCCTGCTCACCCGTCATACCCTGCCGAAGGGAGAGCGGCCGCTGTACCAGAAAAAGCCGAAAGTTAAGGCTTACTGGATCAGCAACGAGGGCGAAGCTCAGGAGCAGGAGCTGGGCAAGGACGAGGTGGAGTTTCCAACCCACCGCATCCACTCCGCGCCGATGGTCGATGTGGCCGTCCTTAAAAACGGTAACATCAGTACCCTGATGGATATCCAGACATCCGCTGCCGATGAAATCCGCAAAGAAATCGATAAACGGAGCATTACCGTGATTTCATCCGCGGTCCCGGCAGGCAACACGGTGGAGGTCACTGGTACGTCCCTGACCGAAGAGGCGCTCAACGAGGCGATCTCCATTATCGAGGATATGGAGATGTCGGTGAAGTACATCGTCATGCGAGGCCGGCGGTTCAACGACCTTCGCAGTTGGAACCTTGATCCCCAGACCAAGGCCGAGCTACGCGCCAAGGGTGTCATCAAAAACTACGGCACCGGCGGCATCCTGCTCACCGCGGCACAGTCCCTGGACGAGGTTCTCCTGATTCCTGATGAGGAAGTCGGCAAGATGCCGGTGCGCGAAAACCTCAAGACCGAGGCCATCGAGCAGAAGACCCGTTTCAAGACCGGCTGGCTGGTATGGTCCGAGCTGGGTCAAGGCATCACGCGTCCGGATATCATGGCAAAAATCAAGATTCTCGGCTGATGGAGGGGCCTTATTATGTTCAAAGTGAAAAACGTTCGACCGGGAATCCTGGTCATCGCCGATGCTGGGCTTCGACTTGAGCCGGGGCGTGTAAAGGAAGTCGAGGAGCTGACACCCCATATGGAACGAGCAATCTCAGCCGGCCTGCTCGCCAGGCCGGAAAAAGATGAAGATCCGCCCGCGGACATGAATATCAAAACCAAGGAAGAGACAGACGGTGAGACGGACCTTGACTGGTCAAAACTCCCGGCGGCCGAGGCAATCTCCAAGGTCGGTGGTGAAAACGACACCGCCAGGCTCAAATCCCATCTCGCCAATGAAAAACGACGCACGGTTATCGATGCGCTGAAGAAGCGTTTGGTGGAGGTGGAAGGTGGCGATAGCTGACCTCGTTCTCACGCTTCGCACCGATCTGGCCGATCCTGAAAGCGCTCTTTTCGCGGACGATGTACTTCAGCGGTGCATCCACAAAGGCGTCTACCGCCTGGCCCGTGATCTGGAGATATCGCTATCCGTTGTAAGTGACGAGGTCGTACCGGACCCCGAAGGCGAAACGCGCGAGCTGCTTCTACTGCTCGGGCAGATACACGCCTGCCAGGTCATGCGTGCGACCACGGCGAACACCTTTTCGTTTTCCAGCGGCGACAAACGGGTCGACAAGACCAAGCAGCCCGAGCATTGGGCGAAACTCGAGGAGGACCTCAAGGCTCTTTACAAGCAGCGCCTGAGCGAAATCAAGCCGGGGGCCGCTGCGAGCCCCGAGGACTACATCATTTCCCCTTCAGATATGAAGCCGGTCATTTACGAGCAGGGAAGCGACTTGTGAATCTGCTGACCGACAACGAAAAGATCTCGGCGGCGGAAGATGTACAGGACTTGATTTTGGCATCGGGACAAGAGGCGGTCCTGCTTCGAAGCCAACCCGGTGAACGGCTTTACGGTTCGGATGACGCGACATACGAAGAGGTCGGACCGTTCCCTCTGGAGTTTGTGGAGACACCACCGGAAGACCTGAACAATAAAATCGACGCCGTCGCCTGCGTTTTACCGGACATGGATATCCGGCCGGAAGACCACATCCGAAGCGATGCGGATGAGTTTCGTGTTCAGACCACCCTGGATGAGCGTTTGTTCGGCGTGGTGACCCACAAGGTTCTCAAATTGGTTCGTCTCCATGGGAGTTAAGCGATTCGGAGACTGGGACAAGGCCCGGGCGAAATTGGCCAACGCCCCCGGTGCCCGACTGGCCCTGGCGCTTCGTCAAGCGACCATCAAGAACGCCATCCTGCTTGTTCGGGAGATCAAACGCGGCATCCGCAGCTAGGCTCCCGGCGGAAAACCATTCGCCAAACTTGCCGAAAGCACTATCAAACGCAAGGGCTCCAGCAAAGCCCTGATCGATACCGGATTCCTGGTCAACGCCATCACCCAAAAAGTCATGGCCGATCGTGCCTTTGTTGGACTCCTGCGAGGCACCGTCAACAAGGACGGTGAGGACATGGTCAATATCGGGGCGGTAATGGAATACGGAGCCACTATTCAACATCCCAATGGAACGGTGATTGTAATTCCGCCCAGACCGTTTCTCCATCCCACCATGCAGAAATACCGCAAGCGGATTATCGAGAACTATCGCTCCGCTATCCGCTCTGTTCTCTGACGACTCCGACACTTCCGCACAGGTTCCGGTAGGTAACAGCCAGAAGAAACCGGATAACCGGAGGTGCATCGTTGGAAACCGTTCGAACGTAACCGTTCACACTCCCTGGCAGCCGACAGGCTTTTGCAGGGTTTCAACCGCGGACAAGGTTGCACCAAAAGGCGTATTCTCAATGGATTGTGCTTTGAAACCCGAAAAAGGCTGATGGCTGCCAGGGGGGAAAGTGAATGATTACGTTCGAACAGTTGTTGAGAGCTTTATTCGCCTGGTAAAGGCCGAGATCGACCCCGATGCGGTGCTCGTGGCCGCGGACGATGTGTTCGAGGTACCCAATGTCCCGAGCCTGATCCTGCAGGGACCAACGCTGATCGAAAACGGCGAACGGCGAACCCAGGCCCGCATGGTGGAAAAAGATGTCCCAAACCTGAGCTATGAAGAATGCCGCTATCCCCGTCTTTATCACCTCGACTTCGATGTCATCGTTACCGCCGCGCATGAAGGCGAGCTGCTTGATCTCCAGGAAAAAGTCGCCCGTTTTTATCAGCGCCATCCGGTTTTGACCGTGGAGGACCGCGGATCGCTCAATCTCACTGAACTCACCGCCCTGGGCGGTTTGCGCAGAGTGAATCTTTCAGATCTTCGCCAGAGTTCCGGTCGCTGCCGTATCGAAGATTGCCCCGTGTATGACGGGGCTGTTGAAGTCGGTCCGCTCATCAAGGACCGCAAGTTCGAATTCCGTGACGGTGTCGAAGAGGACCGTCTCTACACACCATAAACGAGGAGAAACCAAAATGATTGAAATCAAGAATCTACTTTTCCAACCGCTCGCGTTTCACCTCGCGGGCGATGGGCAAGGACTGCATCTGAACTCGCGTGAGCGCAAATCAATAGGCAATGAACAGCTGTCACCTGAAATCGAAGCCGCGGCAAAGCGGGGGCTGATTTTATTGACCGAGACGGCAAAACCGCCGGAAGCCTCAGCGAAAACAGGCAAGTCTCCCGCGAAAAAGACCAAGACAAAACCAAAGGGCGATGGAACCACAACGTCCCGGCGCACCAAACGGAGGTAAATCATGGCCACCTATCTTTCCCCGGGCGTTTACACGCGCGAGATCGATTTCAGTTATTACGTCAAACAGATTTCCACATCATCCTGCGGCATGGTGGGCGTAGCCGAACGCGGCCCGATCAACAAACCCGTGCTGGTCACCAGCTGGGAGCAGTTCATCAACAAGTTCGGCTCCTATCTGCAGGCCGGTTATCTGGCTTACGCCGCAAGGGCCTTCTTCGATAACGGCGGCTCGGTTCTCTATGTGAACCGGATCGCCCATCTGACAGACCCCACCGACAAGAGCAGCCTCACCGCCGTGAAATCATCGGTGACGCTGAAGGACCGGCGAGCTGTGGCCGCGATGCTGGAAACCGGCACCGCCGGGACGGATCGCATCACTTGGCTTGCGCGTCAGGCTGGTGTCGATGGAAACGGTATATCTGTAGAGCTCGTCGCTTCGGGAACCGACACACCACTTTCCGTGGATGTCACAGGTCAGGCAATCACCGTCAATCTGGCCACAGACAGCGCCGGCGATCCGGCCGCCATCGCGGACCAGGTCGTTGTGGCAATTGCCGAGAAGCCGGAGGCAGACGCCCTGGTTCAAGCAACCACAGAGGATACGGGCATCGTGCAACCGGCAACGTCCGCGAACCTTGCAGGCGGACAGGACGCCCAGGACACCCTCCGCGCGCTCGCAATTAACGAAGGCGTCTGGGGTGATCGTCTCAGCGTTCAAATTGAGGACGGCACGCTCGATCCTGCCACCGGATTCAATCTCGTCATTCGATATAAGGACGAGGTCGTCGAAGTTTTCAAAGACCTGTCCATGGATGAATCGGCGTCGAATCATGTGGAACTGGCGATCAACGAACGCTCCGAATTCATCAGCGTCGAGGATCTCGGACCCCTGTCTGGCACACCGGATGATCGGCCTGCGACCGGCGGATTCAGTTTATCCGGCGGCGACGACGGGCTGGTCAATTTGAATGACATCGATTACATCGGAGACCCCTCTCAGCACGTAACCATTCACACCCCCCCTCCCACACCATTAACTTACTGAAATTAAAATGATAAATGACGTATAAAAAACCCGTAATTGCCATTTCAAAGTTTTGGTCTAATTAATTGAAAATACAGATATTTTTTATGACGGCCACATCCACTGGTAAGATAGTTTATTGATTTTACAGGAATTTTCTAAAAGTGCTCTAATAGCATATATCTTAATTAATAATTACGTAATGTTTACATTATTTATCATTACCTCATATATCAACGTTAATCTTCTTAGATATATAGCAGTAAAAATTTTTTTCCAAATCAGCACATTCAGAAAGTTACGTTATTTACGATAGTTAAGATACGTGAGGGGGGGGGAGTGAATGGTTACCTCAGCACACCGGATTCTACGCCTTTGACGAGATCGACGCCCTGAACATGCTTATGGCTCCCGGCGTAACCACTGCTAACGTGATTCATGCCGGAATCACCTATGCCGAAAACCGCAAAGACCTGATGCTCGTCGCTGAAGCGCCCATCCATCTGGAACCACTTGAAACAGTCAATTTCCGCAAAGGCCAGGGCATGTATTCGCACGCGGCATTCAACTCGTCCTACGCGGCCCTCTACTACCCATGGCTTGAGATCAGCGACCCGGTTACCGGCAAGAAGAAGTTGATTCCGCCCTCCGGGGCCGTGGGCGGATGTTACGCGCGAAGCGACCAGAAAACCTATGTCTGGTACGCCCCCGCCGGCATCGATCGTGGACGAATCTTCAACGCATTGTCGCTCGGCTACAAGGCCAGCCGGGGTGAAAGGGACGTGATCTACCCCGAGGGTGTCAACGTGATTGCTTCTTTCCCTGACACCGGAATCAACATCTGGGGACAGAAAACCTTGCAGAGTCAACCATCCGCTCTGGACCGCGTAAACGTCCGGCGGCTGATGATGTATATCGAGGAGGCCATCGCCGAATCCTCTCGTTTCGTGGTCTTCGAACCCAATAATCCGCAGACCTGGCGGGCCCTGATCAGGCTGATCAATCCCTTTTTACAGGACATCAAGGACAAGGGCGGGTTCTATGACTTTGCGGTCCAGTGCGACGAGGAAACCAACACCCCGGCGGTCATCGACCGCAACGAGCTGGTGGCCCGCAACTTCGTCAAGCCCACGAAGACGGCTGAATTCATCGAACTCAATTTCGTGCTCACCGCCACCGGGGCCGACTTCAAAGAAATCTTCAAGACAGCGTAAGGAGGTAGCCCATGCGTAGCGGAAATATGCCCAAGAGCCTGTATCAGAACTGGCAGTTCGCCATCGAGGTCAACGGTTTCGATGTGGCGCTCTTCAAGAAAGGCCAGGAGCCCAAGACCGAATTCGAGGAAGTGGCTTTTGCACCGGCCGGTTCAATGTTCGACCAGAAGGTCGCCGGGCGGGTGAAGTTCGAGGACATCACCCTTGAAAAAGGCATCCTGCAGGATGGTTCCGACGAGGCCGCGCGGGAATGGACCAAGAAACAGGTGGATGTCAACGCTGTTGTGGGCGGATTGCCCAACGACTATATGCGCGACATCGACATCGTCCGTTACGACCGCGCCGGGAACGAAACCCGGCGATGGACCCTGCACGGAGCATGGGTCAAGGTCCTGGAATACGACGAACTCGAGGGCGCGAACACGGACAACACCATCGAAAAACTCACCATCAGTTACCAGTACTGGACCTGATTCAAGGAGATAAGCCATGCACATATTTGAACTGCCAAGCGGAACTGAAGTCGAGCTCAGAGAAATGACCGGAGCCGAGGAGGAACTGCTTACCAATCAAAGGCTCATCAGGAACGGTGACGCTGTAAACCAAGTGCTCAGGAACTGTACCGTCCGGCTGGGAGAGATCGAGGAGCCGTCTATGAAAGACGTGCTCGACCTTCTGTCCGGAGACCGTCTGTTTATCCTGGTCAAGCTGCGGCAGATATCTCTCGGGGATGAGGCGGAGCTGGAACTGCTCTGTCCCAATACAGCCTGTCGTGCCGCGAACATCATGACCATCAACATGGATGACCTGGAGGTTACACCCTACGGCGAAGAGCGGGAGTTCACCTTTGACCTGCCCGGTTCGAAGCGCAAGGTGCGGTTCGGGTATCCGGACGGCCAAAAGGAAAAAAGACTGGCCGCGCTTAAAGAACCGTCCATCTCTTCGGCCATGCTGATCCGACTCATCGACATCGATGGCGCGGCCCCGAGCAAGAAGCTGATGAACGATATGTCCCTGCGCGACCGCAGCGCCCTGCGGCAGGAAATGCTGCGGGTTGACGCAGGCGTCGATACCACCGTGGAGACCGAGTGCGAAACCTGCGGTATCCGTATCCGTACGCGTCTGGAGGCTGAACCGGGTTTTTTGTTCCCCGGAGTTCGCTTGTAAGAGACGTCTTCTTTCTCGCTTACGGCGGGCTCCATTGGAGTTATTCGGAAACACGGGCGCTGCCGCTTCGGGTCCGCTACGAATTCGTGGAAGCCCTGGAGCGGCAGCTTGCTTTTGAACGTGAGGAACTGGAGCGCAATCGCACATGAACGAAGATCTTGGACTCGGTGTCGTTGTTTCGATGAAGGACGGGTTTTCGCAGAACGCGGCCCGGGTCCAGACGTCCATGCAGTCCTTGGACGCCACAGTCGCCGCTTCCAGCGAGCGTATGACGCGCAACCTCGACCGTATCCAGAAAGGCACCATGATGATCGGCGCGGGTCTGGCGCTCATGGCCTTGCCGGTCGGTCTCGTGGCATCCACGGCAGCCACCCAGAAAGCACTCGGTGAACTGTCCTCCCTCGGGGTTAAGGATCTGCGGGCCATTGAAGACGCCGCGGAATCTTTCACAAACACCTGGTCCGGATCGACCAAGTCCGAATTCATCACCGCAGCTTATGACGTCCGCTCCGCTTTATCCGGCTTGACCGACGAAGCGGTCGGATCGTTCACCGCCATGGCCGCCCTTACCGGTAAGGCCACCAAGGCGACCACCGAAGAGATGGTCGGCACCTTCACCACGGCCTACGGCATTTTCAAGCCCATCATGCAGGATATGTCGGATGCGCAGTGGGCGAAGACCTTCGCCGGAGCCATGGCCCAAACGGTCGCTTCCTTCAAGACCAACGGCCGCCAGATGGCCGACGCCATCAAGAACATCGGCGCAGTGGCTGCATCTTCCAATGTCCCATTGCAGGAACAACTCGCCATACTCGGGCAGCTCCAGACCACCATGCCCGGTTCGGAAGCCGGAACCCTGTACAAGGCGTTCATCATGAAAGCAGCCGAGGCTGGCGAAAAGCTCGGGCTTTCGTTCATCGATTCCACGGGACGACTGAAAGGGATTATCCCCATCCTCCAGGAGATCAAGGGGCGTTTCCCCGACCTGTCCCAGGCCGCGGCCCAGGTGGAGATCAAGAAAGCCTTCGGTTCCGACGAGGCCGTCAAGTTCCTTTTACAGATGTCCCAGGGCGTAGGGGCGCTGGAGACCAATATTCAGTCCGTCGCGCGGGCCATGAAGACCGGCACCGCCGTCACCGAAGAGATGGCACAGGCGATGAATATGGACATCGGCAGCCAGTTCAAGCTCCTGTGGCAGCAAATCGGCAACCTGTCTGAAATCCTCGGCCGCACACTGCTCCCGGTGGTCACACCGATTATACAGGGTATCTCCAAAGCTGTGCTCTTTTTTCAGAAACTGGCCAAGTCCATGCCGGGGTTGACCAGGGTCGTTCTCACCCTGTCCATGGCCCTTGGTGCGGTGCTCGTCGTTGTGGGCGGCGTGATCGCCGCCGCGGGAACTATCGGTTTGATGCTTCCCGCCATCAAGGCCGGCCTCGCGGCCATGGGAGCGGCTGTGGCCGGTGTCGGGTCGGCGTTCGCCACTTATTTTCTTCCCATAGTTGCCATCATCGGAGGCGTAGTGCTGGCCGTCTATCTCCTTAAACGGGCGTGGGAGACCAATTTCGGCGGCATCCGCGACACGATTCTTGGGGCGTGGGAAAAGGTAAAACTCGTCGTGGGCGGTATCCGTGAGCTGATCTCTTCCCTGAGCGACGGGTCCGGACGGGTGTCGGCTGAGCTGGCGAAAAAGTTAGAGGCGGCCGGATTGATGGGACTCGTAGTTACTGTGTTCCGCATCTATTACCGGGTGCGCCAATTCCTGACAGGTTTATGGCAAGCCTTTTCCAACGCGTTCGGAAAGATCCGGGCGATTCTTGAACCGGCGGTTAGTGCGCTCATGCAGGCATACGGCGCTCTCTACAAGGCGGTCTTTTCGGTTCTGGAAATCTTCGGCCTGGCGGCATCTTCCGCCGACGCTTCATCCTATCAAAGTTTGGGAGAAACGCTCGGCACGGTTTTGGGTGTCATCGCCAAGGTGGGCGCGTATCTGCTCAAGTTCGTAATCTACAACCTGGTGGCGGTCGTCAAGATCGTCACCTGGGTGGTGCGCGCGGTCGTCTGGCTGGGTAAGACCATTGTCACGGCTTTCATCGAGGCCGGGAAGTTCATCTACAAGTTCTTCCTGCCGATCCGCCTCCTGGTGCAGGCGCTCCGTATGGTCGGCCGGGTGGTTTACACGGTCTGGCAGGTGCTCACAGGAGACCTTTCAGTAGTCGACGGATTAAAGTCCATAGGCAGCGCCGTTTTTGATTTCCTGGCCACACCGTTTCTGTGGGCCCGGGATGTGATCGTCGGTGTCTGGAATTTCATCAAGGGGCTGTTCTCGTTTATCGGACGGTTCTTCACCGCCATCGCATCGTCGCTGGTCGCTGCATTCATGGACCTGCCGCTGGTGCGAACCTTAAGGGATGTTTTCGGAGCGGTACGGAGCTTCTTCTCGGGTGACACGACCTTTTTCGAAGCGGGCAAACGGCTATTGATCGCCTTGGGAAAAGGTATCTGGTCGGCAGTGACCTATCCTTTCGAACTTCTCAAGAAGGCGCTTGGTTGGCTCAGAAAACTACTGCCGTTCTCAGACGCCGAGACAGGACCTTTGTCCAGTCTGAGCAACTCCGGGGCGGCGATTCTCAAGACTCTCGCCAAAGGCATGCTGGGAGTCCTTTCGTTACCGGGCAAGATACTCGGCATGGCGCTCAAGGGGATGTTCTCCGCTGTTCGCTGGATATGGCAAGGCATCAAGTCCTTGGGCTCCGGCATTCTCTCGGCGCTGACCTGGCCGTTTCGAAAAGGCGTCGAGTTGGCCGCGTCCGCGTGGCGTGGTGTCACTGGCGTGGTCGCTTCCGCGTGGAACGGGATCAAGAGTCTCGGCGCGTCGGCGTTCGATGCCGTGGCCGCGCCGTTTAGCTGGATCGGTGATATAGCTGGAAGCGTCTGGGACGGGATTTGTTCCACCGCGAGTGAATTGTGGAACGGGATCGGCAACCTTGCTCAGTCGGCGTGGTCCTTCGTGAGCGCACCCTTTACCTGGATCGCCGACGCGGCTTCAAGTGCGTGGAGTCACATTACCAACGCCGCATCCATGGCTTGGGAAGGTCTCAGATCAATGTCGCAAAGCGCCTGGGAGTGGATCAAAACGCCGTTCGAGGGACTGGCTTCAGTCGCCTCCTCCGCCTGGGAAAAGGTAAAGAACACCGCCTCGAGAGCGTGGGATTCCGTGACATCCACTGTATCCAACCTGGCAGGCACCGCGTTTGAAAGCGGGAAAGCTATTCTCACAACAGTGGGAGAAGGGATCAAATCGGCGGTCACCGCACCGTACCGGGCGGCCAAGTCGGCCCTGTCTTTTGTTCGCGATCTGTTGCCGTTTTCCGACGCCAAGGAAGGTCCGCTGGCCAATCTGACTCGTAGCGGATCAGCACTCCTGGAAGCGCTGGCCGGAGGGATCGCCAAGGCCGCGACGGTTCCCGCTAAGGCAATCGCTGGAGCCTTCGGTTTCATGAACGATATGTTGGGACGTGTAGCCGCACCATCGATGCTGGCCGGGACACTGGCGCTCACGCCGGTTATGGCTGATGAAATCCCTTCGGCGGGAACGCCTCTTTTCGGAACCGAACCGGCGATCATGGAAACGAGATCAGAGACAGCGCCTCCTGAACAATCGCGTCTTCTCGGCGAGACCAGAGGTGTCCTTGATTCCGGAAATAACGGTTTTGCGCAATCGTCCACCAGCGAAGACCTGCTGCCGGTATTGGAGGCCATTCTGAGCAAATTTGACGCGCTCGCGGAGCGGCCCATCGACGTCTCGGTGACCACCTTGCTCGATGGACATCAGGTTGCCCAATCGGTCTATCGCGATCTGCGCGAGCGCAAAATCAAGAATTACGAAACGCTGTGAGGATAGCATGAAGAAAATATTCATTTGCAGTCGCTATGCGGGAGACGTCACCCAAAATGTAACTGTCGCCGAGCGGTTGTGCCGCAAGGCTGTGGAGCGCGGTTTTGCTCCTTTCGCACCCCATCTTTTGTTTACCCGCTTCCTTGACGATGAAAAGGCGTCGGAGCGGGAGATCGGCATCTCCTGTGGACTGATTTTCATGAAAAGCTGTGACGAGGTCTGGGCCTATATCGGAGATGGGGTTTCCAGTGGCATGCGCAGAGAAATGGACCACGCCCTTTGTCTGGGCAAGACCGTGGTCGAGATCAAGGAGTTCTGACCGTGGCCTGGGACCAGAAAGAGATCACAGCATACATCGTGGATGTGGATACGGGTGACTACCTGGATTTCCAATACAACCCCAACGATATCGTGGACGACAAAAGCACCGCTTACGCCGCCATCAAGATTCCGGGGATGAGCCATCCCCGCTACCAATATGTGGCCGGCGAACCCCGTAAGATCAGCTTCAAGATTCTATTCTTCAAGGGACCGGTCAAGGAATCGGTGGACTGGCTGCGCTCGCTCCTCTACCCGGAGCATGCAGGAACGATGCTCAAGAACGCGCCGCACCGTGTGCTGTTCATGTTTGGTGATCTTTATCCCGGTGTGCTCTGCGTGGTCAGGCAGGTAAAGTCGCGATTCTTTCATCTTTTTGACCGCGAAAATCTCCTGCCCCAACATGCCGAAGTCGACATGGTGCTCGAGGAGTACATCGACGAGTCGGTGGATTACTCGGAGGTGCGCGGATGATCGGACGTCGTTCCCGCTATGCCGCTGGCACCCTTTACACGGACCATGGTGATGAGTTTCTGGGAGTCCGGCCGCGCGTCGATACAACTCCCCGTCCCGATGATCGCTTCCACACGGTGGTTGACGGCAACAGGCTGGATCTGCTGGCCCACCGCTACCTGGACCGGGCCGGTCTCTGGTGGATCATCTGCGATTACAACGACATCTTTTTCCCCCTGGAGATCGAGCCCGGCACCGTGCTTCGTATTCCATCCGTTGAACATGTTCTGATGCGTCTGCTGAGCTGAATCAAGCCTTTCATTCCATTCGCGCCGACAACTTTCTCCAGGCTCCGGTAAGTATCCGGTGAAGACCGCCATGCCGGCGGTACAACCGGAGTTAGGCGCATGGATCTCGACACATTTAAACCGACGTTCCTGATTCAGATCGAGGGACAGACATTATCGGCGGACATCACCCAGGAGATCACCTCCTTCGTCTTCGAAGACAACGAGGAGAAACTCGATGTCCTGGAATTGTCTGTCACAAACCGCAACCTGCAGTTTGTGGATGATCCGTTGTTCCAGGAGGGCAACGAGATCGTCGCCCGCTTTGGTTATGTCGACAACCTCTCCCCGCGCAAAAAGGCGGTTATCAAGGATATCGATTACGACTTTCCCGAGAACGGCGATCCAACCATTCGCATCAAGGCCTATGACAAGGGTTTCAAACTGGCCGGCAAAGAGAACCAGAAGGTTTGGAAAAAGCCCGCTCCGGGCATTCTCTATTCCGAAATCGCCGAGGAGATTAGCTCCGCCAACGGACTGACGCCGGTGGTGAAGCCCACCAAGGGACAACATCTGCGGGTCGCGCAAAGCAACATCTCCGACGCCCAGTTTCTCAAGGAACTCGCAATCAAAGCCCGAGAACGGGATGGCGACGGAGTTACAGGCTACGCCTTTTACATCCAGGACGACGAGCTGCACTTTCATCCCCGTGAGCTGGATAAAAAGCCCGCCGCAGTCCTTGAATACTTCACCGACCGTAAAGGCGTGCTCCGTTCCTTCCGCCCGTCCACTCAATCGCAGGGGGCAAAAGGAGCCGGAACGGAGACCAAGACGACCGGCGTCGATCCACGCAAGAAAGAGCCCGTCGAACACACCGCCAACAACGAGACCACGCCGGAGCGCACGTCTCTCGGTAAGCGGACCTACCTGGTCGACGGAAATACCGGTGAGGGAGCCTTCAAGGAGCAGGAGTCGGGACAAATTGTTCCCAGCTTCGAACGGTCCGAAGGCTTCTTTGAGGAGCCACGTCAGGAACCCGCCCAGGACCTGGCCGAAGGCAAGTTCAAAGAGGCCGAGCTCCGCCAGGTCGAGGCCGTAGCCGTCACCATCGGCGTTCCCACGCTACGGGCCAAACAGAATGTGGAAGTCAAAGGCGTCGGTCAGAAGTTCTCCGGAATCTATTACTGCCATTCGATCCGCCACACCATCGGTGACGATGGGTATCAGTGTGAACTCAAACTCAAGAAAAACGCCCTGGGTAAAGGAGCCGGCGACAAGTCGGATAACGCCAAGGGCAAGCAAAACGACCAGGAAGCGCCGCCGACCCCGCAGGAAGAACCGCCACAGATGGTGACCATCGACGCGGACAGCGGGCAACGACGGTAAGGAGGTGAAATAAATGGGAGATCTAAGCAAGAACTTTTCCCGGCACGAATTCGCATGTCGCTGCTGCGGCCGGACAAAGATCAACCAACGGCTGGTGGATGCGTTGCAGGAGCTGCGAGATCTCACCGGTGAGCCGGTTCGGATTTCCAGTGGTTATCGCTGCCCGGAACACAATCAGGCAATAGGCGGAGCCACACGGAGCCAGCATCTGCTCGGCACCGCGGCGGACATCGTAGTGATAGGAATGACTCCGGCTGAGATGTACCGACTGGCCGAAGATGTTGAGGCTTTCCGCAACGGCGGAATCGGCGTCTACCCGGACAAGGGATTCATTCATGTGGATGTGCGAGACGGACGAGCCCGCTGGGGACAGCTCGACGGGAAATACGTTGCGCTTGTAAAAGCGCTGAAAAACACAGGAGGAAACGATCATGCAACAGCTTGAACAGATTCTGACTTTTATTCTGGACCACAAGGAGCTCATCGGGACTTTTCTCGCGACGCTTCTGGCGATTATCAAACTGACTTCGTGGGGCCGGGCCAAGGCCGCGGCGTTGGATGCGGTTATCGGTGTTATCGAGCGAATGGGAGCAAAAGAGGTCAAGAGCGGTATCGCGGCCAAAGAAATCAATCTCCAGACCGCGGCCAAGGATGCCCTTCGTCACGCGGTGACCAAGGCCGATCCGAAAAAGAAGGCTGATGAACTTGCGACCCGTGTGGTGCGGGAGGTCCTGCGCGGTGTCCTGCCTCGGAAATAAGCGGGAGGATTGTCTGTGATCGAAACCCAGGACCGACAACATGAGGAGCGTTACAAGAACCGCTGGTACGGCAAATACCGGGGCTTCGTGCGCGACAACAACGACCCCGAACGTCTCGGGCGCTGCCGTTTGGAAGTGCCGGCGGTTCTCGGTACCGGCAAGGAGAACTGGTCGGACTGGGCATCGCCCTGCTTTCCTTACGGCGGAAACGAGGACATCGGTGTGTTTCTTGTTCCCGAAGAAGGCGCGTCGGTATGGGCGGAGTTCGAAGGCGGCAAGGTTCAGTTTCCCATCTGGTCGGGCGTGTGGCTGGCAAAGAGCAACCCCGGTGAACAGCCGGAGGAGTCGAAACGCGTCTGTAGCGATCCCACCTGCCGTGACTGTGAGGATAAAGTCGAACACAAACCCGACAGCCACGACAACCTCGAACATAAGAAATACCACGGTCATCCGCCGTATTACTGCCCGCGCCGTAAGGTACTGCTCAAAACCGAGACCGGACACACCATTGTATTTGACGATCGGGATGAAGAGGAATTTTTAAAGATCATCGACCGCGCCGGGCAGATCCTTCACATGGACTGCCGGGTAAAGCGGGATGTTCAAACCGGCAACTCCCGCCGACGGGGGACCAAGGACGCCGAGCAAGGTGACCAACTGAACATCGCCGCCGACATCAAGGACCAGCACGGCCGTATCGAAATCACCGATCTCTGCCGTCAGTTCATGCGCTGGGAGGCATGGAAAGATAAGGAGAAAATCCATATCCAATCCTGCGACAAGACCCGGGCGCGCTGGCAGAAGATTCTCATCGACACCACCAAGGGACGGGAAAAGGTCCACATCTGGGGGCTTTGCGGCACCCAGGAGATTCTTATCGACTCAACCAGCGGCGCAGAAAAGATCCAGCTGACCGACAAGGCCGGCCAGATGGTGGTCATGAACGCGGCCGCGGGTCGGGAGCGAATACAGGCCACCGACAAATCCGGAAGCGTCATCCTCATGGACGGCGTCATGGGCAACATCATAATTCGCTCCACTAACAAGGTATTGATCAACACATGAGGGAAAATCTTATGTATCCATCTGTGTCGGTAATCATCAGGGGCTACAACCGGGAGCGATATATCAGCCAAGCCATCGAAAGCGTGCTTGCTCAGACTTATACGGACTTCGATCTACTGGTCTGGGATGACGGCTCCACCGATAAGACCGCCCAAATCGCCATCAAATATGCGAAGAAGGACAGACGCGTCCGTGTCGCCGCATGCGATCACCGGGGGGCCGTGAAATCCTTGAAGGCCGGCGTGGCGGATACTTTCGGGGCCTACCTGTGCTGGGTGGACAGCGACGACTTTTTGTCACCCTCGGCATTGGAAGAAACGGTTGCGGTCCTGGATGGTAATCCGTCGGTGGGGATGGTCTACACAGATTACCAGCTTATCGACACTATCGGGCGGATAAAGGGGCACGGTCGGCGGTGTCGTATTCCGTATAGCAAAGACCGGTTGCTTCTCGATTTTATGACTTTCCATTTTCGGCTCATACGCCGCTCGGTTTTCGAACAGACAGGCGGTATCGATGCCGATTTCAGGTGCGCCGAAGACTATGACCTATGCATGCGTTTATCTGAAGTCACTGAAATTCGTCACATTCAAAAGCCGCTTTACCAATACCGGGTTCATCCCCGGTCTATTTCCCATGAGATGCGGCTGGAACAGGTCCACTGGTCTCGGGAAGCCATTGCTAATGCTCTGAAGCGCAGGGGGCTGGCGGATCGCTTCGAGGTCGATCTTCAAATTCGAGAACGCTTTTCGCTGAAAAGGAGAGAACCCGATGGATGAACACCATCAAGGCCAAACGCCGTGCAACTGGGAGCAAAATGAGCGTCTCCTGGCGCGCACCTTCGACTCCTGGCGAGCCGAGTTCAGAGCGATTCTTGAAGATCACCGCCGGGAAATCCAAGCGCGGCTGGAAAAAATCGAGCGCGAGATCGAGAAAAAATCGGACAAGGAGAACGTCGATCTTGTGGTCCGCAACATCCAGGGTGATCTGCGTCGTCACAGTGACGACATCAAAAACCTGCAAACAGGTCTTAATCAGAAGATGGGTGTCGAGACCATGTGGAAGGTGGTGGGGCTGGTACTCGCCATCAGCGGAGCCGTGGGCGGTGTGGTCGGCTTTTTGATTCGCGTGTTGACGGGGAAATGATCATGGCCAGACCGCAAGCCAGACTCGGTGACATTTCCAGCCACGGCGGTGTGATCATCACCGGCGCAATGAGAACGGTGGTCAACGGTAGGCCCGCAGCACGATTGGGTGATTTGCACGCATGTCCTATTCCAGGTCATGGGGTCACGCCCATTGTTACCGGAAGCCTCGATACGACCACTGAAGGTATGCCCAACGCGCGCATCGGCGACGTCACCGCCTGCGGTGCGGTCATTGTCACCGGCAGCCTGGACACCACTGACAACTGAGGTTCGACGGATGAATTACCAAGATTTGGGGTTTTATTACTGGGATGTGTTTCCAAAAAAAATCAAGGTGACGCGCAGTTGGTGGTCCATGTCGGTTCCCCTCTCGATTCGCGGAACGCCAAAAGGCGAACTGCAATATGAGACTGCCGATTCCAGTATCGCCTGGATCGATTGGGAAGGACGCGTCCGGCTCGGTTGGCGCACGGGAGCCACGATCATCATGGTTTACGATTCTCCGTCGCGGGACAGCGTTCGTTACGTAGAGATTGAAGTGATCGAGGAATATGGCGGCGGATACGGTGAACCAGTGTAAAGGAGATGCGAGGTATGGCCCTCTGGGATGAAGAAGGTTCGGGATACGGCGACGGTTACGGATACGGTGAGGAAGGCGGGCCGATCATAGAACAGACCAGTTCATCGTTGTCCCACTATGAAATCATGACGCTGGTGCGGTTATTGGCCATCGGCCTCGGCGTGACCGGCGAGGAAGAAGATCCTTATCTTCTCCAGATCAAGGACAGTTTGGCCGAGATTAAAGACATCCTCTTGCAGAGCCACCAGGCGTCCGAAGCCCTGCGGGCCGAAGCTCAGACCGTATTGGAAGCCCACGCGGAAAGTGCGCAGGAGTATATTCAACAGGTTGAACAACCCGATCCGCCGGATTTTCATCCTTTTATTTCCATGCCGGAAGGAACCATCGTTCGGGATCTGCCGGATGGCGGACGTATCTTCACCCTGGCTGACGGCGTGTTTGTCCGGGTGAATGTGGACGGCAGCCTTGTCTCTATCAGCCAGGATGGAACCGCCGTAACCCTTGAACCCGCCAGCGGCGGTATCGTGACGCTTCCCGACGGTCGGGAACTCACCCTCAAGCCGGAAGCGATCCGCGTTACGCATGAAGCTGCCGGAATCGAGGGTTTGCCTCTCGATATCGACCCGGTCCAGACTGCCCAAGGCCGTTATCGGGTTGAATTGCCGGGCGGATACCGTCTCGATGTCTCTCACAACGAACGAACCGCCGTTATCGGCAACCCTACCGGCACTGTCGATATTCTCGCTATCGTTCGTATCGAAGGTGTCGGTGAGGATATTCAGGTGCGTCTGGTTCCCGGCGGAGCCAAGGGATTCACCGCAGCCGAAAGCGGTCACAAAGGGATCATTGAAGCCGACGGTACGATCCATCTTTCCATGGCCAATGGTCTGGACCTTGTCATACGCTTCCCGGAAAACGCGGGAACCGGAGACGAACCGGGTCATGATAGTGACGCTTCTGTTATCTGCGAGGAGCGTGAGTGATGGGACTCGATTTTCTCGGAAAAGGCCTGAAATTCCCCTTCAAGTTCCAGCAACGCTCAGGTGGGGCGCAGGTGTCATCAGCCACTTCACTGGAACACGAACACATCCACGAGAGCATTCTCCAGATCCTCGGCACCCGCCCGGGTGAGCGATTCATGCGCCCCGAATTCGGGTCCCGGCTCAAGGACCTCATCTTTGAGCCCAACGATGATGTTCTGAAAGGCCTGATCCGCCATTACGTCATCGACGCCGTCAAACGCTGGGAAAAGCGGGTGGTCATCACCGACGTGTCCTTTGACGACTCTTCGCAGAATATCGACCGCCACATTTTGCCGGTCCGCATCTCCTACCGCGTCATTCAGAGCCAGGTGGAAGGAAACCTGGTCTACCCCTTCCACCGCGAGCCGCTTCAGGTATCCGCTCCCCGACAGTTCCGCGCCATTGCCGGTAAGTAACAAGCGGGTCCTCTCTGTCATTTGAGGCAGTTTGAGGAGTCCATGTTGCTAAAACCGACAGGTGACCGGAAATGGGCAGAGCCAGTATCGCTTATACAAACAAGGACTACGACTCCCTGCGTCGGGAACTTCTGGCGCGGGTGCCGCAGCTGACCGACCGCTGGACGGACTTCAACGCGTCCGACCTCGGTGTCGTTCTGCTCGAACTTTTCTGCGGCGTCGGCGATATGCTGGCGTACTATCTCGACGCTCAGGCCGCCGAAGCCTTTCTGCCCACCGCCCGCCAGCGGCAAAACGTCATCAACCTTTGCAAACTTATCAGCTACCGGCTGGACTCGCCGGTGGCTTCTACAACCAATTTGCGTTTCTCCCTGGCCGCGCCCCTTGACGCGGATCTGGTCATACCGGAAGGAACGGCGTGCAGGGCCCGTCTGGAAGACGAAGATGTCGAGTTTGAGACGGCCAAAGACGCCACCATCCCGACTGGCCATATGACGGTCGAAGTGGGCGCGCGCCAGGGGATTCGCAAAACTGAAACCTTTTCCGGCACAGGCGAGCCGGGTCAGACGATCAATCTCACCGGGACGGCGGTCGCTCAAGGGAGCATCCGCATCCGGATACAAGACCAGGAGTGGACAGAGGTCCTTCACTTCCAGGAAAGCGAAGCAGAATCCCCTCACTTTCAATCCGACACAGACGACCTGGACAAGACCAGTATCGTCTTTGGTGACGGCGTGCGCGGGGGCGTTCCAATCGCTGGAGTGGAAATCGAGGGGGCGTATCTCGAAACTCTGGGCGCGTCCGGGAACATCGGATCGAATCTGGTCAGCGAACTGCTGACGCCCATTTATCTCGACAGTCAACAAGTCGCTCTCACAGTCGACAACCCGGTTCCGGCCACCGGAGGAACCGACCGCGAGACTCTGGAACATGCCCGCAAGCAGGCCCCGGCCGAAGTGCGATCCCTGTGGAAGGCTGTCACCAAGGAAGACTACCAGGCGCTGGCGGAGGGCTATCCCGGTGTCGCCAAAGCACAGATTCTCGATGTCAACGACTGCGGAAATATCCGTTATTACCAGGTCAACCTGGCTGTCGCCCCGGACGGCGGCGGACCACCCTCAACGCTTCTTAAAGAAGACCTCGCCGGGTATCTGGAATCGCGCAAGGTCATCACCGTGGAGATCAACCTCTTTGAGCCAGTCTATCGGCCTGTGGTTATCGACGTGGAAATATTCGCCTATGCGGGAGAAGACCTGGATCTGGTGCGCAGTAGGGTCGAGCAGGCGCTGGAGGATTTCTTTGCCTTCGACCGGATGAATTTCGGCGTACCGGTGCACTTCTCCGACCTGGTTTCCGCTATTGACGGCGTGCGCGGTGTGAGCCATGTAAAGATGTTCACTCCGCAGCAGGATATCGAAATCCGAGCCGGTGAAATCGCCGTCCTCGGCACACTGAATCTCGATGTCAGGAGGGCCGCTTGATGGCATCCTACTTCGAGAAGAAACTCATCGACCTCCTGCCGCCGCTTTACCGCGAGCGTGACGTTTCGGGAGATATGCAGACTCTTCTCAATGTCCCCGCGACCAGTCTCGACGAGCTCAAGGAACTGATCGATAAATTTCCCGAACTCTTTGACGTCGACCGCTGCGAAGACAGGTTTCTCCCTTTCCTCGGAGAGATCGTGGGACATCGCTTCGATCCCCTCGCCGACGCTCCGACCCAGCGCAGGCTCATTCGTGAGGCTGTGGAGATCTACCGGCGTAAAGGGACTATCCCGGCGATCAGCCGGTCACTTACCGACATCGGTTGGCAGGGAGATATAGAAGAAACCTTCCACAAGGCGTTGCGGCTCAATCGACGCTCCCTGGTGGGACGTTCAAAGCTGCCCGGACTGATCTACAGCCTCGGTGTCTACCGCATCGAAAGCGACAACATCGTACAAGGCGTTCGTCCGGCACTGGAATTCCATCACCCGGCAAGTACCAGGGTCTTTTTTCTGCAGTGGCTCTACTCGCTGCTGTCGATGGAATCGGATTTTGAGGCGGTTATTAAAAAGGTGGTGGAACGTGTCTGTCTCGGTCATCTGCATGAAACTTTCGTGGTCAATCACAACGCGCTGAATACCGACTACCACCTGACCCGCAAGAACAAGACCTGGGGATTGTGGCGGATTACGGACGGCACAACACTCCTGCAGGATATTGAACGGGCCGGAGTATGTCTCTCGCGCTGGCACGGTCGTACACCGAGGTTCCGGTTGAATAGTGTACCGCTCAATTCCGACCGGCTGCCCAATCTCTGGATAAGCGAACGGAAGTTCGCCGTCTGCTGCGGGATCGATACCAAACCAACATCTGATACCACAACGCCGGTCGTGCGATTGGCGGGTCAGGATCTGAACCGATCTCGACTCAATCAATCCGCCCCGGCCTGCAAAATAAAATTCCGGCAGAAAGATCTGTTATCCGAGGCGCTTCACAGCGAATCGGAAAATCAAGGAAACCAGCGGACCCATCGTTACGGTCGCCGTTCACGACTTTCTCACTGGTTCAAAGTGGGCCATTCCCGTGTGAACGGTATGGACAAGGTGTCCGGCGCGGCTGCCGGCAGGCATCTGTTCATTACAGCCTATGCCCATGCGGATTGGTCGGAGGTCTCTGGAGCCTGGGACGTGGTGGATCGCTGGCGCGCCCGTCGTCCCGGTTTTTCATTGAACAGCCGGACCCTGAACTCAACTGAAATCACCGACGCATACATCACCGAGGCTCGGGCATCGTTCGAGCTGACAGTGAACACAGGCATTCCCCGCCGCCGACGTGTGGAGACACTGCTTCTCAATAGCCGCAGGCTCAACCACACGGGGCTCCGCCTTTCAGTGGATCGTACCCGACCGATGCGGTTGGGCCTCATGCCGTTGAACGGCTCCGGTTTCCGCTTGTCCGAGCCGTGCCTGCGCTGGCGCTTCCGGCAAAAGGACCAACACGCGGAAGTCCAGGCCGGAATCGACGCGGCGGCCAATCAGTACACCGTCACGCAATGGCCGGCGGCATAGGAGGATTTAATGGCGATTCACTTATATGAAGACATCACCCTGGTCCAGCAGGTATCCGAAGGCGATCTCTCGAACCCCGATGACGACACCTACAACGGGACCGACGGCGAATCAAAAGACAAGGAACTTTTTCTCGCCAACGAGCAGACAACGCTGGCTGTTGCTCTGGCTTCGGGAGAAACCTCGCTGCAGCTGGATGAGCCCCACTTCACCGACGGCGAAGTCATCATTATCGACAGCGAACAAATGCGTGTTTTGAGCGGCGCTGGAACCACGACGCTCGGTGTGGAGCGCGGTTACGGGGAAACAGTTCCGGCCGCGCATGACGCCGGTGCCGCAATCTACTCCGGATACGACTACACAGGACTGGTAATTGAACCGGTGGATACCGTGGGCGGAGACGAATCGGACTGGTATACGCTGGCGCTGACCCAGGCTGAATTGGATACAGCTACTCCCGGCGCACCGGTCAACCTGGGCGACAAGGCGCACAACGTCACCGTCTCGCTATGGAGACGCTGCATCGTGCCCGCCGGAACATCTGTACAGAACAAGACGGATCTCAGGCTCCGTGTCACCGGCACAGAGAACCCGATCCTGTAGGAGGAATAAATGGCCTATCACAGCACATCCGGCACCGCAGACAACACCAACGACTTCCTGGTGAAGCTGAAAGACTTTCTGACGACCGTTGTCGGGTGGACGCTTCATGATGACGGATCTGCGGAACCCGATCCCTACCACGTCCTGAAATCAGTCGGCGAGTCCGGCATTGAGGACATTTATCTGCAGTTCATCAACGATGCGAATACCGACCGCATCGTTGTGCGCGGGAGCCTTTTCTGGGACGCCACAGCACACGCGGGCGTGAAAGAGGCTTTCCACAACAGCTACACCTATATCCGCACTGTGGACGCTTCGCAGTTTCTGTACTGGTTCTTCGCCGACCTCGACCATGTACTCGTGGTCACGAAGGTGGCGGCAACCTACTACGGCCACTACAGCGGATTGATCAACAGATTCTGGTCCGGCGCGGTGGCCGTGACCCAGATCGCAGTCAGCCCCGGAAGCGATGTCCTCCTGCAGGTAAACGACGCATCGATATTCACCGTGGACAGATATTACCTGATCAAAGACGACTCCGGAATCGAACGTGTTCAGATCACCGCCGTGGATACAGGCGTTACACCCAATACGGTAACAGTGGTGAATCTGGCAAACGCCTATGCGGTGGGCGCGAAGATCGGCGAGGACCCGCAGCCGGTCATCATCGGGCGCTACCAATCGCCGGGAAGCTTCTATGCTCTGAACAAATTCGACGGCTGGTCCAGTACCACCGGTCAAGCCGGATCATCGGCGGCGGCGCACGGCAATTTCCAAAACGCGTCAAACCCGGACAAGCGTTACGGCCTGCTCACCATGTTCCCATGGCTCGTAGCCCATACATCAAGCGCCTACAAAGAGCTGCGCGGTGAGCTGATTGAAGTCTACGCCATCGGAAGCGGAGCCGCTGACTCAGAGGATGTACTCGACATGAGCGGAGCGACCTATCGGATTTTCAATATTTCCGGACCGGGTTGGTGTGCGGTGAAGGAGTAGAGAGATGGCTGTAAGACCAGGAAACAAGAAGGCAATAAGCAAGAAAGCCGCACGGGTCGTACCACAATTTCGGACGTCCCGGATGATCGGCGTGGCGTATCGAATTCGCGGGAGGCTGAGACGTGGCAACCCATAACGGCAATCGTTTCACACTACAACCACACGCCGGACGTGTGGTCCCGATGAATCGCGCCCAGGGGCCGGTTCTTCCGGCGGCTATTTTCGAGGCCGTCGGGGCGACGAGTTCGATACGAACGGTGAGACGCGATGCGAACACCGCCATGCGGATATGGACGCCATCTCGCAAACCAGGATCGTGCATTCATTGCTGCGGGAATTCGATGCCCGCATGTGGGTTGTCCGTTTCCCTCAATACGAAACCGACATCTCCGTGCTGGTGATACGCCCCTTTTCAACCTTTGGCGATACACGGCAGGCGGTTTCGGCTGCCATCGAATGCTACACGGACACCGAACAACGCATGGTTCATCAGCTGGAAAGCGACTCTGACATCGGACAAACAATCTTCGCTGTGCTGATAAACGAAAGCCACGCGATTCAGACCTGAAGGAGGAATACATATGTCACTGGGACTTATTGTTAAAACCGGCCGCATCCTCACCGCGAGGCTGCTGATGGGGGAACCCATCGAGGGGATCACTCACTGCGCCATCGGCGACGGTGACGCCACATTTATCGACCCGCTCAACCCGCCCGCGCCGGATATCGACCAGACGGCGCTAAAAACCGAACGGGCGAGAAAGAAACACTACAAACGCACCTTTCTCAAAGAAGACCCGGAAGGGACGCTCGTCGTCAATGGTATCCATTACATCGAGACCGCCGAGGAGACCCAGACCATCGGCGTGTTTTTCCGCTTCGAGGAAAGCGAGGCCAACGGCATCACCATCCGGGAATACGGATTTTTCGGTGGTGATGTGGCCTATATCGACGGGCTTCAATCGGATTACGCGGCCAATGGTGTTTACCACCCGGACACCAATCCGAGCGGCGAAGTGCTCACGTCCGGGTACCTGTACGAAGTAAAAAATATCCCCGACTTCAACAAGACCTCCGACACGCGGGTGGAACTGGTCGGGGTCATCAAAATTTAGGAGGAACAACCATGTCCATCTCGCGCGATACATTCGACCCGACAAAAAACTATAAGCAGATCCGCTACCACCAGGACCGCGACCTACTCGACTCGGAACTGAACGAGCAGCAGGAGATCATCAACCTCGAGCGCAAAAAGATCGCCGACATGCTCTTCAAGGAGGGGGCAGTCATCAGCGGGCTTGGGGTGTCGGTCACCGACAACGTACTGACCGTGGCCGAAGGGATAGTCTATTTCGACGGTTATCTCGAGCAGGTTCCGGGCGCGGTTCTGACCTACGATCCCGCCAAGACATCGGGCGTGGACTATGTTTACGTCGAGCTGCTCAAATACAACTACGGTTACAACCAGGACGCGGCGCTCATCAATCCAGCCACGGGCGAGCCCACCGCCGAGCGGGAAAAATGGATTCTGATACTGAAAGACCATGACACGAGCGGTGAGACGCTGCCCAATAACGTCCTCGAGCGGAACGTCGTTCCCATCTACAAGTTCGACCGGGAAACCGGTGACGTCACCGCCACGGTCCAGGAAAAGTCCAACATGTACCTGCGGGATCTCCTGGGGACAATTCCCGGCAGTCGCATCACGGTCTCTTCCATCACGGA
The DNA here is from genome assembly GCA_003194495.1 of Deltaproteobacteria bacterium. Classification (GTDB taxonomy): domain Bacteria; phylum Desulfobacterota; class Dissulfuribacteria; order Dissulfuribacterales; family UBA3076; genus UBA3076. The sequence continues at coordinate 53,308 of PQXE01000002.1, forward strand.
GGATCAGCTCTCCTTCGCCGCGGCAGAGGGGTTGAACTCGCTGCTCCAGAACCTGGCCGAACGAACCTTCGACCAGGCGGGCAGCTACCTGGTCAATGGGCTGGACAGCTTTATCGGCGACAGCGACGGGGACAACGTCGAGGTGATCACCAACGCCGGGCGGGCCTATATCCAGGGTTACCGCCTGCAAAAAGACCTGCCGACAACCACGATGGTTCCCAAATCCGTCGCCACCAAATCGGTGCGCGGCGAGCAAAAGACATACAACGTCGGCACCCGGCGCTATGCGCTCAACAGCACACCATTGAAGGAGAGTACCCAGGTCGAGGCCATCGTCGAGATTGTCTCCAATATCACCCGCGGCTCGGTGGGAGGCGGCGAAGACCTGCTCGCCCCGAATCCGGTGGTGGATATTCTCGAGGTGAGCCAGGGCGCGACCGTTTTTCAGGAAGGCGTGGACTGGCAGCAGTCCGGCAATTATGTGGACTGGCTCGGGACAGGCAGCGAACCGGCCATCGGCACCACTTACACCGTACGCTGGACCTATACCAAGCAGATGATCAAAGGAACGGATTATGTGGACGCCGGATGGTTCGGCGAATCCGGCCATCCATCCGCCGGGGAACACTTCTACCAGGTTACGGTTCTGGACGCTTCAGGCGAAACCGAATACGACGCTGCCAAGGTTATCTCCCGCGATACTCTGGCTGGTGAAATCAACAAGCTGTCCTGGTTGCCGGTCAACGGAGCCACCGGCTATCGCGTCTATCGTGGTTCGCAGAACACCGACCGGGCCGATTTTGAGCTTCTCAAAGAGGTTGCTTCCGGGGTCACCACCTACGTCGATGACGGCGTGGACGAGATCGTCGGTGGCAACCCGCCCGCATCCAATACCAGCGGCCTGACCATGTCCCCGGTGCAGATTGCCTTGGGCAATCTGAGCTTGGTCAACTTCGGCCGGACCGGACTCGGCGACGACCCGGTGGACGGCTCCAACTGCAGCGTCGATTACGATTACTACTTGGGTCGCAAAGATATCATCTACGCTACGACCGGCGAGATCAAACGACTGGAAGGTGCGCCGGCTGATTTTCCCAAACTGCCTGTCGTGCCCGAGGGCACGCTGGGACTCTGCAGTGTCGACTGCCCGCCCAACTCGGTTGAGATGGACATCATCAACTTCGGCTTGACCCGTATCACCATGGATCAGATCCACAAAATCATCGACGACGTGGAGGATCTTAAATACAACGACGCCCAGTTCCAGATGAACAACGAGCTGCAAAACCGGGACGCACAGACCAAGAAAGGCGTCTACTCGGACGATTTCTCCAATGACGCCCAGTCGGACATTTATCACAGCGAATGGAGCGCCAGGATTGACAGTGTGAGTCAATTTGTGGGGCCGGATCGTGCTTCCATACCCAACCTGCTCGAAGTCGACCAGGGCGCAAGTGACGCGCTGTTCAAGGGAAGTCTGGTGCTGCTTCCCGGTACGGAGGATGTCCTGATTGAACAGGCCGACTGGTCCGAGGAGAAGAATATCAACCCTTACGCGGTCTTTGAGAAACCAGATGCCGCGGTGGAGATCACACCGAATATCGGCCGCCGGGGACAGACCGGTATCGCCGTGGTCGGTTCCAACTTCACGCCCAGCGCCACCGGGGTCACCGTGCGTTGTGACGGTCAGGTGGTCGCTTCCAACCTCACCGCTGACAATGCCGGACGGGTGAGCGCATCCTTTGTAATTCCGTCCAATGTCCGCAACGGTGACCGTATTGTCGAAGTAACCGACGGCACCTATTCGGCTCAGACCAACCTGCAGGTCAACGATCCACTGGTCATCACCCGAATCCAGCGCATTGTTGTCAACCGCACCATCGTGCGCAGACAAACCATCATGCAGCGGATTCCGCCGCGCATCATTCGCGTGCCGGTCGTTCGGACTGTCTGGCGCTGGCGTTGGCGGACCCGGCGGCGCGATCCACTGGCTCAGACCTTCAGCTTCACCCAAAACCGTGTCGTCTCGGCAATCGGTGTTCATTTCACTCAAAAGGACGCGTCCATTCCGGTGACGGTTCAGATTCGCGGTGTGACCACCGGCCTGCCCAACGAAGTGGTTATGGCCGAGAAGGTGGTTTCTTCCGATGAGATCAGCCTGAGCGGAGAAACCAAGATCACCTTCGACGATCCCTTCTATGCCGAAGCGAACACCAGCTACGCAGTGGTGCTGCTCACCAACAGCACCAACTATCGGGTGCGCATCGCCACGCTGGGACAGATGGGGCAAAACGGCGTCATCACCCGGCAAACCTATGCCCAGGGTGTGCTTTTGGAAAGCTCCAACGCCGAGACCTGGACCCCGCTCAACGGTTCAGATCTCACAGTGAAGATTTATGGATACGATTTCCAACCGTCTGGCGAAGTTCGATTCCAGCCCGTCACCGGCGCGCAGTTCAGCGAGCTCAATCTCGATGAATACTCAGCCATCCCGGAGGGAACCGGCATCGTCTGGGAATATTCCACGGACGGTGGAACCATCTGGGACGCTATTGTGCCCGCCGAGGAGGAAAACCTGCCGAACATCGCAAGCGATGTGCTGCTGCGGGCGCTGTTTGAAAGCACCGCGATCAATGACTCGCCTGCATTGAACTACAAGGACGTGAACCTGATCGGGCATCTGAACAACACGACCGGGGCTTACATCTCCCGCGAGAACGAACTGACTCAGGGAGTGGAATCCACCAAGGTCTATACGCAGATGAACATCCCCAGCGGTACCAGCCTCAACTGGTTCACCTCCAACGACGACGGCGCGACCTGGGAGCCCATGTCCATCGAGTCCACGCGAGAGATCGATCAGGAATGGACCGAGTACACCCTGACACGAACGTTCTCCGATCCGAGCGGGACCGAGATTCGCTACAAGGCGGAGATGACCGGCAACAACCTGGTCTTTCCTCGGATTCACACCCTCGGAGCAACGTTGAGCTGATGGAGGAATGCCCATGATCGTAAGACAAGAAGGCGGATTGACCGAGTTCATTTCTTCCCCGCGTGAAAAACGCGAGGGTGTCATTCGTGATTACGCGCTGGAACTGATGGCGAACCTGAATGCCAGGCTTCAGCGGATAGAGACGGAACTCGATCTTCCCAGCGAAGAGGCTGCGGACTTTACCGAAATCATGAAGCGCATTCAGCAGGAAGAAACTGAAACCAGACGAATCAACCGGAAGCTGCTGGATTCCGGTGTCAGCCACACTGAGAGGATATGACCATGACTATTACGATTCAAAACAACACAGAGCTTGCTGGCGGTGGAGAGTGGGAGGAATATACCGGAACCGTATGAGAGCAAACCTGATCCAAAGATTTCGCCCCACCTAAAACCTACCTTCCGTTAATCAACCGCTTTGATGGCTTCCAGTCCGGCTGCCATCAAAGCGGTTGCCCCGCGTCCTCGTGCCGGTTCACGCCGGGGAAGTCTCCTCTTAGCATGGCTCTATGTCGGTGATAAATCCCTCAACCGTGGAATAGAGCTCATCCCAACGGGTATCTGGTCGAATTAGACGTCGATTGCCCCAAATTCAGGAAAACGTTTGACAGTAACTGTCACTAACTGTATATTAGTTGATTGTTATGAGGTATTGTGAAGAAAATTGTGCTTTGTGGCCAGAGAGGTGTACCTGATGGATGAAAAGCCAGGCGATGTCCTGACCATTGAAGAACTCTCCATATACCTGAAAATCCCGAAATCCACGCTCTATAAGCTCGTTCGGGAAGGCAAGGTTCCGTCTCAGAAGGTGGGACGGCATTGGCGCTTCCGGAAAAAGGCCATCGACCGATGGCTGGATGAAACGCGAGCCGAAGAGCCGGATACAAAGGGAGAACAGTAATGGCAGAGCCACTCGCTGATCAGGTTGTGCGGAAGATCAAACAGGCCGAGGAATTATATCACCGGCTCATGCTGGTCGTGGCTCCCACAGGGGCCGGAAAAACCACCGCTCTTCAAGACGTACAAGAACGTGTGGGCGCTCCGCTGGTCAACGTCAATTTGGACCTGTCACGCCGGATGCTTGACCTGACTGAGCGTCAGCGAGCATTGCAGCTCCCCCGACTGCTGAGAGAGGTCATAAACGATACCGATGGTGAAGTTGTGCTGTTTGACAACATAGAGATTTTATTTGACGTGTCCCTGAAGCAGGACCCTCTACGGCTTCTCCAGGGACTATCTCGTAACAAAACTGTGGTTGCTGCATGGAATGGCTCCATTGATGGCGACCACATGATCTATGCCGTACCGGACCATCCGGAGTACCGCCGCTACATGGTCCGTGATTTTCTGGTGGCAAGTCCGGAGGTAACGACATGAAGATGACAAAGAGAATTGCAGGGAGGTATGTGGGATGAAATATGGTGATCTGATTCAGTTTGAGCCCATCGAATCCGTGGTTCAGCTGCGGGACGCTGATGAAGCCGCTGCCGCCCGTCAACTTGTGGAGACCTACGTCATTTCTGATGAAATGGCTGAGAAACTTGCCAATCTTGTTATTCCCCAGCTTCAGTTTGATCAACCCGTTGACAACAAAGGGCTGCTTGTCGTCGGGAACTACGGCACCGGTAAATCGCACCTCATGTCGGTGATCTCCGGACTTGCCGAGAATCCTGAACTTGCATCCAGTCTGAACAATGCGGAGGTCGCCGATGCCGCGTCACGGATTACCGGAAAGTTCAAGGTGGTACGTACCGAGATCGGGGCCACCACCATGTCCCTTCGTGACATTATTGTGGCCGAGCTCGAAGAGCATTTGGTGGCGATGGGTTTGAGTTACGCTTTTCCTTCTGCCGGCGATGTGGTTAACAACAAGCGCTCCTTCGAAGAGATGATGACCGCATTTCATCAGGAGTTCCCCGACCACGGCCTGCTCCTTGTGGTGGACGAACTGCTCGATTACCTGCGCACGCGCAAGGACCAGGAACTAATCCTGGACCTGAACTTTCTGCGTGAAATCGGCGAGGTTTGCAAGGATCTGCGTTTCCGTTTCATGGCCGGTGTCCAGGAAGCCATCTTTGACAGCCCCCGTTTTTCCTTCGTGGCCGACAGCATCCGCCGAGTGAAGGATCGCTTCGAGCAGATACTCATCGCCCGCAAGGACGTTAAGTTTGTGGTGGCCGAGCGTTTGCTCAAGAAGACCGGCGAGCAACAGGCCAGGATACGCGAATACCTGACGCCCTTCGGAAAATTCTACGGGCGCATGGACGAGCGCATGGACGAATTCGTCCGCCTCTTCCCGGTTCACCCCGATTACATCGACACATTTGAGCGGGTGACTGCGGTTGAGAAACGCGAAGTTCTCAAGACCCTGTCCCTGGCCATGAAGAAGATGCTCGATCAGGATATGCCGGACGACCGGCCCGGCCTCATCGCCTACGATACCTATTGGACCAATCTCCGAGAGAATCCGTCTTTCAGAGCCGTGCCTGACATTAAGGCGGTCATCGATTGCAGCCAGGTGCTGGAGTCCCGCATTCAGCAGGCATTCACGCGCCCGGCCTACAAGCCCATGGCGTTGCGGCTCATCCATGCCCTGTCAGTACATCGCCTCACCACCGGCGACATCTATACCACACTCGGGGCCACGCCAAAGGAATTGCGGGATGCGCTCTGTCTTTATCAGCCAGGCATTGAGGAGTTGGGAGGCGATCCAGCCGATGACCTGCTCTCCCAGGTGGAGACCGTTCTGCGAGAAATTCATAAGACCGTCAGCGGACAGTTCATCTCCGCCAACCCGGACAATCGGCAATACTATCTCGATCTCAAGAAGACCGATGACTTCGACGCCCTGATCGAAAAGCGGGCTGAAAGTCTCGATACATCTCAACTCGACCGCTACTACTACGAAGCCCTGAGAAGGGTCATGGAGTGTACCGATCAGACCTATGCTACCGGCTACAAAATTTGGCAGCACGAACTGGAATGGCTGGAACGTAAGGCAGCCCGTCTGGGGTATCTTTTCTTCGGCGCACCCAACGAACGTTCCACGGCCGTTCCGCCGCGGGATTTCTACGTCTATTTCATCCAGCCATTTGAAGCGCCACACTTCAAAGACGAGAAGAAGGCTGACGAAGTCTTCCTGCGCCTGGCGAACACCGATGACGAGTTCCGCACCACACTCAGCAATTACGCCGCGGCACTCGATCTGGCATCCACCTCCTCCGGACACGCCAAGTCCACCTACGAATCCAAATCGTCGAACTTTCTGCGGGATCTGGTTCAGTGGCTGCAGAAGCATATGACAGACGCATTCGAGGTGACCTATCAGGGGCGCAACAAAACCCTCACCGAGTGGGCCAAGGGAAAATCCATACGTGATCTATCCGGTATCGCCTCCCACGAGCGGATCAATTTCCGTGACCTGGTAAACACGGTGGCAGGCATTTGCCTGAGCACGAATTTCCAGGAACAGGCACCGGAGTATCCCTGTTTCTCAGTTCTCATCACCGGCGACAATCGGGCCCAGGCAGCCCAGGACGCCATGCGGGCCATTGCCGGTCAAAACCGTACCAAGCAGGCCACGGCCGTTCTCGATGCACTGGAGCTGCTCGATGGTGAAAGGCTCGATCCATACCGATCCAAGTACGCCAAACATATCCTCGGTCTGCTCAAGAAAAAGGGCCATGGCCAGGTGGTAAATCGTTCTGAATTGATTCAGGATCTGCTCGGCGTCGAGTACCTTGCCCCGCAGACACTGCGGCTCGAACCGGAATGGGCCGTCGTTATTCTGGCCGTCCTGGTTTATTCCGGAGATCTGGTGCTGGCTATCCCTGGCAAAAAGTTCGACGCCACCGGGTTGCCCCAACTTGCCGGAACCAATGTGGAAGACCTGGCCCAGTTCAAGCACGTCGAGCAGCCCAAAGACTGGAACCTGCCCGCACTCAAGGCGCTGTTTGAGCTGCTGGGCCTTACCCCCGGCATGGCCCAGCTCGTTACACAAGGGAAAGAAGAACCGGTACAGCAACTCCAAAAGGTGATCACGCAGGCAGTGGAGAACCTGGTCCTCATCCAGCAGAACCTGCAAAGCGGCATGCCGTTCTGGGGACGCAATCTGCTTGCAGAAGAGGAAGCGCAGAAGCTCCGTACCCGGCTCGATGATACCAAGACTTTCCTGGAGTCCATGCAGGCGTACTCGTCCCCAGGCAAGCTCAAGAACTTCCGCTACGACGCAGGAGAAGTCAGTGGCCATCGCGACGGACTTAAGGCCTTAAACGAGGTTGAATCGCTGCAGGAACTGGTAACGGACTTAGGCCCCACCGCTTCCTATCTTTCGACTGCCGAGGCGGTATTGCCGTCTGAGCACGAGTGGATAGGCAGGATGAAAGCGGTTCGGACTGAAGTCCTCACCGCTTTTTCCGGTTCTGGGTTTCTGGTTTCCGGTTCAGGGTTAAAAGATTCCGGCTCAGTCAACCAGGAACCAGAAACCTCAAACCAGAAACCGAATCTCCGTCAGGAGATTCTGCGCAAGCTCACCGAACTGAAAAAGGCGTACCTCCAAGCGTATCTGGCAATGCACACCAAGGCGCGGCTGGGTGTGAACGAGGATAAGCGCAAGACCCGACTGATGGGTGACGAACGGCTCAAGGTGTTGCAGAAACTATCGACCATCGACCTGATGCCACGCCAGCATCTGAGCGATTTCCAGAACCGCCTGGCAGGTCTGAAGAGTTGTTTTGCTCTTACCGAGAAGGACATCGACGCCTCGCCCGTCTGTTCGCACTGCGGCTTCCGGCCGGCGGCGGAAGCGGTTCATAGTTCAGGGTTTCGGGTTCATGGTTCCTCTAACTCAGAACTCAGAACCCAGAACTCAGAACTGATCAACGCCGCTACTGTTCTGTACCAACTTGATGATCAACTTGATACGATGGTTGCCGACTGGACCACGGCGTTGATCTCCAACCTGGAAGATCCGACGACCAAGGGCAATCTGAATCTGCTCAAGCCCGAGCCAAAGAAACTGGTCAACGGTTTCATAAAGAAGCGGGTACTGCCGGATGACATGGATCAGGATTTCATCCATGCCCTGCAGGAAGTGCTCTCCGGGCTGGAAAAGGTGTCGGTAAACACCGCTGATATGCGTGCGGCGCTTCTGGCTGGCGGTTCACCAGCGACCCCGGCGGAAATGAAGAAACGGTTCGAGGAATACCTGGACGAGCTTACCAAGGGCAAAGAACCCGGCAAAGTGAGGATCATTTTAGATTGATGATTTCAGATTTTAGATTGGAAAATCCCCGATGAATGAGCAGGAGCTGAAAGAACGGACAAAGAAATTTGCATTGCGAGTTATGAAGCTTGTAGATGTATTGCCTAAAACGATTTCAGGGCGAGCTATCGCCAATCAGCTTGTCCGATCCGGCACCTCGGTCGGCGCCAATTATCGTGCAGCATGCCGTGGCCGATCAAAGGCGGAGTTTATCGCCAAGCTTGGAATTGTCATAGAAGAGGCAGATGAGTGTGAATACTGGCTTGAGTTGATAATTGACGGTGAATTATTACCGAAAAACAAAGTTGAATCTCTGCATCAAGAGGCCCACGAACTTGCAGCAATTTTTGTAGCATCTGTTCGTACCGCCAAATCATCAATCACAAATCAAAAATCGAAAATGAAATGAATGAACACGAAAATAAGAGCAGAAAAAGGCGGGATAACGGCAAACATGATGGGGTGATTATGCCTGTGCCAGCCTCTTCCGTTGAATTGCCTGAAGATTACGCTGATTTACTGTCAACCGTTAAAAAGCGGGTTCAGGCTGAACGATTGAAAGCTGTTTTGTCTGCCAATGCCGTGCAAATTCTCATGTATTGGGATATTGGCAATGACATCTTGCAGAAACAGGAGAAAGCCGGATGGGGAGCCAAAGTAATTGACCGGCTTTCATGTGACCTGAAAGATGCTTTTCCGGAAATGAACGGTTTTTCCGCGCGCAACCTCAAATACATGCGGAAGTTTGCAGAGGCCTGGCCGGATCGGAAAATAGTGCAGCGGGTCGCTGCACAAATTCCGTGGCGTAATAATCAGGCTCTTTTAGACAAGGTTAAAGATTATGATCTGCGCATCTGGTATGCAGAGCAAAATGCCGTTAATGGATGGAGTCGAAATATTCTGACTATTCAAATAGATACGAAACTTCATAAACGGATTGGTCAAACAGCCAATAATTTTGAACTGACTCTTCCGCCGGCTGAATCCGACATGGCGAACCAGATTTTCAAAGATCCTTATCTGTTTGATTTTCTGGGGACGGCTGAAGTTCGCAAAGAAGCAGAGCTTGAAACCAAACTTATTGAACATCTGGAAAAGTTTCTTTTAGAGCTTGGACAAGGCTTTGCCTTTGTAGGCAGACAAGTTCACATGGAAGTCGGCGGAGATGACTTTTATATCGATCTTCTGTTTTACCACCTTAAACTCCGCTGTTATGTGGTCGTAGAATTAAAGGCCGGAAAATTCTGTCCGGGACATGTCAGCCAGTTGACCATGTATATGAATATTGTGGATAATATGCTACGTCACCCGGATGACAAACCGACGATAGGGCTGTTGCTCGTTAAAGAAAAGAATCATACTGTCGCTAAATATGCCCTTGCCGGGTACACGAAACCAATCGGTGTGGCGGAATGGGAACAACAAATCACCGACTCTCTCCCTGAAGACTTGAAGCCAAGTCTGCCTTCCATTGAAGAACTTGAGCGGGAATTCGAAAATACGGAGAAATCCGAAGGATAAAGCAGTGACCAAGTTAGTGACCAAGATGGCTGAGCCCGTGAAGCAACTTGGTCAGTGGACAAGTGACCAGGTTCCTGGTTCATAGTTTGGAGTTTCTGGTTGGAGTAATTGAATGGCAACGATACAAAAATTTGAAGACATAGACGCCTGGCAAAAGGCCAGAGAGTTGGTGAAAGTTATTTATTCCATCACTAATCAAGGCTCTTTTGCCAGAGATTTTGGTCTTCGCGATCAGATTCGCCGGGCTGCCGTTTCGATTATGTCCAATATCGCAGAGGGATTTGGCCGCGGCGGAAACCGTGAGTTTATACAATTTTTATCAACAGCAAGAGGTTCCGCATCAGAAGTTCAGGCACAGCTCTATGTTGCTCTGGATGCAGATTACATAACGAAAGAACAATTTCGACAGCTATACGACTTAGCGCAATCATCCGGAAAACTGATTGGCGGTTTCATTCGCTATCTGCAGAAGTCGGAACATAAAGGGGCCAAATACAAATGAGTTCTGTGTTCAGAGTTCTATGTTCTGGGTTTTTCAAAACCGGAACACGATTAAAATGTGATGTACGAATAGGAAGTTAATGATGGAACAAAAAACGTTTTTTGACTCAGAACTGGAAACTCAGAACCAGGAACCGCAACCGGTCACCTGTTTAGGTATGGAATTCCCAAGTGATGAAGCACGTCGCGCTTATTTTCTGGAAAAGCTGGCCGACCGGTTGCGCGACCCGGAGTTTCGGAAGATTGAGGGATTCCCTGTTGGTGAGGATGAAGACATCCTGGCGCTGTCCGATCCGCCTTACTACACCGCTTGTCCGAATCCGTTTATCGAAGATTTCATTCAACAGTATGGCAAGCCCTATGACCCGAACGTGCCCTACAGCAAGGAACCCTTTGCTTCGGATGTGAGTGAGGGGAAAAACGATCCAATCTACAATGCCCACTCCTACCATACGAAGGTCCCACACAAGGCCATCATGAGGTATATCCTGCACTACACTGAACCCGGCGATATCGTCTTTGACGGATTCTGCGGTACAGGAATGACGGGTGTAGCGGCGCAATTGTGCGATGATTCAAGCACCCTCGCTGCGCTTGGGTACACACCCAAATCCAATGATGAGCTTTTCGACAAGAACGACCAAAACATCGGAAGGAAGGGGTGCCGAAAGGCAATTCTGAATGACCTCTCTCCGGCAGCAACGCTTATCGCTGCTGGATATAACCTTACAAGATACCCAGAATCCTTTTCCACACTCGCCGCAGAGTTGCTCAAAAAGTTCAATCATGAATACGGATGGATGTACCAGACCAAGGACCCCAAGTCAGGAGACGTCTGCGACATCGATTTTACTGTTTGGTCAGAGGTGTTTAGTTGCCCTCACTGCTCAGGTGAATTGGAATTCTGGACACTGGCATACGATACCTCAACCGGCAAGATTATTGAAAAACCAACTTGCCCGCATTGCTCTGCTGAGGTTTCAAAACGAGATCTTGTCCGCCGTACAACGAAGTACTACGACAAGGCTATTGGGGCTACCCGTGCTAAACAGATTCTCAAACCGGTTGAAATCCGTTATCGCCACCGAGGGGCCAAAAAGAAAAAACTGCCCGACGAAAAGGACCTTCAAGTCATAGCGAAGATCGAGCAGATGTTGGAGGATATTGATTACCCTACTGAGTTAATGATGTTTACGCCTGAAGGCGAAGGATGGGGCGACCTTTATCGGGGCTACCACGAGGGCATCAGCCGGGTGCACGATTTTCATCTTACACGCCAACTCGTTGCTTTCTCCATTCTCTGGCATAGCGCCGACGATCTCCCATCAGAGGAAGCGAAACGTCTCTGGCGTTTTACACTTCAAGGCATCGTCGTGAGCTTCACTCGGCGCAATAGGTTTCTGAAAAACGCTTACTCTCAGGTTAACCGGGCACTCAGCGGCACATTGTATATAGGCTCGACAGTAAGTGAGCCGAGCCCAACATATGTCCTGACCGGGAAACTAAAACGTTTCAAGAAAGCTATTCCATCTTCTGAACGAGAAACGTTGGTCACAACTCAGTCATTGGCATCCGTGCTCGTTCCAGACAACTCGGTTGATTATGTTTTTATCGATCCGCCATTTGGAGATAACCTGCCTTATGCTGAACTGAACTTTCTGTGGGAAGCATGGCTTCGCGTGTTCACAATCGCAGCGAAAGACGCCGTAGTGAGTGGGACGCAGGAAAAGGATCTGTCAGTCTATACGTTAATGATGACCTCCTGCCTCAAGGAGGTGTACCGGCTTCTGAAACCTGGCCGATGGGTAACAATCGAATTTCACAATTCGAAGAATTCCGTCTGGACTGCTATCCAGGAGGCTTTGGGCCAAGCCGGGTTTATCATCGCTGATATCCGCGTTCTCGACAAAGGAATGTTAACCAAGAAGCAGCTTAACGCAAACGCGGTTAACAAAGACCTGGTAATCTCCGCCTATAAGCCAAACGGTGGGTTGGAGGAACGTTTCAAACTTGCGGCCGGCACCGAAGATGGTGTTTGGGATTTTGTCCGTACTCATCTCAAGCAACTTCCAGTATTTGTATCGGCCAATGGAATGGCAGAAATGATACCAGAGCGCCAGAATCACCTGCTGTTTGATCGTATGGTTGCCTTCCATGTCCAACGAGGCACCACGGTACCTTTCTCTGCTGCCGAATTTTATGTGGGACTGGAACAACGCCTCCCTCCACGTGACGGTATGTATTTCCTGCCCGACCAGGCGGCCGAGTATGACAAGAAGCGAATGACGGTCAAGGAAGTGCTCCAGCTTCAGCTATTTGTCTCCGACGAGGCATCGGCCATCCAGTGGCTCAAACAGCAACTTATGAAGAAACCGCAAACGGCAGGTGAGCTGAAGCCACAATTCATGCAGGAAATTGGTGGTTGGCAAAAGAATGAAAGGATGCTCGAGCTTGATGAACTGCTGGAGCAGAACTTCCTACGCTACGACGGTAAGGACGAAGTTCCCAGCCAGATTCACAGCTACCTATCCTCAAACTTCAAGGAATTGCGTAACCTGGAAAAAGACGATTCAGCACTCAAGGCCAAAGCCAAAGACCGTTGGTACGTCCCCGACCCCAACAAGGCCGGTGATCTGGAGAAACTACGCGAGCGGGCCCTGATGCGCGAATTCGAGGAATACCGCGAATCGAAGCAGAAACGCCTGAAGGTGTTCCGACTGGAGGCGGTCCGCGCCGGCTTCAAGAAGGCCTGGCAGGAACGCGACTATGGCACGATCATCGCCGTGGCCCGCAAGATTCCGGACAAGATCCTTCAGGAAGATCCCAAGCTCCTCATGTGGTACGACCAGGCTGTGACGCGTTCAGGGGAGGATGGCTAAGAGTGTGGGCTTACGTGATACCTCATTTCAATACATTTTTGGCAAATCTTGAGCTCACTCAAAGCCAACGAGACGATGCCATGACGAAAGTAGAGAGTGTCGGTAGATGTCTGCACGCAAAATACTACCAGGGCTCGTATGACCCTGGGAATGTAGTGGTTGTTGGTTCTTATGGAAAAGAGACAGCCGTAAGGCCACCATCAGATATAGACATGCTCTATCTGCTACCTGCTTCCGAGTATTATCGGATCAATCAGGTCTTGGGAAATGGTCAGTCCCAGCTGCTTCAAGAGGTTAAGCGGGCCTTGGCTGATACTTTTCCCCGTACCGATCTAAGTGCTGACGGTCAAGTAGTGAAAGCCCCGTTTACTTCTTACTCTGTCGAAGTCGTCCCCTCGTTTCGGTGTGATGATGGTACTTACCTTACATGCCATACAGCTGATGGGGGGTCTTGGCGATCCAGTAATCCTGGTGCGGAATATCGTGCAATTACTGACGTGGATACTACCTATGACCTGAAAGCCACTCACCTCATAAAAATGCTGAAAGCATGGAAGCGCAACTGCAATGTTCCTCTGAAATCTATTGCTTTGGAGATTGCAGTGTGCTCGTTCGTGTACCAATGGCCGCATAATAAACAGTCAATTTTCTGGTATGACTGGATGGTAAGGGATTTTTTTGTATTCCTATATCAATACCGAAATGGCACAGCAAAAGTCCCCGGTATTCAAGAGGAATTCTCTTTAGGAGATTCTTGGTTATCAAGATGTGAGTCGGCTTATTCAAGGGCTGTTAAGGCCTGTGATTACGAACATGATGAATATGAATTGCTGGCCGCAGATGAATGGAAGAAGATTTTTGGTGACCAATTCCAAAGAGTAGGCTGAATGTAGGGAGCGTGAGCATGAATACAAGTAAAAACACACACGAGTATGAAAAGCTCCTGAGCGTAGTCCGTGAACTATATGGAAGAGTTGCATGGACTCATAAAACCCACGAGAAGGACAGAGAAATTTGGAGCAATAAGGTGTGTCTGGTTCGCTGGGTAAATGTTTTACGTGGCTATGCACTTGACTCCTGATGGCACTATATATTGTGTTTGTCTTAAAATGGCACATCGTGCAACTCATTGGGAATTTTCGTGTTCATCTCTCCCAGAGTTGCTGTACCGCCAACGATTTT
>PQXE01000002.1:67917-121777 GCA_003194495.1 Deltaproteobacteria bacterium
AGCGATAGAAGAGTTTGCCTCGCGACTTTGAGGTTCGTCGATTGAAGCGGAATGTAAACTCATCAAGGTAATAGTTGAGATGGGTTGATCGAACTGCTCCCTGATAAGTGCCCAGTAACCAACGCTTCAAGAGGGCAATAATAAGATGAGCAATTGTCAGATCTTTGGAACCGACAACAATATGTTTGTATCCCATAGTAGAAATTTCTTGATAACCGCTCCAACCATCAGTACGAATACAACTGCCTGCGTATACATGCGTTCTTATGAATTCATTAAGAACATCAGCCGAAGCATCAGGTATATGCTGAAGACGAACTCTCCCTATTCTCTTGCCTGTTGCGGATATCTTGCTCTTATCCTCAACAGCAACTACTACCAAAGTCTTATTTTCAGCACCGCGACCTCGCTTGCCAGAACGTTTGCCGCCAATGTAAGTTTCGTCGACTTCAACGGTTCCAGACAAGTTGTCACGACATGGCCTTACCATTGCGCGTCGCAATTTATGCAGCCATCGCCAAGCCGTGTGATAGCTGCCCAAATCCAGAGTTCTTTGCAAGCCCAGCGCATTGGCTCCGTATTTCTGGTTTGTAATGTGCCACATCGCATCAAACCAAAGACGCAACGGTTTTCTCGTATCGTGAAAAAGAGTACCGGCTGTCACCGAGGTTTGGTGACAACACTTTCGGCACTCAAACAGTCCTCGCGTAGTACGTCGCATTTCCTGACTACCGCATATAGGGCACTTAAATCCGTCCGGCCAGCGCAGGAAAATAAGATAGTCAATGCACGATTCCTCTGTCGAGAAGCGCTCTCTGAATTCGGTAAGGTTCTTTGGAAAATCCTCCATATTTTATATACTACATATTGTGGTATCAGGAGTCAAGTGCATAGCCACGATGTTTTATTAATTGGCATTACAACGCTTCTGGCAACGGCCGGGGCAATCACAAATAACCAAACTGTATTTATTGTTGCCAGTGTATTTGGTGCAATAAGCACAGCGTTTGTCGTGTATCAATTGAGCTTCAACCCTGAAAAACTGGAGTCAGAACATCGAAGGACAGCAAAGAGACTCCTGTACTTGAGAGATCGCTATTTAGTGCTGATCCAAAAAATCATGTCTGATACTGCTCCAATTAAGGATTTGCAGGATGAGCTTGAATCCATTCATCGCGAAGTATCAATTGTTTATGAATATGCACCTGATTCATCGTCCAAAGCATATTCAGAGGCAAGTAAGGCGTTAAAGAAAGAGGAGGAACTCACCTTTTCTCGAGAAGAAATCGATATGTTGCTTCCAGAGGATTTGCGTTTGACAGCACCGGATTTATCACATAGCAAAGGAGATGCTCAGGATTGATGGTAATTGATGCAAACAGCTGGTACTACAGCCCCGACCACGGGCAGCTCTGCCAGGTCATTGAATCCCAGACGCTCTGGGGCGATACGACTTGTCGCGTCTGGCTGCCCGGCTTGGATTCGGTGGTGCGTATTCCCGCGGCCAATCTTAAGCCGCTTGACGACGCTGCAACCGGCACGCCGGCTGGAATTACCTACGTTGCTGCTGCGGCCAAGGTGGCCGATGCGCTCACACAGGACGTTCTGCTTGCGCCTATCGAATCCTCGGTTATCCCGCTTCCTCATCAGATCCGGGCGCTGTCCCGGGCAATCTCCAGCGACCGGATACGCTACCTCTTAGCAGACGAGGTCGGGCTCGGAAAGACCATCGAAGCGGGCCTGATCATGCGGGAGCTCAAACTCCGCGGTCTGGTCGCTCGCACCCTGATCATCGCACCCAAGGGTTTGATTATGCAATGGGAAAGCGAAATGTGCTTTCACTTTGGGGAGACATTTCAGGTTATTTTACCTGGAGACCTGAAAATGTTGCGGCGCATTTCGCCGGTTCTGAGTTCCGAGTTCCGGGTTCAGGGTTCAAACAACCAGAAACCAGGAACCAATAACCAGGAACCGCCGCCGTCAAATCCCTGGAAAATGTTCAATCAAGCCATTGTACCTATGGATTCTGTTAAGCCGTTAGATAAACGAAAAGGTTGGACGGCGGCCAAGATAGTCGAATATAACCGCGAACGCTTCGAGGACCTGATCGCCGCTGGCTGGGATCTGGTCATCGTCGACGAAGCGCACCGTCTCGGTGGAAGCACAGACCAGGTCGCCCGATTCAAACTTGGCCAGGGCCTTGCTGAGGCAGCTCCTTATTTTTTGATGCTCTCTGCCACACCACATCAGGGAAAGACTGACGCTTTCCACCGCCTGGTCTCCCTTATCGATTCCCAGGCCTTCCCGGATGTTGGCAGTGTCACTCGTGACCGGGTTCAGCCCTACGTTATCCGCACCGAGAAACGCCAGGCCATCGACGCCGATGGTAAGCCGCTTTTCAAACCCCGGCGCACGGAGCTTGCCCCGGTTGCATGGGAAGAGCGGCACCAGGGCCAGGAGATTCTTTACGAAGCCGTCACCGAATACGTCCGGCAGGGCTATAACCAGGCCATGAAGGAGAAACGAAGCTATATAGGGTTTCTCATGATCCTCATGCAACGTCTTGTTGTCTCCAGCACAGCAGCGATCAGCACCACTCTTGAAAGACGTCTGGAGGTGTTGGAGTCGCCACAGGAACAATTGGCTCTATTCCCTGACTATTCCGAAGAGGATTGGGAGGATCTGGACGGACAGGAACAGATTGAAACCCTGCTCAAGACCCGCTTGAATGCGATGAAAAATGAGCGTGCGGAGGTGAAATTACTTCTGGAGGCTGCCCGGCGCTGTGAGCAATCGGGCCCGGATGCCAAAGCCGAATCCTTATTGGATTGGATTTACCGCCTGCAACAGGAGGAAGGCGACCCGGACCTCAAGGTACTCGTGTTCACGGAATTCGTGCCGACCCAGGGGATGCTCAAAC
The DNA here is from genome assembly GCA_003194495.1 of Deltaproteobacteria bacterium. Lineage (GTDB taxonomy): Bacteria > Desulfobacterota > Dissulfuribacteria > Dissulfuribacterales > UBA3076 > UBA3076. The sequence goes on from PQXE01000002.1 coordinate 70,838, forward strand.
AATTCCTGAGTGACCGCGGCTTCTCCGTGGTCTGCCTGAATGGCTCCATGAACATGGATGAACGTAAACGTGTCCAGGAATCGTTCGCAGAGGATGCGCGCGTTTTGATTTCTACAGATGCAGGCGGAGAAGGCTTGAACCTTCAATTCTGTCATGTCGTGATCAACTTCGACATCCCCTGGAACCCAATGCGGCTCGAACAACGTATCGGTCGCGTGGATCGTATCGGCCAAGATCACGTTGTACGCGCTGTCAACTTCGTCTTTGACAGCTCCGTGGAGCACCGTGTACGCGAGGTGTTAGAAGAGAAACTGGCTGTCATCCTCGACGAGTTCGGCATCGACAAAACCGGCGATGTACTCGATTCGGCACAGGCCGGACAGATATTCGACAACCTTTATGTGGAAGCCATCTTGCATCCCGAAGCCGTGGAGTCGTCTGTCGATACGGTTGTTGCCCAGATCCACGACCAGGCAAAGGAATCTCAGAAAAGCTCTTCGGTACTCGGAACAGTCGGGGAACTGGAACCCGGCGAAGCACAACGTCTGATGGCACACCCTTTGCCGCATTGGGTGGAAAACATGACCGTGAGTTACCTGCAGGCAAACAGTGGCCGGGCAGAAAAGAAGCGACGCACTTGGGATCTTGAGTGGCCGGATGGCGAAGTGTTTTCGAACATTGTTTTCACAGGAAAGGATGCCGACGATGTTCCAACCGCTCGCCATCTGACATTGGAGAACAGCAGGGTTCGCGGTCTGGCAATGAGTTTGCCACGGGTGGCAAAGGGACAGCCGATACCCTCTACCGTTATTCCGGGAGTCGCGGATGAAGTCACAGGTTTCTGGTCGCTCTGGGGAATCACCATCCACACCGATGACTGGAATCAACGGCGGATTCTGACCGTTTTTCTGCACGATGACGGCCGGGTACTCGTGCCTACCGCGCGCCATATCTGGAATCAATTACTGACGGTTTTTCCAAAGATTCAAGGGCATCTCGCGGGCGATCCAGCGTATGACGCATTTGATCGGGTCAAGGAAGTTGCAGAAGAGCAGGGAAAGACAATCTACGACGAGCTTGCCCAGACACACAGGGAACGTCTGACCCGTGAACGTGACAAGGGAACGTATGCCTTTGCCGCACGGCGCAGAGCTGTGGAACGTATCGGGCTACCGCAGGTTCGGGATCACCGACTGGCCGTTCTGGATCGGGAGGAGCGCGAATGGTTTGCGCAACTGGAACGTAGATCTCAGATTATCCCGGAAATTGTGCCTCTTCTTCTGATCCGTCTGGATGGAGGAGGTGCCAATGAATAGTTGGCGCGACCAGGTACTGAAGGAGTTCACTCCCCAGGTTGCCCGTCTGACGCTGGTGGCCGACCCGGATGGTCTTCTCTTGGAAGAGGGTATTCTGCACGGGATTCGCGAACGGGGTTTTGAGCTGATCCCCTTCGAGGATCACGTCGCATTCCGCTACGCCTACGAATCTAAATTCCGCTCTCGATGGGATCGCGGTGAACATACTGATCTGGTGGTTGTATTGAGATCGCCGTCAAGCGACCTGGACTCTCTTCCCTATGATCTTTTGCAGGCAGGACGAAGACTCTCTTTTAATCTCGGAGATCTGTTCCCCAATCTGAGTTATCCGGTTGTTGCTGCGTTGGATGCTCAAGACCTTGATGCGCTCTTTCGGGCTCAGCTCCAGCACACGCCCGGTAACATGGGTGATAACGCGACAAAGGAATTTGCGCTGCGCCATGTATTCGAGATTGCACCTGAGCTTATAAAGCAGCCGTCCGATCTTCTGCGTGTCTTGCTGCGTCGCCACTACCGGGGCCTCCGGATACCTGCCATCCTCGACCAACGATTTATCCAGGTACTAAGGCAGAACGGTCTCTTCAAAAAGTGGCCGCTCGACAAAATCATTTCCGACCGCGAGGCATTCTTTGCCTTCCTGCAAGAACGTTGGCCGGCCTTCCTGGATCGTATGGCCGCCCAGGGACAATCAAAGACAGTGAGCGAAGACAAGGCGGCTTACGGACTCCAATATTCCGGCCCATTGGACCTTCCCTTCGATCACGACGATGTTCGCGTTTATATCGACAACCTGTTCATCGAGGGACTGCTCCATTCAGTGTCTCACGATAGCGCCGGTGATTTGACGTCAACCTGGGTTGAAATTGGTATCCAAACTGATCCGGCACAAGATCACCAGCGCAGACTGGACCGGTTGATCAAGACGATCCGAGACACCATTCCCACAGGGGATGCCAGACATGCAGACTGGTTTCGCTTTGGGTACGCCTATGCCGAAATCAGCGTACTCGAACACGAGTTGGGCAGTGGATTATCAAGTGATGCCAAAAAGCGTATTGCATCACTTCGCTTATCTGTTGATCCGGCATTTCTCACGTGGGTTCAGGACCGGTTTGCCGGTCTGCATAGCCAGCCTCCCGTACCGCCGGCAATGCTTCATCACATCCCGAGGGTGTTAGCCAGGAAAGTCTGCGACTCACGCGAAAGCAAAGCCGCGTTTCTCCTGGTGGATGGTTTGGCTCTGGATCAATGGATCGTCGTACGCGACGTGCTGCAATCTCAAAGGCAAGATTTGACATTCCGCGAAAGCGCCGTGTTTGCATGGATACCCACGGTCACATCAGTGTCCCGGCAGGCAGCCTTTGCCGGCAAGCCGCCGATTTACTTCCCTGCGAGCATCCATACAACGAACAAGGAACAATCTCTGTGGACCCAGTTCTGGGCGGACCATGGATTGACAGGGCCTGCCGCAGCCTACGCCAGGGGCCTTGGAGATGGTGACATCGACAAGGTTCGCGAGATTTTATCACATCCACAGATTCGTGTTGCCGGGCTTGTTCTCGACAAGGTCGACAAGATTATGCACGGCATGGAGCTGGGTGCCGCCGGTATGCTCAACCAAGTGCGCCAATGGGCTATGCAGGGCTTTATGTCCGAACTTATTGACACTCTTCTCGACCAAGGCTTTCAGATTTTCTTGAGCTCCGACCATGGCAACATAGAGGCAAAAGGTTGTGGGCGACCGGCTGAAGGTGCGGTCGCGGATGTACGGGGCGAACGCGTTCGCGTGTATCCGGATGACCTATTGCGGGCAGCGGTCAAGGAACGCTTTCCTGATGCTATAGAATGGCCGTCGCTTGGCCTGCCGGATGATTATCGCGCTTTACTGGCTCCACATCGAAAGGCATTCATTCGCGACGGCGAAACCATTGTTGGCCACGGCGGAATTTCTATCGAAGAGCTGATTGTCCCTCTGATTCAAATTGAACGGAGGGAGATATGAATAACCGTCAGAAACAGATTGGTTTTAGCCAGCGCATTCGTCTCGAGTGGCTCCAATACACTGCCAATCTGGTTTTAGCCGGAAATGACAAAGGTGCGGTCAACAGTTCGCTGCAGGAACTATTGCAGGATAAGGTCTCCGTTGGTGGAAAGGCCGTTCGCGGCACCAGGGAGAAAGTTATCACCATCCTGATGAAAATATGGCTCAATGTGCCGGGCGAACTTGAGACCCTTCGCGACGATGGTCTCAAGCTGTTAAAAGATCTCCCCCGTAAAAACCATGCGGCCGTACACTGGGGCATGGCTATGGCTGTCTACCCTTTTTGGGCAGCAGTGGCTGCCAACACTGGCCGGCTGCTGTGTCTCCAGGGGGCGGCTGCGGCTGCACACGTTCAGCGACGGGTCCGCGAGCAATATGGAGAGCGGGAAACTGTTTCAAGAGCGGCGCGGCGCGTTATCAGCTCCTTCGTTGACTGGGGCGTTTTAACCGGGACCAAAGAAAAAGGCGTCTACAGTCAGGGGGATACATACTCCATAGATGACCCGAAACTTATCTCCTGGCTTATTGAAGCTTCCCTGCACGCACGATCCAACGGCTCTGCCGCGATAAAAGACCTGCTTGACAGCCCAAGCCTTTTCCCTTTTCGCCTCATGCATGTGCCGGCGGAACACCTGGTTTCCATATCACCCCACCTGGACCTGTTACGCCATGGGTTGGATGACGATCTGGTAATGCTGCAGGAAGATGGTCAGGCAGCCAGGAATGGAGGTGCAAAATGACCTGGACACAAGCCACACACAGGAATATCAATGCACCAAGAGTTTATGGAGTTGCCGTTCGCTTCCAGGCCGCTTTTGCCGCCAACCTTTGCGTTCTCCCGGTATATAAGAGAAAAACGGAGGACGCTTCATGACTCGTAAACTAAAATTCCTGGATCTGTTCGCCGGTGCCGGAGGATTGTCTGAAGGATTTATCCGGGCCGGGTTTGAGCCTGTCGCGCACGTCGAGTCAGATAAGGCAGCCTGCTTCACTCTGCGCACCCGGATGGCATACCACTGGTTGAAGGCCCGTGGCAGGGAAGAACACTATGCAAATTATCTCAACGGAACCATAAATCGACCCAGTCTCTATGATCAGGTTCCTGATCGGGTTATCGGTTCTGTCATCAATAATGAGATCAGTGAGACGACACTGTCTGATATTTTCCGTCAGATCGATGCTCTGCTTGGTAAAAGAAAGCTTGATCTGATTGTCGGTGGCCCGCCTTGTCAGGCTTACTCCATCGTCGGGCGGTCACGTGACCGCAAGCGCATGAAAGGAGATAAACGGAACTACCTGTATATCTATTACGCTGAATTCCTGAAACGGTACAAACCGTTGCACTTTGTCTTCGAAAATGTCACCGGTCTTCTTTCAGCGAGAGACGGGAACGACAACCTCTATTTTAAGACCATGCGGGACCTTTTTCTCGATTGTGGCTATGAAACTGAGTTTATGACCTTATCGGCGGAGGATTATGGTGTCCTGCAAAGCAGGAAGAGAATCATTCTTGTCGGAAGAAGGGGTAAAGCCACCGGTTTTTATCCGGAACCTGACAAGTGGACCCCCGATGTTCTGGTCCGGGAGGTGTTTCGCGATCTTCCCACCATTGGCGCAGGTAAAGGTGGTACAGGGCCGTGTCACGTCAGGCCATATCGGGGAACATGGCAATATGAGGCAGGTATCAGGAACGAAGAATTTCCGGTTACCTGGCATCAGGCAAGGCCCAATACGGAACAGGATCTTGAGATATACCGAATCGCGGTGAATCTCTGGAACAGCAAAAAAGTACGGCTGGATTACAACGCGCTGCCGGATAGGCTAAAAACACACCGACACAGGGATTCGTTTCTCGACAGATTCAAGGTTGTCGCTTCCGATCTGCCGTTCTCCCATACTGTGGTGGCGCATATCGCCAAGGACGGTCACTACTACATTCATCCGGACATAAAACAGAATCGTTCAATCACACCCAGGGAAGCGGCGCGCCTGCAGACATTTCCGGATGACTATTTTTTTGAAAGCATGTCCGGTATTCCGCAGCGAACTCCTGCCTTCCGTCAGATCGGCAACGCGGTACCGGTATTGCTGGCCCAAAAGATTGCGGAAAAATTAAAGGAGGATTGGTAATGGCAACCAACCAATCGTATTTAATAAGGCCTGCTGGCAGGCATATTCTGACAATCGGCCGCGAGTTGATACAGGACAGATACGCGGCAATTGTTGAGCTCGTAAAAAACGCATACGATGCGGACTCACCTGATGTAAGTATAGCATTCACTGCGTCCGAAACCCGGGATCGGTTTTCCATAGTGATTGAGGACCATGGTCACGGAATGTCACGGGACACCGTGATCAATAACTGGATGGTACCTTCCACGGATGACAAGCTGAAGAGAAGAAAAAGTCCCGGAGGAAGGACTATGCAGGGCCGCAAAGGGGTTGGTCGCTACGCAGCTTCAATTCTCGGAGATGACCTCCTTCTTGAAACTGTTTCCGGCAGCGAAAAGACGACCGTTTACATTGAATGGTCGAGTTTTGAAAGAGCACAGTATCTTGATGAGGTGGAGATACTTATCGAAAGTGGAAAATCAGACCTGCCGTCCGGAACACGTCTGACAATAACCGGTGGAAGGGAGCTCCTTTCTGAGTGGGATCACCGTCAATTCGACAAGCTCAGGTTTGAGTTGAAGAAGCTCATTTCTCCGGTTGGAAGTGCTCTGCCTGAGGACGACATCGAAGATTCTTTCGGAATTCACCTGACTCTTGATAAATTCCTTGAAGACCAGGATGAAACAATAGACGAGGATGTGGAGCCATATCCGATTTTTGATCTGTTCGATTACAGGATCGCCGGAAAGATCGACGATGACGGGAAGGGGGTTCTGACCTACTTCCTCCAGAAAGCCAGAAACGCTTCTGAAGAGACAATCCAGTTTGATTTCGGAGGTCCGACAGGATGCGGTGAGTTGTTTTTTGACATCCGTGTTTATGACCGGGAAAAGGAGGCCATAGAGTCGTTGATCGGGCGGGGGCTAAAAGATGAATCCGGGAATTACGTCGGTAAGCTTCAGGCCAGGCAACTTCTGAACGAATATAACGGCATAGGCGTTTACAGAAATGGTTTCAGAATCAGGCCCTTGGGCGATGCTGATTTTGACTGGTTAAAACTGAACGAACAACGTGTCCAGAACCCCTCCCTGAGAATCGGAAGTAATCAGGTTATAGGTTATGTGCAGATTCAATCTGAGGAACAATCCACTCTTATTGAAAAAAGTGCCAGAGACGGTCTCCGCGAGAACTTTGCTTTTGAACAACTGAAAACAATATCCCGACAGGTAATTGCCCGTCTTGAAGAACGTCGCTTTGACTACCGAAAAAAAGCCGGGCTGAGCAGGCCAGCTCTTAAGGTTGAACGGGAACTGGAGAGGTTGTTTGCTTTTGATGAACTGAAGCGGGGTGTTCGTGCCAGATTAAAAAAGCGTGGCGTTGATAAGAAAACCGCAGAAGAGATCATCAGGATTATCAGCAAGGAGGAAGAAGACAAAAATCGTATTGCTGAAGATATCCGGCAGACGGTTGCTGTTTATCAGGGGCAAGCCACTTTGGGGAAAATAATTAATGTCATATTGCACGAGGGCAGGCGGCCTTTGAATTATTTTAAGAACCAGATCCCAAATCTGAACTTTTGGTTCAACTCTCTTCAGGAAAAACAAGACCCTGAAATACTGAAAAAGATTATTCCTGTTGCCGGAGGCATTGCCAAAAATGCCGATGTGTTTGTGAGGCTTTTTAGCCGGCTTGATCCTCTCGCTGCCGGAAAAAGAAGCAAAAGGAAAGCCTTGCCGCTAAGAAAAACAATTGAAGAAATATTTGAGGTATTCAGAGGGGAAATGAAAAAAAGCGACATTGCTGCAGAGGTTAACGGTCCTGATGATTTCACATTCCTTAGCTGGCATCAGGATATTTATGCGATTATCACCAATCTTATAGATAACAGTATCTACTGGATGAATGAAAAGAAATCATCTGAAAAGGAAATAACCGTCAACATCGAAACGGATGGAAATGAACTCCGGTACATTGATTACCGTGATACCGGTCCGGGTATTGAACCTCACCTCATAGATAGTGAAGTGATATTTGAGCCTCAGTTTTCCACCAAACCAAACGGTACCGGCCTCGGCCTTGCCATTGCCGGTGAGGCCGCTAACCGGAACGGGCTTGAACTGAAGGCCTTCGAATCTGAAAATGGTGCATTTTTCAGACTGCAACCGAAATCAGAGGATTGATTATGGCTGTGATCAAACTGATGATTGTTGAGGACGCCGATTCGGATCTGGAAGTCTGCAGAACTTCAGCGGAAACATATCAAACACAGAAAAATGATGCAGGGGTTGACCTTGTCATCAATCTGACTGAGTGTAAGACAGTTGATGACGCTCTTCAGAAGATCGACAATTCGTTTGACGGTGCGATTATTGATTTGAAGTTTCCTTCCGGTGACGACAAAGGAAAAGAGGTCTGGGAAAAAATCAGGGATTCGTTCTTTCGGATACCTGTAATAATCCTGACAGGAACTCCCGATAGCATAGACGCAGGGGACCGCCCCTATTTAATCAGTGTTCTGAAAAAAGGAGAAGCAGATTACCAAACAGACATACTGGATACGTTCCTTGATATCTATAATACCGGGCTGACACGGATCATTGGGGGAAGAGGTAAAATAGAACAAACCCTGAATGAAGTATTTCTGAAAAATTTGTTGCCCCAACTGGAAACATGGAAAAACTATGGGAAGTCGGATACACAAAGGACAGAGAAAGCTTTATTGCGTTTTACGCTCAATCATCTTGTGCAGGTCCTTGACGATGATGAGGACCAGTGTTTCCCGGAGGAGGTTTATATTTATCCGCCACTTTCGAATGACCTGAAGACGGGAAGCATAATAAAGAATAAGGATAACGAATACCTTTGTGTGGTATTAAGTCCGGCCTGTGATCTGGTCATCAGAAACGATGGCAACTTCAAAACCGACCATATCCTCCTCGTTGATATTGAAAAGGCAAATGCAATTATTGATACAGTACTGAATGGAATGACTAATCGCGGCGCTGACCCGCGAGCATCGCAGGAGCCTCAGGGTGCTTGCACCATGAGGCTCCGAGAAGCGGAGTCGGGTCCAGTGCCTTGTTCTGGCGCAAGGCGACAGAACAAGGTGCTGGACGAAGTCAGCGCCGCGATTCTCGGCGGCGTAGCCGCCGAGAACAAGGGCAAGAAGGAAAACAAGCTCAAAAATGTTTTTGGCAATAATTACACGGATTATTTCCATTGGTTGCCTGAGACAGACTTCTTCAATGGTGGTTTCCTTAATTTCAGGAAAATCACAACGTGTACCAAAGATGAGCTCGGGGACATTTATGACCCACCGCACATTCAGATATCTCCACATTTTGTGAAAGATATATTGTCCAGATTTTCTTCTTATTATGCCCGTCAGGGACAACCTGACATTGATCGAACAAAAATAATTGAAGGGATTATTGCCCCTCCCGGAGAGGCAGAATAATGGATGTCCACTCACCGGAACAACGCAGCTACAACATGTCCCGGATAAAAAGCAAGGACACCAAGCCGGAACTGGTAGTTCGCAAATGGCTGTGGTCGCAGGGATACAGATACAGGCTTCATCGAAAAGACCTGCCAGGCAGACCCGATATTGTTTTCCAACAGCAAAGAAAGGCAGTGTTTGTGCATGGCTGTTTCTGGCATAAACATGATTGCAGGTATTTCAAGTGGCCCGGGACAAACAAGGATTTCTGGAAAAAAAAGATCAATGAGAATGTCAGACGTGACCAAAAAAACTATCAGGCTTTGATTGAAGACGGATGGGACTTCTTCATTGTTTGGGAGTGCGAACTCAAAAAGGATATTGCCGGACTTTGGGACAGGCTCGCTGAGTTTCTGGGAAACTGAGCATCACGAGAAATTATGGCATGCAGTAAGGAAAACTAAAAATGAGCTTTCGTTTCTGGAGAAGAGTCAAAATCGCACCAGGGGTGACCCTGAACCTTAGCAAGTCGGGGGGATCACTCTCGTTCGGACCACGAGGTGCGAAGTTCACCGTTGGCTCCCGAGGAAAACGGGCTACGATGGGTATTCCGGGAACGGGGCTCTTTTATACCACAACTCTTCCCAGCAGGGGCTCAGGTGGCAGGAGAAACGCGTCTTCAGCTGCACCGACAGCCCCTTTAGTCCGAGCAGAAGACCACCTGACCCTGGGCTTCTTCAAGCGGCTCGTCACACCGGACGACGAGAAAGCTCTGGTGGACGGTTGCCGTGAGTTGGTTCTCGGCAATGAGGACAAGGCCCTCGAACATTTCAAAAGTGCGGTTCACCTGGCAGATGGCGCGTATCTTGCCGGCTTCCTGACACTTAAGAAGGAACAGCTGACGGAAGCTGCAGACTACCTGGCCACGGCTGCCGAGAAGCACAACAGCCTGGGCCGTTACTTCTCCAAGTACGGCATCTCCGCTGTCATGAGTCTGCCTATCACAGACGAGGTGTCCGCGCATGTGGGCCCGGATCTTCGGGGAGTGTTACTGGGCATGGTGGAGGTCTACCAGCGTCAGAGGCGCTGGCAGGATGCGATTACCTGTCTCGAAAGGCTGCAGCGGCTTGAACCCGACGACGTGGTGGTGAAGCTGTCCCTCGCGGAGCTGCTGCTGGGCTCTCATCCGGGCGACAAAAAGGTCTGCCAGAAGGTTGTACGATTGGTTGAGGGCATTGAGAACGAGACGCCTATCCATGCGGCTTTGATGCTTTACAAAGCTAAAGCCCTTCGGCACCTTGGTCTGGCAACTGCGGCCCGGGACACATTAACAGCCACCCTGCGCCGTAAGAAAGGCCGGTCCGATGATCTGCTTCGTGTCCTACGTTACGAACGCGCTCTGGCCTACGAGGATTTGGGACAGAAGTCTCGTGCCCGTGCCGAGTTCGAGAAGCTCTATGCTGAAGCCTCGGATTATAATGACGTGGCAATCCGGCTCGGAGTTACTCAAATATAAGGAATGGATGTGATGCGTATCGCCCAAGTTCATATCGAGCATTTCCGTTCAATCAGGGAGTTAGACTTTAAACCCGGACCGTATTGTGTCCTGATTGGAGAAAACAACTCAGGAAAATCCAACATCCTGCGAGCGCTCAATCTTATCCTCGGTGAAAGATGGCCAGGTGAACGAAGCTTCTCTGAGGAGGACTTCCACGACCAGAACACAAGCCGTGATATTGTCATTCAGGTTTTTTTTGATGAGCCGATCGTGGAGTGGCGAAATAACTACAAAATGGAGGTAGACGGCATTGGGCTTAGGTGTAAGGCTTACAAGAGAAGAGTAAAAAACAAACCAGATGGAACGCTCAAAGTCGATTTCGACTGTATAAAAAACGATGGCTCAATCATCATATATCCTCCGGAACCTCTCAAAAGTGGCAAGCAGTCCAAGGGGCGCTGGCTGGAGCTTAAGGTATCCGCCGCGATTCGCGAGCAGGCAATCCCCATGATTTATGTGGATGTGTTACGCGACTACAACCGTGAGACGCCCAGTAGTCGTTGGTCGGTTCTTCGACGGCTTTTCAACGAGGTCAACACGGAGTTCCTGAATGATAAGAAACAGATAACTGTCGAACAAGCCGACGGAACCAAGCTCAAGGTGACCCGAAAGAAGGCCTTCGAGGCCGCCGTAAGAGATGCATACAAATACCTGCGAACGCAATCTTTTGGGGAAATAGAGCGACGGCTGGCTGAGAATGCCATTGAGCAAATGGGGCTGGATGCAGATAAAAATAAGGTTGAACTGCACTTTGAAAGCCACGACCCCACTAATGCTTTCAAGTCGCTGCAGCTTTATGTTGACCAGATGGGTATTCGCAGCCCCGCTGGCGAGGTGGGAGCGGGTTTGCAGAGCGCCATTGTCGTAGCCATCTTCCGGACCTACGAGGAACTGAAGAAGGAGGGCGCAGTGTTTGCTATTGAGGAACCAGAAGCTTTCCTTCACCCACAAAAAGCCCGTTATTTCGCCTCTGTGCTTCGGTCGCTGGCAGACAAGGGAAATCAGGTCTTTTTGACCACGCACTCTCCTGTATTCGTACAGATTCACGCCCCAGAGTCTGTTGCTATAGTCCGCAGAACTGTGGAGATAGGCACCAAAGTTCACCAAGCAAGCAAGGTGGAATTGGCTGAAGATGAACGGAAAGCACTCCGCTTGATGACGGAATTTGACTCACAACGCAACGAACTTTTTTTCGCTCGACGGGTGATGTTTGTTGAGGGAAATACCGAAAAAGTGGCTCTCCCCCTTGTGTTTCGGACACTCGGGATAGATATCAACAAAGAAAACATCTCAGTTATCGAGTGTGGCGGCAAAACGAAGATCCCTCTATTTGTACGGGTAGCCCGCGCTCTGAGCATTCCTTACGTCGTTCTTGTTGATCACGACATCCGAGATATTAAAGACGAGTGGCCTGAGCCACGAAAAAAATCCCGGCAAAAAAAGAATAGCAAGCACGAGCAATGGAACAAGACGATATTGGATGTTGCAGGAAAGGAACGGACGTTTTGGTTAAAACCAAATTTCGAAGGGGCACTGGGACTACCGAAGGACGAAAGTCAGAAAGTCGACCAAGCACTTAGCCGATTTGCTAATGTTTCAAAAGACGACATTCCGGACTGTTTGAAAGAACCCGTAAAAAAGTTGTTGGAGACGTGACAACATGCTGAGATAAATGAGGCGCGTGACCAGGAAAACGAAATTAACGTTGCTTCCTGTTCTCTTGAGTCGGCCTTCTGACATGTAATATATTGATAATATGAATGTTATCGGCAATAAAGAAGATGTGGAAATGGTTACGATATCACCCCGTTTGATATGGCGGAAGGAATCGAACCCGCGTCCATTCTCCGTTTGGGGAAAATGTGGAGAAAAACATTTCCCGCAAGGGACGCGGAGATGGAGCGTCATAAGGCGTTGTAAACAAATGGTTTTCTATGTATTGTGGCCTTCGAGACAGATTTGCAGGAAGGCGGAAAGCCCTCCACCATTTTTAGAATTTAGAGTATTTTGATATTGGCAGGTTTTAATCGGTTCCAGAGACGACCTCTGGAACCTTTTTTTGTTCAATATGTGCCTTGCCTTTTCCACCAATCATCTTTTACTATAGCTAAAACAAAGCCTGGGGAATAAGGCACTAATTGTTATTTTGGAATGGGTTCGTATAGATACACAAATTACATTAAGGGAGCGATAATAATGATACATCAGAGTGCTATTACCGATTTCTGTCAGAAGGAATATTTGCCTGAGGTCGATTCATCCGCCTGTATTCATCCAGTTGCCGCGGTAATTGGTCACGTATTTATAGGTAAGAGAGTTATGGTTTCGCCTTTTGCTTCAGTACGAGGTGATGAAGGCCGGCCAATTTTTGTCGGGGATGAATCAAATGTGCAAGATGGAGTAATCCTCCATGCACTTGAAACAGAGCACAATGGCCATCCAATTAAGGAAAATCAGGTTGAGGCTGAAGGAAAAAAGTATTCGGTTTACATAGGCAAGAGGGTCTCCCTGGCTCATCAGGTTCAGATTCATGGCCCTGCGTATGTTGGGGATGATACATTTGTTGGCATGAAGACACTGGTATTCAGGGCAAAAGTGGGAAATAACTGCGTGATCGAACCTGGATGCATCGTTATGGGGGTCACTGTTGAGGATGGACGCTATGTGCCTGCAGGAACAGTGCTGAAAACTCAAAAGGATGCTGACAACCTGCCGGTGGTTACCGACGACTATCCCCTTAAAAATCTTAATAAAGGGGTAGTGCATGTAAATACTAGCCTTGCAGATGGATATAACAAGATCAATTTGGAATAGTTGACCCCTGAACAAAAAATCAATCACGATAATTCTTTTTTGCTTCTCCAACATTAAATTCAAATAAGTCCATTTTTTTGCCTTATGGAAAATTTTCCTTGACGTTATTATTTGGATATATTAAAAAACCGGTTGAACGCTCAGTCTAAAAACTAATAGCTAACCGCTAAAGGCTAATAGCTTAATTTAGATAAAAAATATGTCCAAAAAAGAAACGATATTGCATGCCGCAACAAGGCTCTTTGCCGAAAAAGGGTTCAAAGAGACCTCCATTGCCGAGTTGTCCAAGACGACAGGTGCTGCTGAAGGGACGATCTTTTATCATTTTAAAAACAAGGAGGACATTTTTCTCTCTATCCTTGAGGACACCAGAAAGAGAGTCATAGAAGAATTTGATCGGTACCTGGAAGAAGGAGAGTTTGATAGCGGTCTGAACATGATCGAGAGTGCCATTTCCTTTTACTTCTATCTGGCCGGCATGATGGAAGAGCAGTTTCTTCTCCTGCACCGTCGGCATCCCCATGAACTCGCCGAGGTTAATCCTGTTTGTAGGGAGCATCTGGAGGCCATTTACAATTGTTTTGTAAATGGTTTCGAACAGGCCATTCTGCTCGGGCAAAAGGATGGGTCCATAAGGACAATGTCTTCAAAAAGGACTGCGCTGATTATCTTTTCCATGGTGGACGGCCTGGTGCGGTTCAAAACCTATAATCTTTACAATGCAGGCGCACTCCACAAGGAATTTATGGAGTTGTGCCGCAGGATGTTACAAAAAAAACAGATTCAGGAGTAGGTATTTCCAATGCTGACAAAAATCTTTCCATTTATTGGCTGGTTTAAAGGCTACGATTTAGGCAGTTTCAGAACTGATGTTCTATCGGGCCTCACTGTTGCGATGGTACTCATTCCCCAATCCATGGCCTATGCGCAATTAGCGGGGCTGCCGCCATACTACGGGCTGTATGCCGCGTTCCTGCCCCCCATGATAGCGTCCCTGTTCGGCTCAAGTCGTCAGTTGGCCACAGGCCCTGTGGCGGTTGTGTCGCTGATGACCGCTGCATCTCTTGAGCCGTTGGCAACGGCAGGTTCTGAGGGCTACATTGCTTATGCCCTTATGCTGGCCCTCATGGTCGGCCTGTTTCAGTTCACCCTTGGCGTACTCAGGCTCGGACTTGTGGTTAATCTCCTTTCACACCCAGTGGTAAACGGGTTTACAAACGCGGCATCCATTGTAATCGCCACCTCACAGTTATCCAAGCTGTTTGGTGTCTATGTGGATAAGGCCGAGCACCATTATGGTACGATCATCAGGGTCGTCCAGGAAGCAATCCACTATACCCATTTGCCTACATTGTTCCTTGGCGCACTTGCCTTTGCCATCATGTTCATACTCAGAAAAATTGCACCAAAGATTCCAAATGTACTCGTAGCCGTGGCAATAACAACGGTTATTTCCTGGACCATCGGGTTTCAGCACGATGCCAGTGTTGACATTTCGGCCATCGAATGCCACAGGGTCCATGAACTTGTTCAGAGTTTTAATAAGGCAGTAAACGGCATAACGCCGCTGGCCGAAGAACGGACCAGAGTTGCCAAGGCCCTGGATGAGGCCAAAGGTGCCCACAACACCATAGGTATCCTCGACGCAGAACGTGACGCAAGTGTCATAGCATTCAATATGGATGAGCTCAAGGAGAAAGCCCACATCTACAGGACGGAACTCAGGCACTATTTGTTCAGCGGTGTGGAGCAACCTGACGGTTCGCTGATGTTCTATCCAAGAGAGGAGACTCCGGACGGTGTCCAGAGTGATGGCCGTACATGGCGCATCAAAGTAGGCAACAAGCCGCTCATGACCGACAAGCTGCTCATGATGGGAGGCGGCAAAGTGGTCGGAGTAATACCTGAGGGGCTGCCTTCTTTCACAGTGCCGAAACTGGATATGAAAATCTTGCTTCAACTCCTGCCATTTGCAATTATTATTTCGCTCCTGGGCTTCATGGAGGCCATTGCAATTGCCAAGGCCATTGCCGGCAAGACAGGCCAGCGTCTCGATCCCAACCAGGAACTCATCGGACAGGGACTGGGTAACATATTAGGTTCTGTCGGCAAAAGTTATCCTGTTTCCGGTTCTTTCTCAAGATCCGCGGTCAACTTCCAGGCCGGAGCAATTTCTGGTCTGTCTGCCGTGTTTACCAGCGCGGCCGTGGTTATCACGCTTCTATTTTTTACTCCGCTCCTATATCACCTGCCCCAATCCGTGCTCGCTGCGGTCATCATGATGGCGGTCCTCGGCCTGATAAATATCTCAGGTTTTATTCATGCCTGGAAGGCACAGTGGTATGATGGCGCCATTTCAATAATCAGCTTTGTAGTCACCCTTGCTTTAGCGCCCCACCTGGAAAAAGGCATTGAGCTTGGCGTGCTCCTTTCGCTTATGGTCTTTATATACAAGAGTATGCGGCCTACCGTGGCATCTCTGGCCAAGCACGAGGACAAATCCCTGCGTGATGTCATGGTCTTCGGCCTCAAGCAATGCAAGTTCATTTCTGTAGTCCGTTTTGACGGCCCGCTCTTTTTTGCCAATGCCAGCTACCTGGAAGACCAGATCATGGAACGTATGCAAAGCATGAAAGACCTCAGGCATATCATTATAGTGTCTAACGGCATAAATGATATTGACGCATCAGGTGAAGAGACATTATCATCGCTTGTAGACAGGATCAGGGCCGCAGGTTTGGATATCTCTTTCAGTGGCGTTAATGAATCCGTCATAAAGGTGCTGGAGCGTACGTTCCTGTTGGAAAAGATCGGCGAGGACCACATTTATCCGACTCTGGAAATAGCCATCCGCGCCATTCATCCTCATGAGCATGTGGACGACGTGGACAAAACCTGTCCGCTTACAGACGTTTGCAGACTGACCCATGCATAGCTAAAAAAGGGAGTTAGATATGTCTGTCATCACATTATTCAGTAGTAATTTTTGCAAGGAAGACTCAGTAGTTCAGGAAGTAACCGGCAGCACAGGCTATAAGCTTGTCACTGACAAAAACCTTGTCGGCGATGCAGCCAGACTTTCAGACATGGCTGAGGGCAAGATAGAACGGGCCTTTTCAGCCACAACATCAGTATTCAACAAGTTCACCCACGAAAAGGAACGTGCGATTGCCTATCTCAGGCTCGCTCTGGCAGAGACGCTCTCAGACGACAATCTTGTTATCTCAGGATTAGCCGGTCAACTTATCCCAAAAGAGGTCAGTCACGTACTCCGTGTATGCCTTATCGCAGACCTGAAATTCAGGACCAAAGTGGCTGCTGAAGAACAGGGATTGTCTGAAAAAAACGCTGTCAAGCTCATACACAACAAAGATAATGACCGCGCCGCATGGATCAATGCTTTGTTCGGCAACAAAGATCCATGGGCCGCTTCCCTATATGACATAGTCATTCCCATGGACAAGAAAGACGTGGCGGAAGCAGCAGCGCTTATTATGAAGAATCTGGACAGTGACGTGGTCAAAACCACGGAGAGTTCGAAAAATGCAGTTGAGGACTTCCTCCTTGCAGCCAAGGTAGAAGTGGCCCTGATCAAAGAGGGACACTCAGCGGGCGTGAATGTCAAGGACGGCTCGGTCAAGCTGAGCATCAACAAGCATGTCCTGATGCTCGGCCGGCTTGAGGAAGAACTTAAATCCATTGTCAGCAGGGTGCCCGGCGTCAAGTCCGTGGACACCAAGGTAGGCAAAGGCTTTCACAAAACAGACGTATACCGAAAAATTGACCTTGAGACGCCGTCAAAGGTATTGCTTGTGGACGACGAGCGCGAGTTTATAGAGACCCTGTCCGAGCGACTGATCATGCGAGAAATGGGCTCGGCCGTGACTTACGATGGTGAATCAGCCCTTGAACTGATCAGCAAGGACGAGCCGGAGGTCATGATCCTGGACCTCAAGATGCCGGGCATTGACGGTATTGAGACCCTGCGGCGGGTTAAGCAGACCAGTCCGGAGATTGAGGTCATCATCCTCACAGGGCACGGTTCTGAGGAAGACAGAAAGGTATGCATGGAGCTCGGCGCATTTGCCTATCTTCACAAGCCGGTGGATATTGATTTGTTGAGCGACACGCTAAAAAAGGCCAACGAAAAAATCCAACAGAAAAAGCTTGCAAAGGATTAGTTTTTAGGTTAGTCCCCCCTACAAAAAGGGGGGACATGATAGCCTGCAACAGCTCTACTTCTAAAGCTTGACAGAATATCCGGCTCAAATTAAATAGTGTTACAAAATTTAAAAAAGTGTATTCATTAACAATACTGGTATAAACGCAATAATGCGTCATTTAGTGCTTCCCAATATAACTTTCTGTTATTCCTTGGTAATTATTCTATAATCAATTAATATTATATTGGGCATCCTTCATTCTGTAGTTTACACTTTTTCAACATAAACGGATGCCGGCCATTAGCTGTTAGCCATTAGCTATTAGGTAAAAACATTGTATAAAAATGGACTGTTAAGCTAAAACCTAACGGCTAATAGCTAATCGTACAAGTCATATTTTTTGAGGTACTTATCCCTAAAAGTGTAAACTACTTTTGGCTTGCTATGAAGGATGCCTTATATTGGATTATTTGTCCGACTGTTAACGATCTTCCATCATTTCACTAAAAATTTGGTATAAGTATGAGAATATTAGAGAAAGTTATACCGAAATTTTTACGTGATGATAATAATGAACTTGATAAAGACCGGCTCAACTTCCGCCGCCTCTGGAGGCTGTCGGTCTTGCTTACTGCCGTGGTCAGCCTTGTGCCGTTGGTTTTTATGACTCTGCTTCACTACCATTTGGCGCAGCAATACTTAGAATCCGAATCATATAATCATACATATCGATTTGTCAGTAATACCTGGCGTTATGTCGCCTCTTTTCTGGATGAACGTAAGACCGTGCTGGAGTTGTTTGCCCATCAGTATTCCTTTGAGGAATTGAACAATCAGGGACAGCTTGAGGCGATCTTTGACAATGTGAAAAAAAGGCTCGGCGGTATAAGAGATATTGGTGTAATCAATTCCTCCGGTATTCAGACAAATTACGTGGGACCATACAAGCTGAAAGGTATCAACTACAGCAACCAGGAGTGGTTCAAAAAAGTCCTGAAACATAACAGCTATATCAGCGATGTGTTTCTTGGGTTCCGTAATGCCCCGCATATGGTCATAGCGTGTAAATTCGACCAGCCTGACAATTCCTTTTTTGTATTCAGGGTTACTCTGGATCTGGAGCAAATCAACCGCATGCTAAACCAGCTTGAAATGGCCGGGTCGACCTGCACATCCTTGGTTAATCACAAGGGCATGCTCCAGACCACGTGCCGCCACCATCCCGAGGTCCTTAAGAAGATGTCTTACCCTGTTCCTAAGTTTGCCACCGAATCGCAGGTAATTGAAGGCAAAGACCCTAAAGGCAGACCCGTTTTAATCGGCTATCGCTACATCCCCGGTACTCCATTTATCCTGATGATCGTTGAGCAAAAAGGTGCAATTTTAAGTACATGGCACAAATCACAGATTCAACTCGTCGCTTTTCTGGTAGGCAGCGTCACTCTTATCGTGCTGGTGATCCTGGGTGTAGCTACCTATCTTGTAAACAGGATTTACGTAGCGGACAGGGAGCGGGTCAGCAGTCTGCACAAGGTGGAGTACTCCAACAGGTTGGCTTCCATCGGACGGTTGGCCGCGGGCGTGGCGCATGAAGTCAATAACCCCCTGGCCATCATCAACGAGAAGGCCGGACTTATTAAGGATATGTTCACATACAAGAAGATGTATTCAGAAGATACGAAGCTGATCGGCCTTATAGACTCGATTATCTCCTCTGTGGAGCGGTGTGGGACCATCACCAAGCGGCTTCTCGGTTTTGCGCGACATATGGAAGTGAGCATCCGGTCCATCAATGTGCGGGAGGTCCTGGAAGAGGTCCTGGGCTTTCTGGAAAAGGAGGCTGAGTACAGGTCTATCAAAGTCTCTTTGAATGTGCCTGATGACATCCCTGAATTCGAAAGCGACCGGGGCAAGGTGCAACAGATATTTCTTAATCTGGTCAATAACGCCTTTGCTGCCATGGAAGACGGCGGTAGTCTGGATATCACAGTCAAACGCAAAGATGAAGACTTTATTTCGGCCACAGTCACTGACACCGGGTGCGGTATCAAAGAGGCAGACATCAAACGTATCTTTGAGCCGTTTTTTTCCACAAAGACGAAAAAGGGCGGCACAGGTCTCGGCCTGTCCATTACGTGCGGTCTTATCCAGGAGATCGGCGGCAAGATCAACGTGCAAAGTGAAGTGGGAAAGGGAACAACTTTTATTATAACTCTACCTTTAAAATTTGATAAAGAGAGGAAGTAGGAATATGCGCATATTATTGGTGGATGACGAAGGGGAACTGGTCTCAACCCTGGCGGAGCGTCTTTCCTTCAGGGGAATCGACGCAGATTGGGTAACCAGCGGAGAAGAGGCACTGAAAAAGGCGGAAACCGAGACCTATGATCTTGCCGTACTGGATGTCAAGATGCCCAGGATCAGCGGAATTCAACTGAAGGGTATGCTCGAGGTAAAATATCCTGATATGAAATTTATTTTTATGACCGGGCATGGGTCAGAAGATGATTTCAGGGCCGGTTCGTCCAAGGCTTATTATCTGGTAAAACCTATTAATATCGAGGCCCTTGTCAGCAAGATAAATGAAGTCCTTAAAGACTAAGGAGGGATAGAACGAACTCGGAATTGGACATCGTCGGCCGGGTAAACAGGCAGATTCGGCTCTGCGTCCTTGACACAGAAATGGTTTAGTGGTATCAACTTGCCGTCCTCTGGACGGCAGTGAGTAGCTCATTAAATCAATAATCCCCTTGCCATTATCGACGAACAGGCTAGACTTATTAAGGAAATGTTCATTTTTTATGATAGGCCATGGTTCTGCTGAGGAGTTTTATTCTGTCGCCTTAACAAAGGGGGCTGATTGCTATCTGGTGAAACCGGTCAATCTAACAGCTCTCATAAAGAAGTTAAAAGATGTCATAAAGGAATAAACAGGGGGGTTGGCATGAGCTATCAATGGGATATTCTTGGTGAAGAGGGGCTGCAATTTTTTGGAAAGATGTCAGCTTCAATCTCTCATGAGATCAAAAACGTCTTGGCTGTTGTTAACGAAAACGCAGGACTTATACAGGATTTAATTTATATGCATGAGAAGGGAATGCCTATCGATCCTGAACAACTGAAAAGCGTGTCCCAGATGATAACTAAGCAGGTCAAAAGAGCAGACACTATCATGAAAAACATGAGCAAGTTTGCCCACAGCACAGATCAACTAATAAAGACGGAAAGTGTAAGTGTAAATGATATTCTGGATGTCGTGACAAATCTTGCTAATAGATTCGCCGACATGCGGGAGATCACTCTGGAAAAAATACCTTTTGATGAACCAATAAAGATCAAGACAAATCCCTTTTTCCTGGAAAATCTCATATGGCTGTGCTTTGACTTCGCCATGGATGCTACTGGGCCGGAAAGAACGGTCCGACTGCTTGCCAAGGAAATAGACAACAGCGCTCAGATTACATTTTCCCAACTGGGCAGTCTACCGGTAATGCCGCTAGAAACATTCCACGGCAAACGGGTGGAAGCATTGCTTTCTGCACTCCAGGGTGACATCACTGTTGATACTCAGGCCGGGACGCTAAGCATCTCATTGCCGGTTTGATATAATATAATTGATATAATATAATTTATTTTATTAGGACTATAACCAAAAAACCACTAGGAGATCAGGTTATGACGAATGCTCAATCAACTCCTTCACAGATCAAACTTCTTGTCGTTGACGATGAAGTAGATTTCCTCAATACCCTCTCGCAACGGCTTAAATCCAGAGATTTCCAGGTCACCACTGCATCAAACGGAAATCAGGCCATTCAGGAAGCCACAGGCGAATTCGATGTAGCCATCCTGGACTTGAAAATGCCAGGGATGGACGGTCAGGAACTCCTCAAGATACTGAAGGAAAATCACAAGTTTTTAGAAATCATCATGCTTACAGGCTATGCCTCTGTGGAGTCTGCAGTTGAATGCACCAAACTGGGCGCTTTTGGCTATCTGGAAAAGCCCTATGATTTAGAAAAGCTCATGGCAGTGCTCAGAGATGCTTATGAAACTAGACTCAAGAAAAAATTTCCGCATGACCAGAAACGGATGAAGGAATTAGACACTCTTGCCACCGGTGATCCCATGGCTGCCCTCAGGGCGATGATGCGTTTGGACGACCTTGAGAAATAGAAATATCTGAGAAAGATTGTTGCACCATGGTACGCGGGGATAGCTATTAAGAACCGCCAATGTAATCGGTTAACCCGTGCTCCCTTGGGTTGAGGAGAGCGCGGGTTGGCTGCATAATTGGATTGATGATTGCTCTTGCGAGCTACCTCGCAGCTAACTAGCCAAGCCACAACATCCTTAATATTTAGAGGGGTATGACGTATGCTCCTCTGTTCTGTTTTTATGCCTTTTCCATTCAGAACCCGCAAATCAACGGTTCAGATTTTCGGTAAACCTTGAACCTCTGAACTACGAATCCGTAAACAGTTACCTCTATTATTGTTTAACAACCGAGCAACGCAGCCATCGGGCCATTGATCTCGGGACGGCGGTTCCGACCAAAGACGGCCTTTTGCAAAAGGCTCAATTCATCATTCTTGACAGTTCAGACCACAAACTGTTTATTCTCATAGAAAATCTTGTCTCTTTGGGCAAGGCTTTGCAATTTGAATGACTGATTCAAATTCTGCCGAAACCGTGATGTACTATTGAAAGGAGTAGGCATTTCCTTGTGCCACATTATTTTTCCTAATTGCCAGGAAATAATTTCCAGTCAGCGGAGGTTGAAATGTTCACAGAAAAGGAAAGGGAAGTAAAGGAACTCATAGATAAACACGTTCAAAAGGTAGGTAAGTGTCTAGCCTGTTTTGAGAGTTGTTTTGAGGCCTATTTTCTAGGAGAATTTGGCAAAGCCCAAACAATTCATGAAAGCTGCGATCATATTGAGACCGAAGCCGATGTCCAGCGCAGAGAGATTGGCGACCACCTTTTCTCCGGGGCCTTTCTCCCTATTGAGCGAAAAGATATCTATATGATGACCGAGTTTGTGGACAAGATAGCCAATAAGGCCGAAACAGCCTCTGATGTGGTGGTGTACCAGAGCCCGGAAGTCCCGGAGGCCTATGTGAAGACCCTCCGCGAGATCGTTGAGATCATAATGGAGATGTTTCGTATTTTTCAAGATGCTGTGAACCTCTTTGCACCCTATGATGCTTTGCAGGTACATGACGTCCTTGCTGCCATTAAGGAAAAGATCAACTCTATTGGTGTCATGGAATCAGAGATTGACAAAAAGGAGGAGGCCCTGTTGATAACCATTTTCCACTCTGATCTTCCTCTTGCCAACAAGATCCAGATGGAGAATTTCCTCCGACGGATTGCAGAGATTTCAGACGTAATTGAAGACGCAGCTGATCGTCTCTATGTCCTTGTGATTCGCGAGAGGATATGAAGTTTGCCAAAACAGATCAAGAGGCTGAAGTTTTTTTTGAAGTCCCCCAGAGAGGTGAATCCCCATGAAGACCATCCTGTTTCAGGTCTTTGGAGGACTCGGGCTCTTTCTTTATGGTCTGCACCTCATGAGCGACAGCCTCCAGAAAGTGGTCGGCGACAGGATGAAAAAGGTGCTGGGGACCATTACAAAACGTCCTGTTTACGGCTTGCTCTTCGGCGCTATTGTAACCGGAATTCTTCAGAGCAGCAGTGCCACTACTGTCATGATCGTTGGTCTCATTAATGCAGGACTTATTAATTTTTTCCAGTCAATAGGAGTAATCCTTGGGGCGAATATAGGGACCACTATAACAGCCCAACTTGTTGCCTTTAACCCTGAACAATGGGCACTTCCGGCCATAGGGCTGGGAATGGTCCTGCATTTATTCTTTAAGGACGCCAAGGTCAAGGATAGCGGATTGATCCTGCTTGGTTTTGGAATACTGTTTCTTGGCCTTGTTCTTATGAAAAAGGCGATCCCCACTGAGTCGCACCATATTATTAAGGACCTTTTTTTGTTGAGCAGCGGAAGCCTGAAGGGAATTCTGATAGGTCTGACAGTGGGGACAATTGCCACGGCAATTGTTCAGAGCAGCAGCGTTACAGTGAGCATTCTGGTCATGCTTGCGTCTCAGGGCATGGTGGGTGATTTGAAAGAAGCGATTCCTCTGATCCTGGGCTGCAATATCGGGACCTGCATAACAGCGCTCATTGCCAGCATTGGTACTGACGTTGATTCTAAACGTGCGGCGATTTCACATACTTTTTTTAATTTTTTCGGTGTATTTCTGACCCTGGTGATCTTCTACCGGTTTTATCTCTGGGTAATTCCTAAAATGGGTGGGAGCCTCGCCCACCAGATTGCCAATATTCACGTAATGATAAAGTTAATGGACGCCTTTTTGTTCCTGCCGGTCGTGGGACATTTTTCAAGGTTCATTTGCTGGATTATCCCTGCCAAGGCGGTTGAAAAACCCGGCATAGAGACCCCGCAATATCTTGATGACAAGTTTGTTGAAGAACCTGTTATTGCCATTGAGCTGGCAATCAAGGAAATAGTCAGGCTTGGTGAAGTCTCCCGGAATATGATAAAGTATGCCATGGATGGATTTATGTACAATGACAATGTACTCCTGGACCGGGTGGAAGAGTATGGAAGGGGTGTCCAAAGCCTGCGGGAGGCCATTTCCCGGTATGTGATCCAGATTTCACAGCAAGACCTGAGTGAGGAAGAGGCAGAGAGAATACCGATGTTGATACTTTCTGTTAACAACTTTGAACGCGTGGCCGACCATTCTTTGAAGTTGTTGGAGCTCGGGCGCACCAAGGTATCCAAGAATATTCCCCTGATGGGCAGCGCCTTAAATGAACTCAAAAGAATCTATCGCGAAGTGGACACCATGCTTACCGAGGTAAGCAGGTACCTGCCTGAGTTTAAGCGTTAATGAGGGATTGAAGAACACAGGCCAATGATATTATTTGGAAACAAAAAAGACAAAAAATCAGATGTCAACCCTTTAGTTATAATTTTATTTGCAGGAATTGTTATTGGATTTTATGGAATTTACAAAATCTACAAGGGTTATGAGTCACAGAACTGGCCAACGACACAAGGAAAAATCATAAAGTCGCGCATAGCCGGTGCCAAGAGGATTATAGGCCGCAGGGCATTTATTAAGTACGAATATTCCGTAGATGGCAAACATTATGTAAGTTCCCAAATATCCTATACTTTGATAATCGGCGATTACAGTGGCGCTATAGAAATCCTGAGGGAATACCCTGAAGGCAAAATCGTTACTGTCCACTATAACCCTGACAATTTAATGGACGCTGTCCTGAAAACAGAGATATCAGGACGACTCGCCTGGCTCTTTATTCTCAGTGTTCTCGCCATTATACTGGGCCTGAGGGGCTTGAAATGGCAGAGGTTTTGAGGGCCATAAGTGCTAAGATGTTTTGTAAATGTTTATTTAAAAGATGAACGTCCAACATCGAACATCGAACGTCCAACATCGAACATCGAACGTCCAACATCGAATGAAAAACGAATATTCAATACCTAACATTCACCGACTATTTTTGTATAATCGAGCAACCTGATCAGCAGCCTTTCTTCCCAGTCATACGTCTGTTTCTTCATCTTTTCTCATTCAACGTTCGATGTTGGACGTTCGATGTTCGATGTTCATTAGGACTTCTTCTTAATTCTGCTTAACAGCAACCAGATTGCAGCGATCACAAGCGCGCTCGTGAAGACGTGTGAAAGGAGTTTGTCAAAATTGATCTGTGAAATAATGGGTATGGAATCCGTTATTCGAGGTTTATATTCCATGTCTTTGTCTAAATAAATATTGTTCACAATATCTTCAAACAGCTTACGGTATTCATTGAAATCCTTTTCTTCAGCATAACATATTATCTGGATGCAGCCCTTCCTGGTCAGCTTTGTAGCTATGAGACCTTTTACCTTTTCCGCGTCTGCCAGGAAAGTCATCCATAAAGTATGATCATCCGGATCGTACAGGACCTCTCCCACCTTTGTATTCGGAATCCCACTAATATTTTCCTCGATTGGTGTAGATCCTTCCCCCTCGCTCCTATTTTCTTTACTTAATTTTTTCATCTTGCCTTCAGGAATTCGGCCTGACTTGTTCAGCCAAATAAGCATGTACGGGCATGCAAACCAATGCTCAGCGCCGGATAATTGAAAACCATAATCATATGCAGATTTTTCCGCATCAGGTGCGGTCAGTTGCAACTTCCTGGAGTGTTCATCCAGGATTTCACCTGGAATCCAGACCCAGTTGTGCGGCAGTTTTAACGTGAAACCTTCTTTTGCATTGAACCTCTGGGTAAACTCAGTTCCGGAGACAATATTGGCCAAAACAAAGACAACCGATATGATGATGAATATTCGTCCTATGTGCTTTATCATTTCCGGACCCCTGAATTTTTACAATAATACGCTATTCTCCCAGAACCCATTATTCCAGTATTCCGGTATTCATACATTCAAATTGGGGCGAAGCCCCTAAGTTCCATTATTTTTTCAAAGGATAATAATTTATTTTACATTGACATGGAGATAATGTCGTTATAAAAATAAACTATAATATACTAGCGAGAGGAGACTTTGAGTATGATAATTGAACACGGAGCTTGTCCCTTAACCCGCGGAGAAAAACTTTTGGTGGCCCTTGATGGGTCAGAACATGCCTATAAGGCCCTTGATCAGGCAATCAGCTTAGCTAAAGTCTGCAATAGTTCCATTTACTTAATTTCCGTGCTTGATCTCTATCCTGGTCAAATGGCGTTGGCACCGCTTCTTGAAGAAAAGATGTCAGAGGAAATCCGTGAGACCCTGGAAAAAGGTAAAGAAATTGTTGAAAAAGAAAACCTCTCATGCGAAACTATCGTACACATGGGGGGGACGGCCCATGAATTTATTGTTAAGGAGGCCAAAGATAAGGGCATAGATCTTATTGTAATGGGTAGCCATGGAAGGACCGGACTTTCAAAATTGCTGGTGGGAAGTGTCACCGAGAGAGTGATAGGGCATGCTCCTTGTGCCGTGATGGTAACTCCCAAGTAGCTAAACCACTACGAACGATGAACTACGAACTATGAACCACCCTTGTGCCGTGGTGGTAACTCCGAAGTAGCTAAAGCCGGTCTTCAATAATTTATAGGCTCTCTCAGTGAAAATTGAGAGGGCCTTTTTTGTTTTCATCTTGGCATGGTGTTAATGAGATAGTGGACGAGTGAATGACGCGCACAAAAAAGGCCTGTACTGCTGCTATAGAGCAGCAATACAGGCCTTTCGTTCATTTTAGTCTGTGCTGTAGGACTTAAGCTAATGTCCTTATACTATACCTATCATAGAAACCGAGATTAGTAACGCAACCCAGAGCGACAATACAAAAAAGAGTGGATTTCCCTCCTTTAAAAAGCAAAAGGAGGCAGCTATGAGTCCATACAGACCGACGCTGCAGCCCAAAGCCAAACCAGCTTGTGTAAATCCGTCACCCATCCCGAAGTTAGCCAGATAGAAGTGCCCTCCAGGGAACCCTCCACCTACTTCCTGCCAGATGGTTTCAGGGCTCTTGCCCTCAAAAATCCCGGCAAAAAGAAAATGCGGGTTCAATATATTGTTTTCCACATTTTTAATTGATATAAAAGGCCCTATCGAGCATATTATGGCTGCCACCACAGTAACCCAATAGACTATCTCACCATAAACGAGTTGTGAGGCCGGCATTTTGGGTCTTTCTTCAACACTCATATCATTCACCTCCTATCAGCCTTCTGCTTTCATATATCTGACTATTGATACAATGACTACCGCAAAGATAGTGACAAACACCACACCATTGATCCAGAGCGGGACCGTCCCGATAACTCCCAACATGGTCAGTCCCTTGGTCAGCAGTCCAAAGCATGCGAAAAACATGAATCCGATCAACAAATACCTGACAAATCCGGCCTTGACTTTGATAAGTATCAATGCTCCCAGTAGTCCTCCCAGCACCTGACCCACCAGCCACGGGGCCGCAAATACCGGAATTATGGCTCCCATCAGAAGATATGGCCACACTGCAATGCAATCACCCATGCCAAGAAGGACTCCGCTATTGGCAGCCGCCACCTTGAGCGGTACACACATTATAAGGTTCTGTGCCGGCACTATCGCCCAGCCCGCTCCCAGACCGAAAAAGCCGGAAAGCATGCCGACCCCGATAATAGCTGCAAGCACACCCCCTGCTCTTGTCAGCGGGTAATCTATGACCTTTCCCAAAGACGCCTCATAATAAGGCTGGGTCATTTTCAGCTTTTTGGTAAACCCGTCAATCTTCTTTACTTCAGGCCACTCTATCTTCTTACCACCCACAATGAAATAGACAGCAAGTGAAAAGAGAATAACCCCAAGGGAGATCCTGACAACTCCTTCACCGGTGGCCCCCAAATGTTTGGCAACATATATCGCACCCTGAGCACCGGTAAATGCCCCTACTCCATAAGCAGCAGCACAAAAGACGCAGATTTTGAGATTGGCCAGTCCACCCCTCATAAATGGTCCTGTCGAAATCAGCCCACTAAACATGGCCACGATAAGACCTGTTGCCCTCACTATCAAACTGTCAACAGATGTGAAAGCCAGCATGAAAGGTGTAAATAGAACACCTCCGCCGATCCCGCCGATAACAGCAACCAGGGCAATGCCAAAGCTCAGAAAAAAGAACCCGGCCAGCCATCCGACAATAGTCAACCCGGACATACCACCGGGTGGTGTCTCGAGTCCCTGGCCTATTAGATACATACCTATGAATGAAATGATGAGTACGGCCAGCATTATGTTGCATTCCAGCCATGGAGACTTAAACATTTTGCTCATTTTCTTTCACTCCCTCCTTGGTGAATTTTTGAACGAGCTCCTAACATACAACAGAGAGAAACATACGAAAGAGACATATCGACAACCCCACCAGTCATGAATGTCAGTTCAGCAAAAGGACTTTTAAAGAACTTCCTCATGTTTGATCTCCTCCCTCATATAATCTCCTGCTTGAAAATCTAACTTCCTGCTTTTTAATGTTATACACCTCCTTCCCATATCCTTTTAATACATGCATGAATAATCGCCTAGCATACGACATATCCGATGTCAACCGGATTGCCTGATAAAATTTTACAACACTCCCAAAATAAGATATTACACGACACTCGCCTATAGTAAAGCATAAATTTCATCTGACACCGTGTAATATTCAGGAAAAAGTAGGCGTTCACGGTCTGTCGGTTACGGCCCGATCGCGACCCACCCACCACACTGTAAGCGTTTACAGGGTACTGCTGATGCGAGGCGTACGGGTACGCAGGCGTACTCCCTTGTACTTCAAGTGCCCGACAACAAAGCAGGTGCGGTGCCCTGTGAACGGTTACAAATATTTTTTGGTATTATCTATCAGTTAATCTACCGGTTTTGGTTGACGTCGGTATGACTGCATACTATGATCGTTTTTCGAATCAAAGGGCCATTAAACGGTAGCGTAGAAGCATTAAAGCAGGGAGGAGAATTTTTCCAAGAGACCAAAAGTTTTTGAATTCCCATTCAGTCATAAGCTGTTCACATGATTTTTATCTCTTTTTTTTATTTTTAAAAAGCGAGTTAAAGGTAATGGATAGGACTGAATACTGAAACCAAGTGAAGGGGAAGAATATTTTGTAAAAATGTCTAAAATAGACCATTAGATGCTCATTAGAGACCTTTTGGTCTTTAGAGAAAACCCTGTGATCAAAAAGTAATTCAGAGGAGATATCGGGTAATGACGGGACATGGCGCCGCAGAGGCAGTATCACCAACTTCAATTACATTTATACTATCATCTGTCATTTTTGTAGTGACTTTTGCACTGATCCTTACAGAAAAGGTGCACAGGACGGTCATCGGCATGTTCGGTGCCGTAGTAATGGTGACCGCAGGGATTTTCTTACACTTTTACAGCCCTGGTGAAGCCCTGCGCTGCATTGATTTCAACACAATAGGATTGCTCCTGGGCATGATGACCATAGTGGCGATCCTGGAAGGAACCGGCGCCTTCCAGTACCTGGCGATCCTCTCAGCCAAGAAGACCAAAGGTGATCCATGGAAACTGGTCGTGGTACTGGGGACGATTACCACTCTGGTATCCCTGATTCTTGACAATGTTACCACTGTTGTTCTCATAGCCCCGGTAACCATAATCATTGCAAGAATTTTAGAGGTCAGCGCCGCCCCCACCCTGATGGCAGAGGCATTATTGTCGGACACGGGCGGCGTTGCCACCCTGGTCGGTGACCCGCCGAATATTATGATCGGCAGCGCCGCACCTTTCACGTTCAACGACTTTATATTCCATATTGCCCCGATAGTAGTAGTTGCATGGTTTATCACCCTGTTTTGCTTGAAGTTTATCTTCAAAAAGGAGCTGGCCGTAAAGCCGAAAAATATTGACAAGCTCATGAAGATGAATGAATGGGATGCCATGAAGGACTGGAAGACCTGCAAGATCGTAATGGGTGTCCTGTGTCTGGTCGTGGTAATATTTTTCGTCCACCATGCTATTCACATGCCCCCTTCGATGGTCGCTCTGATCGGTGCTTCCATATGTCTCATACTGATAACACCTACACGAGATCCCCAACCCATTCTGGAAAAGGTCGAGTGGAGCGTTTTGTTGTTCTTTGCCGCCCTGTTTGTCATAGTAGGGGGCATGGAGCACTCGGGGGTCCTGGGATATCTGGCCACCAGCGTTTCCGGGCTGGCTCACGGCAATCTCGTAGTGGCGGCCGTGGTCATCATGTGGGTCTCGGCCGTTATGTCTGCTGCTGTTGACAATATCCCCTTTACCATGGCCATGATCCCTGTTATCCAGAACCTGGAAACACTTGGCGTGCCGGTGAATATATTATGGTGGTCCCTGGCGCTGGGTGTGGGTTTCGGCGGCAACGGGACTCCTATCGGATCTACTGCCAATGTCGTCGTGGTGGCCAAGAGTGAGCAGACCGACGACCCGATCACCTTTGTACGCTGGTTCAAGTCCGGCAGCATAATAATGCTCGTGACATGTATTGTTGCCACGCTCGCAATTATCCTATTCCCAGGCTGGTTGTCCGGACCGCACAGGTAAGATCAATGGCAACAGATACACGAAATATTGTCTGCAAGACCTTGTTTATCAGGACCGGGTTGAGGCGTCGGCTTTCTCCTGCTCTCCGGTCAGAGGTCTCTTGAATGCACGCTTAATTTTATCAGAGGAAATATAGATATGAATACCAAGATCCAGGACATAATGAGAAAGGCAGTGCTTATTGGTCAGGATGCAATCTTTATTGATGCCTTGAGAAAGATGATAATCGACAAGACAAACTCACTTATTGTGGTCAACAAGGCAGGCAAGCTTGTTGGTGAAATTCAGTCTTTTGATCTTATCAAACAGGTAGTGCCGGGATATGTGGTGAGCGATGAGATAGCCGCCCACTTTGCAACCGAGGAGATCTTCAAGGATGCCTGCGAAGCAGCTAAGACCGTCCCCATAGAAAAATTCATGAACAAAGACCCCAAGACCATAACCCTCAAAAGCAGTCTTATGGAGGCCGTTGTTATTGCCATGGCACACGGGCAGTCAAGGATCCCTGTTGTGGATGAGCAGCATCAGCCATTAGGGGTGTTATCACGCACTGAGCTAAAACAGGTCATTGGGAAAATTGTCGATATTGAAGAAAGCCTTACTAAAGAGACCCTGGTGGAACCCCTGATCAGAAAGGCCGGAACTGTCGAACCGTTGACCAGTTTCCTGTTGCCGGTTGACGGCAGCGAGCCCGGCAAACGGGCTGTCAGGTTCAGCGGCTGCCTGGCTGCGGCCCTGGCTGACAGGGTCCAGGCCATCACATTGCTCCGCGTTCTGGCAGGCGGATACCTCAAGCGCCACCTGGCGGACATGGCAAAAGTACGCGTGAAGGGTGAGATTATTGAGAGTGAGATCTTTAAGACATCCAGGCAAGATCATATCTTGAAAAACATCAAGCCCATGCTGGAAGAGGCCGAGGCCGAGCTGAAAAAATTCGGCGCCAAGGGCCCTATTAATCAGAAAATAGTCGACGGAGTGCCGGCTGAACAGATCCTTCAGATAGCCGAGGAAGGAGCTTATTCTACGATTATCATGGGGCGGAGAGGTGTCTCTGCAGTAAGAGAGGTCCTGCTGGGAAGTGTCAGTGCTTCCCTGCTCCACAAACCGGTCCATCAATCAGTCTATGTCACCGGGGTCAAGGTGGAGAGCCTGAAAGCCGATGCCTGCCCTATTCCGCGAATCCTCGTGCCTTTGGATGGTTCTCCACACGCCGTGGCAGCAGCCCGGGAGGCAGCGATCCTGGCCAAATGTTTCGGGGATGCCGTGGCTGAAGTGATCCTGCTGCACGTTATAGACCTTGCTCGCTACGCAAAACGTGAATACACGAGCCAGTCTCAGGAAGACATACTCAACAAGGCGCAGCAGATCTTTACTGATGGCGGGGTGAGCGAATCCAAGATTGTGAGTATGGTTGAATATGGCAGCCCTGGTGAGGTCATCCTCAGCACGGCCAAGAAAAAACAGACAAATCTGCTCGTTATCGGGCGGCGTGGCCGCTCCGCCTTCCAGGAACTGTTCATGGGAAGTGTCAGCCGCGAGGTGGTACAGCGCTGCACTGATGCCACAGTAGGTGTGGTAAGCGGGGAAAAGCCCTAAAGCGTCTGTCCGGATGGATATCCATAATGAGGATGTGGTCGAATTCCCCATTGACGGCATCCTCGATCTGCACACCTTCAATGCCCGCGAAGTAAAGGATCTCGTCCCCGACTACCTGGCCGAATGCCGGGACAGAGACATAATCCACGTACGCATAATCCATGGAAAAGGGACCGGGACCCTTCGGCGCACGGTCCATTCCATCCTGAGCCGCATACCTGAAGTGCGCGACTTCACATTGCTGGGAAGCGATGGAGGCGGCTGGGGCGCAACAGAAGTGACATTATGGCCAAAGGGGCATATATAGTTTACACTTTGTTGGTCTTGTATTTTAGCAGTGAAACTCGAAATTTGAAATTGGGAAAAACACAAAGATGTAGATGCGTTACCTAATTTCAAATTTCCAGTTTCGACATGGATGCCAATTTGTTCAAGTTATTTATTGTACGTTCCTTAGCGCACGGGTACAAAAATATCAAAAAACAGGTGAAGAAAATGATCAGACGAATCAGGGAAAGAAATCTTTTTAAAACCTTATTGATCCTTTTTTCAGTAGTCGGCCTGATGGCCTGTAACGGCGATTCCAGTGAAAAGTCCGAGAGTCAGGCCCCTGCAGGTACAGGCATGGAAGCCCCTGTCAAGATGGACGCACTCTCAGGCAAGGTGGCGGAAACCATAAATAGCGGGGGATATACCTATATCCTGCTGGACATGGAAAGAGAAAAAATATGGGTGGCAGTGCCTGAGATGCAGGTTTCTGAAGGAGATGCAGTTGTCCTCAGGCCAGGCATAGAAATGGTCAATTTTACCAGCAGCACTCTTAACCGCACCTTTGAAAAGGTCATCCTGTCCACTGGTCCTGTGTCTGAAAAAGGCGAACCAGTTAAAAAAACTGTGGAAATGCCCCCTACAGATTCCCCGATGGGTATGATGAAGGCCCCTGCAAGCGGCGGAATGGCTGCCGGCACACCGATTGAGGATGTGAAAGTTGAAAAGGCTACCGGACAGAACGCATACACCATTGTTGAAATCTACGAGAAAAAATCCGGTCTTTGCAATAATAAAGTACTTGTACAGGGCAAGGTCGTAAAAGTCCTGCCCAGAATCATGGGAAAGAACTGGATCCATCTGCAGGATGGATCAGGGGATGAAAAAAAAGGAAATTATGACCTTGTTGTAACAACCCAGGACATGCCTTCGGTTGGAGAGGTGATCACTATCAGCGGAACAGTTTACACCGACAAGGATTTTGGAGCAGGCTACAAGTACAATGTAATTGTAGAGGAAGCGAGCATTACTGAGTGAAACGGGTAAAACAGAGATAACTTACCGCAGAGAAAATCCATAATAGTCCATGGGTTACGAGGTAACACGCAAGAACAATCAACAATCATCAATCAACAATCATCAATCCAACGGGGTTTTTTTATGCGCAAAGCAAAAGATATCATGACATCAACTGTAATTACGGTTCATCCTGACACATCGGTGCTTGATCTGGCCAAACTGCTCTCTGAACACCGCATTAACGGCGTGCCTGTGGTGGACGATGACGGAGACCTTGAGGGGATTGTAACAGAGGCGGATCTTATTGACCAAAACAAAAGGCTGCATATTCCCAGTGTGATATTTTTTATGGATTCAGCCATTTTTCTGGAAAATCCGAAAAAACTCGACAAGGAACTCAGAAAGATGGCAGGGACCACGGTAGAGGACATCTGCACACGGGATGTGGTGACAGTGGAGGATGAGACTCCTATTGACGAAATAGCCGGCCTCATGGCGGAAAAACGGATAAGCACCCTCCCTGTCATGAGGGACGGAAAGATCGTTGGAGTAGTCGGCCGCGGTGACCTTGTCCGGTCAATTATGTCTTAATTTCCGCGCAGCCAGGGGCAGCAGCTATGCAAAACAACAGGGGGGTAACAACCCTGCCTGAGTTGGTCAGCCGCTCGGCCGTTGAGTTTGAACGCCGGCCCGCACTTATTGCAAAAGGACCTCAGGGAGACAGGGTTATCACCTTTGGTGAACTTGGGAGTAAGGTTGAATCCCTGGCCGTAGGACTGATTGCTTATGGTTTAAAGAAAAACGCCAATTGCGCAATACTAGGGACAAACTCTCCTGAATGGGCAATTGCCTATCTGGCCGTCACATCCGCCGGTGGGACATGTGTGCCCATAGACCCTCAATTAAGCAAAAACCAGATACTGCACCTGATGGCTGACGCCAAGGTGGATATGGCCTTTGTGGCCCCCGAATTCCTGAACTGCGTGCTTGACACCTCCAAGGGCTTTCCAAAACCAAAACAGGTAATAGTCCTGACCCTGGACACCAAAGGCGTCCCAGGGGATGCGATTCCCTTTGAAGAACTCGTCAGGAAAGGACAACAAGCGCAGGATCCTTTACCACACAGGGTCCCTGAGGACTTAGCCGCTATAATTTACACATCAGGTACTACCGGCAGCCCCAAGGGCGTCACGTTGACCCACGGCAATATAGTTTCAGATATAACCGCCTGCTATCATGCAATGGAATTTAAGCAGGAACACTTCCTCTCAATCCTGCCGATGGTCCACTCGTTCGAGTGTACTGCGGGTTTTCTCCTGCCCATATACAGTGGTTGCACAATCACCTTTGGCCGGGGTCTAAAGTCCCGCAGTATATTGGAGGATTTGAAGGCCAGCAGGGCCACTGTGATATTTGGTTGCCCTTTTCTATTTCAAAAGATGCTGGATGAAATCCAGGAGGCCATTAGAAGTGTACCTGCTGCAGAAAAAGCAACTCACATACTTATGAAAGCAGTCAAGGTGTGTGAAAAGCTGGGCATAAAGAACGTTGGCACTCCCTTTTTTAAAGATGTCAGAGAAGTGGTTGGGCTTGATTCCCTCCGCTTTCTGGTGGCCGGGGGTGCACCGCTTATGCCAAAAATCCCCAGGGAATTCAGGTTCCTGGGAATCAAAATGGTCCATGGCTATGGGCTTGCCGAGGCAAGTCCCGTGCTTACCTTCACAGTGGATGAACCCATGGATGAAAGCATAGGCACACTACTTTCCGGTGTTGAAGTCAGGATACTTGAACCGGACGAGACAGGCGTTGGTGAGCTTGCATTTAAAGGCCCAATGATAATGAAAGGATATTATCAAGCCCCTGAGACCACACAAGATGTGCTGGACTCAGACGGCTGGCTGAAGACCGGGGACCTGGGATATCAGGATGAAAAAGGCTACCTATACATCTGCGGGAGGGCCAAGAACCTTATTGTGACTTCTGCCGGGAAAAACATCTACCCTGAGGAGATAGAGAACGGGATCAACCAGAGTCCCTATGTCCTGGAATCAATGGCCTATGGCCACAAGACAGAGAACGGACAAGAAGTCCGTGCAGTGATAATTCCGGACTACGAGTCCATTGGCGTACACTCTCATGGAAGACACCTGAGCGATCAGGATATATACAAGCTCATGTCCAAAATAGTCAAAATGGCAAACAAGACACTGGCCCCTTTCAAAAGAGTAGTGTCCTTTACTTTGATGGATGAAGAACTCCCTAAGACCTCTACCAACAAGATCAAACGCCACCTCTTTCAGGAACTTCACGTGACCAAGTAATCTTGTAAGCGTTCACAGGGCACCGCATCTGCTTTGTTGTCGGGCACTTGAAGTACAGGGAGTACGTCTGCGTACCCGTACGCCTCGCATCTGCAGCACCCTGTAAACGGTTACAGTTGGGCGTTGTAATCCCGTGAACGGTCATAATCTTTTTGAAACCTTATTGAACACCGGTAGCCAGTTCCAGCCGATTGGCTTACCATTCCGTCCCCTGGTTCATTATTTCTACATACCTGGCATAGATGAAGAGCCGGTTGCGCTTTGCGCCCGTCAATTCCCGGACAATGCCCAAATGCTCCAGATGACCCAGGCACTTGTTGACCGTGGCCGGAGTGATACTGTTTTTTTCACCAACCAACCGGCAGTAGCGATTGGTCGTTCCATTAACGCCCGATGAACCCGCAATGTTGATGTTGCCGCCCGGCCAAGTCCACTGATTTTGTCACGGTCCCCATTGGCAAGATCAATAAGTTGCCTGGCCGTGTCCACCGCCTGGGTGGCGGTGACAATGACCGCTTCCGCGAAGAAGTCAAACCAGGCTGTATCGTAGTAGGCGTGGGTTCGACTTGTCCCGCCATAACCGACGGCGACGGCAGATTCCCGTTGACATATCAAACGAGGTAATTGCGTAACTCAAGTCTTCAGTTCCACGACTACAACCCCAATCGAGTTGCCACGTCTTCGTGGTCCGGGCCTCAGCGTAGAGCTTCTTGAGTTCGCTGCGTGATCACCGGCGTTGACCGAGGAGCTCATAGACCAAGGCTCGTTCGTACCTGAGCGCCCGAAGTAGTTCCCTCGGACTCATGGCGGGTGTCAGATGAACCATGGTGTCATCTCCAACGCCGGATTTAGAGTGAATGGCTGGGACCGCCGCAGAAACGCAGCCGTCAAGTAGGCGATATCTCCAGCGTACTTGAGAGTGATTGGTTCGCCGCAAAACGAGTCCGTCGATGCCCAATTCAGCTTCGTCAGGTTCAAGACCTGAACAGCCAACACCCGGAGATCAGGATCGGACCTAGGCAGTCCCTCTGGTCGGGACACCCATTCCGTTACCTCTAGTGGCTTCGGGGTGCCCATTGCACGGCGGAAGGGATTATAACCGGTTGTGGATAAATAGATTTTATTCTTTGACGCTTGAACGTAACTCCCTCGTCGCAAGCTGCCATCAGTTTCGGGACGATTATCAAAGAACCGGACATTATGGTGCGAGTTTACCCACACGAACACAAATGTGCCTTCTGGACACACCTTTCGAGCTATTGTCAGGATCGAATTGCGGTCTTCTTTCGAGAGCTTCTCCGAGTAGTGGAAAATAATTCGTGGCGTTGGGGAAAGCTGATTTGCCAGCTTGGTAAGCATGCCCTCAACAAGGCTGGCAAGGCGCTTTGATTTCTGGTCGTAATCAAACGCTGTATTTCCCGAATAGAACAGCCATTTTCCATAATTTGTGAAAACATTGGCAAATCCCATGAGGCGGCTTCCATCACGAGTGGACGTATACGACAGGCCAATGAAGAAGTCCGCATCGGGGATGGCGTCAGGCAACACCCAAGGCGTGATGCCACATTTAGCAGTGATGTTCAACGCAAGGTTCAAATCCTTCCAGTTGGCATCAAGCAGCGTTGGCGTGTCAACCATTTGGCATGGGATGCCCTTCTCCAGCAAGAGCCGTTTGACGACGTAATACGGGGATGATATATCATCCTTGGCATAACCCTGCTCTGGAGTGTGGACTAGAAACAAACGCTGGAGCGACTTGTCGCCCTCCCAACATGGATGCTCTCGAAGCAGTCGCTCGACTTCACATCGAATGTCTCCAATCTCATCGACGGTTATGACAGTTGAATAAGTAAACTTGGTGGCGAACGTTCTTTCCGCTCCCCGATATTTGTACTTCCCTGTCTTGAGCCTTTCAATGAGTATTACCATATTGCGGTGCACGGATGATTCACAGATAGGAACGAGTTCAATGGTATGCGGATCATTATCGTAGGCTCCATACTCGGTTATACCCTTGCGGACATCAGAAGCAGCATGGTGTTGACGAAATTCGACTGTGGGTTCTGAGAGTCTGAAAACCCGTAGACTCTTATCGGTATGGGAAGTCTGTTCAACAAGTTGAATTGGCTCAGTTGTTAGATTGACCTCGAACTCACCAACCTGGATCGGGAATATAGTGTTGGCGATGTACTGAACCAATGCCGTAATTTTGTCCGACCGTTCCCTTGCAGCGCCAGTCTTGGATGCCAAACTGAACTTCTTGATCGTGCCCGAGAGATCAAATGTGACTCTTTCCTTCTGGAGTACTGTCTCCAGCATTGCCAGTGAGCAGTTGGGGATTACTGAATCCGAGGGTACTTGCTCCTCAACTTCGGAATCGAAGAAATAAACCT
Organism: Deltaproteobacteria bacterium; assembly: GCA_003194495.1. Classification (GTDB taxonomy): domain Bacteria; phylum Desulfobacterota; class Dissulfuribacteria; order Dissulfuribacterales; family UBA3076; genus UBA3076. The sequence goes on from PQXE01000002.1 coordinate 109,035, forward strand.
TGGTGAATTCGTTGTCGAATGAGGAAATACGGCCCTCACGCCACCCATCCTTGCTGGCTACGCACCGCCGCCCTGTAAGTTGCTCTATGGAGAAATGTGGGGCGATTTTATGCAGTCGGAGTACATTCAAGACGTGGCATTTGTAATCAACACATAGATAGAAATGATTGAAGTATTCTCGGACTTGGAACTCGTAGGCGGGATAGAACCGAATAATTTTCTTGACGTCGGCGGGTACGCCGAGATCGGTGCCTCGACGGTGAGCGATAATCCGGCCAAATCCGAACTTGTCGATGTACCAATCATTTGCCATTAGAGCATCCCGTAAGGTCGCCACGAACTCACGGTATCGAACGTTGAAAGCAGCTCTTGTGACAGGCGTTTCACCCTGACGGATCTGGAAAAAGTATAAGTTGCCGAACTCCGTGGACTTGACTTGACTTGCTGCCAGGAGGGCTGCTTCCCGTGCTACCACATTGTTTTCCAGTTTCAACAGCGTCTCGTTCTCACTGAGCCGATACCAAGGTGGCGGCAATCCAAGATCCGTCATCCCCCGCAGCATCTGTTTTGTTCCTTCACTGATGGCTTGGACATAAGCGGTACCATCAGGGTCTTGCATGAGCTTCAACCATTCGAGGAGCTTCGGGTTCTTCGGCATAGAATCCAGCACCGTATCGACAAGGGAGAACTCGTTGGGGAGGTCTGCGCCTCGTTGAAGAATGCGTCCCGGATTCTTGACGACAAACGCATCCGTGTAAGATTCGCACTCGATGGGAAGGCCAGTACGGTAGTCACGGTGAGCGACAGCATTGACAATGGCTTCGTCAATCGCATTCGGTGGAAATTCTGGCTCTTCAATGAATCCGCCACCATCCTTTCGTTTCTGGTATCGTTTGAAAAATGCAGATTCCCGGAAAAATGTTCTCGCTGCTCGAATCTGCTTGGTGATCGGACCTTTGAATTGTTGTTCAAGCATTGGCAGCCCTCGTTCTTGAAAACGGGCAGCAGGAACACCGAATCGCAGCAATCGGATATATGACTGAGGAAGGACTCGCTGTGGATTGGCGGCAAAGAACAGCAGCCCTGCGTAGGTGAAACAATAATTCCCATCCTGCTGCGTGATAGCTCCCGCCTCGTAAAGCAGGCGCTCATCGGTGAAATCATTTGCCGATTCGGGGTGGAACATCTTGCGAAACTCCGTCAATACCTCATGGTCCAGATCGTCTGGATTGAATGGGCAACAGTAGGTTGCCTCAAAATCGACTATGCGTTTTTGGTTCTTGAGCCGCTCCCGCATCTCCTGAGTCAAGGAAACGTTCTGTGAGCCGCTCCTGAGCCATGCTCTTGGATTAATCCCCGGCGTTTCGCAAATCGCATTATCGGTGTACGGAGTGTAGATAAGGCAAATCTTGTTTGGGCTGCCAGTCTCGTCCATACAATCATGAAAAGGGGCTATCCACTTAACGCAAGTGAATTATCTCTGATTCTTTGAATTTAAAGGGTATTGGCCATTTTTGAATGAAAAGCAAAAAAAATCGGAAAAAAGGCTATATATTCAGGTAGATACCTCTTTTGAACTTGCGTTAAGTGGATACCCCCTTCATGAAATTTAGCTTCGGCAGTCTGGTGATGAAGAAGATTATCGAAGTTTGTGATGCTGTTCCTTTGCGGTTCCGTTAGATGGTCGGTCCCCTTCACACTTCCGTCACCAGCAATGCCCAACACAAGTAGACCACCTTCGACGTTCTTATTGGCAAAGGCGGAGATTGTTTCCTTGACATGGTTCCTAATCCCGTCCATTTGTCGGCGATTCAACGCGGCGACACCAGCACCAGCTTGCCCAGCCTCTTTGCGGTCAAAGTGTTGCCCCTCGAAGTCGTCATCGGAATCTTGCGTGAGGAAGGCCCAATATGCGGATGAATCATCGAAAACTTGTCTAGGAGATGGCTTCTTCATATTTTTCTTTTCCGCATCAAGGCACCATTTACCTCAGATAACCCATTGTGTTATTCTTGTCCCCGCGCATCTTGCTGGCATCATGGCATCACATTTGCGTCACTGCCATTTACTAGTCCGGCACGCTCCTCTGGGTTAGCCAGCACATCCCAGATCTGTTCCAGGGCGGACTCAAGATCCTCTTGTATCCTGTTCAATGATTCCAGGAACATTACTTTAACTCCTTCACATATTCTTTCATTACAACTCCCCCCGAAAGGCCTTGGCGAGAAGGGCGGGCGTAAAGCTGACAAGATCCTCCTCAATTTCACAAAGAACCCGCCTAGCTTCCTCGGCGCGGCGGGTCAGTTCCTCGATCCGCGCCACGATCCGGTGTTGTTCGTCCAAGGGGGGTACGGGGATTTCAAGTGACGCAAGCAGTCCTTTTGATAACTCATCAAAGGTACAACCACGTCCCATGTTTTGCAGTTTTGTTACAGAGTTTTTGAGAACCCAGTATAAGTATCTATTGAAAATGTCATCTTGGGGGATGAGACTCTTGAAGCCCTGGTTTGTACACATGGGTTTTGTATTGATGGCGAGGTGCCCAATTGGTGCGCGACTAGATAACAGAACTGAGCCAGGAGGAAGAAGTTTGGTTGAACAGCTCTCATAGCCAACCTTAGTTATTTTTCTCTCAGTATCCGATATCTCAATGGAGTTTAGCTGCCCCAAATCCTTTGGGGTTGCCCAAAGAATATTTCCACCCCAGTACTTCTTAACCTTTGTTTTGGGCGTGGCACCAGAAACAATCTCTGCAATGTCTCCTATTCGATATTTTTTCCAGCCATTAGGAAAAGTAGAAATGCTCATCCCTCATTTCCCCCTTCCAGCAACTCCCGCAGGACCCGCTCTCCCCTCTCCGTCAGCCGGTATTTCTGTAGGCGACTTTTGGGTTTGTCGGGAATGGTCGTTTCAATGAAACCTCCCTCGAGGGCTGGCGAAATATACAACTCTCTGAATGATTTCCGATCCTTTAATCGTAAGGCGGTCTGCAGCCCCTCCCGGGTCATTTCGCCAACAATCGCTTGCAATAGCCGTTCGGCTTGGGGGGTGACTTGGGGGGTGACTTGGGGGGTGACTTGGGGGGTGACTTGAGGGGTGACTTGAGGGGTGACTTGCCCCTTGCCTGCCTGAATGGTTAAAGGTTCCGCCAACGGCACGACAAAGCGTAACCGCATTCCGATCTCAAGTATTTCCAGCGGCGGCAATCCCAGTTCCGCGGCCTCCCGGAACATACGGGGAACACCGCTACCCCATTGTTCGATCAGGTTCAATTCCCGGAAGACACGGGCGATAACCGGATTACGAATTTTGGAGATGCCCTGCTTCATATCTTCAATGGTCATGCCCGGCAGCAGGATTCCCGGATTTTCAATCTCAATGCGATCATCAAAGAAGGCGATCCGGATGGGCGCGCCACGCTGTGAATAATCGGTATGAACCAGTGCGTTGATAACAGCCTCGCGCAGAATCCCGAGGGGAATACTCCAAACATCCTTGCGCCGCATATTCGAGAAGTCAGCTCTGCGCATGGCGTGTTTTTTAAGGAACAGCATGATGCTGTCCACTGCTTGTGGAAGATGGTCACGCAATTCAATATGGTCAAAAATATCCGCTTTGTCCTTGCCCACAAAGCGACCGCACTGCACCCAGGCATCAGGGAAGTATCTTTCTCGCTCCTTGCCGAAGAGCAGGATGCCGCCTTTCGTTGGAACCAGGCGTTTCTGATCATGGATCAACAGTCTCAAGGTCAGCAAATCGTTTTCGCCAAGGTCGCGTCGATCCCGGAACAGGGCCTTCAGCGCCGCCAGATCCAGATCGTCGACCGACAAACCGGGCATGGGCTGTTCATCAAAGGCAATGCCTTCAACAGAACGGTGCAACTCGGCGATCAGTTCCCTGTCGGCTTGACGATTGGTACAGCCGAGCCGCACATAGACACCGTTCTCCAGGCCTTCAGCCTTCAACCAATGTGGACGTGATCCGCTCAGAAACACTTCAACCACGAGCAGGGTCTTGCCCTCAACAGTCGTCATTTCAACATTAGGCACCAGGCGGGGAGTGATCGAGTCGGCAATCAAATTGCAGAGACGCTCCTCTTCATCCAGAGGGTGTTCAACCCCTACCGGCAGGCGAGTTCTATCGTCCACGCCAACAATCATCTGCCCGCCCGCAGTGTTGGCAAAGGCGACCAGGGTTTTCAACAGGTTTTTTGGTGACGACAGGTCCCGCTTGAACTCCAGTGTCTTGCCCTCCTCGCTTTGGAGCAATTCGACGATATTCATTTCCCGCTCTCCCCTTCCAGCAACTCCCGCATTTCCTAAATCAGTTCAAGAATACGCTCTTCCTTGGTGGCTACGGATGCGAGGATTTCTTCCGGTGGACCGGTTCGTTGAAAAATCAATAGTGGAGGCGGCGGGTGAGGTATCAATACCGATAAAAGACGCATTATTACCGTATCTTATAATCCTTCTGGAATTCTCGCTCCAGGGTCTTTCGCCTCATGGTCTCCCGCTTGTCATATAATTTCTTGCCCTTGGCCAAGGCGAGTTCCACTTTTGCCTTACCATTTTTGAAATAAATACGAAGAGGTATCAGGGTATATCCGCGTTCCTGAATCTTTCCCATCAACCTCCGGATTTCCCGGTGATTGAGAAGGAGTTTCCTGGCCCTTGTCGGGTCCAGCTTACCGCTATCGGCTGCATAGGGATATGGGGATATGTGCACGTTGTGGAGCCAGGCCTCGCCATACCTGAAGCCCACATATCCATCGCCGAGGCTGGCCCTTGCTTCCCTCAGGGACTTGACCTCCGGCCCAAGAAGGACAAGGCCTGCCTCCACGGTACTTTCTATGTGATATTGATGTCTGGCCTTACGGTTCTGGCAGACGATCTTTATTCCTTCGCTATCTATTTTCTTCAAATTGAAGTACCTTCAATCATTCTATCATTCTATCGAATTATTATTCACTTGTTCATATTCTACCTTAAATCCGGCATAACCCAACAAATCATTCATGCTTACAGTAAGCTCAGGACTTATGCTAACATTATATTCCTCAGGGAGGCTTAGAATTACCCGGCCTCTCTCCTTGAGAGTAATAGCCAGTTTCACAGGATATGATCCATGGTGTCTGTTGAACAGATCCTGTAAAGGCTTGAGTACCGGAGGTCCTATCCGATCTCCTTGAAGCTCGATCATGAGTCCTCTTACTCTTTGTTTACAGGCTTTATCCAGCGGCTCCAAGGAGTTAGCAAGTATCTTGTTGATTTTTTTATCATCTTCCTTTTTGAGGGTCCCTGTAACCCATACAGGCGAATCATCATCAATCAATTCCTTTGCCTTTGCGTATATCTCCGGAAAACAGACCACTTCAATAGAACCATGTAAGTCTTCAAGGGTCAGAAAGGCCATTCGATCTCCCTTTTTGGTGGTAATTTCCTTTTTGGTCCGGATTATCCCCGCAAGACCAATCTGACTCCCATCCAGCATCCCGGAAACATTGCCCGTATGTTCACCGCCCATCCTGGAAAGGTCATCCCTGTATGGGTCCAGGGGATGACCACTGATATAGAATCCAAGATAAATTTTTTCATTAGCAAGGCATTCAAGTTCAGGCCATTCGGGTATATCAGGCAGGATCAGCGCAGACTCCTGTGGCTTCTCAGGAGCTGCCTGGGCCATAAAGTCAAAAAGAGACATCTGGCCTGAAAGCCGTTCCTGTTTTTTGGATTGGCCAAGATCCAGGGCTGCGTCCAGGACGGCAATCAATTGCGAACGTCGGTGCCCAAGGGAATCAAAGGCCCCGCACTTTATAAGGCTTTCAAGCATCCGCTTGTTAACCTTTCTGAGATCAACCCTGGAGCAGAAGTCCTCAAAGCTGGAATACTGCCCATTGTCTTCTCTTTCATGAACAATGACCTCTATTGCGCCTGATCCGACATTTTTTACGGATGCAAGGCCAAAGCGGATACTCTCCTTCTCTATTGTGAAATCCACCTTGCTGTGGTTGATATCCGGTGGGAGAATTTGAATGTCTCTTGCCCGGCACTCGCTTATGAACTTCACCACCCCATCTGTATTTCCCAGTTCGTTGGATAACAGTGAAGCCATGAAGGGCACCGGATAGTGCGTTTTTAACCATGCAGTCTGATAGGCTATCAGGGCATAGGCCGCAGAGTGGCTCTTATTAAAACCATATCCTGCAAATTTCTCCATCAAATCAAAGATGATCTTGGCCTTGAAATCCGGGATGCCATGCTTTATGGCACCTGATTGAAAGCGGTCCCGCTGTGCGGCCATTTCCTTATGATCTTTTTTGCCCATGGCCCTTCTCAGGATATCGCCCTCACCAAGGCTGTACCCTGCCAGTACCTGGGCTATTTTCATTACCTGTTCCTGGTAGACTATGACCCCATATGTCTCCTTGAGAATGGGCTCAAGCTCCGGCAGGAGATAGGTTACTTCAACCTCTCCGTTTTTGGCCTTTACAGCCTGGTCCACCATGCCGCTTTCCATGGGCCCCGGACGGTGGAGGGCCACCAGGGCTATTATGTCAGTGAAGCCGGAGGGCCTCATGCGCTGTAAAAGGTCCTTCATTCCCGGGCTTTCAAGCTGAAATACTCCGGTGGTATTCGCACTTGACAGGAGCTTATAGGTCTCAGGGTCATCCAGGGGGATCTTGGCCAGGTTAATATCCGTCCCTAGGTGCTCTTTGATAAGCTTGAGGGCCGTATCTATTACAGTCAGTGTCCTCAGCCCGAGAAAGTCAAACTTGATAAGCCCTGTCTTTTCCACATACTTCATGGCAAACTGAGTAACAGTCTCGCCGTGTTGACCTTTGGTAAGGGGCAGATATTCCACCATGGGTCTGTCTGAGATAACCACTCCTGCCGCATGAGTTGAGGCATGGCGCGGAAGACCTTCAAGGGATCGCGCGACGGTAAGGAGTTCCGCTATCCTCGGGTCTTTTTTCTCAAGTTGATCAAGTTTCGGTTCGAGCTTAACGGCCTTCTCAAGGGTAATATTGAGCTGGTCAGGGACCAGCTTGGCTATGCGGTCCACTTCCTGATAAGGTATTCCAAGGGCCCTGCCGACGTCTCTGATTACTGCTTTGGCCTTCATCTGACCGAATGTGATTATCTGGGCTACAAAGTCCTCACCGCCATACTTTTCCGTAACATATTGAATTACCTCATCCCTGCGGTTCATGCAGAAATCTATATCTATGTCAGGCAGGGATTCCCGCTCAACATTCAAAAATCTCTCAAAAAAGAGACCGTACTTTACCGGGTCGATGTCTGTAATCCGCATGGCATAGGCCACCAGGGAGCCTGCAGCAGAGCCCCTGCCCGGTCCGACCGGTATGGATTGAGACTTTGCCCAGTTAATAAAATCAGCAACTATAAGAAAGTAGGAAGCAAAACCCTTTTCCTTTATGACAGATATCTCGGTCTCAAATCTTTCCCTGTATTGGGCCTGTTCTTCTTTGTGGATTCCATCCTCCAGAAAACGCTCATCAAGACCCTTTTTGGCAGTAACCTCAAAAAGCCCGCTGTAGGTCTCGCCTTTCTTTATCGGATAGAGGGGAAAGTGCCGTTTTCCAAGTTCCAGCTCTACATTGCATTTCTTAGCTATCTCACCCGTCATGGCCACGGCATCAGGATAGTCTTTAAATCTCTCGGCCATCTCCTCGGGAGAAGTAAAGTAGAGTTTATCCGTGGAGAAACGCATCCTGTTGGTATCATTTACTGTCTTGTTGGTCTGTATACACAGCAGGACGTCATGGGCCTTGGCATCCTCAGGGGTCAGGTAGTGACAATCATTAGTGGCAACCACAGGGAGCCCCATTTCTTTACCAAGATCCATCAGCCCCTGGTTTACTATTGTCTGCTCGGCTATATCATTTTCCTGTATTTCCAGATAAAAACGGTTTTCAAATACGCTTGCGTAGGTCTCTGCAACGGCCTTTGCCCTCTTCCTGTCCCCATGGAGGATAGCAGCCGGAATCTGACCGTGAAGACAGGCAGAGAGCGCTATAAGACCCTGATTCAAATCTTCCATAAGCTCAAGATCCACCCGCGGCTTGTAGAAAAAGCCTTCAAACTGGGCAATGCTCACCAGTTTCAGGAGATTCTTGTATCCGGTGTTATTTTGCGCCAGTAAAACAAGATGAAAGGCGGCCTCCCTTGAACTCCGGGCACTCCTGTCCTTGCGTCCCTTGGGTGCAACATAGACTTCACACCCGATAATAGGCTTAATGTTATGCTTTAGGGCTTGTTCGTAAAACCTGAGTGCTCCGTACATATTTCCGTGATCTGTCATGGCTACGGCCTTATAGCCATATTTCACGGCCCTGGGAAAAAGGTCCTTCAGCCTGATAGCACCATCAAGGAGACTATATTCCGTGTGGAGGTGGAGATGTGTGAAGGGATTTGGTGATTTGGTGATTTGGTGATTTGGTGATTGCATAGGTCCTATCTGCTCCGTGCTGTCTTCCTCATTCCCACTCAATAGTGGCGGGGGGCTTTGAGCTTATGTCGTAGCATACACGGTTTACCCCACGCACTTCGTTGATAATCCTGTTTGAGATTTTTGCAAGCAGGTCTGTTGGGAGTCGTGTCCAGTCCGCGGTCATGGCGTCCAGGCTGTCTACAATCCTTATTGCCACTACGTTATCATAGGTGCGCTCATCTCCCATAACACCTACTGTCCTTACTGGAAGGAGCACAGCAAATGCCTGCCAGACCTTTCTGTACCAGCTACTGGATTTCATGATTTCAAGGACAATTGCATCCGCCTCTCTCAGTACTTCCAGATGTTCAGCAGTCACTTCTCCCAGGATTCGTATAGCCAATCCCGGTCCGGGGAAGGGGTGGCGAAAAACAAGATCTTCAGGCATACCGAGTTCCAAAGCAACTTTTCGAACTTCGTCTTTAAAGAGTTCCCGGAGGGGCTCTATCAGCTCAAGTTGCATGACATCCGGAAGCCCTCCTACGTTGTGGTGACTCTTTATTGTGGCGGAAGGACCTTTGAAAGACACGCTCTCTATGACATCCGGATACAGGGTTCCCTGGGCGAGGAAGTTGACATCCCCGATTCGCCTTGCCTCTTCCTCAAAAATCCGGATGAATTCTTCTCCTATTGTCCTTCGTTTTTTCTCAGGGTCCTCTATGCCTGTAAGTTTGCTGAGAAAGCGATTGCCGGCATCCACATAATGGACCTTGAGGTCAAACTGTTTCAGAAAGGCCAAAACCGTCTCTGCTTCATTTTTTCTTAAAAGCCCATTGTTAACAAAAACGCTTGTTAGTTGATGACCCACCGCCCTGTTTACCAAAAGGGCCGTGACCGTAGAATCCACTCCGCCTGAAAGGGCGCATATTATCCTGCCGGTTCCGACCCTGGCCTTCATGTCATTGGTGGCACTTTCCACAAAGGAGTGCATGTCCCAGGTAGGCGTGCACCCGCAGATCCTGAACAGGAAGTTGGCAATCACATCCTTTCCGATCTCAGTATTGACTACCTCCGGATGGAACTGGACTCCGAAAAAGGGCAATGTCCGGTGCCGCATGGCCGCCACGGGGCAGGATTCACTGTGAGCTATGCCGATGAAATCCTTGGGCAGGGCCTCTATCCTGTCACCATGGCTCATCCATACCTGATATGTGACAGGATCATGGGCAAGGCCGTGAAATATATCAGATGAATCATCAATTGAGAGTCGGACAGGACCGTATTCTCTGTGCCCGCTGTGTTCCACCGTACCTTTGAGAAGGTGTGTGGTAAGCTGCATACCATAGCAAATGCCCAGGATCGGGACCCCGAGTTCAAACAGCTCAGGAGAGACAGCCGGGGCTTCTTTATCATAAACACTTGCAGGTCCCCCTGACAGGATAATTCCCTTTGGGTTTCTCGCCTTTACTTTTTCCAGAGGAATATTATATGGGTATATCTCACAATAGACCTTGGCCTCCCTGACCCGCCTTGCTATGAGCTGGGTGGTCTGGGAACCGAAGTCAAGGATCAACACCTTTTGTTCAAGTATATTTGTCATGGCGTTTTAAGCCTCCAGGATTGACAATAACATTGACCGGGCACTGAGCCAAGTTTGCTGTGTTATACATTTACGTTTTTCCTTAAGAAGGTCATTGCGAGGAGCGTAGCGACGAAGCAATCTAAATTTACAGTCTAAAGTTTGGCATCCTTCATTTTGTAGTTTACATTTTTTCAACATAGATGGATGCCAGCTCTTAGCCATTAGGTATTAGATAAAAACTTTGTATAAAAACGGAGTGTTAAGCTCAGAGATCACAAGAAATCGCAATTTTTCCCAAGTTAAAAAGGGCACCAATATTTTTGTTTAGTTGAGGCCATTGTGCGGTATCCGAGATACATGGAAAAATAATTTGACGTTCAACCGACCTANNNNCAGAGATCACAAGAAATCGCAATTTTTCCCAAGTTAAAAAGGGCACCAATATTTTTGTTTAGTTGAGGCCATTGTGCGGTATCCGAGATACATGGAAAAATAATTTGACGTTCAACCGACCTACCAACTTAATCGCTTTTTGATTGAGCAAACGGCAGAATCTTTCGGCGGCTTTTCGATGCTTTTTGCTTTCGATCCAATCTAATACCACGAATAGTGTTTGCCCAATCAGCTTAACGTATCCGGCCCTGGTTGTAATCATATCAAGGACTGGTTTGATATCCCTGTGATCATCATAACAGGCTCGAAAAATTTCCACTAATCGCTCTCGAGAATGAAAGGCCATAAACTGCATGAGATCATAGAGCTTTTTCTTCTCCAAATCAGACCGACTCATGGGCTTTCCTTGGAGGATATCAAGAATGGAAATCTTATCAGGTATAGTGGACAATTTACATTCAAACTGCGCTATGTCGTTGCTTTTTTCTTCTATTTTATTGCGAAGGTTCGATATTTTATTGTCCAGGCGTTTGTCCTTCCGCCGAGCAAGTTTGCCTTCGGCTATCAATATCTCTCTTTCCAATTCCTGGACCTCTTTTTTGAGGCCCCGGATAGCCTTTTTGATCAGAGGAATATCAGGGTTTTCAACTAAAGGTTGTTGCTCAAGCTCCTTAATATCATAGCCGGGATGGTAGTCGAGGTTAAATCGGGCCATCATCTCCTTGAAGAAGTTTTCCGAATCGCCCCAGCGTTGAAGCATATAGTAGGCGATATCGTATAAGGGCCTGGAGGTATTGTTTGTATAAATACCTATTCGTTTTCCAGTCTTTACATCTTGGATAACCACGAGACGCAAGGTCATTGAAGTAGGCGTGGTTCGGCCATCTTTTTTAGCAGTCTGAATAGTCTCTTTGACTGTACGAACATCTTCCGCCACAAGATATTTCTGATCGTCAAAGAATAGCCCGATAGAAAAAGACTCCTCAGAAATACGGGCAAGAGATTTATCTCCTAAATATTTGGCCCAAGTAATAAAATCAGCCTTTTCACTTAGATCGCTGAAAAAGTGAACCCCATACCCACCACGATCAAATACTAACATGGGACGCGAAATTCCTAATTCTATAAGCTTATCGGCAGCACGTGAAATAATAGGGCGGAAGTCTATCTCGTTGGACTCAGTGAAGAAGAATAGGGGCTTTCTCTGAAGATCAGTAACCGCATAAAGCTCATTACCACGCATAGCTAAACGTCTTACAGTAAAGTACCCCTTGGCAATGACCTTAAGCCCGTAATAGGGCAAAAAATGGCCATCAATAAAGAATACTTCCGGATCGATTTGTCCCTGTTGAAGAAGACGCGTAGCAAATCCATCAACAAGGTCTCCACTGAGGTTAAATTCAGCCATCCGGCCCAGAAGGGTCCTCATGGTTTCTTTATCCGGGCTTTTGTTCATGCCGGCAAGTATCCCCAATTCAGGGGCATTAACCAACTTAAGGGCCTCAATAGATGGGATGCTGAGATTGATGCTATGAAAAAGGGTGGCAAGAATTTCCCAACTCTGATAACCGGCCCCGGGCCTTAAAGGAAAAGGAGACAAAAGTTCTTCAAAATCTACCTCCTGTAAATATAGATTATGCATTAGACCACCACAAAAGCTGTTTGGTTCTCCTTGTTGCAATCTCTTGATAAGCCGTTTCTCTGTTTCCCTTTCCCCTTTTGGCGCAGCCTCCTTTTCTGATTCCTCACTCTTCTTTCTAAGCTCAGGGTCTCTTTCAAAATTGAGTCGCAGTTGTCGGCCGTCATAATCTTCTTTGTCTATAGATTCAGCTATCTCTGCCAGCTCTATAAGCTCTTTTTTGCCTGGCCGATTCTTATCTCTTCTATTGTCCGCCTTCTCAGTGCGAATCCGTGCCACCGAGCTACGTGAGATTTCTATATTGAGGTCTTTGGCAGCTTGATCAGCAATGGCCTGATCAGTCCAGTCAGGATATTGTCTTTGCAGTTTCTTGATGTGGGATCGAATTTCATTAATATACTTATAAGGTACCTTAAGTCCCCGATTATCTTCAAAAATTGCCTCCAAGCCCAGGAGTCTTTTGGTCCGTAGCAGCTTAAAAACGGTGTTGCGGTGAAAACCACAGATACGTCCAGCCTGTTTCTGATTACAAAGCCCTCTTTCCACAAGTTCAATAGCAGCCACCCTTCGTTCATTAATATCGTCTGTATTGAACCGTGCAACCGGGGCATAGTTAAAAAACACTGCCTTTATCAGATTTCCTTTCAAGTCATTTTCTTGAAAAATTACCAAGTTGCC
>PQXE01000002.1:125677-131031 GCA_003194495.1 Deltaproteobacteria bacterium
AAAAAAAATCTGGACTTAAGCCATAAACAAAAGTTGTTGCTCATTGACAGGACGAATAGAGAGATATCCATCAGCCATCAGGTGGATCTTTTGGGCATATCCCGATCCAGTGTTTACTATGAGCCGGTGGTGAATGAATATGACCTTCTGCTGAAGCGTCTGATTGACGAGCAGTATACCCTTACGCCGTTTTACGGTTCCCGGAAGATGACTGCTCATTTGAGACGGAACGAACATCCGGTCAACAGAAAGCATGTTCAGCGGCTGATGAGGGAAATGGGCCTGGAGGCCATCTATCCGAAGCCCCATTTGAGCCAGCCGCATCCGGAGCACAAGATTTATCCTTACCTGCTGAGGGACGTCAGCATAGATCGAAAGGATCAGGTTTGGGCTGCCGATATAACTTACATTCCTCTTGCCAGAGGATTCATGTATCTGGTAGCCGTCATGGACTGGTGGAGCCGCTATGTCCTTGCTTGGCAGACATCCACGTCCCTGGATACGGCATTCTGTCTGGAGGCGTTGGAAATGGCTCTTCAGTTTGGGAAACCGGAAATATTCAATACCGACCAGGGATCCCAGTTCACCAGCAAAGCTTTTACCGGAATGCTCAAGGATAATGGGATTGATATCAGCATGGATGGTCGGGGACGGTGTATGGACAACATTTTTACGGAACGTTTGTGGAGATCCCTGAAATATGAGAATGTATATCTCATGCATTACGAATCTGTCTCTGAGGGAAGGCAGGGTATCAACTCATACTTTGGTTTCTTCAACGATGACCGGCTTCACCAGTCGCTGAAATATCAAACACCGGCGGAGGTCTATTTTCAAAGAGCAAGTTGATTCTGTTCAGTATGTTAGGCGGAGCATGAACATATAAATAAAAAAGGTTCTTCGGTATTTGGTGCGGGTAATTGCGATTAATTTCTGGGGACTCTGTCCCCAGACCCCTGAGGTTTATCGCTTTAATACCAATCCCGAAGAGGTTAAAAGAGGGTAGTAGTCACCCTCTTCGGTTTTGGCCCCTGCCTCGGCGCTCGGGTTGCTCCTCAGCAGAGCACTTTTCCGCAGGGCACTTGGATTGGATGATTCTTGGGAAGTGAAGGCTACTCATACAAAATAGCGAAGAGGCATAAAAAACACTCCAAAGTGTAACTTAATATTTTAAAAAAATTGTCTTGACAATTGGGTCCACCTTATTTATCAGATTTCCTTTCAAGTCATTTTCTTGAAAAATTACCAAGTTGCCGACTCTTTCGGATTTGATCGCCATAATGAGATATGATACCGAAAAAGTTTTCAAAGTCAAGCAAACTGAGGAAAAAATATTATCAATAATATCAGTAAGTTAAAGTTTAGATTTTTCAGCATGCACACGTTTACTTGAGAAATGGCCTTTTAATGATTTCAGCTACTTGAATAATGCCATACTGATTTCTTGTGATCTCTGATTGTATATCATTGGTACAAAAAGTCTATTTTTTTGTCGTCTCAACAACATTCTCATTGTTCAATATAACCCCTCTATGGCCGAAACGATGATCAAGGCCAAACCGTCGTTATAGAACATATAAAAGGCTGTTCCCACAAATATAATACTGTTTTTTCAGAAAGTCAGCGTGGTCCGGCCCCCAGCCCATTTCAGCTTATGTGCGATCCCGACTAACTTATTTTGACCTCGTCCTGATTTTCTGTTTTTTCACTTCCGTTTTCAAATAAACCTTCTGATCTTCATTGGCAATCTTAGTCGCTGTGGCATAGACTTTATTATGAAAAGATTCGTAGCTGTCCCTTTTTGTCAAGGGAATTGCACCATTGGCATATTCTTCAGGCGTTGATATTGCGGATAAAGATGATAAATACGATTTGACAAACCGTTTTTCATCTCCGGTGATCATCCAGGTACCATATTCATCTGCGAAGACAATTTCATCACCGTCCTCCATTTTATCAATCAGTTCGTGAAGCAGTTTGAAACATTGTACTGCCATTTCATGATCACCTTGGTCGGTTAATCTGGAGCTATCTTCAAAGTAATCACTTATTTCATCAAACCAGGCATCGGTTTCCTCTGGGATGTCTGAGAAATTTTTGGAATTGATGTCAAATGGAGCGTAATAGTAGCCAGCCATCGACTTTTCATAAAATTGCTCAATGGTGGCCAGTATTTCTTTTCCATCAACTGGGGATGGTGGCACTTCTTTGGCTGTTTTACCAAATACATCATGTCTTTGGTTTGTATCCATTGTGTCAAAGGCTAAACTCAATAGTTCCAACAGTTTCGATTGGTTTTGTGTTTTAACATATTCAAATAACCGTTCTTTATTCATTGTACATTAACCCTCTAATATTCTTTTTCAATTTGCGTTCATGCTGCGATCTGGTGGTCATTTCCCCTGTCCATACAAGAGATGTAAAGGCCACGTAGCCAACCATGTGGCTTTAGTCATTGGATAGACGCCGAATACAGCGGTAGGGAGCGATAGCTCAGCTCCGCATTCGGGCGTGCGCAGCACGCCCGAATGTCGTCTGGGGTAAGCTGCCGCCAACATGCGGAGCACAACCATGGGATACCGCCAGACTTCTGCGGAGCACTGTCTTTCAAAAATCGCCGCGCTGTTGGCAGGTGAAGCGTTTTGTTAGACATTCCTTATCCCTAACATCCATATTGCTTGAAAAAATCTTTTGCATATTGCACAGTGAACTCTATTAATTTCGTTATTGACCATAATTCATTAACAACATACCCATCTGGAATAGCTGTGAAAAGCTGAATATCACGTTTATTTATCTTAGATAGCCGTTCACAGAGGTCCAATGTTAAATTTATAGTTGCATCGTATTCTTCCTCAAACCAGTCAATATCTACTATAGGGTTACTGGGTTTAGTAGAGAACATTTGTTCATTATCGATTACATACATTTTGTGATCTCTTGAAAATAATCTACCTGATGGCTCATTAGCGCCACATAAGCATGCCATCACATCCACTTTGACCCAATCAATTATATTACTAATAGGATTTGTCTTTAAAAAGGAAACCTTTTCCCGAGCCTTATCGAATTGGTCATTCAATTTATCTAGTGGACAGCTATCAAGATCTACACAATCGCCATCATGCTCATCAATGTAACGAATAGCTAACTGATACCGTTCTATATCAGGTTTTTCTGTAACAGGTAGAGAATTATCTGGAAGAATGAGAAAGGATGATGACTGGCTATTTATACCCACTGTTTGCAACAAATAAGCAGCCGCCCTTTCTCTCAGAGCATAAAAACTGCCTCTTCCTTTCACTAGCCACTTTGTTCCATTTATTTCATGCCCTATCCAGAAATTATTGTCTTGTATTTTGCTCCAACTCCAACTAGATGCATCGACTTGTAATGGTAAATCAACTACTTGAGGATATATCATAATATTGTCTAATCGTCGCAGATCAGCCGCAAGCACGTGGGCAAGCTTGCTTGCCTGCGCGTGCAGTCGGCTGCAACCCGTTAGCCCATTTCTTGGAGAATCGTTCTGATATCACGCCAGTGGCTCTCGACGAACCTGATGTTCATTTCCAGCTCTCCGAGCTGCAGAGATACTTCGGCGTCTTTCGAATTCATCAACGCGTTTTTCAAAGACTCCATGACTTCTTCATCATGCTTCACAAATTCTTTGTACTTAGCTGCGCATAGGGGACACAGGGCCAGGAATTGCGCCTCATGTTCCCTGGTAAAATGATCTCTGGAAAGTGCCTCCACCGCATCGAAATAGTATTCACTGTCGCGTTTTCTAAAAGGCATCTCTTTCTTACAGATCTGGCAAATCATCTGGCCTGCGCTATTCGTGTACTTATTTCTAAGCCACAGATCCGAATCAATTGTTTCCTTCGTAGTCCGCACGCTTCTGTTCCGTCGTCCGTATTTCTTCTCTGGGGCCTCGTTTATTTGTTGTGCAAGTCTCTCCTGACGTCGTTCAGGGTCAGCAGAACTCCCTTGAGGGAATTCCGGCTGCTTTCTATCCTGTTTTTGAAGCAGTAATTCTATTTTTTTCCGAACTTCCGGCGGCTGACTCTCCAGTTTCCGTGCGAGGCCCAATGTGTCTTGCGAAATGCCGACTTTTTTAGCGAGCTTGGCGACATCATCCTTTTGCATTTCGAGCTGATCAATCAGCTTTTCATTGCGAGTGAATGAATCAGGTAAATCGTCAGGCTCAAGTTTACCAGGTTTATGAAAGGTGCCCTGCCTGTCTGGAAGCCAACGAGTATCTATCAACAACCTTCCGAATTTTTGAGATGTTTGTTTTTCCCTCTTGCTGTTCTCAAATTTTTTTCTTGTGGATGATTCAACGACCCCGCAGATGTAATCTGTGTTGGCTATCGCAATACGGTTCCACACAAACGCGCTTTTCTCGATTGTTGGGTGTGTGAGTGCGTATTCTAATCCATCAACTTCGATATCCGGGTCAAATCCATTCAGACCCCTTTTGTGTTTGTCATTTTCAGTCCCCTTATTAGGTTTATGAATCACAATATATTTGTCATTTTCAGGTATTTTTTTTACAACGCGAACAGAATCAACTATGCCAAGACTTTTAAAGAGTTCGTTAAAAGATGTATCATATATTTTCGATACAAAACAAGCATCTATATTCCGATCAAAATACAAAAGTAATTCTTCGTTTCGGAAATATAGTTGGCCTGGTTTCTTATACTCCATTTGCTGTAATTTAGTACATAAACCACTACCTCTGGTAGTGGTCCAGTAAACTTGGTTCTACCGTATGAGGAAGTATGATGTTCCTCCATGGGAGGTGTGCACAGACACCAAGGAGGAACACCATGAGTAAGAGATTTCGAAGGCTATCGCATACCCTGTATGAATGCAAGTATCACGTCGTATTTTGTCCAAAATATCGATACCGTATTTTGGAAGACAAGTTAGGAGAGGATGTCAGCCTGGAGATATATAGGTTGTGCCGCCAGAAGGAGGGAGTGGAGATACTGGAGTTGAATATCCAGCCCGACCATGTACACACGGTCATATGGATTCCTCCGAAATATGCGGTTTCAAATTTCATGGGTTTTCTGAAAGGCAAGCTGGCATTGCGTCTGTTCAACAAATATGAGCATTTGAGCCGTAGATATTGGGGACGTCATCTTTGGTCCCGTGGCTATTGCGTGAGCACGGTTGGGCTTGATGAAGACAAGATACGCCAGTATGTGAAGTGGCAAGAGAAACAAGAAAGTCAAGCTGAGGAATCGCCACAACAAAGGCTTTTCGACTAAGCACGAATAGTAATAGCGCACCTTCCAGGTGCATTCATTTCAAGCCACCGCCTCTGGCGGTGGTAATTTGAC
>PQXE01000002.1:131231-138017 GCA_003194495.1 Deltaproteobacteria bacterium
AGAGAAACAAGAAAGTCAAGCTGAGGAATCGCCACAACAAAGGCTTTTCGACTAAGCACGAATAGTAATAGCGCACCTTCCAGGTGCATTCATTTCAAGCCACCGCCTCTGGCGGTGGTAATTTGACACTGGGTTTTCAGCGTTAATAAACACTGTATCAGCTAGTCTATCTGTAAGTAATGATTTCTTCTCTTGTGAGTCTTCTGTTGAATAAGCGTGAAGGATTTTTTTCATATCTCTCAGATGTTTATCATCAGAGACATCAGGTTGACCGTGGCTGTATTTAGGGAGAATATGTCCAATTACCTCATCAACTGCATCAGGCTCGGTGAGTTTTAAATTTCTAAGGAATTCGAGTGCCTTTTCGTTTTTAGCTATCTCTCGATTGACCACTGGAAATTCGGTTTCGTTTTCCGGTGGTAAGAAAGCACTTTGGGAACCATCCTGCTTAAATGGCGAAACGTGAGTTCCATCTTCGAGGCGGATGATAGGTTTGTTTCTCAACCTGTCAATAAGTGCTGGGCGCTTTTGAAAAAAGGCATATAATTTTAGTAGCCATGCAATACTTTGCTCTTTTAGGAAATCAGGTGTGAGTTCTTCGATCATATTTTCTGGCCGAATTTCAGCAACAATAAGGGGTTCTATTTTTTCACCTGTTTCCCAATAACTTGGTTTCCAGCCTAATAAATATCGATAAATATCCTTTTTTTTGTCTGTTATCTCTGGAGTAAGCCATTCTAATTTCTTCGATTTATCTAATAGGGAAGAAAGTTGTGCCGAACTCAATAATTGAATAAGGTCTTCAGCACGGGCGAGTAGGGCATACTTTCCAGCCACATGTTTACCGTCTGCTGTAGGAAGGAAATCTTGATGCTGCAGGGCAGCTCGGATCTTATCATATATTGGTCGGAATACACTATTTTGGGGAAAATACTCGGGCTTAATCGGAAGAGCTTCCAGAAGACTGACGGTTAACAATCCAAGCTTTTTTAGTGTAGGCAAGACCATTTCAGTTAACAAAGATGCCGTTTCCTCGATGATCCTTATGTTCCAATCATTTTCTTCAATATCTGAACGAGAGGCAGTAGTATCGTATGGTCCTTGAACAAGAAAACCAAGGTTGGTTTCAAGTTTTGTAGGGAAATAAACATTTAATGGAGAAAATTCTATTTTCACAATTTTTTGTTTCTTAGATTTCTCATATTGTTTCAATTTGAATGCTATTTCGATAATCCCTTCGCTATGGGAATTATCAGACTCAATATAATGATCAAAAACAAGCCACTCCTCTTCTTCATCTTCATTCCCATGCTGTCCTATCACAGTAACCTTTTGTGCTAACCGGCCATGCTGTTTTGATTCTTTAAGATATTGCCCTTCGTCTTGGCCTTCAATTTTCCATTCAATTTCTGATATATGTTTCAGAAAAAGTAAAACGCGCGAGCCAATCTTTTTCAGTTTTTTTTCTATAAGCTGGAATGCCTGTTTTTTGGAAAGATCTTTATGATTGAATGGAAAAACAAAGGCTGTCTCTCCATCGACCATTTTGGGAAACCTATCAGCACTTCGAGGTCGAATATATCGTTCAATGATAAAGTGTTCATCTCCTGAGTGAATCTCAGGTATCGAGGTAAAGGCGTATACTGACTTAAAGCCTATGCCGAATTTCCCGATCTGACTTCTGTCTGTTGACTTTGTCCCTTTGAGAACATCAGATATGCCCTTTACATCAATCGTGTTAAACTCTTCTCCAAAATGCCGAATTTCCAATCGGTCTTTGTGAAGAACGAACTTTACACTATCAGGCAATTTTTTCTCTGGGTTATTACGATGTCGTCGAGCGAGAGCGTCTTCAGCATTTTGTAGGAGCTCATAAATGAAATGCATTCGATCGCTATAGAGTTGCTCTGATATTAGCCTTCCAATATCGTCAAATTCCTCACCTCGCCGACGGACATTATCCTGGCAAATCGCTTCATAGTCACTCGGCATCCGATAACCCTCCATCAATGTGGATTACCCCATACGCCACCGGCTGGGCAGTAATATCGGCCCTTTCCATTGCAATATCCAATTCTTGAATACGACGCGCGTAATCCGCTTCAGCCGAATCAATTTGAGACTGCCGCATCCGTCTTATTTTTTCATCAGTTGTCTGATCAAGTTGGTCTTTAAGTAAGGCAATTCGCGCGTGGTGGCTGGTCCCCAGACTTTCACGTCGATATTGTGCCAGTTCCTGGGTCCGGTGCCGGTGTTTTTTGCGCGCCTCCAACCAGAGCTTATAGTGGTGAGTATCAAGCTCGTCCCAGGCTGAAGGTTCTGGGACATTTTCTGCGCTGGTTGGATTTTCTTCAGCCTTTTCAAGGAGTTTACCTAAGTGAGATGTAACCTGCTCTGAAGTGGTAACTGGACACAGAACCAGGTCTTCTCTAATACCGAGAAACCGCCATTGATAGATTGCAAACAAGTAATCTCCACCATGGACAGACTGATCCTTCACCTTTAGTGTTGTGACAACCCGTTTTGTAGTATCGAATGCCCTGGACGCTTGCCTTACCAAGGGGTGCAAGGGCATGATGAATGCCGCATCCAGATGTTGGGACGCACAAACAGCATCAAAGGTTATAGGTAAGTGAGGATTGCCACCCTTCAACCAGTTTTCCCATTCCCTGTATGAGGATGTATTTTGTCTAAGGAGCTTCTGAAAGTCCTTCAATAGCCGGTTACGGGCCTCCTGGGACAAGCGTAGCGTCTTGAGCGGCTTCTCCCCAAGGATGAATTCTTGTTCTTTGCCGCATATATTCTGTAGATAATTCGTAATAAGATTACGAATCGCTTCGGGGGAAAGCCAAAAGCTCGATGCCTCGTTAATCTCTTTTTTCAGTTGATCTTCAGGCAGGCGAATGCCAAATAGCTCAACCTGCTTCTGTTCGAGTTCTTCCTGTTCTTGTATTAAACGGATTTGATTATCCGCCAACTGCTGGAGCTTTTCACGGCAGTCCTCATCACTCAGGTTGAAATTTTCAGCAATGTTGCGAATTTCTCTACTGATTTCACCGAGTATCTCTTCGCTGCCACCAAGAGCGTTGTTGAAAATTCCTATGCGCAACAAACAGCGTTCGTAAATGTCCGCGTCAACTGTTCCCGGCGTAATCAGATTAAAAATGGCGACACTCTCGCTTTTTTGTCCCCAGCGGTCAATTCGTCCAATCCTTTGCTCAATCCGCATGGGATTCCACGGCAGATCATAATTCACAATGCAATCACAAAACTGATAGTCCAGTCCTTCACAACCAATTTCAGAAAACAAAAGAACGTCTAACGCATTATCGTCTTCTCGACCCAATTCGAAACGATTGCGAAATTCGATTCGTTCCTCGTCAGGTGTTCCTCCATGGACCAGTCCGACGCGGAAACCATCCGTCTTTAGGTGTTGGTGAAGATAGTGGAGGGTGTGTCGAAAGCTGCTGAAGAGCATGACCTTGTTGTTGGGCAACTCTTGTTTGTTCCTGAGAATCTTTCTGAGCGCCTCAAGCTTTGGATCTTCAGGATCAAGATTACGCGCTTGTTCCAGAATCAATTTGATTCCTGTTTCTATGGCTTCGACCGTTGTCGCAGATGGAGCCTCTCCCATATTGTCGGCCTCTTCCCATGCCAATTCGTCAACGTGACGATTAAGTATCTCCTGGAGAAAGGGGACAAGGCCGTATAAACAACTCGCTGTCTGCCGTCTGATTGTCGTCATCATGAACTTGACATTGGTATCTCCATGAATTCGGCTGAATATCTCCGCTTGAACCTGAAGCAGGTCGTCATGGAGCTTTTTCTGATCCGGGGTAAATTCAATGACGACGGTTTCCGGTTTCCTTATCGTAAAGTCGCCGATATCTCTCCTGCGGGTCCTGTTAATTATTCCAGCGAATGTATGCAGCGCTTCGAGGTCGGTAATGAGTTGCACGCGCTCTCCTGATGGAATATCACCAAGGGAGAGTTGATTGTATATTCGGCAGAATTCCGGGCTATTCCTGAGCAAGGCCCGTCCCCACGATGTCGCGGCAGCCTCATCAAGTGCCTCGATGATTTTTGCAGCCCATCCCGCCCCCTGACCGCGTGCAAAGTTAACTGCGCGATTTATGAACGGATTCGGCTCCGCCATGTGCTCAAAGCTCTCTTGGTCGATAATGAGATCAGGACGGAGAGTATTGAGCAAGACGAAAAGATCGTGGCTGCCAAGCTGTATGGGTGTTGCCGTCAGAAATACGACCGCTTCGGCGTGGTCACAGAAGAACCTCACCGCCTTGTGGCTATAGGTCTCTTGATTTCGGATGTGGTGTGCCTCGTCTACAATAACCAGGTCAAACCGGGGTGGTGGGTCCAAATCCAGCAGACCCTTCTTACGTTTCCGCTTGTCATCCGGGCTTGTTCCGTAAAGAAGAGTTTCGTCAAACAAGGAATAGGGAATGATGGCTTTCCGGTATTGCTCGGGCCAAACTCCTTCCAGGTCCATCTCGTTGATGCAATACCTCAATGTACCACCGTTGAGATGATTAAAGCGTTCTTCAAAACGTTTCATCTCAATTTTCCATTTGCGTTCAGTTACCAGTGGACGAGGGCAGACGATGAGGATGGAGCGGACATCACGCCTGGCTTGCAGCTCACGCAGAATCAACCCTGCCTCAATGGTTTTCCCCACGCCAACACCATCGGCAATGAGTAATCGCGGTCGGTCGGATCGGATAAATTTCAGCACCGGCCTGAATTGATAGGGAATAAAGTCAACGCGAGCAGCATTAAGAGAATAAAGCGTTGACAACCCCGGATTTTGTATTTGGAGAGCGGTGAGGTGGGAGTGGAACTTGTGACAAGGTAAGACGATAGAGTCCTTATCTATCCGATCTTCGGCCTGTATCTGAGAGGCATAGAATATCTGCTTCTTGCCATCAATAAATACGTTGTAGCGATTTTCCGGCTCGCCCTGCATAATCGACACAACCGCGCCTCGGATGACTGGATTCGATTTCAGGGAAACAATCTGCCCTGGTTCAAACTCTGCACCAGCAGTTCCCTGATCCGATGCTGGTTGTTCCTCTTTTGTCTGATTTTGCGGTATGGCGATCATTTCCTTGGCCAGCAAAGATGTCTTTGCAGCCCGGATCTCTTGGATGAAGGTGTCGTCGGCATTGATAACCGTGGCAAAACGCTGCAGTGTATCTATGTCCATGTACACATCCTCTACCGGAAAACCTTCTGAACCCGCGTGTGCCCACCGATTCCTGACAGTTTGCATCTCTTTGACAAAATGGCGGGCTTCCGAAGTCAGATCCAATTTCATTGAAATCTGATACCAATTCTGATCCAACACGCGGAGTAGAGCGGCGAGATCCAAAGATGCTAGTGACTCAATTCTGCGTTGCTCGACCCTCCGCCGTTGCTGGAATGACAGATTGTTTACGACGGCTTCGCTCCACCAATCATTGAAAAAAGATGGCAGGACGCTCTCCAAGTATCCTGCTAAATAGGCTGTGAGTTTCTGAAACAAGCTGTTGAGATTGGTTTCCATGTCCTTCTTCCAGGAACAAGGCATTTGACGAAGTCAGCGCCGCGATTCCCGGCGACGTAGTCGCCGGGAACGTCTAAATCAGCGGCACGGCTTTGTGCGTCTGCTGAATTTTTTTGTTGGGCAATCTCATCCATTTCTTGTTCTGAATATTATTCAGTCGTTGACCCAGTTTTTCGACCAATAAATGCGGAGCCCCGTGCCTTTCTATCCCTAAGCCTATCTGCTATAAATTCAGCCAGTTTTTCCGCTTCCTTCCATTTAGCGGTTCGACGTGTGGCATCGAAGTCTTCTGTGCGGATAATTGCACGTAACACGGGAATTGGCTGATCCCTTAACCAGAGACGGAAGTCTGTTTGGTAGTCGTTAAGTCTCAACGGATACATAACGATTATAGGCCACAAAGAACACTTTAAAGACAACATGATGCATATATAAAACCTTATGAGAGTCAAATCCATTCTTAACAAGACTTTTACTACCACAATGAGAGCAACCAAGGATATTAGTTTTAATAATCTTTTAGTATCTCCTTATTTTGTGAAAGTAAATTATCATATAATTAAAAGTATATCAAGCGTATATCACGTGACAGTCAAATTACCACCGCCAGAGGCGGTGGCTTGAAATGAATGCACCTGGAAGGTGCGCTATTACTATTCGTGCTTAGTCGAAAAGCCTTTGTTGTGGCGATTCCTCAGCTTGACTTTCTTGTTTCTCTTGCCACTTCACATACTGGCGTATCTTGTCTTCATCAAGCCCAACCGTGCTCACGCAATAGCCACGGGACCAAAGATGACGTCCCCAATATCTACGGCTCAAATGCTCATATTTGTTGAACAGACGCAATGCCAGCTTGCCTTTCAGAAAACCCATGAAATTTGAAACCGCATATTTCGGAGGAATCCATATGACCGTGTGTACATGGTCGGGCTGGATATTCAACTCCAGTATCTCCACTCCCTCCTTCTGGCGGCACAACCTATATATCTCCAGGCTGACATCCTCTCCTAACTTGTCTTCCAAAATACGGTATCGATATTTTGGACAAAATACGACGTGATACTTGCATTCATACAGGGTATGCGATAGCCTTCGAAATCTCTTACTCATGGTGTTCCTCCTTGGTGTCTGTGCACACCTCCCATGGAGGAACATCATACTTCCTCATACGGTAGAACCAAGTTTACTGGACCACTACCAGAGGTAGTGGTTTATGTACTAAATTA
>PQXE01000002.1:138119-172229 GCA_003194495.1 Deltaproteobacteria bacterium
CTTACTCATGGTGTTCCTCCTTGGTGTCTGTGCACACCTCCCATGGAGGAACATCATACTTCCTCATACGGTAGAACCAAGTTTACTGGACCACTACCAGAGGTAGTGGTTTATGTACTAAATTAACGACTATCAACAACATGTACTTAGAGACATTGAGTGGTTTTGCCTTGATCCCAGGGCAGTGAGACGGCATGATAATGAAGGAGATGTACTTGAGAAAAATGAGGCCGAGGACGACGTGCTTATACTCGGCCGCATCCATGTTGCCGTGCAGCTTGTCGTCGGCGGCGGCCCACAGCCTGTCCTCGAAACCGAGATTTGCCCCGTTTCCGATTTCTTTTGTCATGTTTTTCCTTGTTCTTTATTCCGCCCAACGTGAAATTCACAAGTGGAATTGGGGACCAATTGATACGCTATCTGCAGCCTGACTTTGAGATACAACCGCGATAACTACCCATTCGAAGTTCCTTTGGATTGATGCCTTTCTTCTCACATACTTGATCGATGAATTCCACTAAAAAACCGCTACGCTGTTGGTGGTCAGGTTTGCCCCCCCATTGTTAACTGTAACTGCTTTTTTCCTGATCTCTTTCCTCAAGTAGATACTTACGGAGCAGTCTCTCTGCACGCATTACATAGAGCATGTATACCCTGTCGTTCTCTACTCGGTAAAAAATCCGACATGGTCCAACTACAATTTCCCGGTATGGTGTACGCTTCAGTCCGGGCGGTCGACGACCGGATTCTGGAAATTGCTCAAGTAGTGCAGCACGCTTAAAGACTTTCTCTACCAATCTCTGAGCAGCCCCGAAATTATCCAAAGCAATGTATTCGGCAATCTCGTCAAGATCCGGCAGAGCAGGCTCAGTCCAAATCAACTGAGCCATTTTTTCATCTTTCCCTTTGCTTCTTTCTGAGTATAGGTGTGGTTCTCCAGAATAGCTCTTTCACCTCTTGCTATCCCTTCAAGAATACGCATCCGATCCTGCATAAGCTCAAAGGCTTTGACATCAACAAGATAGGCTGATGGCTTGCCATGCTCAGTAATGAGGATCGGATCCCCAGATTCACGCAGGTCTGCCAGAATCTTTGTTGCTTGCCTCTTCAATGTGGTTACTATTTCTGTCCTCATAATAGTGATACTATTCTATCACTTCTTTATTTTCAAGCATTTTCTTATAATATGAGGAAAACTATTGATATTTTGGCATCCTTCATAGCAATCCAAAAGTAGTTTACACTTTTAGGGATAATATACCTCAAAAAATATGACTTGTGCGATTAGCGGTTAGCTATTAGCCGTTAGGTTTTAGCTTAACAATCCGTTTTTATACAATATTTTTACCTAATGGCTAATGGCTAACAGCTAATGGCTGGCATCCGTCTATGTTGAAAAAGTGTAAACTACAGAATGAAGGATGCCGATATTTTCTTCTCGGCATATTCGCTTAATGAACTCAGCAACTTTTTGCCTGCCTTCATACGTGAAGAAGCCTCGCGGTTCTGCTCTTGCCTTCAGCTAGTGTTTTCGGTAGCATCATTAGAAAATTGACAAAGCTCAAATTTAGACCGTTTAAAGTATAACTGGATTCCGGCTTTCGCGGAATGACGTTGCGACTGACTAGCGCTTATGGAAAGGTGTCCCGCTTTAAGTTGGTAGCCTCTTTTTAAAACGTTCCGCGATCTGGATGCCGGATCCTTCATCCCGGACTCCGATCCGGGACCGGCATGACGAGAGAACTTTGGACTCTCAAGATAATAAAAAAGAGGAGAAAATAGTGGCACTGTCCGAAATTATGTCAAGCCTTAACAGTTTTGTATGGGGTCCTGTAATGCTTGTCTTTCTGGTGGGTACAGGGGTTTTTCTCACTCTGCGCCTGCGCTTTGTGCAGATATTTCACCTCTTCAAGGCCCTAAAGCTCGTCTTTTCAAAGCCCAGGGGGGACGATGTAACAGGGGACATCAGTCCCTTCCAGGCATTGACCACGGCCCTTTCAGCCACCATTGGAACAGGCAATATTGCCGGAGTCGCCACGGCTATCTATCTTGGCGGCCCCGGTGCCATTTTCTGGATGTGGGTCTGCGCCTTCTTCGGCATGGCAAGCAAATATGCCGAGGCAGTGCTGGCAGTGAAATACAGACGCATGCTCCCTGATGGAACCATGCAAGGCGGTCCCATGCGCTATATAGCAGAGGGCCTGGGACTGAAATGGTTGGGGTGGCTCTTTGCGCTGATGGGCAGCCTCTCCGCCTTTGGAATCGGCAGCATGGTCCAGTCCAATTCAGTAGCAGTGGCCCTCGGCGAAACCTGGGGGGTCCCTCCCCTTCTCACTGGAATTACGCTGGCATTAATGACCGGAATCGTAATAATCGGAGGTATCCGTCGCATCGGAAAGGTTACTGAGAAGATTGTTCCGGTCATGGGGATTTCTTATGTATGTGGGGCACTTGTGATACTTGCCCTGAACCTTGACAGGATCCCGGGGGCCTTCACCTTGATAATAGAACACGCCTTCAGCCCTGCCTCTGCTGTTGGTGGTTTTACCGGGGCGGCAGTGGCTACTGCCATCCGTTTCGGAGTGGCCCGCGGGGTCTTCTCCAACGAGGCCGGTCTCGGAAGCGCGGCCATCGCACATGCGGCAGCCCGGACCAACAGCCCTGTGCGCCAAGGTCTTATAGCCATGACAGCCGTATTCTTTGATACAATTATTGTCTGTTCCATGACAGCCTTGGTGATCCTTTCCACCGGCGCGTGGACCAGCGGGGAGACCTCCAGCGCACTGACATACATGGCCTTTGAAATGGGACTGCCCGGCCCGGGCGGACTGATTGTGACCATCGGGCTTACTGTATTCGCATACTCCACCATGATAGGCTGGGCCTATTATGGTGAAGAGTGTATTGAATACATACTGGGGCTGAAGGCCAGGATGCCCTATCGCTACTGCTTTTGCCTTGTTATCGCCATTGGTGCATTTCAAAAAGTAAAGTTTGTCTGGGACTTTTCCGATACTATGAATGGGGCCATGGCCATCCCTAATCTCATCGGACTGCTGGGGCTTTCGGGAGTAGTATTAAAGATGACCAGGGAGGCTTTGGCCGGACCGGAAATCTGAGCTGATTCTTGGGAAAAAAGTTTTTTTGAATAAACTGAATCACTATTCAAATTATAGCCATTGTAGCCATTGTAGGTTGGGCAAAGCATAGCGTGCCCAACAAATCGGCTAACAGCTAATTGCTCAAAGGAGGTGGGGTAGCCTATGATATGGATGTCTTTACCAGGATCTATGGATACTAACAGCTATAAATTCCTTATCAAATAACAAAAAAGGATGGGAGGATTTTTTAATGAAGCGATTTTTTGCCCCTTACCGGGCAGCAATATTTGTTTTGAGCTTAACGCTCATTAGTTTTGGAGGGTTGAGCACATTCGCCTATGGAGAGTCTGCAGAAGATCTGAAGCTGCAAATGAAGACCATGCAGGACCAGATGATGCAGATGCAAGAAAATATGCAGGCCCTCCAGAATCGTATCAATCAGCTTGAAACCGCTCCGGCCCCCCAGATCGCAGCTCAGCCAGCCGATGTTCCAGCTCTGACAGCCGAGGAGGTTGCGGCTCTGAGGAATCTGAAAGACCTGGGCAATGTCTGGTCAAAATACAACATGCAACTCTATGGAAAGGTCAAGGTCGACTTTAATTACGACACGGCTGAATTCACGAAATATAATGACTTCGTAGGTGCAGTCGCCGAGGAAAGTGATTACAAAAACGACTCTACCAACTTCAACCCACGCGACACCAGGATTGGTTTCGCTGCCAGTCATAAGTGGGGTGAATGGTCGGCCCTGGGCCGCATAGAGATGGACTTCTATGGTGACAACAACGGCGACAACCTGATTCCACGCATGCGCCATGGCTATATTGATATCGGCTATGAAAAAACCGGCACAAGCGTGGTGGTCGGTCAGGACTGGGTCCCGGTCTCACAGCTCAATCCATCGACCATTGACTTCGGCATCCTGACCGCGACAGGAAACCTGTGGTGGCGTGTCCCCCAGATTACAGTGCGGCAAGAGTTTGGAGATTTTCAGGTATTGGCATCAATGATGAAGCACAGGCGTACAGATACTGAGAACGAAGACCGTATGCCATGGCTACTCGGCCGGATCCAATACTCCAATGAAATTCTGGGCAAGGGCGGCCTTGTGGCCCTTGGCTTAGGCTACCGAGATGCCGACTATGGACAAGACAGCTCCAATAATACAGACCGTTGGCTGGTTTGCGGCGAAATGAAGTACGTTGCCGGACCTTTTACTCTTAAGGGTGAACTCTGGACCGGTGAGGGCCTCGGCCGCAACTTCCTGCGCTATGATCTGGATATGGCTGAGGACGGAGGACCTGCATCAGCATACGGAGGATGGGCCGATCTCACCTATGCTGTCAATGACAAGACCACTATGACTGCGGGTTACGGCTTTGACAATCCCAACAATGGCGACATAGGCGACCTGACGGACACCAACGACCGTCGCTTCACGCGCAACGAGCAGTACTTTATCAATACCTGGTATTCACTGTCCAAACCACTCAAGATCGGTGCTGAGTATATTTACGTCGAGACGGAGCGGCATGAACAAATTCATTCAGGAAACCGCTTTACGGTCTCCATGCAGTATGCCTTTTAGATAACCGTTCATGGGTTCAGTGGTTCAGGGTTTACCGAAAATTTGAATCGTTGATTCGTGAGTTCTTCCTGCCCACTCGTTGCGAGGCAGGCGGGAATGGAGAAGGCATAAGAATAGAACAATAGAGCAATAATAAATCAACAATCAACAATCATCAATCATCAATCAAAAGTGGTGGGGTAAGCCCTGACAGGCTTGCCCCGCTCCCTATACGCCCGTCTTCTGATGAAGCTTGTCCGATATCCGCTGGACCTTGTCGGATTTTACCATGGACGCTGCCTGGTCTGCAAAGCGCATAGCGCCTGAAATATTGCCATCTTTAAGATAGCTCTTGACCCTCTTTTCAATACGGCCTGTGGTACGATCTTCCTTAATATGAAAAGCCGGTGCCGTTATGAGTTTTTTGGACTCATGGCTCCCGCAATCAGGGCATGGTGAAGGGTCTTCACCCATGCCGACTATTGCTTCAAAAATCGCTCCGCACTTAGTGCATTCATAATCATATATCGGCATAGTCATAATGCTCCTTGATCCAGGTCTGGTACTCTCTGCTCTTGACCCGGCCGATCCATTCCTGATTATCAAGATACCATTTGATAGTTTTATGGATCCCGGTTTCAAGAGACTCATCAGGAACCCAGCCCAACTCCTTTTTCAATTTAGTGGAATCTATGGCATATCTGCGGTCATGACCAGGCCGATCCTTGACAAAAATTATCAATTCCCTTCTTGACTTATTGTCTTTCAGTTTTTGAAGGCCATCTAAGATATCACAAATTATCTCCACAAGGTTGATGTTCTCCACCTCGTTGTTGCCGCCGATGTTGTACATATTGCCCGTTTTCCCATTTCTAATTAATTCCCAAATGGCAATACAGTGATCCCTGACATAGAGCCAATCTCTGACATATCTGCCGTCTCCGTAAACCGGTAGTGGTTTTCCCTCCAGGGCATTGAGGATAATTAACGGAATCAGTTTCTCGGGAAATTGATATGGGCCATAATTATTCGAACAATTGGAGATGATAACCGGCAAACCGTAGGTCTTGTAATAGGCCCTTACCAAATGATCTGAAGCGGCTTTTGAAGCGGAATAGGGGCTATTAGGTCTGTAGGGGGTCTCCTCTGTAAAAAATCCCTCCTTTCCCAGGCTCCCGAACACCTCGTCAGTGCTGATATGGTAAAAAAGTTGCAGCCGGTCCTGGTTTGATTTTGCCGACTCCAATAAGTTGAACGTGCCTATAATATTGGTCCGGACAAATGCGTCAGGGCTGACAATGGATCTGTCAACATGGGATTCAGCGGCAAAATGGCAGACAGTATCTATCTCAAAGTCATTAAATATTCCTGCAATGCCGTCACGGTCGCATATATCGGCCTTGACAAAAATATATCGCTCATGAAAATCTCTCTCAATATCAAATAAGTTCTCAGGATTTCCTGCATACGTCAGCTTGTCCACATTAATCACACGCCCGGAAAAGTCTGATTCTTTCAACAGATACCTGATAAAATTTGTTCCAATAAAACCGCACCCTCCAGTCACCAACATATTTTTCATGGTCTTGTCTTCATTGCCTCGTTTAGCAATTGTTCCTGAAAATCGGAAACGAATTGATCCACATCATGGGACCAATCTTTCATCACATTGATATCTGCCTTTTTCAGCCGCTTGTTTTCCAGTATTGAATTTCCCGGTCTTATTGCCGGAGTGGGATACTCCTCACTCGTGCACGGAATTAATGAATGCGGAACACCCATTTTCCCAAGAAAATGATCGGCCAATTCATACCATGTGCAATGTCCTTCAGCAGTGGCATGATAGGTTCCCCTGCCGTTCTTTTCTATAAGTTCGGCGATCTGAAGTGCCAGCCGGTAAGACCATGTAGGCGAACCAAACTGGTCGTTCACGACCTTCAGCTTTTTATCAGGATTTCCAAGGGCTATTTTGAGGATAGTCTTAAGAAAATTCCGGCCATGAATGCCATACAACCAGGCCGGCCGCAATATTATGTATTGGTCTGTTGTCTGCATTACAGCCACTTCACCTTCAAGCTTGGTCCTGCCATAATAGGAAAGAGGATTCGGCTCATCGTCTTCCACATAGGGCTCCGGCGGCTTTTTTCGGCCGTCAAAAACATAATCAGAAGAGATATGGATTAATAGACCGCTATATTTTGTGACCCAGGATGCCAGGTTTTTCGGCCCTTCAACATTGACCTTCCAGGCCGGTTCCCTTTCTGTCTCACAAGCATCAACTGCGGTATATGCAGCGCAGTTGAGTATGATGTCAGGGACGTATTTCCCTATCACCTTATCCACATCTGAGGAACTAGTAATATCCAGTTCATTTAAGGTTAAGGCAAAGACTTCGTGCGTTTCTTGAAGAACCTGTACGCAATCACTGCCCAGTTGTCCGTCACCGCCACATATCAGTATTTTCATGTCAAAAGCTTTTTGCAGCAGTAAAACTGTCATCGAATATTTCAAAAATACGATGTAAGCGGGTAATTTCAAAGATAGATCGCACTGTATCCTGAAGTGACGCAATCTTTATGTCGCCACCCAACTTATTTACTGAACGAAGGGAGGCAACAAGACTACCCAATCCGGAGCTATCTATGAAATCTATCGCGCCCATATCTATAACAAGATTGACTCGCTTTTCTTTGGCCAATGACCCGACTTTCTCTTTAAAATCCTTAGCCGAAAAGGCATCCAGTCTTCCAGTCAGATTTAACACTTCAACACCATTGATCTTTTCCTCTAATATTTCCATTGTATTCCCAGCAGGGCGCATTTACGCGTTGGGGGACCTAGGATTTTAGGCCGATTTGAGGGTTGGTCAGCTATCACAAAAGGCCGATTTGAGGGACCTACGTAAACCTCATCAGCTGACAAAATGGCGTTCAGAAGCCTCTCCCCCAACCTCTAGATGCGCCCCCTTTAGCATTGATGATTGTTGATTTGTGAAAAAACGTTTAAAAAATATATACCTTAATTCAAAATTCAGCATTCAACATTATTATCTATAATGTCTGTTTCTTTTTTTCAGCCAAAAAATCCATAAAAAAGACAATCAAAAAGCCGAGGACTGCAAGACAAAGGGCCTGCGTTACTTCCGCACTCCATTGAGACGGCAAGATATTGACCTGGGCCGTAACGATCGCATTCCCTTGCGTGTCTGTCATGCTCTGCAAGGATTGTTTCCAGGGCCAGATTTTTCTCAATGAACCCAACATAAAGCCGGTTAATATGGCTATAGTAAAATTGTAGTATTTATTTAAAAGCCAGCTAAGAAAACGAGCAAATGAAATTAATCCTACCCCGGCTCCGGCAGCCACTATGATAAGTGTTAAGAAGTCGCGGTTATTTACGGCTTCAAGCACATAATGATATTTACCCAAAAGTACGAGGATAAATGCCCCGGATATTCCAGGGAGGATCATTGCACATATAGCAATGCCCCCACTCATAAATAAAAACCATGGAGTATCCGGTGTAGACGCAGGTACTATACCAACCAGGAAATATGTACAGGCCGCCCCCAATCCTACCCAGGCGAAAATGGATAGGGTCCATTTTTCAAGATACCGGCTTACGGTAAATAAAGAAGCAACTATCAGACCAAAGAAAAAAGACCATATGAGTATCGGCTGGTTCTGAAGAAGCCAGCTCAGAATCCTGGCAAGACTGAAGATGGCCATAAAAATACCCATGCCGACTGCCATAAGAAATCGCCATGAGACATGATTCAGTGCCTCACTTAACTTCAAAGAAAAAAGTAATTTAAAAAAAACCAGGTCAAAAGACCTGATGGATTCGATCAATTCCTTATAAATTCCAAGGATGAATGCCATGGTTCCGCCTGAAACCCCCGGAACCACATCTGAAGCGCCCATGCAAAAGCCCTTTAGTGCTAATCCAAGGTAAGCTTTGAATGAACGATTAGACCGAGACAGGCCATTCATATCAGCTCACTATATTAAGGAACGTACAATAAATAACTTGAACAAATTAATGTCTTTTTTGCCGTCTTCTTCGTTGCTCGTCGATCACATAACCCGTTATGCTCGCTCCTCGCGCCTTGAATACAACAAAAAATCCTATTAATTTTTGTTCAACTTATTTATCTCCCGTTCCTAACCGCTAATGGATGCGGTGAAATTTTAAACTTGAAATTGGGAAAAACACAAGGATGTAGATGCGTTACCTGATTTCAAATTTCAAATTTCCAGTATCGACAACTGATTTCAAATCCAATTTCTTTCTCATTGAAAAGCAATTTTTTCCTTGCTTTGATGTATAGACCACATTGTCCATAATTTTCTTAATAATAGCAAGTCCCCTTCCCTTTTCTGAGATACTCTCAAGATTATCAGCATCAACTGACAAAGCAGGACCTTTTTCTTCCAGCAATTTTGAGTCCATTGGAATTCCTGTATCGCAAATATCAAAAACAAA
Source organism: Deltaproteobacteria bacterium (assembly GCA_003194495.1). Lineage (GTDB taxonomy): Bacteria > Desulfobacterota > Dissulfuribacteria > Dissulfuribacterales > UBA3076 > UBA3076. The sequence continues at coordinate 147,273 of PQXE01000002.1, forward strand.
CTTGTCAGAAACAATACTTAACGTTATTTCCACTTGGTGACCTGCTTCAAGTCTATAGGCATGTTTGATGCTGTTGGTCACGGCCTCAACAACACAAAGCTCAATCTGAAAAGCCTCAAAAGAAGGAAGTCGCATAGATAAACAAATTTCGCGCACTTTCCTACCAACAGATGGCACTTCTTCCAGCTTGCTGTCAATAACGATTTTGATTACTTTTGGCCTCATATATCTTGTAACCTAAATTAAGCTATTAGCCTTTAGCTAATAGCTAATAGCTAAATCTTGGTAATGTTGATTAAAGATCATAAGGACGAGAGGTTACCTTTTTAATCACCTCAAACAGGTTCTCAGGCTTGATCGGCTTGGGTACATATTCATCCATTCCAGCTTCAAGAAATTTTTCACGGTCACCCTTCATGGCGTGCGCTGTCATGGCCACGATCGGAACGTATTCCGATCGAGCTGAATGCTGAAAGCTCAAAGCTGAAAGTTCATCGGAAGAAGCTCCATCTTTTGCTTTGAGCTTTGAGCTTTGAGCTTTGAGCTGTTCTTCTCTTTTCCGAATTTCTGCAGTTGCCTCAAGCCCATCCATCTCAGGCATCTGGATATCCATCAGGATGAGGTCAAAATGCTCTTTCTCAAAGGCATCCACCGCCTTTTTGCCATCAGGTGCCACAACAACCTGATAACCCCTCTTCTCTAATAATCTCGCAGCCAGCTTCTGATTCACGATATTATCCTCAGCCAGGAGTATGTATAGTTTCTTGCGGGCTTCCCGGATAAGGTGGCGGGTAATCACCGGACCCCTTTCACCAGAGGGATGTCCCAGGGCCATCTTAATGGCATCCAGAAGTTCCGACTGCTTCACTGGCTTGTGCAAATAGGCCGATATCCCTAATTCCTCACAACGCTTTGCGTCTCCTCTTTGACCTGCAGAGGTAAGCAGGATAATTTTCACGTCCGCACCAAAAGACCTCTCCTTGATCCTCTCTGCCACATCAAACCCATCCATAAACGGAAGCTGGAAATCCAACAAAAGGAGCTTGTAGGGATCGCGGGCATCAAACGCCTTTTCCATCTCGGCAATGCCATCCTCACCATCCACAGCCTCAACAGGCACAAGACCGAAGGATGATGCCATCTCCCTGATCACCAGGCGGCTGGTGACATTGTCATCCACAACAAGAACTCGTATCCCGGAAAGGTCGAATTCCTTAATGCGCGCCATTTCCACTGTTTCCGCACCGCCCAACCCAAAACGGGCCGTAAAATGAAAAGTGCTTCCCTTGCCCGGCTCGCTCTCCCCCCACATGCGCCCGCCCATCATCTCTGCGAATTGTTTGGATATAGCTAAGCCCAAGCCAGTGCCTCCGTATTGCCTGGTGGTTGAACCATCCGCCTGGGTAAAACTTTCAAATATCGCATCCGCTTTTTCAGGGAGAATCCCAATACCAGTGTCCGAGACTATGAAATGCAACAGAACGGAGGATTCCTCCTCCTTCTCCTTCTCCACCCGGATGACGACCTCTCCCTTGTCTGTAAATTTAATTGCATTGCCCGCCAGGTTGATGATGATCTGCCGCAATCGAACAGGGTCCCCAACCAGAGCCGAAGCCACGTCCTGCTTGACGTGACAGGCCAAATCCAGTCCCTTTTCGTATGCCTTCACTGCCAGTACTTCAGTAGCAGTCTCCATTGTAGTGCGCAGGTCAAATTGGATTTCCTCCAACTCGAGACGCCCGGCCTCGATTTTAGAAAGATCCAGGATACTGTTCAATAAGTCAAGAAGGGAATCTGCGGACATCTTCACCATCTCCAGATATTCCCGCTGCTCTTTGTTAAGATCTGTGCCAAGGGCCAGATCGGTCATCCCCATGATCCCGTTCATGGGAGTCCGGATCTCGTGACTCATATTGGCAAGGAATTCACTCTTTAATCTGCTTGCCTCCAGAGCAATTTCTCTCTCATTTTCAAGCTCCAATTGTCTCTCAACCAGGCTATCAGCCATCCTATTAAAGCCGTAGATCAACTTACCGACTTCGTCTTTTTGAACGATTTCTACGCGATGGTCCAGCTTCCCTTTACTTATTGCAGCCATGCCGTGGACTACTGCCTTAATCGGATCAGTTATTTTTTTCGATATAGGGATGACGAGAAATATGGCAAGCACAATACCTGCGACGGATATCAAAAGCATCCTATCTCCGGTTATTTTTTTCATGACCTCCATCCTCTTTAAATTAGAGGCAACCGCTAACAACCCGACATCCTGGTTGTTGATATCCCTTATTGTTTGAAAATCTAAAATGTACCTATTGCCCAGTATCTCCACATCTTTTATTTCAGATGTATCTCCTGTATCTTTACTTAAATGAAGATATTTCCCCAATAAGGGAACCCCATTCTTGTATAACGTGGACGATATAATCCTGTCTCCCATCAGGATAAAGCATTCTGTTTTGCCGCTCGTCTCCTTAATATTCCCAACAAGCTTCATATTATTATTCAGTAAATCTCCAACCAATACCGCACCAACAAGTTCATTTCTGAGATAAATAGGCATTGCTGCCTCAATCATGAGTGCGGAGTTGCCGGATCCATGAAGAGATTTATCATGAAAAGTCTTTTTAAGTAGCCCTGGATCAGACTCTATCTCTGTGGATATTACTGATTCTCCATTTATTACTCTTTTAATAAGATCATGCCCGGAGAGATCGGATGCAGAAAAACCCACTTCGTTTCCATGGCATACAACCTGCCCGTTTTTATCTGTGATAATTAACATGGTGATATCATATTCATTAAATAGACTTGATATATACGTAGCGAGCTGGGACTTCATACCCAGGTTTAGTGCGATTTTGCAGGTATTATCAAGAGAGATGGCCCTGGCAATAGCTGTTAATCTTTGTTTGTGATTATCGTATATAAGTGAAGCAATTGTAAGATTAGATTGAAGTTCGTTTTTTACCTCCTGTTTTATATACTTATCAAAGGACCCAATGGCATGGAAAGTGGCAATGGACATGGAAACGGCAAGTATTGTAAAAGCTGCAAAAATAAGTTTTGATCTTAAGGTGTATAGAAGAGGTCTCTTCATATTATTAATGCCCTGTCATTTGATACTCAGGATAAACGCTCATGCTACGATATACCTTAGCTGCTGCTTCCAAAATAGAAACGGGGATGGTTATCCCCAATTGCTCAGCCCTTGCCAGATTTAAGACAACATATTGATCCTTTGGCCTCTCAATTGGAATATCACCAGGCTTTTTCCCGTTGAGTATTTGAACCACCTGCTGCGCCACCTGCTCTCCACACATGGGAAGATCAATGCCTGCAGAGCACAGATATCCCATTGGAACCCAGTCTGCCAGCCAGGTAAAGCCCGGTTTGTTCTGATTTCTGACCATCCATCCAAGGGCTTCCCTTAGCGGCACACCCTTTCCCTTCTCGTCTTCCAGGGTAGTAATGATAACGTTAAATATAATATCAATATCCTCAGCTTTTTCATATTTCTCTATTAGTGATTTATATTCCTTAAATGTTCGTATATACTCCATTTTATCAAGTTTTATCGGATACTTCTCAGGATGGGCGGTGATCTTCTGTTCAAAGTCTCTGGCCATCAAGGTCGGAAATGGAGCGCCCGTAGATGAGATGGCCACCATCTTTTTGGCATCGGGGACCAACTCTTTCAGCAACTTGATAGTTGCCTCATAGGGGACTTCTTCCGTTACGCCCGTAATGTTAAATGACGGATACTCCCGGGTTTTCATAAAATCCGTTATGTTGTCATAGTATTCAGGACGAACATTCATACCTGAAAAAACGATAGGATACTTGCTCTTAGCCAGGGGAAGCATTACATATTCACATGCATTATCGTCAAAAATCAACACAAGGTCAGGATCTACCTTTTTTATTTCATTCAAGGCAAGCTTGCCCCTCATCTTCACCTCTTCCGGTTTTATATATTCGAGTCTGGTATCCATATAGAAGTGAAAAAGCTCTATATTCTTTCCATCCTCATATCCCAGCTTCTTTAACGATTTGAGCATCCCATCCTCAATCCTTGCCCCGCAAACATTGCCTTTATCATAACTCTGCACACAGAAAATCTTTTTGGGAGTAGAAGCCAATGCTGTACTTACAAAAATGAGAATCAGAAAAGCTGTTAAAATAATAAAAGAAGCTCTGTTCATTATCATTACCTCTACAACTAAATTAAGCGATTAGCCTTTAGCGGTTAGCTATTAGTTTAATGATTACAAGATGTTTACTATTACAAACTTTCACACTGTTGAATGCAGCTTCGCTGCCCCCTTTGGGGATTCAACAGGGTGAACCCCTCTGGACGTTATTTCTAATTAACGTAATGCCCTGATTTTTCAAAGCTAAACGCTAATGGCTCAACTAAGGTTACATCTACTTTAAAATAACTTCTTCATAGACAAAATCAGCAGCTCCAAGAATTTCAAATGGGATATTGATGCCAAGCTCTTTTGCCCTCGCCAGATTGAAGACAATAGCGTATTTGTCGGCATCTTCTATGGGGAGGTCCCCGGCCCTGGATCCTTTTATAATCTTAACCGCTTTGGTGCCTGCCTGATGTCCCATTGCCTTGAAATCCACAGCCGCCCCTCCGAAGATCCCGAGCTTGGCAAAAAAATAATTCAACGCCATGCCCGGTTTATCGCAGTTCTTAATGGTCCATCTGAAAATGTCAGGAGCTGTATATGTCTTGCCTTCAGGCGTCCTGAGCGACAGGGCTGCGGGATAGATTGCGCCGATCTCATGATCCTCATTTACCAGGGAGATTACCTTTTTGTACTCTGCAAAATCTTTTACCCTTACGAGTTCAAAGGCCACGGCAGGAGTTTCCTCCTCAATCTCCTTTTTAAACTGATTTGTTATTGCATTACCAGTCGGTGAATAATCAGTGATGCCCAACACTTTCTTGAGATCAGGGAGGACAGCCTTCATCAGACCCAAGGACCTCACCAGGTACAGTTTTTCATATACACCTGTAACCTTGCCCCCTGGTTTCCTGCGGCTGTCCATGAAATGTTTCCTCATGCTGTAGTCTTCGGGCTGACCGTTCATGCCGCAGAAAACGACCTGGATATCGCTGCCTATTAAAGGCATCATAACTGTTTTAATCGCATTATCATCAATGACGAGGAGTATATCAGGATGAATATTTTTGACTTTTTCAAGAGCCAATTTACCCCTTTGTTCAATTTCAGCAGGGGTAGTGTAGGTCTTTTTGGTATCCATGTAGAAATAGTGAAATTCAACATCTCTGCCTGGTTCCAGGCCAGATTCTTTAAAGGCCTCAATTATGCCATCTTCCTGAGGCTGACCGCATATGTGTCCTTTTTCATAGCTATGGATAATGAAAACTTTTTTGGGGGTATTCCCAAAAGCGACATTACAAAACAAAAGAGCAAAAACAACAAACAGACCATTTAAAAATAATTTATTTTTCATGAATCCTCCCTCTATTTTTTCTTTGCTTATGATGCACCTTTTTTTTCGTTTCCCTTAAACTCTAAACCCAGCATGGTAATATCGTCTTGTGGTTCATTATGTTCTCCAAAATTCATTACAGACTCTATGATGCCATCCATTATTACGGAAACAGGTTCATTTTTTAATTTTTGTAACTCCATATAAAAACGATCCTCACCATAGAATGATCCATTTCTGTCTTGATATTCCACTATTCCATCCGTATAGATGATCAACTTGTCTTTGAAACACAGTTCTCTCTCCCCCTCTTCAAAGGGAAGGATGCCATCCATCCCGATAATCGTCCCGCCTTTATCCAATAGCTCCAGCGTGCCGTCCTGATGTAAGAGCACGGGAGGAGGATGAGCAGCGTTGCTATATTTAAGTAGCCCATTTTTTGTATTGAGCACATGATAGCTGATGGTAAAAAACTTCTCGAATCGATCTATGGGATACTCTCTGTCCAGTTCGTTAAGAACTTCAGAGGGAGATACGATAGTATAGTAAGGTGGAGGTTTTATAGACTTTTTTACTACGAAGCCGGTTTGCGGTCTCAGCATCTGGGAGACTGAGACCGATACCATGGCGGAAGGCACACCGTGGCCGCTGACATCAAGCACGTAAACAGCCCAATGATCCTCATCCAGTCGAAGAAGATTAAAAAGATCTCCTCCGATTCTTTGACAGGGCATAAATTTCCACGACACGTCTATGCTTTGGATACCAGGTAATGTGTCAGGAAGCAGACTTTTTTGGATTTCAGCCGCGGCCTTCAAATCATTATCAAGGCTCTCCTGTTTTTTGAGCAAATCCTGATTGGCCCGGATCATACACTTAGTCAAATTTTGAATCTTTAACTGAGCCCTTACCCTTGCCAGGACCTCTCCCTTGTCGAAAGGCTTAGTCACATAATCAGCCCCACCCAACTCCAGGCCCTTTATCTTGTCTTTTGCTTCCGCCTTGGCCGAGAGAAAAATGATGGCGATGTTGGTAGTGCGATTGTCGCTTTTAATTTCGGAACAGGCCTCATAACCGTCTTTATTCGGCATCATAACATCCAACAGTATAAGGTCTGGCAGTTCGCGAAGTGCGAGATCCACAGCTTCTTCACCATCAACGGCTTCGATTATTTCATATCCCTCATTTTTAAGAATACTGCTAAGAAGTCTTAGATTGAGATCACTATCATCTACTATGAGTATTTTTTCAGCCATTTTTCAGCCTTTTCATTGATTATCGAGATAAATTATAAAATTCGTGAAAATAAGTGAAACAAAATGATTTTGAAAAGCATCTACTATTTTGCCTGAAGAACATACGTTGTTTTATCGGCAATCCGGCGTTTTTTCATTAATTATCAGGACAAATTATATGTTTCCGGAGAATGAAAAAAATTAACAGGCATCTATAAAGATATAAAAAAATTTCCACCTGTACGGGTAGCAATTAGCTGTATGATTGCTAACCCCTACCCGCACAGTTCGAAAAATTTAGCTATATGATATTTCACGATAACTAGATCGGAACAAATATTGCGTAAAAAATTTATCGAATAAATTTTTAGATTCGTCTTCTCAGTTTAAAGGCTCATGAACCGGCCCCTTTGAGGAGCTCATAGAAAATAAGCCCACGGCTTTTGCCTGGGATAATCACCCGCTAACATAAAAAATATTAACGGTATAGTGCAATGGCAGGCTCAATATATTTTATTAGACATGGAGAAACGCATGCAAACGAGCGAAACTACCTTGCCGGAGGCATTGATGTTCCGCTTTCTGAGCTTGGGAAAAGGCAAGCAAAAGAAGCAGGGCAAATCATATTAAAAAAGGGGTTAAAGTTTGACGAAGTTCATACTTCCGACCTTACTCGAACCAAAATAACAGCCTTAATCGCATTAAAAGAATCGGAACAGGAAAACATCCCATTTATCGAATCTCCTGAAGTGAGAGAAAGAAACTTTGGTATATTTGCAAAAAATAATAAAAATTTACTCAAAAAATCCTTCGGCTATGAGGATTATGAAAAAAAGTTACATTCTCCACTTGAATTTCCGGACTCTGGAGAGACCTTTGAGGATATGTACAATAGAGTTCATAAATACTATTACAATATATTACTCCCAAAGGTTAAATCAGGAAAATCGATTCTGGTTGTGTGCCATAAGTATATTATTGAGATGTTTGCCTTGATCTTTGCTGGACTTAAGTTGGACGACTACTTTGATTTTCGTCTTCCCAATGCCAAGCCAATGAGCGAAAAGGATTTAGTTAGTTATATAAAGTCTGAATCAAAACTCTTAAAAGAAATTGCTGATCATCTTATTTATTATTCATCATGGATAACCACTTTAGCCGCCTTTTTAGGAATCTTAGCAAAGGCTACCATTGGCCTTCCATTGAATAACTATATTTTCTTGATAATAACATGCCTACTTCTTGGTATTAGTACCTTTTTTATTGCACTTGGCTTAAACACAAGCTGTATAAATAATTCTTTCGACTTAAAAAAGCCATTCTTGGTTCTTTGGTGCCAAAAGTTTGCCTTAGCCGGATGCTTGTTTTTATTATTGAAAGATAATGTAGCATCAGTTTTGGCAATGCTTTTTCTTATGCCGCCTGCCTTTACATCGCCCACACTCTCTTTGCTTTGGGGCGGGAGTTTGTACCTGGCTATTGAAAATACGTTTTTACTCTCTCTCTTGTCTCCCTTGGTTATAAGTTGTTTTTTGTTCTGTACTAACATTTCATTCAGTATTTTATTTATCCCCTTTTTTACGGTCATGTTTTTTTCCATGATTGTGCCTACATTTGTAGCTCAATTAATCCGGACAAAAAAACCGATTGAGAGTGCTAAATTTGCCGAACACTGGAAATGGCTCGGTGTATGTTCAATAATTCTGTTATCTTTTTTAAGCATATACCATTTTACTCCAACCATCATATTTGATCTATGGTCAAGGGACTTAGGAAATTCAACTCTCTTCTTCAAGCAAGGGATAATAGTATTATCGGTGTTCTTATTTATTAAATACTTTGCCTATTCCGCCAGCATATCTATTAATAAAAAAATCTCATATACTACCGACATTTATATATGTCATTCTACACCTAATATCTTCTTATGGAGTAACTGTATATCTTTCCAGTCTGATATATATTATATTATATTTTGGACTTTTATTGCATTTTTTATGGGTATATTACTAGATGAAATATATTTTGTTTATAGATTCAATCAAATCATGATTTCAAAAAAAACCGGAATTTTTAGTCTTAAAGCTAAGAAATCAAAAGGAACGTACAATAAATAACTTGAACAAATTAATGTCTTTTTTGCCTTCCAGACTAATAACTGCAAAAATATAACCAAATCATTTTCAAAATATCATAATTGCATCTTATTAATATCTTATCATTTTGTCACAATTACATATAAAAATGATTATCGATCTGCCGCCCTAACTCAGCTTAGTCTTAAACTAATTTCTTGACAATTATATGAATTTAGATATAATTAAAAGGTTTTGGAAAATAGCTATGGTGATAACCAGTCTGTCTGAAATAGGAAGGCCGGAAAGTTGTAACAACCTATTACCGTAATTAGTTAGTGCCTGAACGGAAACCCCAAATTTTGTTTTCTCAGTTTAGGCCATGAACAATGTTACTTCTTTTTTTAAATTCAAAATTTAGAATTCAAAATTGTGCCTGAACGGCCTTTTCGTTCAGACACTAGTTATATTTCACTATAAAAGTATCTAAGGAGAAGGAGTTTGATTTATGGAAAAAAAAGAAGTTGCAAAAACATCTGAAGCAGAAATTGCTGTTCACTGGAAAGAGGAGGACTTGTATTATCCTTCCACAAAATTCATTGCTCAGGCGAATCTGACAGACGAAAGTGTATATGACCGGTTCAGCCTTGAGAATTTTCCTGAATGCTTCAAGGAATATGCTGATTTACTGGACTGGTACAAATACTGGGATACAACACTTGATACAAGTGATGCGCCTTGCTGGAAGTGGTTTGTGGGCGGGAAGATAAACGCCTGCTACAACTGTGTGGACAGGCATCTTGAAAAGAACAAAAACAAGACGGCAATCCACTGGGTCCCTGAACTTGAGAATGAACGAATTCAGCATCTCACCTATCAGGAACTCTATGTAAGAGTCAACGAGTTTGCCGCACTCCTTCAAGACTTTGCGGGTCTGAAGGCCGGAGACAGAGTAACGCTTCACCTGCCCATGGTGGCGGAACTCCCGATAACCATGCTTGCCTGCGCCAGGCTCGGCATTATTCACTCCGAGGTCTTCGGAGGTTTCAGCGGCAACTCATGCGCAGACAGGATTGTAGATTCCGGAAGCAATGTGCTCATAACCATTGACGGTTATTACAGGGGCGGCAAGCTCCTTGATCATAAAGCAAACGCCGACATAGCTGTTGAAAAGGCGGAAAAGGATGGCCAAACTGTTGATAAAGTCCTGATATGGCAGCGTTATCCGGGGAAAAACTCGAGTCCGACGCCCATGGTTGATGGTCGTGATTACTTTGTGAATGATCTGCTCAAGGACTATCGCGGTAAAAGAATCGACCCGGTGCCTATGCCTGCCGATGCCCCCCTGTTCCTGATGTATACGAGCGGCACCACAGGAAAGCCCAAGGGATGCCAGCACAGCACAGGCGGATATCTTGCCTATGTGACAGGCACATCAAAATATATTCAGGATATCCACCCGGAGGACGTTTACTGGTGCATGGCGGATATCGGATGGATCACGGGTCATTCATACATTGTTTACGGCCCCTTGGCCCTGTGCGCGTCTTCCGTGATTTTCGAGGGCGTACCCACCTATCCTGATCCCGGACGGGCTTGGAGGATAGCAGAGGAATTAGATGTAAATATCTTCCACACTGCGCCGACTGCCATACGGGCACTGAGAAAGGTCGGTCCTGACGAACCTGCCAAGTACAACTATCACTTCAAGCACATGACCACTGTCGGAGAGCCCATCGAGCCGGAGGTGTGGAAATGGTATTATAATGTAGTTGGAAAGGGAGAGGCCGTAATAGTTGATACGTGGTGGCAGACTGAGAACGGTGGTTTTCTCTGCAGTACCGTGCCCGGAATGAAGGCAATGAAGCCGGGCAGCGCAGGTCCGGGTGTGCCGGGTATTCATCCGATAATCTATGATGATGATGGAAACGTAGTCCCTGCCGGAGCAAGAAAGGCAGGAAATATATGCATACAGAATCCCTGGCCAGGCCAGTTCCAGACCATATGGGGAGACCGTGATCGATTTGTGTCTACATATTTTGCAAGATACTGCAAGAACGAGAAAAGCAAGGACTGGCGTGATTGGCCGTACCTTGCCGGTGATGCCGCAATGCTGGCCGATGACGGATATTACCGCATCCTTGGAAGAATTGACGATGTGATCAATGTCTCCGGGCACCGGCTTGGGACCAAGGAACTCGAGTCCGCCTCTCTTGACGTCATTGAAGTAGCAGAGGCGGCGGTTGTCCCTGTAGCGGACGAGATAAGGGGGATGGTCCCTGACCTGTATGTCTCCCTGAAGCCGGGATACGATCCCAGTCCGGAATTGGCTGCCAAAATTTCACAGAGTCTCTGTGACTCCATTGGTAAAATAGCAAGGCCGAGAAAGGTCTGGATTGTACCGGATATGCCGAAAACACGCTCCGGGAAAATCATGCGCAGGATACTGGCAGCCATATCCAATAACAAGGACGTAGGCGATACAATGACCTTGGCAAATCCCGACATTGTCGATGATATCAAAAAGATATCACAAGACATGATAGAAGAGCTGAAAGAGAGCAAAAAGGCGCTGATGAAGGAATAATTCATTGCATTAGAGCGTCTTTAAGAAGGAGATAAATATATGACAGGTCAAGTTACAAAAGAACCGGCGCAGGCCTGGATAACTACCTTTGCAGGCACTGCCATCAACCTGTGTCTGGGCATATTATACGCCTGGAGCATATGGAAGTCGTCACTGGTCAATGTGGACAAGGCTGGTCAGGTCATTCAAGAGGGTATGAATGCAGGTTGGACATATCTTACCAATGCCCAGGCTGCAACGCCCTTTTCTCTATGCATTATCATCTTTGCCTTGTTAATGATCCCGGGAGGCCGCATACAGGATAAATTCGGCCCCAAGGTGGGTGCAACCGTTGGCGGCCTTTTCCTTGCCGCAGGTTGTATAGTTGCAGGATTAATGAAGAGCTATGCCGGGCTGGTTTTTGGTTTCGGCATACTTGGCGGCATTGGTATGGGTATTGGTTATGCCTCTCCCACGCCTGCTGCTCTGAAGTGGTTCGGTCCTCATAAACGAGGTCTGGTTGCAGGTCTTGTGGTAGGCGGTTATGGAGGAGCGGCCCTATATATCGGCCCTCTGGCGCAGTATCTGATTGACCACTATGGCATTACGGGAAGCTTTGTGGGTCTGGGAATACTGTTCGCCGTGGTGGTTATCATTGCGGGTCAGCTCCTGCGAACGCCTCCTGAAGGATATGTGCCTCCGTCCCCGCCCGGGGCAATCTCCAAGCATGTAGCTGCGGCAACCAAGCATAATTGGAATGCCTCTGAGATGGTGAAAACCTGGCAGTTCTTTGCCCTGGTATTCATGTTCATGCTCACTACACAGTCCGGGCTTCTGATCATTGCAAACGCTAAAGGCCTGATGGTTCAGGCAGGCAAGAACATTCCATTCCTTGCGGCCAACGCTTGGATTCTTGTCTCGTTTGGAGGTTTTGTCAATGCAGCCGGACGGGTCGGTACGGGTTCTTATTCAGACAAGATCGGGCGGGTTAATGCCTACACCATAAACTGTACTATATCCGCCCTCTGCCTGTTCGCATTACCATTTGTAATTGCGATGCAGAATGTCCTGCTTCTGTTCCTGGTCGTGGGTATTGCGTACTGGCAGTATGGCGGTGGTCTTGCCCTGTTGCCGTCCTTTACTGCCGACTTCTACGGACCCAAGAACCTCGGATTCAACTACGGCCTGGTATTTCTCGGCTGGGGAGCAGGCTTTTTCATGGCAAGACTGGGCGGTACGATTGAAGATATAACAGGCAGCCTGAACACTGCTTTCTATATCTCAGGGGCCTTGCTGATTGCAGGAGTTATCCTCGCGCGTATTACAACAAGGCCTAAATACGCTGGAGAGGAATAGTAGAAAGCATATTCATTTCGGCATCCTTCACGACAAGTCAAAAGTAGCCGATTTGTTGGGCACGCTATGCTTTGCCCAACCTACAATGGCTACGATAGCTACAAAATGAAGGATGCCAAAAAACTATATCATTCCTCCTGTGCCTGATTTATAGGAAAGCGTTGAAAAATGTAGGTTGGGCAAAGCGCAGCGTGCCCAACTACAAAAGTAAAAATGAAGGGCGCGTGTTATAATACACGCGTCCTTTTTTTATAAGGAGTTAGTGTATGAAACCTGATCACCTTGATATCCTGAACCCCGGACGCTGTTGCCTCCTTGTCATTGATCCCCAGGAGCGCCTCATGAAGGCAATTCATAAAGCAGACAGGGTAGTATGCAATACCGCCCTTATGATACACTGTGCCAAGGCTATGGAGATGTCTATTATAGCAACAACACAATATGAAAAGGGCCTTGGGCCATTTGTACCTGAGCTTGCCGAGCTGCTTGCGGATGTCACCTGTGTGGACAAGATTGAGTTCAATGCCCTGGCAAGCTACAATGTGCAACAGGTCGTTGCCAATCTGCCGGCTTCTGTTGACACTCTGATTATGGTGGGTGTTGAGGCCCATATATGCGTTTATCAAACTGCCGTCTGTGCAATTAAAATGGAATACAGACCATGGATAGTTGCTGATGCAGTATCATCCAGGAAAAAACGAAATACCAAATTAGCTTTGAGCCGGATGGAAGCCATCGGAGCATCTGTAGGACCGGCAGAGATGGCGGTTTACGAACTGCTTGGGAAGGCCGGGACTCCAACCTTCAAGGCCATGTTACCGCACCTGAGGTGAGTCAATTATTGTAGCGGAATCATGAATCATATTTTTCCCTGGACACTAACCGCTCTCAGTATAATAGGGGCAATACTGAACATAAGAAAAAAACGTTCCGGTTTTGCAGTCTATACAATAGCCAACATAGGCTGGATAATCGTGAATATCTATCACGGAATTTATGCGCAGGCGACCCTGTTTATAGTCTTCACCGGCCTTTCCATCTGGGGATGGATCGAATGGGGACGCAAAAAGTGGGGCAGACGTGACGGCATTCTTTGAAACCTTTGATCACGGAGCTGACATAGGGATCAGAGGTAGAGGCAAGACATTGTCAGAGGCCTTTGAAAATGGAGCGAAGTCGATGTTTTCGCTCTTGGTTGAAGACCTTGATACAGTCATCCCAGAAAAATCAGTCACAATTTCCTGCGGTTCCTTTGATATGGAAGGTCTGTTTGTTGCCTGGCTCAATTCCCTTTTGGCTGAATCTGATATACAAAGGTTGATATTCAGCGACTTCAAAGTGAAAACACAGGACCTCACACTTACAGGAACAGCAATGGGAGAACCCTTTGATTTCTCAAGGCACCAGCGAGGGGTGGAAGTCAAGGGAGCAACCTTCACCGAACTCGCAGTCAGGCAGGATGGAGACTGGTGGATCGCCCAGTGTGTTGTGGATGTGTGAAACAAATGAATATCGAACATCGAACGTCCAACATCGAATGTTGAATGGGGAAAGGACTTATGACCTGGAAGAAAGGCTGCTCCCCTCTGTATCAAAACGGCTGAGAAGAAACAGAAATAGGTTGAATGTTCGGTATTGGATATTTGTTTTTTATTCGACGTTGGACGTTCGATGTTGGACGTTCGATGTTGGACGTTCATCTTTCAAAATATTTTCGAGGTAATCAATGGAGCTTAAACAGCTAAAACGTCTGGGAGAGTATCAGTGGGAGATCCCCAGGGACAAGGACATGAGGGTACCCGCCCTTGTCTTTGCCGGTGAGGACCTGGTCTCTGATATGGATGAAAAGGTCCGTGAACAGCTCAGCAACGTGGCCTCATTGCCGGGGATTGTGAAGGCTGCCATTGCCATGCCTGATGCCCATTGGGGCTATGGTTTTCCCATTGGTGGAGTAGCGGCCTTTGATCCGGATGACAACGGTATTATCTCCGCAGGCGGAGTCGGCTATGATATTTCCTGCGGGATCAGGAACCTGCTGACCGGTCTCACGCGAGACGAGGTCCTGCCCCTTCTTGAATCCCTGATTGATCGACTCTTCCAGGTTGTTCCATCCGGTGTGGGCTCTGAAGGCAAAATCAGGCTTAAACCTGCCGAACTGGACGATGTTCTCACAGGAGGCGCCCAATGGGCAGTGGAGATGGGTTACGGGCTTCCCGAAGATCTGGCCCACACTGAAGAGCAAGGAAGACTGGAAGGAGCTGACCCTTCTTGTGTCTCAGACATTGCCAAACGCCGCCAATATCGTCAGGTCGGGACCCTTGGTTCAGGAAACCATTATCTGGAAATACAGTATGTGGAAGAGATCTTTCACCAGCCTTCGGCCAAGGCCTTTGGTTTGAAACAGGGAGATGTAATAGTGGCAATCCACTGCGGCTCCAGGGCGCTTGGGCATCAGATCGGTACTGATTACCTTCAGGTACTTGGTAAGGCCGGCAAGAAGTATCAAATCCCAATAAAAGAAAGGGAGCTTGTATGCGCCCCAATAAAATCCCCTGAAGGCGAAAGATATTACAAGGCCATGGCCTGTGGGGTAAACTGTGCACTTGCCAATCGGCAGGTAATTACTCATCTCACCCGCCGGGTTTTCCATGAAATATTTCCAAAGGCCGCAGTGAAAAACCTTTATGATGTCAGCCACAATACATGCAAGATCGAAGAACACAGGGTAAACGGCGAGGTGAAACGCCTTTATGTCCACAGGAAAGGAGCTACCAGGGCCTTTGGTCCAGGTAGAGCCGAGATACCTGATGCATTCAGGGACGTCGGTCAACCTGTGCTCATAGGCGGGACTATGGGGACCTGTTCCTATATTCTTGTAGGTCAAGAAACCGGGGAAGCACTGGCCTGGGGTTCTGCCTGCCACGGCGCAGGCCGTTCAATGAGTCGAAGGGCCGCGCTGAAACGCTGGAAAGGCAGGAAGGTAATCTCCGAAATGGCCCACAGGGGTATTCTCATACGGGCGGCGAGCTACCGTGGTGCGGCAGAAGAGGCACCTGAAGCATACAAGGATGTTACAAAGGTAGTGGATTCCACACACCAGGCAGGACTTGCAAGAAAAGTGGCAAAGCTGAGACCAATGGCCTGCATCAAAGGTTGATTAATTCTCCAGCGTCTGCCCCTTCAGGACACGGATACCTCACTATTTTTCCTTCAAAGGTCCGAAATATTGCCTCATCTTTACCGAATTCAAGCAAAGATGAAGGTATCATCATGGCCTTTCCTCCACCACCGGGAAGATCCACAACATAGTTCGGGATACACAGACCACCTATTTTGCCCCACAGCCCCTGAATAATTTTTACACCCTTTCTGATATCTGTTCGAAAGTGATCTGTTCCCTGTACTGCATCACAGTGAAAAAGATAGTAAGGTCTTACCATGATCTTCTGAAGCCAGCGGCACAGGTCCCGAATAACTTCCAGTGAATCATTGACCCCTTTTAACAACACGGTCTGATTAGACAGTGGTATCCCTGCCTTAAGGAGCCTTTCGCACGCCTCTGTGGACTCAGGTGTGATTTCTCGGGGATGATTGAAATGAGTATTTATCCAGAGGGGACGATGTACGGCCAGCATTTGACACAAATCGTCGGTTATGCGCATGGGAAGCACTACAGGAATCCTGGTACCAATACGTAATACCTCCACATGAGAAATTTCCCTGAATGCCTTTAAAAAATCATCCAGCAGATTCAGAGGCATTGTAAGGGGATCTCCACCGGAGACAATGACTTCACGGACACGGGGACTGCCTGCAACATAGTCCGCCATACGATAAAGGGCCTCTCTCGTACTGCCGGCCTCTGGTTTTCTCCATGTACGCTTCCTGTTGCAGTGACGGCAGTACACAGCACATGTGCCGGTTACCATTGCCAGTACACGGTCAGGATACCTGTGAATCAGACCGGGGACCGACATATGCGCCCGTTCGGCCAGGGGGTCTTTTTCTGAACCCGGAAGTGAAAAACTGATCTCTTCGGGATCAGGAATACACTGCTTCCTGATAGGATCATCCGGATCCGACCAGTCGATCAGGGACAGGTAATATGGCGTAACTGCATACCTGTATTGTGCTATGACATCTCTATAAATCTCTTTCTCAGAGGACGTAAGTTGCAACAACCCTGACAGTGCATCAAGTCCCTTAATCCGATTTGAAAATTGCCGGCGCCAATCAGACCACTGCTCCGTTTCACCCCTATTCATTATTTTTTTCGCATATTCCCCAATCAACAATATTCAATTGTCAATTAACCTGAAGTTCCCTGGGCAAAACAACAGTAATCTATTGATTTCAAAATAAATTTTTAAAATCTTGGTGTGCAATTACTGACTACACTTAATTTCTCAATATTGTCAGCAAGTTATTTAATTTAGAAATACACACATTTTTTTATTAAGTCAATCTTTCTTGGCCCCAATTTGAGCGATATTCCTCCCAATTTGAGTAAGTTACATGACTACAAAATTGCACGCCAAAAAGGATGATAAGCCATATAACCTATTGCAATAATAACTCTTTTTGGCTTTTTTTTAGGAAAATTCTACAGGAACTTCAGATTAACCTGATTACTTCCGTGAAATCACTTATGAATTTCTTTGACAAGACTAATTCTGGTGATAGATTTAGAGTTTTTTCAAAAAATTCTTTTGATTGCTGATACATCTTTAGGCTCTTATAACAAATGGCTATATCACATGAAATTTGGGGAATATCTCTATATTGAGGATCAATTTCTATAGATTTTTTAAAATACCCAATGGCATTCTTATGATTTCCTAAATCCATGCATATCTTTGCCATATAAAAATAAGGATTTAGCCTTGTGCTGGGACGATTAAGCCTTGCACCGGGGATTGTAACTGCTACTGCCGGTATTTGAAATTCAGGATAAGTCGTATTAGTCACAATTACTTCCAGGTTATCCTGTTTAATTAGATTTACCGCCGTCTCTATTTCTACTCGAAAATCTTCATGTTTGTAAGTAGATATCTCATTAAAAGGGATAGTTTCTTTATTTTCTATTAAATATGAAGCATCCTCTAAAGTCTTAAAATATGGAAAGCAATAAGTAGGTCCCCCCGGCTTTTTATGTTTGTTTTCTTTATAAAGAATCTGTGCCCTATGTTGAGCCACCTCAGTCAGGGCACGAATTAAGGCAAAATCACGATTCAGATGTGCGCCTGCCGCGTTATATATCCTGAGTGTATCTGTTGGTGGATTTGAATCATAAGCAAGGACACTTACAGTTGGTATGTTTAATCCTAAGGAAAAATCCTTGATATATAGTTCAATTCCTGCGTCAAAAAATTTATTTATTAATGACTTCGCGATATGATAATTAATAGAAGATATATCAAGAGAAGGTGTAGACAACTTCCCTTCTATTACTCTTGAAATATTATGCCTTTCTATTACCTCTCCTATTGCCTGAAGTATTGCCTCTTGTATTGTATTTCCACTAGCAAATCCTGTAGTGCCATAGATAAGATCAAACCAGTGTAGCGGAAAAAGAATAGGTTTATTATGCGTTAAAGAAAAAGATTTTATCCATGGAAGAGATACATTTTTTAAATCTTCTAATATCTCATCTGTTTGATAAATAAAAGGTAAAGGTAAAAGCAGGCTTAATGGATCTAATGCATCTTCTTTTAACTTATTATAGCTTGAAATGATAAAAGGCTCTCTTTCTTTTATAAACCACGCGCAACTATGGCGTTCGATAGCCTCCATTAATGCGCTGGCCTTTGCCTGCTCTATAGATACACCCTTCCCACAACTTTCACCTATTCCCAATTTTGACTCAATCTCACAAATAAAGGCCGGTATACCTATTTTATCAAATTCGTCTATGCGTGAAATAGTGCTTAAAGTAAACAACTCTTTTTGTTTCAGCCTATTCAATGCAGTCTTCACAGTCTCTTTTGGAATAAAGGCCTTGTCTTGGCCAAATGTATAATGTTTAAGACAAGAATTTATCATATTGACCTTTTTCTTTATATCTAAGTTGGGCGACTAGCTGTTAGCTATTAGCGAAATGGTTCATCACAGATTAGTACGATAATCTGTGATGAATAGCTATTAGCATTTAGGTGTTAGGAACCTAGAACATCTGAACGGTTACAACATAGTATATGCTTCTAATTTTGTCATGTAAATATGGAATAAAACTTCAAACCACACGCCGGCACCACAAACAAGTCCGCCTTCCTGATCAGTTTTAAATTCCGAATCCCACACTAAAATTAACTCGACTACTTCCCAAACCTGTCATATAATATCTTTCAATTTGTAAGGCGACCTCCCCTACCCTTACAGGTACATTTTGTTGACGTGAATGCCTATGCAGCTTGTAATAAACACGCCAGGCACTTTTATCACCCAAAAAGATGGATGCTTTCGGCTGAAGCAAAAAGAAAAGCAGTTTGACATTTTTCTCCTAAAGGTCGAAAGCATCATCATCTCAAGCCAGGCCGTGGTCCTGGCCCTTGAGCACAATATTGACATCATCTTCCTGGATGCCTATGGCGACCCCTTGGGACGAATCTGGTTTTCCAAAATGGGAAGCACGGCCCTGATTCGCAGAAGACAGCTTGAGGCCATGGATAGCTCACTGGGACTTCAGCTTGTCATGGACATGGTAACTCAAAAGCTCGAAAATCAGGCCGGTTTTCTGAAAAAATTTATGTATTCCCGTCCCGGCAGGCAAGAGTATTTGATAGTCGTTAATTGTCACGTGATATACGCTTGATATACTTTTAACTATATGATAATTTACTTTTAAAAAACAAGGAGATAATAAATGATTATTAAAACTAATATTCTTAGTTGCTCTCATTGTGGTAGTAAATATCTTGTAAGAATGGATTTGACTCTAATAATGGTAAACAGCTTTACAAATGTAAGGATTGTAACAGATATGGCAGGGAGAATCCACAACATTCTAAATATTCGGACGAGGAAAAGGAGTTGATAATTGGGTGTTATTTGGAAGGGATGAGTATGTGTGGTATAGAAAGAAAATTTGGTGTATGTCGTCAAACGTTAACATCATGGCTTAAAGCAGAGGCGAAGCAAATTGATTTTCAAGATACATTGGTTGATCCACATGAAAATGAAGTTATAGAGGTTGACGAAATGTGGTCTTTTGTTTTTTCGAGTGTTTTTAAGGTTTGGGTATGGGTTGCTATTGCTAGGCATAATAGGCAAATTATTGCTTTTGTAATTGGAGATAGGAGCAAGGAAAATTGTAAAAAATTATGGAAACGCATTCCTTATTTATATAGAGGCAAAAGATCATTTAGTGACTTTTGGGAATCATATAAGCATATATTTGATCCTAGATTTCATAAATGTGTAGGAAAGGAAACTGGTGAAACAAACCATGTAGAACGATTGTTTTGTACTGTTCGTCAATGGTTACAGAGAGTATCGAGAAAGACATTACTTTTTCTAAGGTTTTATATATGCACCATGTTGTCTTTAAAGTGTTCTTTGTGGCCTATAATCGTTATGTATCCGTTGAGATTTAACGACTACCCAATAGAGCAATGATAAATCAACAATCATCAATCCAATACGGTTACCAATATCTAATTGTTTGGGGAGCCTACCATGACGGAACAGCCTACAAAACGTGTACACGCATTCGTAAGCGGACAGGTTCAAGGAGTATTTTTCAGAGCAAATACAAGGGCTGAAGCTAAGCGCTTAGGACTCAAGGGATGGGTAAAGAATCTTCCTGGCGGCAGGGTAGAACTCGTGGCCGAGGGACCTTCCTGGGCTGTGAACGAGTTGATAAGCTGGTGCCATAAAGGTCCTGCCTACTCAAGGGTAGACAAAGTAGAATTCTATGCAGAAACACCAAGAGGAAAGTATGATGAATTTTCAGTCCGTTTTTAAAAAAACCGTTTCGAGCTTGCTCTGCGTTTTTCTGTTCTGCGGATGCGCCTCAGTCCATTTGGACCTTATGGACATAGACCCTCCTTTGTGCCTCAATGACCCTGCCCCGGTAAGAGTTCTGGTGGTAAAGCACTTCCAGGATAGTATGAAGGCTCACTTCGGATTTTTCGGACTTATGACCTGGAAACAGCCACCCCTGAAAAAGGTCTTTAAGGAGCAACTGGATGAATACGGGGGTAATGGGATAATAAACATATCCATAAAAAGTGAATTCAGCACTGTGGATATGCTGCTTGGGCTTCCATTTTTCCCTCTGTGGTTCCCTTGTACCTATATCGTTGAAGGGGATGTGGTGATTATTCAATCATCTCTGTAGCAAGGACTGTGCTTGAACTTACGGAAGTTATGGACTATTGATAGAAATCCCTAAATCATGTATCAAGGAGAAAATTGAAGTGTATGACTCGTCAGACCTAAGGAAAGGACTAAAAATAGCTATCGACGGGGAACCGTATATCATCACTGATTTCCAGTTTTCCAAGCCGGGAAAGGGGCAGGCCCTTTATAAATGCAAGCTCAAAAACATGGTGACCGGTTACACTGTGGATCGTACTTACCGCTCAGGAGATAAATTCGAACCGGCCAACCTTAACGAAGTGCATATGCAATATCTTTACAGGGACAACGAAGGCTTTCACTTTATGAACACAATTACCTACGATCAAGTAACCCTGACAAATGACCAGGTAGAGGAAGCAAAAATCTTCCTACTGGATAACATGGAGGTTGACATCCTCTTCTTCCAGGACACCCCTATTGACATCACTCTGCCGACTTTTGTTGAACTTGAGGTAACAGAATCTGCTCCTGGAGTTCGGGGAGACACAGCCACCGGTGCCACAAAGCCTGTAACCCTTGAAACAGGCCACGAGATCCAGGTACCCCTTTTCATAAAGCAAGGCGAAATTCTGAAAATTGACACCCGCACAGGGGAATATGTGGAACGGGCAAAAAAATAGGACCTGATCTTAACAAGCGCTCTCACTCCAGCAACTATATCCATAAGGCCGGGGAAATCACTTCCAGGCATACAATGTTGGCAACCCGGGGCGGAATTATAAAAGACCTCAGGTCTTTTCTGTCCGAGCAGGGATTTCTGGAGGTCCAAACTCCTCTGATGATTAACGCCCCTGTACCGGAGGCCTCTATTGAGGCATTTTCGGTTTTCCAGGGTAAAGGCAAGCCGGACCTGTATCTCATCCCCTCACCTGAAATCAACCTGAAACGCCTTTTGGCAGAAGGGCTTGATCGGATCTTCCAGCTAGGGCCTGTATTTCGACAGGAAGAACAGGGCAGTCATCACCTCCCCGAATTCACCATACTGGAGTGGTACAGAACGGGCGCAGATTACCACGACCTTATGTCTGACTGTGAAGCCATAATTGAGATAACGGCCCGGTCGGCCGGTTGGAAGGATGATTCAGTCACATACAAAGGCATAAAGATCAATATCAAGCCTACGTTTCCCAGGATAACCATAAAAAAAGTGTTTGAGAAATATGCCGGCTGGACACCGGGTCCCGCACCGGATTTGGACCGGTTCAACCAAGACATGGTGACAAAGATAGAACCCAACCTGCCGCCGGATCGACCGGTCTTTTTAATGGATTATCCGGCATCCTGCGCGTCTCTTGCCAAGCTGAAAGCATCCGACACTGAGGTGGCGGAGAGGGTTGAACTGTATGCGGGCGGCCTTGAAATCGCTAACGGTTTTTCCGAACTTACAGACCATGAGGAGCAAGAGGCAAGATTCAAAAAAGAGGCTGAAAGACGCAGAAAACAGGGACTTAGGGCCTATCCCCGGCCTGAAGAATTTCTATTATCCCTGAGGGGTCTTCCCAATTGCGCAGGCATGGCACTTGGTATAGACCGCCTGGTAATGCTGCTCACAAATGCGTCCAATATCAACGATGTGGTAGCCTTCCCACCGGAAAAAATCCAGCCGACTGCTATGCCCTGAACGGTTACTTATTATAATACCAGTTCGGCACCGGCCTTTCGGGCCTTTTTCTCATTCACCAGGGAGAGCAAAAGGATGCCTAGGATGAAGAAAAAGATAAGGGAAAGGATTGAGTTTCGGGAAGAGCCTGTCCAGTGCCGGATAATGGCAAAGATGAATGGCCCCCAGACTGCTGAGAACTTGTTGACCACTGAGTAGAAGCCGAAGAACTCGGCTGAGGCGCCTTCTGGAATAATTGAAGCGTAAAAGGAGCGGCTTATGGCCTGCGATCCGCCGAGCACAAGGCCGACAATCCCGCCCATGACGAAGTACTCTGTTGCTGAATGAATGAAATACGCATAGATCACCACACCGCTCCATCCTGTCAAAGTAACAATCACAGCCCGTTTGGCTCCAATCCGCTCTGAAATCCATGCTGAAAGAAGTGCCCCGAGAAAGGCTACAGCCTGCACGAGCAGAAGTGTCATCATAAGTGTCGTGGTAGTTAGATGAAGCTCCTGTTTTCCGTATATGGTAGCCATCTGGATGACAGTCTGTATTCCCTCGTTGTAGATAAGAAAAGCCGCGAGAAACAGCACGAGGTGACGGAGCTTGCGCAACTTGCAAATTGTTTTCCATACCCGTGAAACACCCAGGGAGATATAACCCTGACCCAATGGGACACGCCGGAAGCCCTCAGGCAGGGCCTGCATCCTGCGCGGTTCCCTGAGCAAAGAGACAGTCACCAGTGCAAAGCCGCCCCACCACAGAGCAGCGGTCAGCATCCCCAGGCGGGCAGCCTCGGCCTCGGAAAGACCGATCTTTTCATGTCCTGCCAGGAGCCCAAGGGCTAAGGCAAACTGTAGCCCGCCCCCCACATATCCGTATGCAAAGCCCTTGCTGGAGATCCGGTCCGTCTCTCCCTCCGGTGCGATCTGGGGAAGGAAGGCATCATAGAAAACATTGGCTCCGACAAATCCGATCTGGGAAATGACAAACAGGATCATGGTCAACCATACGTCCCCGGCTTTACTAAAGGAGAGGAAGGCCGCGCTCACTACACCCAGATAACAGAAGAAGAATAGAAAGCGTTTTTTTGCGCAACAGAAGTCTGCAATGGCTCCAAGTGTCGGGGCTGCAATAAAGACAAGGAACGCTGCTGCTGAGACCATGAATCCCCACAAGGTCTCAGCGGCATAAAGAGTGCCTCTGATTTCCAGTCCATCAGGAGGAACCACCACGCCCGCGAAGTAAATGGGCAGGATTGCTACCGCCAAGGTGGTGATATAGGCGGAATTAGCCCAGTCATACATGGCCCAGCCAAAGATGACCCTGCTGTCTCCCCGGATAGGCGTATTTGCTATGTCTTTAGATGACCGCCGCATGTTTCCAATTCCTTTTAATCTATATTTTACAAGTTGTCGAAGTCCTGAAACATGAGTAGTTTGCCTGGAAAATAGCTCACAGGTGATAATTTATGGGGAAAACAGGTATTCAGCTACCAGGAAATTGAGTTAGTGGTATTGCAGGATAATCAGTTGCGTAAGGAAAGCGCATACACCGACATCCATGTGCATGCCGTGCCGCGTAACGGGAAAATCCAGGCTCACGGCTGGCGGCGGGCATTGTTTGCCCTGGCTGCCAAGCGATCCGGTGCGCACGGGACAGGACCGGAGGCTGCGCGGACCTATACTGAAACACTGGCAAAACATCTTAACAGGGCCCGTCATGTGCGACGCGCAGTGCTGCTTGCGCTGGATCAGGCATATAACGGACATGGGAAGCCTCTCATAACGATGACCGGTTTCTCCGTAAGCAATGAAGATGTGCTGGCATGGTGCAGGGAGGCCCCGGAAGTTTTTCTATTTGGTGCATCGATTCACCCACACAGACGTGATGCCCTTGAAGCCCTTGAACGCTATGCAGAACAGGGCGCGGTCTTAGTAAAATGGTTGCCGAACAGCCAGGGTATTGATCCGGCGGATCATCGCCATCTGCCTTTTTATCAGAAGATGGCTGAACTGGGTCTCCCACTGCTCTGTCACACCGGCTTTGAATTTGCCTTGCCCTCAATTCACCAGGCATATGGGGACCTTGATCGCCTGCGTCTTGCCTTGGAGCAAGGTGTCACCGTGATCGCCGCCCACAGCGGGTCCAGCGGCCTCTTCATGTAACTTCTCAATAAGTCCGGGCAAATCATATTTTGCGGAGTCATGGTATCTCTATTTTTACCGCTTCCCTATGAAATTTCCATAAGTTTTTTAACTGACACCTCCATTCATTGAAAAAAAA
>PQXE01000160.1 GCA_003194495.1 Deltaproteobacteria bacterium
CTGATTGAGCAAAACCGCAGGTATAGCAGTGTTATGTCGAAGATGGGATGCAAAAGGCCAAGTTGTTTTTCCTTCGGCCCTTATACACCATTTTGGTCAAATACCAGGAAATTTGAATAGGATACATACTGGAAATACTTGGGATACAAATTCTGTCCATCAGCGTTTCTTTTCTCCGTGATTCTTTTCCAGTGCTGGACGATATTTCCGTCATAGGCCAGAAGGATGTCGTTCGGCAGTTCGGGTCGGTCGAAGATGAGCTTCAGACATTGATGGAAACGGGATATACCGTCCTAGTTGAAGCCTTTGAAAGCGGGATCGCGCATGTGCTTGCCCAAGTCCTCAAGGGTGACCACACCAAACAGCTCAAGCATCCAGTTGGTCAGTACCAACCGGTGATCGAACTTGAGCTTGTTTTTGGTCTTTCTCCTATTTCGTCCCTGTCTATGTTTTGTCATGCTCTATTCCTGGTTACCTTTGTGCGGTGAACCTCGCTCTGTTTGTGGCTCATGAAATAGTCACAAAATAAGTTGTGTCTCACGAAAATCAGAATATGAGCCGTAAACTGTTTTATGGCTAACAGGTGAGACTCAAAATACATCATGGCCCTCCGCAATATTCAGCAGTTCCGAATAGGCCAGGATTGCGGCACGGCGACCGCTTCCGGGCTGAATTTCCCGAAGAACCCCTTCGGTTTTCAGGAGTGTCAGTATCCGTTGGGCCGTGGGTTTGGGGATCTTTGGCCAATCGCTCGGCTAAGATATGGGCATGGTCGGGTATGGCGCGCGCCATAGGTGCCAAGATCCTGGCAGCCGCCCAAGAGGAAATATGCCCCTTACGGACCAGGTCCAGAATTTCATCCGAAAGGACATCAATAAGGACCAGACGCCTGGCTACCCAGCTTTGATTACATTCCAGCAAATGGGCTATCCTTACTTGATGTTGTAGGTCTCTTTATTTAAAAAATCACCGCTATGTTTTGGTCTAAAAATACCACCGGTGAAATAATTATTTTGATGAAATATTTAGGAAAGAAATTTTTAGACCTACTTACCATAACTCGACTTTGGCCATTTTTAATTCATGGTTGTTGGGCTAACTTACTGAAATTATTATATCTAGCTTGAATTGGATCAAATCTACCCATAAAAAATCGGGGTATGAGTGCTTGTAATTTCCAAAT
>PQXE01000161.1 GCA_003194495.1 Deltaproteobacteria bacterium
CAAAGATGGGCCTCCAAAACTCCGGGCATGGCCGCAGGGCTTACTGACCATGTCTGGACGTTTAGAGAGCTATTAACCGTCAAATTAGCTCAGGCACCATAATCAAAGTATTAGCGGAAGAGCATCCGATATTAACAAAATCCCTGAATATAACGATCAGCATTTTCCATATGTGGAGGAATCTCTCTGGAAACTTACTATAGAACAATGGGGGACTGAACGATTTACCGGTCTGCTGGCAGTAAGGACTCTCGGCCCTGATTTCCACTTGATCCTGCTTGATGCAACGGGTATCAAGCTGCTGGAGACCGCAATAACTGATGGAAGCAATGTCAGAGTTGTTTCTGCCTTAAAGGCGGTGCGCGACCGTGGTCTGCCAAAACATCTTTCCATATCCACCTCACGCATTTTTGACACCATGTCAGGTGATGTCAATTGTTCCAGACATAGTTTCATCAGAATATGTAAGAAATGGCCTGCTTTGGATGTGCAAAGAAAAGAAGCCCGCTTCGGCCCTTTTTTGCTTTGGTCTGTGGACTATTTTTATAGTAAAGACGTAACTGAAGGATTTGTTTGTGCGGTGTTGCAAGAGCCATGGAAGCACTCTAAGCTGACACTGGAGCTATTTCAAGGGGGTTAAGGAGGGGTCCTGGGCATAAGAGAATAGGGGACATCCTATATTCCCCCTGTCAAGCTAAATAAATTCTTTTTTAAAAACAGCCAGTTGAACATTTTGATGTCTAACAGGCGCAGATTCCCTGTTGAGCCTGTAACCGCTCCTGCAAAAGGTCCAGCGGAACTCTCACCAATAGCGAATCCTGAATCTGATCAGTATCCGGCGTGCTTTTAATAATCCGCCTATATCATCCCTTATCCAGATTCCAGAATTCAGTCCCGCAAGAAGGACTGCGGGCAGAGGCCAGCCCATATGATCAACTGATTCTGAAAAGTAAGTCTGTATTGCCTGCCCGGTTGGTCCGAAGGGTCCGACTGGGTCCCTCACGAGGTCCTAAGCGGCCTCAACGGAGTTGAACGGGCTCTCTCGCCGGATAAACTCTATTTTTTTATCTTTAGTAATTCCGGATTAAAAGGCTCCTTTTTCTTCATAAGGCTCCAGGCAATAATCAGCAGCTTGGCTGCCAGTTTCACTCTCATCTTGGTCTTGATGCCTTTTTC
>PQXE01000162.1 GCA_003194495.1 Deltaproteobacteria bacterium
GTAACCGTTCACTCCCCCCTACTTTTTATTGTGTGGGAATTGATGCAGGGCCGATACCTTTACGGGCGAGTGCAATAGTTTGAGCAATGTAGGCCCATGGATCCTGATCTCTCAAACGACACGTTTCAATTACACTCAATAAAGAAGCATACGCACGGCTGCCTTCGGCTGTACGGCTGCCAAAGCTGATTCGCCTTGAAATCACCGCATGCCTGAGCGCTCGCTCTGCTTCATTATTGGTCGGCGGAAGTCCCGGGTTTTTGACAAACGCCACCACTGCATCCCAATCATTGAGGATTTCACGTGCCAAGGCCCTCAATTTTGGATGATCTTTTTCCGATCCCAGGATGCAGGCCCTTTTCAGTCTGGCGAGAATGGGGCTGCAATTTCTTCTAGCATCCTCGCCATCTTCAGCCATGGCTTTTATGAGCCCCCTGAGCTCTCGTAAGAACCAATCTCCCATCTTTTGGGCTTTCTCATCCACAGCCCCTGTAAGGGCGATTGCTTTGCGAATCAGATGGGCAAGACACCTCTGCCGTTTCTTATGGCTGCGATACACACCATAGCCGTCGGTCACCAACCATCCAATAAAAGCCGATGTGATCACATTTAACAACTCTACCTTTTTCCTGGTCCCTACATAAAATACCGCAGTAGTCCCCGAAATAGCAACCCACATCCATTTCAAAGCACCCTTCTCATACCAGGGTGTCTCATCAAGATGCACAATCTCTTCTTCTTGAAGCTCTTGCACCAGCTCTTCTACAACCGGAAAACATGCAACACCTGCCTCCCGAATGCATTTATCAATCGTCCCTACTGACAGCTCTGTACTTAGCCAGTAAGAAAGATACTCTCTGATTTTCTCCCGTGACATCCGGTATCGAACAGACAGAGCGGCAAGAAAGGTCGCCAACATAGGACCAACCATACTGTATTCCGTTAGCTTGAGATCCTTTTTTCGCCCTTCAATATATGAAATATATCCTTCACCGGGGCGGGCTTTTGTCTCATGCCCACAACTACACTCCAAGGCATAATAGTGGTGAAGGGTGCAAATTATACTAATCCCTGACTCACTCTTCTCAAGCTCAAAAACATAATATCCCATATACGGCTTGCTTGACTCTGGAACATCAAGTTCTTCGCCGCAAACCGCAC
>PQXE01000163.1 GCA_003194495.1 Deltaproteobacteria bacterium
TGTATGAATGAGTATTGCCGGCATAGGTAATATCCCGGACCTTGAAGTCATTGTTATAGGTATAAGAGAGGGATTGATTCAGATGGCCGCTCAGGGTCTCTGATGTGACCAGCGAACCGTCGTATCCGTATGTTATCGTGTTTGTTCCCTTGGTGATTGAGCCTACCTTTGTGCCACAGAGATAGGTGTAGTCAATATTCCCCTCAGGGGTTTGTATCTGGACCAGCCTGGTCTTGTCATAGATATTGTTGATCTGTTTGCCTGATGGGAATATGGTCTGGATAAGCTGCCTGTCCTTGTTGTATATGTAGCTGTAACCGCCGCTTATGGGGGTTAGGTAGGAGCTGTTCAGGTTTACTCTGTTATAGCCGAAGCCGTGATTGACTGTTGATGGATTGGTCAAAACAGTCATGTTGCCGTTTCGGTCATATGTAAAGCCCAAAGTGGAGCCGTCCAGCCTGTTAACCCCTGTAATGCGGCCCACAGGATCGTAGTTATAGGTTGCGGTGTGATCTTCAGGATCAGTAACGGATTCAAGGAATCCCTGCGCATTATAGGTGAATTCAGTCATTCTGGTATTGGTGTTTACGGACGTCAACCGTCCCCTGGTATCATATCCATAGGACATGTCATAAAGACCGGGTATGCTCATTCTCTCGGTCAGAAGGGTATTGGGGTCATACTGCGTGGTTAAGGTCCTGCCTTCAGGAGTTGTGATGGTCTTTTGGGACTGGAAGATATCGTGCGAAATAGTGGTGGCTTTGCTATTTACCGTCACTGTTTCAGTGATCAGGTCCGGGATGTCGTCTGCGTCAGTATCCTGGTATGCCTTTTCTCTGAGCATGACTTTTTCCAGGGCAGAGGGCGTGCTTTCAGTCATTTCCTTAATATATTTGAACTTGTATTCCGGATCGAGACCGTATTTGAAGCTCAGGTCCATGCCGCACGGGAGGGACTTGGTTGCTGCCAGGCCGTCTGCGGATTGAGTAAACAGTGTCTCATCGCCGGTGGGGCCGGTGATTATTGATGTATACGCCCCGGTGGAATACGTGTGATCGAGATAAGAGGTCAGATTGCCTTCAGCAGTGAGCTTCTGATACAG
>PQXE01000030.1:0-20366 GCA_003194495.1 Deltaproteobacteria bacterium
AGGGTTTTGGCTGTCAACACATATCATACTATTTTATTTGATATAAATGGTGTTGTTTATTTGATAAGGCTAAAATGGTGTTGTTATAGTTGTGCTTTAGTATGTTATTTTATTTTTGAGTCAACACTTTGCATGGGGTACGGCCATATTAAGAGCAGAAGTTTTGCCTGCACGCGGCTCCTGACGCCGGAGTCTCACCCTGGGATCTTCGATGCTGTTTACTATTTCATCTGTCCTGTCAGTGGAACCATCTGAAACAACAATGACCTCCAAAAGATCAGACGGATAATCCTGTTCAAGCTTGTTACGAACAGTTGCCTCTATGTCTCTTTCCTCATTATAGGCAGCAATCAATATTGTAACCGGAACATGAATCTCATCCTTAAAAACCGGCTTGGAGAAAATTTTCCCCAAGATAAAGACAAAAAAAGGATATCCGATGTATATGTAAACTAGCCCGATCAAACTTACGAAAAAGACAAAAGACATAATCTCAATTTCTTACCACAGACCCACAAGACGGACACAGACTTCAAAGAGAAATATTCTTTTCTCTCGCCCGCTCCTCAGAGTCGCTAGAGAACGCAGAGAGCGCAGAGAAAAACAATAATGGGGATTAGACACCCTGGTTTTTTGGGTTTGTTGGGTTGATTGGGTTTGTTGAGTTACTTGGGTGCCATGGTTGCCTGGGTACCACGGTTACTTGGGCCAGGAACCCAATTCTTAGTTTTTAATGCTGATTTTTGAATTCTTATTTGTTGGGCGCGTTGTCGTTTGAGCAAGCTTGATCAGTGATAGAAGAGCATAATTCACAGCTTCTTCATTGGGAAAAGCTTCAGCCACTTCTGGTTTGAGCACAATTACATTTGACGACTCACGCAGACGCTTAGCATACTTGCCGCGCACCAAAGGAGCGGGAAAGTCCGACTGCTTATATTCGTCACGTAATTCATCATTTTTGATTATTTTATCCTTCTTCATAAATTTTTCGTTCTCCTTTGATAGCACTGCGAGCACTGATAATTCGAATAGTCTCTCCCCGCTCGGTGTGAGCAACTACTAACAAGCGACCACTATTCGAGACACCAAAGGTGATATATCGAAACTCGTCAATTGAATGGTCAGGTCAATGCCGGTTGCGGCCATCGGATCGCTCAAAGCTGTTGAGGCTTCTTCAAAAGAGACCTTATGTTTTCGGATGTTTGTTGCGGCTTTTTGGGGATCCCATTCGAATTTCATATCAACATTCTGCCTTAATTTCGATTAAAACGCCTTACGTAGGGGGGAATCTTGTATTCGCCCCTGTCCAATTCCCATTTGGCCGGGTTATTGATGATGTATTCCCGTATGTGATGCAATTCGTTTTCAAATAACGTAGGGGCACAAACCCCCTGTGTTGCCCTTTTCCCTGTGGTTGCATATTGTCAGGGCAGGCACGGGGTCCACAGCCGCACCAGCTCGAATTGTTATGATGGTGAAGTGTTGAGCGCTTTTTCAAGCAGGGGATGAATCGTATCAGCGTATGGATTGACCACGGAGAGACCTCGCCAAGTGAATCCGTGTTGTAAATCCTCACTAAGCAGTATGCGGCAGTTGTGCTCTGCGGCAATCGCCATAATAAGTGCATCCCAAATTTGCAATCTGTGATCAACGGCCAAATCCATTGCCGATTGAAACGCAGACCAGCTTGAGTCGACAACATAATAAGTATCTGCCCAGCTTAGAATGGCCTCACGCGATTTCCCAGGATCGCGCGAGGCCTTGCCATTAAGCACGCGGTAAAGCTCTCCTATCGTTTGTGCAGGCAAGAGAATATCGTTAACAGGTAAAAGCTCCAAAAGTCGTAATGTACTATCTCGACGCGTTTGATCACCAATGCCTTCTGCATATGCAAGAACATTGGTATCCAGTGCGATTCTCACCCACAATCCTCGTAAAGCTCGTCCCGACTCCAAAGACGTGTGCCTGTTACCTTTTGATTGCGCAAACGTGCCAGCAGGGCGGCTTTGGAACGTTGACGCTCTGCACTGTTTTTAAGGACAGGACCGATGGTGGCCACTGGCTGCCCTCGTGAGGTCACCACAAAGGTCTCGCCCCAGGTGACCTCGCGAATTATCCGTGAAAAATGGCGATTGGCATTTGTAGCAGCAACAGTTTTCATGACCCGGCCCCTTGGTAGTGTTATAACCTACTTTATGTCTTGGGCTTTCTGTTGTCAATGGTTTCGTCCGGCCTCGCTACCCCACCCAAACTTTTTTTGGTCTGTTCATGCTTGCCGAAAGGACACGTTCTTTTCGATGAAGTAGATAATCGGCGCAGTGTCCATGCAGACACGTACCCCCTGTAATTCATCAACTAATCCCACGAGTTTCTCTCCTTGAGCACATATTCCTGGGCGTCAACGCCTTTCCATATATCCGCTCCCAGTCCTTCGAGTTCCATGACACTATGTTTTGCCTTTTTTCCCCTGAGTGTTTTTTTAGGCCGGCAGATATGACTTTTACTAGGCTCAATTGTTCCTCTGGTGTTAATGTCTGAATTTCCTTGACATAGTCGTCATAAGTTTGTGATACGTTGCTTGTGGCCATTGTGTCCGCTACTTTTCAGGTAATTGGGTCATGGGTCATAGCTCGTAGCTTATAGAATAGAGGGCAAAAAGCAACCAACGATCACTTCACGCCCGCTCCTTACAGTCGCTAGAGATCGCAGAGACCGCAGAGAAAAAGAAGATGGATCAGAGGATTAGGCACCACGGTTTGTTGGGTGCCATGGTTTGTTGGGTTCATTGGGTTACTTGGGTTTGTTGGGTTGCCACGGTTTGTTGGGTGCCACGGTTGCTTGGGTTTGTTGAGTTTGTTGGGTTATTTGGGTGCCATGATTGGTTAGGGAGTATTTGCAAATTCTTCCAGCAGTTTTTTTATCTTAGCATGAATATCATTAGCAAACTCGTATAGCTCTTTTGCGTCCTGAATTAAAGGTTTCCCAGAGGGCAGCAGCCCTAAGTCACCTGGATATCGAGCGCTGATATATACTTCGTCAAGTCTCTTTATGAGACTTAAATTCAAATTAAGGTCCACTTCTTTCTCTACAGTGCCAAGGAGCATTTCCAAATTGTGTGTCTTTACGAAACCGATTTCAAATTCTTCCACAAGCGCTTTCAGCGTCTTTTCCATCGCCTGCTGCGAATGAAATGCCACCATATTCGTTAGGTGCTCCATATCAAGAATCTCCTTCGCAACATCCAGATCATCTTTTGCTCTACTCAGCCATTCTTCAGTTATCAGCTTCATAAAGCACAATTCCTTTTTGGGAAATCTCTTTTGAAAAGAGAGAACCAAGCTCGTTGAATTTAAAATACATTGGTTTTGTATACACGATTAAATCTATAGGGATTTTTTTTGTGATATCGTTCATTGCACTGGAAACTTTCAAATATAAGTTGCTTTTTTCTTTATAGCTTTTAGGAAACAGGTCATCATTTGTGACCACTATCAGGTCAATGTCACTATCCGCGTGGACATCGCCGGAGGCCAAGGAACCAAATAGGATAATCTTGTGAATTCCTATCTTTTTCAAGCTCTTCACAACTAATGGGAGATATGCTTTTTTGTCTTTTGTCAGTTGTTCCATTATGGGTTTGTTGGGTGCCACGGTTGCTTGGGTTTGTTTGGGTTATTTGGGTTTATTGAGTTGAGAACGCAGATATTTTATGAAGCCTGAGTCCATCTTGGAGACTTTCTCTGCTTGGGCGTAAATCTTGCTGAATGTCTCATGGCTGACATACGACTGGTCAAGAGCAACATAAAGATGGCTTTGAACCTCGGCGGCTGAACTTTTCGAAATAAACAGGAATTGAATAAACTCTTTAGTGCTTCTTCTTGCAAAGCCCTCAGCGATATTAGCCATTACTGATACGGCTGCGCCTTGAATTTGACCAACCAGACGGAAATCCCTGGCAAAAGTTTCACTGGCATTGATTGCATCATACACCAGATTTACCAACTTTCGCGCTTCCTGCCAGGCTTCTATGTCTTCGAAGCGGGTTATTTTCATGAGGTTTGTTGAGTTACTTGGGTTCGTTGGGTTTGTTGAATTAAAAAAGCTCATGGGTTCATAGTTGATGGGAAAAAATTATTCCTCTGTGTGCTCTGTGAACTCTGTGAGAGATATTCTTTTCTCTCGCCCGCTCCCTATAGTCGCTAGAGACCGCAGAGAACGCAGAGAAGACAATTCTTATGCTTTGGGCTAACCCTGTGTGCTCTGTGAGAGATATTCTTTTTCCTCACGCCCGCTCCATACAGTCGCTTGAGGCCGCAGAGGCCGCAGAGAGAGAAGAAGGATTAGAGCCTAATCATGGTTGATTCTGTGGCAGAATCCTTCTTTTTTCATGTCAGCAACAATATCTTTCACTTTTTTATCCTGAAACATCTCCTTCCGTAATTTGGTATAATTCCCTTCTCCCTTACGTCCCCAAGCTGTTGGGTCATTTTGGGTCGGTTTCATCTTCCCGTCCTCGCATTGAACTCAACACTTGTTCGCACAACTTTCCACCGGCGTTTTCAGCTTTAGCGATTTGTTCGGCGCGTTGTCGTTTGAGCAAGCTTGATCAGTGATAGAAGAGCATAATTCACAGCTTCTTCATTGGGAAAAGCTTCAGCCACTTCTGGTTTGAGCACAATTACATTTGACGACTCACGCAGACGCGTAGCATACTTGCCGCGCACCAAAGGGGCAGGAAAGTCCGACTGCTTATATTCGTCACGTAATTCATCATTTTTGATTAATTTATCCTTCTTCATAAATTTAAGGTTTGTTGGGTTTATACTGATGGGGAAAAATTATTCCTCTGTGTGCTCTGTGAACTCTGCGAGAGATTCTTTTCTCTCGCCCGCTCCCTGGGGTCGCTAGAGACCGCAGAGACCGCAGAGATAATCTTCAAGAATTGACAACCCTGGTAATACCATTTTTCAGCATAGGCTCATTGAAATTTATTAATAAACCCAGAGGTTTCTTAGCTAAACGCAAATAAGTTAAAAGCTGCTTTTTATGCACTGGCTGCACTTTTTCCACGGACTTTAACTCCACAACGAGCCTGTTTTCCACCAGGAGATCCAACCGAAATCCCGCTGTATTTACCTCTTGACCGCGATAAAAAACCGGCAAAGGTACTTCAGACTGAGCCTCTATTCCCATATCCCTCAATTCGATCAACATGCAGGACTGATAAACCGACTCCAGTAATCCGGGCCCCAGTATCTGATGCACAGTGATTGCGGCCTTGATGACCTGTGAGGAGAGTTGGTTTAGCTCCATAACTTTCTCTGTGTGCTCTGTGTACTCTGTGAGAGATATTCTTTTTCTCTCGCCCGCTCCCTACAGTCGCTAGAGGCCGCAGAGGCCGCAGAGAGGAGGAATAAGGATTAGAGGATTAGGCACCACGGTTTGTTGGGTGCCACGGTTACTTGGCCCAGTTAAATACGCTCCTCTGTCACTGGCGTGAATTTCACGGGCTGAAGGTTTGGAGAGTTGGGAGTATAGATATTTTATGAAGCCTGAGTCCATCTTCGCTACCTTATTACTTCTACGAGAGAAGCCTTCGGCTATGTTTGACATCACCGAAACCGCAGCGCCTTGAATTTGATTGACTAAGCGAAAATCCTTTATAAATACATCACTTTTATTGATCGCATCATAAGCCATTTTCACTAGCTTCCAAGCTTCCTGCCAAGCTTCTATGTCTTCGAAGCGGGTTATTCTCATGGCCAGTGACTCAACCCAACGAACTCAATAACTCAATGAACTCAACAAACCATCTAACCCAACAAAATATGAGAACCCTCAAGCTCTTTTATGTCTTGAATCTTTAATATAATCTTGAGGAGTTCTTTTAGCTTGTTCCTATCAGTTACCTGGTCTATCTTCACCTTAAAATGGACTGATGATTCGCCAAACTTGGCCTCAAGGGCATCTACAACCATCTCCCTGGCATCTTGAAGCATTCCCTGCTGGATGCCCTGCTGGATGCCCTGCTGGATTCCCTGTTCCAGCCATCTCTGTGCTAGTGAAGGCATGGTATCACCTCCTGCCTCTTTGATTAATTCTTCAAGTTCTTCTTCCTTGATGTCTTTTGTCATTATAACATATTCAAGCACCATTAAAAAACGATCCCTGTCAAGCTGAACAATCTGCTTAAAAACGGGCCTTAGGGATTTGATATCCCTGAAAATATGCTTCATGGCAAGAATCGAAGCCGCAAGATAAAGATTCCCGCTCGCCCTGAGGATGTCCTCATCAGTATGCCGGTTTGTATCAAAAAGAACAATGCTGAAATCAACCAGGTAATCCCTTATCGCTTCATCTACATCAAAGTAACCTGAAAAGTTTGTGGGCAGGTCAAATCTCTTCCTGCCATGATAAAAGACTACTGGAATGATCGGTATAAGTGGCTTCTTGTTCCTGATGCAGCCTTCCCAGACCACTGAGCAGTAATTCAATATCTGGATCAGTGTCAGCCTGTCAGGATACGACTTGTGTTCAAAGACAATGTATATCTCTGATTCTTTCTCCAAAACTCTGCAATCCACTAAGAGATCAAGATAGAACTTCCT
The DNA here is from genome assembly GCA_003194495.1 of Deltaproteobacteria bacterium. GTDB lineage: Bacteria > Desulfobacterota > Dissulfuribacteria > Dissulfuribacterales > UBA3076 > UBA3076. The sequence continues at coordinate 6,609 of PQXE01000030.1, forward strand.
GTACTTCCTGTTCGTCTTTTCCGTATCTATGACCTTTATGGATTCATAGTCAATCTTTTCTGATAGAGTTTTCGGAAGAAAGCTCCTTAGAAAATCCCTGACTATTTTGGGATCGCTCATGAGCTGTTTGAAAAAACTATCATGAGGTCGCTTTATATTCATCGCTATCAGCTTCCGTTTACACTTGGAAAGAAAGGATAGAATCCTTTTGGGTACCTTGGTTTGTTGGGTTTGTTGAGTTTGTTGGGTTACTTGGTCAGAAACCCAATTCTTAGTTTTTAAGGCATCCTTCATTTATCAGTTTACACTTTTGAAGAAACTCACGCAAAGGCACAAAAAAAGAAATGAAGAAAAACTTTGGTAATCTCAGGTATTGCCAAACAGTATAAACATAACAGTTAAATTGGTTCTGGTCAGAAATGGCTGAAAGAACTTTGCGCCTTTGCGTGAGATTGTTCTTTTTAAAAAAAGTGTAAACCACTTTTGGTATTAAATGAAGGATGCCGTTTTTAATGCTGATTTTTGAATTTTTATTTGTTGGGCGCGTTGTCGCTTGAGCAAGCTTGATCAGTGATAGAAGAGCATAATTCACAGCTTCTTCATATGGTAATGGGGGGCCATTGCTGCAAAGCTACGTTATTTGACAAGATCCCATATACCTATGCTTCGTTTTAACCCTCTAAATTTGATTCAAGAGTTCAAAATACTCATCGCGGCTCATCCCAGCAGTTCGCATATTATTCTTGATGATATCAATATCAATTTCATCATATTCAGGAATCACAATTGCCCGTTTTGCATTTGGATGAGTCAAAATATGGTGAGATCCTTTTTTACGTTTGTACCTGCAACCGTAAAGTTGAAAAACCTCCATCTGTACTTTCCAATTAGTAGGCGCTATTCTTGGCATTTATGCTACCTGTAATGAATATTTCTCAAATCCAATCATTTCTGTTTTAGGAATGATTGTATTGTTTTGCTTTTCATAGCCGCACTCGGTGAGATATTCATCCAAGGTACCTATTTGACTCATTTCTTCAAATTGTATTTGGATAACTTCTAAAAGATTCTTCTTGGCCTCTTCACTAGTTTTCCCTTGGGATATAAAATCCAATTCAGGGCATTTAGCAATATACCATTTGTCTTTATGCCATACTTCAATGGTTACATTTAGATCCATTTTAAAAAGCCTCCTAATGGCTCATGGCACGTAGCTCATGGATGATAAGTATAAGGATTAAAGGATTAAGTACAGACAAAAGGTTCGTTGGGTTTGTTGGGTTCATAGCTGATGGGGAAAAATTATTCCTCTGTGAGCTCTGTGAGAGATATTCTTTTTCTCTCGCCCGCTCCTTTCAGTCGCTCGAGGCCGCAGAGACCGCAGAGAGAAAGAAGAAGGATTAGAGGATTAGGCACCCCAGCACCATATGCCGGAGCTACACGGGGCAAGCAGGGCAGGCAGATACATACAGATGGGGTGATGGTTATTCAAAAATATCTCCTGGTAAATCGAATTTATCAATAAGGTCATTTAACGCATAGGGCAGAACAATGGTCTTTTTCCCGTGTGATTTGACAGGATAAGATTTAAGTGTTTCTGGATCGTAGAATTTTGGGTGCCTACCTTTCCCGGTTATATATAGTATCCTATACTTTTTGAGTATCCTTGCGACCTTTCGCAGTTCTAGCGGCTTAGGCATAACGTACGTCAATGGACGAATGGATTGACTTCTTTTCTAATATCGCAGAAACCGATTTTTTTAATGTCCTTCTCAGGTTTGCACTTATCTGCTTAGCTTCCATTTCATTGAACATCCGCCAGTATTTGCTATGTGCAGGGTCATAAATTGTATTAATAGCATTGTTTTCAAGGGCTGTTATTAAATATTCTTTCAGTGCTTCAGTTAATGAATGTATGGCTTCCTTTTCGTCATTGCCATGAGATGAAATGGTGAAATCAATACACCTCGCAACAATCACGTTATCCTCACGGGTGAATAAAATATGTAATGGAGGGCTTTCCCAGGAATCGCTTACTTTGAAAGTTGCTCGCTTTGCCTTTACGGCTTTCATTATGGTTTCCTCCAATTAAATGGCTCATGGCACGTAGCTCATGGGTGATAAGTATTAAAGGATTAGGCACCCCGGTACCATCTGCCAGAGCTACAGGGCAAGCAGGGCAGGCATGATTTTCATTTATCCTGATTATCCCTGGCCCAGACCGATAATCATTAAACTAATAGCTAACTGCTAAAGGCTTAATCGCTCATTTTAGGTAATAGTAACTCTTTGAACTGATCCATACTTTGAACCCGAAGCGCCTGCTTAAAAAGGCCTTTCAATACTTCCCGTTGCCCTATGGCCTTGATCTGTGTCACTGTTGATGAACTCAAAACTCCAAAGCGCTCCTCAAGAAGCTCCAACAGCATGTCCCTTGCCTCTTCAAGCATTCCCTGCTGGATTCCCTGCTGGATGCCTTTTTTGATCCCTATCCTTTCCACACTGGTAACATAAGGCATGTTCTTCTCCTCCTCGTATTGACGCACTTCCTGCCAAAAGAGATCATCCAGATCTTCAGGCAGGCTCATGATCCAGTCAATAAATTTCGACCTGTGCGGTTAGCTTTTAGCCATTAGCGGTTAGCCTTTGGATAAAACTGTTCAACATCCTCTTTACCTCATTGACCTGTTGATTAAGTTCTCTATATGTTTCATCCTGTATATAATTGAGATCGCAAGCGAGAAGTAGCTGATACTCCACCTCACTTGCAGATCCGCCAGCGATGCTCATAAACCTGGCAAGTTCTCGCTCACTATCTCTTCCGCAACCTTCAGCGATGTTCGTCGGAACGGATGCCACAGCCCTGCGCAGCTGAACAGTAAGTCCAAATTGTTCATCAGAAGGAAAATTTTTTGTGATTCTATAGACCTGTAGAGTAAGACGATGGGCTTTCTCCCATACCTTGAGTTCTCTAAAATCTCTCATCTCTACTCCTTTTTAATGCTAATGGCTAACTGCTAACTGCTAACCGCTCAGATCCAAACTTTGTGGTTTCCATCCAGACTTCTGATCTGCAAGCACTGCCAGACTGGCCACCGGACGATCATAACGGTCAAAGATACGATAATTGTAAACATACATCCGCTTGGCGAAAGCAACTTCCTCCTGTCCCTGTACCTCCACATGCACCAAAACCCAGGTCTCTTCACCGCCCTTGCGCCATACCTGCACCAGCTCGTCTGCAAGCCTCCGCCCTAACTCAGCATCCCGCACCACCTGCTGCAGTTCCTTATCGAGAAAAGTGTGTCCCTTATCCCAGTCAATCTCGCACGCAATCTCAGGAAAGAAAAAATCCAAAAAATCTTGAAAATACTCTTCCAGGATTTCCTTCCAGGGACTGTCGTAGTCATCTGACTGAATATGCATCGCCGTCTTTCAGCCTAAAACTCTGTATACTCTGTGAGAGATATTCTTTTCTCTCGCCCGCTCCCTTGGGTCGCTAGAGACCGCAGAGACCGCAGAGAGAAGGATTAGAGGATTAAACGAACCCAAAAAACTCAATAACTCAACAAACCCAATTATGCTAAGATCCTTTGTCTAAAAGGGCTCGGTGGGATTGGATAGTCGGGTTATCAGGAGCCAGAGATAAGGCAAGTTCCCATGCCTGTCTGGCACTCTCATTCATGCCCTGTTTCCAGTAAATCCAGCCTCTTGTGTCTTGAAGGGCAGGATCTGAACTCTTTTTATCACAGGCTTTCTCAGCCAAAATCTGGGCCTCTCGTAGCACACTGGAGTCGTCTTTTTGTGCCAGAAGCCATGCGAGATTGTTCAAAATCTCCGGATCTTCCGGGGCCTCTCGAAGCAGGGTGCGATATGCCGCAACTTGTTGGTCCTGGTCCTTCCTGCGCTCTGCAATGGCCGTTGCCAGGCGCAAAACGGACGGATCATCGTTGTTGTGCTGCTTCAGCTTCCGGAGATCCCGCTCTGCATCCTTTATGCGGCCTTGATCAAGGGCCAGGCGGACTTTCAGATACAACCACTCAGCAGTATCCTTCATTTCTGACCCATGACCCATGAGCTTTGAGCTATTATTATCCATCGCCACTGCCAGGTCCATCAAAGGATCAACATATTTATCACTTCCACAAATAGTGACATAAAGTCTTTGCTGTGAAGGTGAAGCCGGAATCGTAGCGCCGGATTCAGTAGAGCAGAAACCCTCACTGACGTCATGACCCAATGCCTTCAACAGACTGAGACGTTCAGGGGGACTTCCCATATGGGTCAATATACGGCACTGACTCTCAAAGGCCTTCTTATCTTTTTTAGCGAGAAGTCTCAGGGCAAAAAGTTCATGGGCCTCTCTATAGTCCGGCAAGAGGTAAAAGACCCGCTCAAGGGTCTTATCTGCCATGACGTATTCGCCAAGAGAGATCTCTAATGCCGCGGTATGGAGTAAAGTCTGAAGAAATGCAGGATTGAGCCTCAGGGCCTCCTGCCAGGAAGATTGAGCCTGATGTACATAGCCTGCAAGCCATTGGGCCAAACCAAGGTAAAAATATATAGTATCGGACGGACCACCTAAATGGATGGCCCGACGAAAGGCGGTCACGGCATCAGCAAACCGACCCTGGGCCAGGGCCAAGTGACCGCGAAAATACGGTGCCTCTATACCCCTTGGGTCCAAACGAACCAATTCTGAAATGATATTTTCAGCCTCGTCCCATTTCCCCGTGTAAAGAAAGACCTCGATCACCCGGGCCAGAAAATAGGGATTGGCCTTTGCTTCCGGAGTATTGTTCAGGGCCTCTTCGTATACTCTCAATCCTTCGTCCCGGCGTCCATGCTCAAAATAGAAATCTCCCCAAAAGGATGTATAAAGCAAATTCTCAGGATTCAGGGCTGACAACCGCCTGAGTGTCTTTTCCTGAGCCGCTGCATCACCCTCCAGACCGCAGTAATTGGCCCAGCTCATCAGTGCTACGGGAAGCTCCGGGGCCATATCCAGGGCCTTAAGATAGGCTGCACGGGCCTGGGTTCTGTTACCCAGGACCAGATTAAGATCTCCCTTTCTGAGGAACAAAAGCGGATCATCAGGATACTCTATGCACAGTGTCTCTATCCCGGCCAGGGCCTTTCTATATGAACCATCCAGGGCCTCAGTATCTCCGATCAGCAGCCTGGCCTGGACATCTTTCGGATCTGCCTCCAGCAGGACCCTGGCCATACCTTCCGCCTTGTCGTAACGCTTACTGATAAGATAACAATAGCCAAGTTCCAGCAGGGCTTCCGTGTACTTGGGATTAAGTGCTACTGCCTTCTCCAAGTGTCTTACGGCAAGGTCTGAGTAGCCCAGCCTTCTCTCCATGAGGGCTGCCTTATAGTGAATTGCCGGAGAATCCGGAGAGGTTTTGAGGATGCGATTATATCGTGCCAATGCGTCGCGATATTGCCCGTGTTGCACCAGTTCTTCCGCTTCTTGTACGAGTCGTTCAAGGGTTTCTCCTTTATCAGGGCTGCATCCCCAGCAAAAAAGGGGAATACCACAGAAAAGAATGAGATAATACGGCACCCTTCTGATTCGGCATGTACGGAATTTGATTGCTAAGGAATTCATAAGATAATCAGGATCGCCTACTGATTGTACCAAGAAAAACGAGTAAACCGATACCAATGCAAATTATCTCCCAATTTCTCGAAAACCACTTAATTGCTGCCATAATGGTGCTGAAAACTTTATCAACCCAGTTCGCCTCATAGGCCGCTACAGATTCACGGCGTTCATGTCCGGGCCCATTTGCGTTAGATGTCCGGGATGCCGATCCCCTGACGATTTGAAAGTCATGGTATCCCTGTGCGGCATCACTTCGCACTACGTCGGTGTCTTTGCCAAAGACAGGTGATATTCCCGCCCGGACAGCACCGCCCCCGGAGGATCCGACTTTCCCAAAATTACCATCCGAAGAAACAGCATCTTCTTCACTGCCTCTGTGTAGTTCTGTTTTTGGGGAATTTCGCAGTCCCTGCAAAAGAGAGGCATAAACCATATTGGTTGCTCGGAGATCTTCCAGATTTATGTTCAACTCTCGGAGCAATGCCAAAAATTTTTCGCGAGATTCACGCAGACGGCGCAGATCCTCTACTAATCGAGCTTCCTCCTCAAGTTTCTGCCCAACAGCGTAGCGCAGATTGTACTCCAGGGGAGTCTTGTCAAGGTATGTGCGAAGCGGATAGTCCGTGGCTATTATAAACAGGGCCGTGGCGTTGGCTCCGAGCTTGCGCAGTGCTATAGCTTCGGGGTGTGCAGGGTCCCCTGGACTGCAAAATCCCCAACGATGGCGGTCAGGATCTGCACCAGCCTCCTGTTGAAATTTTACCAGGACCTCTGCTGCCGGTTCCAGGGTTATGGGTTTATAGTATGCGTGAGTCACCACTGGAGCCAGTAAGAGAAGGATAAGGATTAGAGTATTAGCCACAGACACACACAGACGGACACAGACAAGACAGCTCATAACATTAAAAGGATTAAACGAACCCAACGAACCCAATAAACTCAATCACGATGGCAAAAATTCCCACAGCACAGGATATAGGGCATTTATGAACTGTTGTTGGAACTTTCGGGCTTTTTGCACATTATCCGCAGGACCGGAGATGCGGATCAGGGCACCATCTGATCGTTTTTTAATAAGTGAATCGAAGAGCATATAAAGACGGTCCAAATACTCATTGGCCACGACCCTGCCTCGTGACTGATACCAATAGTAAACAAGCTCTTTGGCATCATTTTTGGCAAGAATGTATTCGTTGATTTCAATTGTATTATTAGAATCCGGGATCTTGATCTTTATGATTTCACTGGATAAAGAACTCCAGCCACTTCCGGGATAGCAGTGCTTAGGGGAATGAATCATTGCCCCTTCTTTCTGCTCCTCAAAGTATCCTATATAGAGCCACAGGTCATATCCTGATGGAGATCTGTAGACCCGCATGATATAATAATCCACACCGAGGTTTTCCACCACACTTGAATCCATTTCGCTGTCACCGACCAAGACAAACTCACCTATATGGGCAGGCAGCAAATCAAGAGAACGGATTAAGGGTGTAGCTCTTACTTGAGTTGCGCCAAAATTGGCCAACAGGGTAAATAGCAAAATCCCGATGGCTGCCCATTTGGGCCACCACTTACCTGCGCCAGTACCATTATCGATATTGTGAATAGGTTCAACCGAGCACTCAGAAACATCCGTATGCACTTTACGCCGACATCTTTTGGCCATTAGCATCGCAATTCCAAAGAGCAATAAGATTCCTGCCAAAAAAATAATTTCTCCTGAGAATGTATGGAAAAAGCCTGTTGACAGATCAGGGTCCTTGACGGCCAGGAGCCCTGTGCCTACAATTCTCAGAATGTTGGCAAATAGAACTACGGGTATGGAAAAGGCCACCAGAAGAAAACGGCGGGGCCAATCATGCTGGGTATATTTGGCAATAATTATTGATAATGCAAGAACCGATATCAGTGACCTTATGCCACTACAGGCATCGGCAACTTCCAGGGTTGTATCCGGGAGAAAAATGAGATTCCCCTCACTGTATATTGTCTGGCCCAGATGCTGAAGAGTAGTTATGGAAACCTCAGTAGCAAGCAACTTTAACGGAAATGCAATGCTATCGTATACGATATATGGCAGAGGAATCATGAACACCAGGTACAAAATAGGCGCCCATAAAACCCGCCACTGGGCCTTGCCCCTCCAAGTTAGCGCCAACCCCGCCAACATTGTCACAAACGATAAACGCTGAGTTAAAAGCTCTCCTGTTATATGGCCTACTATGTATAATATTCCAGATGCAAACAGGACAGGCAGTCCCCATACAGAAGGAGCTGCACGTGTACTATGTAAGAACTCGCGTCGCTCCCAAATCAAGTAGGCGCTGATGGAAGGAATCAAAAAACCGTGGGAATAATTAGGGTCATTCCACCAGTCTCCAACAAGTTTTGCTAGAACACCTGAATAGAGTATGGCCATAAAGACAAAGGTCAGTATGGTCGCAACATGTTTGGAGTAGCGGGAATTCATTCAGGTCAAATGGTTGTTTGGGTTTGTTGAGTTAACTGGTTTGTTGAGTTCGTTGGGTGCCATGGTTTGTTGAGTTACTTGCCCCAGCTAAATACGCTCCGCTGTCACTGGCGTGAATTTCACGGGCTGAAGGTTTGTTGAGTCAAATTAGCTCATGGGTCATGGGTCATAGCTGATAGCACGTAGCTTATAGAATAAAGGTTAAAAGATGAAAAGCTAGGCGGCTGTGCAGCGAAATAGCACTTCTATCTTAGCATTCGAATCACTTCTTCTTCTCAAGCCTCACATGACTGCCTTTTTGCCTAATGACACTGTAACCCAAAGATAGCAAACACTTAATCAGGTCTTTCCCCGCCACCACGGGCAACCTTTCAGACATTGAGTTCTCCTAAATCCATGAAAGTAAAAAGCGATGGGTTCAAAGGCAAAGTATTCGCCCTTTCACCGTCGTCCGAAAGGTGAAGCTCTATCGCCTCCTTCAGATTTGCCACCACCTGGTCCAATGTTTTGCCCTGAGTAAACACGTCGACGTCAAGACATCGAGCGCAATAATATTCCTCATCGTGGTAAATCTCGGCCTTAATCATTTTTCTCATTATCCCACTCCCTTCCGTCTAGCCTTTTATACAAATCATATCACAGGCGGGGCAAGCAGGGCAGGCAAGACGGATAAAGACAAAATAGCTCATGAAAAAATAGAATTCTGTAACCGTTCACGGGGTAAACTGACGCCAAAAATTTCGCAGTTCTAGCGGCTTAGGCATAGGGAATAGCTGATGGGAAAAAATTATTCCTCTGTGTGCTCTGTGAACTCTGTGAGAGATATTCTTTTCCTCTCGCCCGCTCCCTGGAGTCGCTAGAGACACAAAGGGCACGGATCAGGAATACGGTATACCTTGCACCGTCTATCTTGAATTCAATTCCATATATGAGAACTCTCAAGCTCTTTTATGTCTTGAATCTTTAATATAATCTTGAGGAGTTCTTTTAGCTTGTTCCTATCAGTTACCTGGTCTATCTTCACCTTAAAATGGACTGATGATTCGCCGAACTTGGCCTCAAGGGCATCTAAAACCATCTCCCTGGCATCTTGAAGCATTCCCTGCTGGATTCCTTGTTCCAGCCATCTCTGTGCTAGTGAAGGCATGGTATCACCTCCTGCCTCTTTGATTAATTCTTCAAGTTCTTCTTCCTTGATGTCTTTTGTCATTATAACATATTCAAGCACCATTAAAAAACGATCCCTGTCAAGCTGAACAATCTGCTTAAAAACGGGCCTTAGGGATTTGATATCCCTGAAAATATGCTTCATGGCAAGAATCGAAGCCGCAAGATAAAGATTCCCGCTCGCCCTGAGGATGTCCTCATCAGTATGCCGGTTTGTATCAAAAAGAACAATGCTGAAATCAACCAGGTAATCCCTTATCGCTTCATCTACATCAAAGTAACCTGAAAAGTTTGTGGGCAGGTCAAATCTCTTCCTGCCATGATAAAAGACTACTGGAATGATCGGTATAAGTGGCTTCTTGTTCCTGATGCAGCCTTCCCAGACCACTGAGCAGTAATTCAATATCTGGATCAGTGTCAGCCTGTCAGGATACGACTTGTGTTCAAAGACAATGTATATCTCTGATTCTTTCTCCAAAACTCTGCAATCCACTAAGAGATCAAGATAGAACTTCCTGTACTTCCTGTTCGTCTTTTCCGTATCTATGACCTTTATGGATTCATAGTCAATCTTTTCTGATAGAGTTTTCGGAAGAAAGCTCCTTAGAAAATCCCTGACTGTTTTGGGATCGCTCATGAGCTGTTTGAAAAAACTATCATGAGGTCGCTTTATATTCATCGCTATCAGCTTCCGTTTACGCTTGGAAAAAAGAAGGGGCATCCGTAAATATGGAGAATGTTGTTTTTGAATGAACTTGTGTAATGGTTGCGGTCATGTTGGCAGCATCACACCAGTTCCGGTTGAGCCAAAATTATTTCTCTGTGTGCTCCGTGGGCTCTGTGAGAGATATTCTTTTCTCTCGCCCGCTCCCTGGGGTCGCTAGAGACCGCAGAGACCGCAGAGAAGATAATTTTCATGTTTTGGGCAACGCATTGATAATCCTGGTAATGCCATTTTTCAGCATAGGCTCGTTGAAATTTATCAATAAACCAAGCGGCTTCTTAGCTAAACGCAAGTAGGTCAAAAGCTGCTTTTTATGCACTGGCTGCACTTTTTCCACAGACTTTAACTCTACAACAAGCCTGTTTTCCACCAGGAGATCCAACCGAAATCCCGCTGCACTTACCTCTTGTCCACGATAAAAAACCGGCAAGGGTACTTCAGATTGAACCTCTATTCCCATGTCCCTCAATTCGATCAACATGCAGGCCTGATAAACCGCCTCCAGTAATCCGGGCCCCAGTATCTGATGTACTGTGATTGCGGCCTTGATGACCTGTGAGGAGAGTTGGTTTAGCTCCATAAAGACTCTGTTCTTTCTCTGTGAACTCTGTGAGCTCTGTGAGAGATATTCTTTTTCTCTCGCCCGCTCCCTGGGGTCGCTTGAGACCGCAGAGACCGCAGAGACAAATTGAGCCTATAGATATTTGCTCAGATATGGGTATAGATATTCGATAAACCTTGTCAGCATATTTGAAGAACTTTTATAGTCTTCTCCAAAAACAGGCGTAGATACCCGGATGAGGGAGCCACTTTTTTCTTTTCTGCCGAATTTATTCAAGGCCAGGTTCAATCTCAGCTTAATATAATTTATTTTATTTACCTTTTGGCAAAACGAATCTGATTTTCCGTGACCACGACAAATGTGTTTGGCAGTCGATCTGAGCATATCATAAGAAGGCGAGATAATACCTGGATTTTTGATTGAGAACGTTCATTTTCAAGGCGAAGTAAGATAACGCCCCTGTGAAGTCGGCCATCTCGATATACTTTATCCCCGAAATCCTTATCGTTTGTGATTAAAATCCAATTTTCTTCATGTGACTTCCGGATTATGTCATCATCATCCATTCCTCTTGCCTCTTCGAAGACTGAAAATACTTCGTGGTTGTGATTACGCAACCAATCTGCGACGGCTGGACCTGTACATTCATCCACAAGGAACCGCATTAGACAGGCTCCGCCATCAACGGCATAAATTCGGTGTTTTTTAAGGAATTGGTAGCGAAAAGGAAACAAGCCTGAATGTCTTCATAAGTGAGGCTTTTGTATTCATCTAAAATCTCATTTTCTGTAGCCCCCTGTGCCAGAAGATTAAGAATAAAATCGACAGTCAAACGAGTCCCTCGTATAACAGGTTTTCCTACCATAACTTTAGGGTTCAGCACGATTCGTTCAAGCAATTGTTCTTTTTTCATAATAACAGCCTCCAATTTATAAAAAACAAATGAGACCTTTTCAGTCAATTAACCTGATTTTTTTACCTCTCGCCCGCTCCCTACAGTCGCTAGAGACCGCAGAGAAGACAATTCTTGTGCTTTTGGGCTAACTCTGTGTGCTCTGTGTGCTCTGTGAGAGATACTTTTTTCTCTCGCCCGCTTCTAGCGGAAACTTGCCATCCGCTATACTATGCTTAGGGTCTGGAAATCTGTGTTCATCGATTTTGAATCACCGCACTAGTAAAATAATATCCAATATATACGTCGAGTTCGCTGTCACCTTTCCTATACGTGGTAAAGAGGCTATCGTCTGTAGACAATGACTCTTGTATATTCTCCAAACTGGCCGCGCGTTCAAAACTTGACCAGCCTCCCACCTCGCTCAGATACTGACTTAAGGATCCACACTTTTCCCTTGGACCTTTTGAGAGAGGAACAAAGGCAGTCGCAGCAGTAGTTGCCAAAAGCAACAAGCATACAACTATGATTCGGATGACGTAGTTTTTTCTGTCCATGAAAGCAAACTCTTAAAGGCAAACAAGAAAATAAAGGCAAGAATGAAAATAGTGACTCCCATCAATGAATGAAAAGGCTCACTGCTGATATCCATGGTGAAAAAATTAGACAAAACAGCCAAGAGAACAATTCTTATGATATTAACAAATATTGAAATAGGAATTCCAGATAACAAAAGACAAATTTTGGACCAGTAATGAATTAAGCATCAAGTGTCCGAATAAAGCACTTAAGGTAAGAATCGAGATCATTGACCTAAGACCGCTACATGCATTTACGACCTGAAGTTTATTGTTCGGCAAAAGGACTAAATTCCCTTCTGCGTGAACAGGCATACCGGTAAAGGCCAAGATAATTGTACTTATTTTAGTAACTAAAAGTTGTAACGGAATTGTCAAAGAAGCATAGATTTGTGAAGGAATCGGTATCATGAAAAACAGAAAAAATAATGGAAAGGCAAGGCGTTTTGTGACCTCATATCCATATAGGTAAACGACAATACCGAAAATAGTCAAAACCATTGCAACAGAAGCCAACGTTGATATTCCACTTAATATACTAAATAAGTATAAGAACAGAGACGTCATGATTATGGGCAGCCCGGACTTGCTTGAATATATCTTCAGTGTGGTCAACTCATGTCGTTTTCTCCAGATCAAATACAGACTTATGGGAATTATGACATACGTTCCCCACCCATTTCGCTACTCTCTGGGTATTTTCCCCGGGGCTGATTGTCGACAACGAAGCAAATCCGTTTCTGATAACCCTAATGCTGCCATATACTGTTGCTGTGTATCAGTGAGCGTTTCAGCCAGCCTGCATATGCCTGCGATTCTGACGATTTGGATTCCAAGGAACTTGGTACTCATCATGAAAGTAGTTGGACGCCGTGTCTGTTTGTTATCCCATCCAGGAAGAGTACCTCCGCTTTCTTTAATGTGCAGGCGAAGGGTATGTTCAATAAGGTTCCAGATCATTAACGCCATTAATAACACCGCTCCAAGCGCTTCGATCCGTTCAGGTTTCTAAGGTGGACCCAATTGTCAAGACAATTTTTTTAAAATATTAAGTTACACTTTGGAGTGTTTTTTATGCCTCTTCGCTATTTTGTATGGGTAGCCTTCACTTCCCAAGAATCATCCAATCCAAGTGCCCTGCGGAAAAGTGCTCTGCTGAGGAGCAACCCGAGCGCCGAGGCAGGGGCCAAAACCGAAGAGGGTGACTACTACCCTCTTTTAACCTCTTCGGGATTGGTATTAAAGCGATAAACCTCAGGGGTCTGGGGACAGAGTCCCCAGAAATTAATCGCAATTACCCGCACCAAATACCGAAGAACCTTTTTTATTTATATGTTCATGCTCCGCCTAACATACTGAACAGAATCAACTTGCTCTTTGAAAATAGACCTCCGCCGGTGTTTGATATTTCAGCGACTGGTGAAGCCGGTCATCGTTGAAGAAACCAAAGTATGAGTTGATACCCTGCCTTCCCTCAGGGACAGATTCGTAATGCATGAGATATACATTCTCATATTTCAGGGATCTCCACAAACGTTCCGTAAAAATGTTGTCCATACACCGTCCCCGACCATCCATGCTGATATCAATCCCATTATCCTTGAGCATTCCGGTAAAAGCTTTGCTGGTGAACTGGGATCCCTGGTCGGTATTGAATATTTCCGGTTTCCCAAACTGAAGAGCCATTTCCAACGCCTCCAGACAGAATGCCGTATCCAGGGACGTGGATGTCTGCCAAGCAAGGACAT
>PQXE01000030.1:20566-30741 GCA_003194495.1 Deltaproteobacteria bacterium
GACCATCAAGAATGGCTACGTTGACAACAGCCCTGCCAAAATTTATCAAAATAACGTTATGTCAGTAGGTTAGCATAAATCAGAAAATAGAGCTGAGTTAAGTAAAAGGGTGGGGAACGTGTGTTATGAGAAAACCGTGGGAGTAATCTTCGTTTGCGGCCCAGGCGTTAAGCAGGCCGCTCAAGGTACTGTGAAATGCGAGGGCAAAGCAGGCCGCGATTAAGACGGAACCTCCAAATTTTATAAGTCTGCTCATGGGTATTAAGGCATGGGTCATAAGAATTAGGATTAGAGGATTAGGACACGGATTTCACGGATTACACAGATTAATAAATAGAATCCGTGTAATCTGTGGAATATGCGTCCAATTACTTCCTGAAGCTATCAAAAACCTTTATCCTAAAATAAAGGCTTAATTGTCCTTCAGTTAAGGGCAATTTACGACAGAGCCTCTGCGATCTCGACGACGCACCAATAAGTATGAACTTACTCGGATTCCTCCCTCTGGCCTTGTGGAATTTAATATCTGAACATCTACAGTAGCCTTGGCCCTAAGACCCATTAGCAACAAGTCCTGCGCGTCTGATCGCCTTGTTGATAAAGGGAACGAATCTTTCTGCAGCGATCGAATTTCCCTCACTGCTTGGATGGCTATTTGTTCCATTTTGTGTCGGATATCCGGCCCAATTTGATTGGCCGTCTTTAGTCAAAATGTCGTAGAGATCGAAGACAACTACGTTATTAAGATCGTATTTGCTGAGCCATCCTGATTCAGAATCCTTGAGCCGGTTATTGAACCTTCTGGCGCAAATGCCGGTAGTCTGGACGTCTTTATACCTGCCAAGTAATTTTTTTATAGAGGCCTTTAAGGAATTTGTAGTCTCGTAAGGTTGTACGAGCGGAGGAGCAGTGATGACGACAAAGAGTGTCTCAGGGTGTTCACGAAAATACGGGAGGAGACTGTTGTAGGCCTCCATAGCACTCTCAACTGTTCTGCCTTTTTTTGACCCGTCAGGTTCAAAATTATTGTTTGGGTAACATGATTTAAACATCACGATATTATTTACAGAACCATCGGTGTACATTTGATCCTGCATATCGGTCTTCAGAATGCGGTCCATTTGATCACGAAATTTGGCAGGCCAGTCTTCAATATCCGTTTTATCTCCCACAATTGAACCATAAGAGGCCTCGTGAACCGCATAACCACTTTGCTCCAATAGCGAACGGAGACCGCCACCATTGGGATGAGCTTCATAAATGCAATTCTCACCCTTGGCAGTACCTCTGTCAGCCAACCAATGACCGCCACACGAATGATGCAAAAACAGAATATTCAACTCTTTGTCAGGCCGTGCATCCGAATAGGATGATAAATCCATAATCTTCACAGGCTTCACCTCTGTGGAAATAGTATTGGTAGATTGATTTTCACACCCATAAAAAATAAAGATTAGAGATATAATAAACAAGTAAACATTCTTCATAAACTCCTCCGCGCAGACATTAAAACTTTAGCTTTCTCTGTGAACTCTTGAGCTCTGTGAGAGATATTCTTTTCTCTCGCCCGCTCCCTATAGTCGCTAGAGACCGCAGAGAACGCAGAGAAGACAATTCTTATGCTTTGGGCTAACCCTGTGTGCTCTGTGAGAGATGTTCTTTTTCTCTTCAGTTGTCTTCCCTCTGTGTCAATGCTGCCTCAATTTGTTTTATAACTGAGAATACGTCAGGAACGTCCGTAATTTCCAGTACCAAGCCGTCTTCGAGGTGAATATGATGTGGAGCATTCGGCAAGTTAGGGTAATGTGAAGCATTGTCCCATCGTTTCTTTAATTTGGTCTGTGCATCTTGCCAGTGAAAGCTATATTTCAATAAATGGATATGACCACCCGATTCGGCCACATACTCAAACAATTCAAGTGTTCCCCCATCACTTAATACCGCTTTGATCCGTAACTTCCCATCAAACGGGGCAATCACACATCTCAGTACTTCATAAGAAATAATGACCGGATTCTCAATCAGCAAAGCTTCAATTGTGTCAAAGCGTTGCCTGATAATTGAGTTCATGAGTCGGATTCCAATTTCAGTAATAACAATCGGTTTTCAATATTCTTAAGCATTTCCACAGTTGCTGCCCACTCAATAAAGTCCATATCATCACCCAGTTCGCCACTTTCATATCGTGTGCAGAAATCGGAGGAGTTCATGGCATATGTTCTCTCAAACTCCTCAAGCTGTTCTGCCAAGCGTGCCTTGAGTTTAAGCAAACGTGTAATTTCACGTTCCATTAATTTGTCGATAGCAATATGAATGACAGGGTCTACTGCTGAACTATCAGTAGCAATATATTGTTCCAGCCGTCTGACTTTCTGAAGCGTTGTCATCGTTTTCATTTTACTATTCACCTCTTTTATGGAGTAAGTGAGAGAGATATTCTTTTTTCTCTCGCCCGCTCCTTACAGTCGCTAGAGACCGCAGAGAACGCAGAGAAAACAATTAACTCTGTGAGAGTTATTGGGTAAACGCTTACCCTCAGACCTTTCCCACATACCCCTTACTCTTGAGACAAAACAATACTTCCTGAGCTACCTCCTCTGGTCCAACGTCCGTGGTGTCAATTGTGATATCAGCATTAATCGGCTCTTCATAGGGGTCGTCAACTCCTGTGACCCCCTTTATTTTGCCGGCAATGGCCTTGGCATATAGCCCCTTTCGGTCCCTTTTCATACACACTTCCAAAGAAGTTGATAGATAGACCTCGATATAACCACCATACCGGGAAATCAGCTCCCTGTTCTGTCGCCTTGATCGCTCATAGGGAGCAATCGGAGCACATAAGGCAATGCCACGGTTTTTTGTGATCTCACTTGCCACAAAACCAATTCGAATAACGTTTATGTGACGGTCTTTCGCCGAAAATCCCAACTCGCTTGAAAGATGCTTGCGTACAATATCTCCATCAAGGAGTGTCACAGGTCTGTCACCCATTTCCAGAAATCTGATCAGCAAGATCTTGGCAATGGTCGACTTTCCTGAACCTGAAAGACCTGTAAAAAAGACCGTAAAGCCTTGACTGCTGCGGGCGGGATAAGCCCGCCTCAGCTCAGCCACCACCTCTGGAGGGGAAAACCAGCTCGGGATATCAAGACCGTACTCCAAGCGACGACGCAATTCCGAAGCTGACAGGTGCCTTGGCGCAACTTCAGGAGGACACTCATCTTCCAACAAAAATTGGGCCTTCTCCTCCACATAGACCATCCGGCTGAATGAAATAGTGGTTATCCCACACTCCTTCTGGAATTGTTCCAATAGCTCCAAAGCTCCAAAGCGGGGATAGTAAGCCGGTCGTTCAGTGGCAGTAAATGGGTCGGCGTGATTGGGTGTAACTATAAAATGGGTACAGCCATAGTTCTTGTTGATAATGGCCTGCAGGAGGGCTTCCCGAGGCCCGGCCATGCGCATGGCTAAAGGTAGAAGGTTCAGAAAAATTGATCCTTTGGGATATGTCTGAGCAATGGCCTGATAGCATCTGACCCTGGCATAGTGGTCGATATCCCCGGGACTTGTGGAACCAACTACAGGATGGAGAAGGATGTTGGCTCGGGCCTCGTTAGCAGCCAGAAGGGTCAATGCCTTGTGGGCATTGTGCAGGGGCCGGCGTGTCTGGAAGGCCACTACCCGCCTCCAGCCGGCTTTCTTAAAATAGGCCCGTGTCTCAGATGGAGTCAGACGTAAAGTCTTGTAATCAAAATGGATGGGGAGGTGAAGCCCTTCGACCCGGCCGCCTACATAGTAAGATCCTGCGTGTTCAAAAAGATGCGCTACTCCAGGATGTGAGGTTTCATCCGTGGTGTAGACTTTCCTGGCTTCTTTCTTCTTATCCGGTTGCCATACTTCATCAACCGTAAGCACGGCCAGCATAAACCCTTCCTGATCACAAAGGGCTATCTGCCGGCCAACCTGGAGAGACCCCGCCACCCGTTCCGGGATATCAAGAGTAATCGGAATGGGCCAGACTGTTTCGTCTGGAAGACGAAGGGTATCAAGGACGCTGCCATAGGTCTCCTGATCCATGAACCCGGTAAGCGGCGAAAAAGCTCCGCTCAGCAGGAGTTCAAGGTCGCATTCTTGCCTTTGTGTAAGACCAATGGAAGGCAAATCCACCGCATCCCGGCGCAGTTTCTGTGCCCGTTCCGCAGAAACCATAAGATTCTGTAATTTGCCGCCATGCGGTGAAATAAGTTGTTGAGTCATAAAAATAAGGATTAGAGGATTATTCTGTGTACCACAGGAACCATCAGCTATGAGTCAAGAGCCAAAAACCGGGAGCAGGTTATAAATTTATGCTGACGAAAGCCGGATAGAAAACAGCTCATTCTGTTTGATGTTTCAGCAAGATTCACATAGTGGCGAAAACGCCGATCCGGTCTTATACCATCCACTCTGGGCTGGTCAGGATCAAACTCCCAGGGATGACAATAAAACAGATAGTATTCTTGTTGTCGGAGAATCCGGGCTACACCCTGTTTGAATAACCAAAAGGGCAATAACCGAAAATAGCCGCCTCCACCCCAAGGGATGCTTTTCCCACCCAGTTTCAGATTGCTTATCGGTATCTCTGTAAAACTATTTTCTTGATATGACCTTGCTTTCGGGAAGTGCTGTTGAATACTGTCCATCTTCCCGTATCGACTGTGCATGGAAAAATCATTGTAACTGGAATCATAACGAAAGCCGAGCTCTTCAAGAAAATCCACAAGTTCTTGGGTTATTGAAAAATTCGGGGCACGATAGCCGTAGACCGGCCAGCCTATAATATCCTCAAGGAGGGACTTGCTTCGATAAAGGTCTTCCTTGAGTTCTGGGGAGGAGAGATCATAACAAAGCTGATGGCCGTATCCGTGAGATGCCACTTCATGTCCACGAGTCTTTATTTCCTTCACAAGACCGGGACAACGTTCAGCTATCCAACCAAGCACAAAGAAGGTCGCTGAAACATTAAAACGGTCAAACAAATCAAGCAGGACATGGGTGTTGTCCTCAACGCGGAGCTCACAGGAATCCCAAGAGTTAAAAGGAAAATGGGAACGTAAATTTTCTACCTGGAACCAATCCTCGACATCAACCGTCAGTAGAATGTAACTCATAGTTGATTCCGCGCCCTGCATCCCGGGCTTTTTGAGCGGAATCATGTTATTCTGTTATAGATATCTTTCAGCTTGGCCACAATCCGCTCACCTGACAGGCCATCCCAATATGGAGGTATTTTTCCCCTCTTGCCTTTTCCAGACAAAATCTCCTCGGCAACGGCAAGAATCCCGGCAGGGTCTGTTCCCACAAGATAATTAGTACCCATGGTTATGGTTACCGGACGTTCGGTATTTTCCCTGAGAGTTATACATGGCACACCCAAGGCTGTTGTCTCTTCCTGAATGCCACCGGAATCAGTTAATACCATTGAGGCCGAATCAAGGAGGTTTAAAAAGTCCAGATAGCCCAGGGGGTCGATTAGACTGATCCCTTGGGTATTATGGAATCCTTCCAATAACCCTAATCTCTCCAGACTGGCCTTTGTCCTTGGGTGTAAAGGAAGGACAAGAAACAAATCCCTGCTGATTTCCTGTAAGCACCGGATCAAGGGCTCCAGAGCATCTCTGGTGTCCACGTTGCTGGGCCTGTGCAGGGTTACCAGGCCATAACGACCGTTAATTTTAAGGATCTTTTTGATCTCGGACCTGCGGGCCTTTTCAAGGTGCCGGTGCAGGGTATCAATCATGACGTTTCCGACAAAAAAGATTTTCTCCCTTGGTATGCCTTCTCGTAATAGGTTGGTAACCGCCACCTCCTCAGTGACAAACAAGGCATCGCTCAAAGCATCGGTCAGAAGACGATTTATCTCTTCCGGCATAGAGCGGTCCCCTGATCGCAATCCTGCCTCAACGTGGACAATAAAAGGACGCTCTATATCAGTCGGGTCCTGTAAAGGATATTGGATCTTGGCTGCCACCAGAGCACAGGCCACGGTCGAGTTCACATCCCCCACCACAATAAGCACGTCAGGACGCTCAGCCAGAAGTACCGGTTCGAAACGCCGCATGATTTCAGCAGTCTGTTGGGCATGTGAGCCGGATCCAACCTCCAGGTTTACATCCGGACGCGGGAGACCAAGTTCATCGAAGAAGCACTTGGACAGACTTTCGTCGTAATGTTGCCCTGTATGCACAAGGATATGTTTGATTTCAGGTGAACTGCCGGCCCCGTTGTGACGCCGGATGGCTTCTACAATAGAGGCCATCTTCATAAAATTGGGTCTGGCGCCGGCTATTGTCATTATTTTCATAACATTAAGAGAACCGTTCACGGGATTACAACGCCCGTTTTACCGCAACCCACCGAGCTGTAAGCGTTTACAGGGTGCTGCAGATGCGAGGCGTACGGGTACGCAGACGTACTTCCTGTACTTCAAGTGCCCGGCAACAAAGCAGATGCGGTGCCATGTGAACACTTACCATTAAGACAGACCCAATCGTTCCTTAACGCGTGACACAAGCACAGGATTGGGAAGTTCGCTTACCTTTGCCAGACCTTCCTCTCTGGACAACCCGCCGGAACGGACTATACCTGCTATCTCCCATGCATAAGGATGGAAACCCCATCTCTCAAGATGAACCTGATTGGCAAAGGCATTAAGCAGACAATTAGTGGAATTGGGATCAGTATCCTCTGTCTCTTTCCAGCCCAAAGAAAGTATATGGGCCTTTATTGCCCCTTCGTTATAGGGATGGAAGGCAAATGGATGAACGTTAACCGGATATTCATCAATAGGTCTTGCGAGATCTGCTTCAGAGAGATAATAAGTTGAGAGGTCATGTCCCGCCACTGCCTCAAGCCTTGGCCAGAAGCTCTTTTGCGCGATGGCCACCAGTCTCGGATTGGTCTGCATAACAGATGATTGTATGGGTGCCTGGCCGGGAGACCAGCCGAAGCCCACAAATGGGATACCCTTTTCCAGGGCTGTCTTCAGCATAAGAGATTTTACAAATCCTATGCAGGAAGTGCATATTGAGCTTGCACGTTCAAGGGCCTTGTCCGGGAAAAGGTCACGCTTCCCGGCCTCTGAAAAAATCTTTTGCATAAGGGCAAAATTCGGACGGAAGGAGATATGATCCACTGCCAGCTTTTCAGTTACTTTACTGATGTTTTCAATAGCAAAGGGAGAAATAAAGGCATTATCAAAAGTAAAAGCCAGGACTCTTAACCCATAAGTGTTACGAAAAATATCAAGAGTATATGTACTGTCTTTGCCTCCGCTATAGGCCATAAGAACATCGTATGGCCCCTTTCCGCGATATTTCTCCAGAAGCTTTTCAAATTTCCCGGCATATTCTTGTTTAAGTGCCTGTTGTCGCTGCTCATCAGCAGCCTGGCGGCAAAAAGAACACAGCCCGGTTTCATCAAAGGAGATTCCAGGAAAATTTTCATCAAGAACACACTGTATGCATTGTTTCATGGGCACTCCATCCTTGGATTTATGATTGTTGATTGTTGATTGGTAACTATTCACCTTGCCCCTTGAAGAAGGGTTTTCTTAATCTTTCCGGATGTGGTCTTTGGCAATTCAGTGAGCTCTATTAACCCCTGGGGAACCTTAAAGGAAGCAAGATTATTACGACAGTGGCGAATAATGGCCTTATGATCCAGGGCTTGATTCCCTTCAGGTACAACAAAGGCCCGTATTGCCTCTCCGAGAATAGGATCCGGACAACCCGTTACAGCCACCTCATGCACTCCGGGCCATGCAGCTATAACCTCTTCGATCTCTTTTGGGCTTATGCGATGAGCCCCGCTTTTGATTATATCGCTTTTGCGGCTTTCAATATATATAAACCCCTCCTCGTCCACCCTGGCCAGGTCTCCGGTGTAAAGCCACCCATTTTGCAGCACCCTGGCAGTCTCTTCAGGCTGTTCCCAATAGCCCTGCATAATATTATCACCCCTTGCTATGATTTCCCCTATCTGCCCGGGAATGACCTGATGACCCTTTTCATCCACTACTCTTAACTCCACGCAGGGGATTGCCTTTCCTATTGAATCGAGCTTATCCGCGAACCGGTCTGGCTGGAGATACGAAAGACGTGCTGTTGCCTCTGTCTGTCCGTACATGATGTAAATATCCGCCTCCGGCAGAACATCCCCAAGCCTTTTTGCAAGGGATGGGGCCATGGCCCCTCCTGCCTGCGTGACATAACGAAGGTAAGGCCACTGCATGTTTTTGAAGTTAGACCGGTGAAGCAACAGCGCAAATGTAGAGGGTACTCCGGCAAAACCTGTAATCCTCTCATTAGCCATACGATCAAGGGCCTTGTTGGGATAAACGAATTGACCCTCAACATGAACTGTTCCACCTACGGCTAAATGGGTATGGAGCAAAGAACTTCCATAGGAGTAAAAAAAGGCAGGACTGCCAGTACGCTATCAGTCTCTTTAAGATGCAAGTAGGAAACAATGGACCGGGTATTTGCTGCAAGGTTCCCGTGACTCAGCATGACACCCTTGGGCTCGCCCGTGGTGCCGGAGGTAAAAAGAATACAGGCAAGGTCGGCGCTGGAAAGGTTCGGGAAGGAATCTGCATCCGGGCTCTTCTCTATGGCCTGTTCCCATCTGATAATATTATGCCCTGGCCCTTTATCTCCTTTTTTTACGGCATCCGTCCAATCCGAGCAAATAATGGATGTATCCATCGACCAAAGTTGATAGCGGCTCAGGTACCTGCTCTGTCCTATGAGGCACTTTACACCGCACTGCTGTAACACAAATTCCAGGTTCCTTTGGGAATTATCGGTGTTAAGAGGAATGGCTACACACCCGGCCTGTAAAATCCCCAGATATGCCACTACATACTGAACAGAACTATCTACAAGAAGGCCAACCCGATCACCACAAACAAGGCCCGCACCCGTCAAAGAAGTAGCCAGTCCTTCTGCCTGGGACTGTAATTCCTTATAGGTCAAGGAATGGTGACGGTCCTTAACAGCCACATTATCAGGAAATCGATCTACAGCGCTTTTGAACAGGTCTATTATCGTCACGACCGCAATTGGGTTTGTTGGGTTAACTGGTTTATTGGGTTACTTGGGCACCCAAAAGGCTAATCGCTCGATTTAAGTTCAAGATAGGCACAGATATTCTTGATAGAGTCCAGATTCTCAGGGATCAGTGGCATCCTTCATATAGGCATAAAAGTAGTTTACACTTTTCGACGAAGGTTTTTAGGACAAACCTATAGAGTCAATCAAAGTGCCTTTTCTTTATGCGGATACTTTAAAGAAAAATTATTGGGTAGAAGCAAAAAAATAGGGATCTTTTTCCTCTACTACGTCAAAGAGGAGTTCGATCCAGTCCTTTTTTTGTTTCTTGCCCGTCAATATTTCCATAGGCGTCCGGCCTTTTCTTTTGCCATCCTTATAGCGCCGATGGTTGTGATAAAACATAATCAGGTTCAGAGTTTCCTGCGTGATATGGTTCTTTGATCCGTTTAAGTAAGGTCGAATTATTGAATTTATGCATTCGACCAAGGCTGAACTCTGAACAATCTGATCTAGTTCTTGATATACCTGCTCTTTGACAACATCATAATCTTCCTGAAGATAGGCCAATGCGATTTCAAGGTAATCCCGCTCATTCATGCCGCAGTATTTCCGCCCCTTGGTTTTTTTCGACTTGATAAGTCCCTTTTTCCACTGCCAAGCCAAACAAAGGGCCTGTAATGCCTCTTGATTAATAGGGAGGTTTGATAGATTGCCGACAACTGTTTTTGCAACATCAAAATAGTTAAGCAACCCCGGCATAGTGCGGCGCACCTTGTTGACAACTTTGGTTATTTTTGTATGTCCCAATTCTTCAACAAGGGATAGGCCTGCTTCAATGTTCTCCTCTGCTTCCTTGCGATCACGTAGATTACCATTGCCGTCAAAAAGCTTGAGCTCGTTTATGATGGTGACATAGAGGAAATGGAAGCTTTCATATAGTTTGATTGCCTCATCCGCGATTTTTACCGCCTCTTCATATCCATCAATCCTTTTGTCTATTACCTCATCACTTCTGGCAGAATCGAGCTTCTTGTAGCAATCGAATTCCTTTTGAATGGCTTTATATGCAGCCGCTTCCAGAAT
>PQXE01000030.1:32001-40662 GCA_003194495.1 Deltaproteobacteria bacterium
AATTGGAAAAAAACAAAGATATAGAGGTGCATTACCTAATTTCTAATTTCCAGTTTCGACATCGACATTCAATTCGATAATACACGCTTTTTTGGGAAAAGTGTAAATTGGTGAATGAAGGATGCCGGATCAGTTCTTCATCCTCCACTTTTATTTCATAGTTTTCTTCCAGGAAACCAACTAGTTCCAGGACACCAGTGGAGTCTATGACCCCTTCCTCCAGGAATGAACTATCATCCTTCAAACTATCCGAGTCCTGACCCATAAGGAAATTATCTATAATGAATTGCCGAATCTCATCGTGTACTGACATTTACCATTCTCCGTAACCGTTCAAGGGTTCAAGGGTTCAAGGGTTCAAAGATTCAAGGGTTCAGGAGTTCCGGGGCATAAGCGCTAAGCTATTTTTGCACTGGTTGGACTAATGAACATCGAACGTCGAACGTCGAACATCGAATGTTGAATGGGAAAAGATGAAGAAACAGACTTATGACCTGGAAGAAAGGCTGCTAATTAAAAAATCTGAACTACTAAATGATATTTTAGAGGAAACAGAAGAATTAATTAAGATTTTCGTTACGAGTATCAAAACGGCTGAGAAGAAACAGAAATAGCCGTTGAATGTTCGGTATTGGATATTCGTTTTTCATTCGACGTTGGACGTTCGATGTTCGACGTTCATCTTTCAAAACAATTCCGTTGAACCCCCATCATTATCCTATGCCAAATAGTTCTGTATCTCCTGCCGCAACTCTTCAATCTCTTCCTGCAGGGCCTTATATTTCGTCAATTTGTATTGCAAGAACCGAACGGTTATCCTCTCCTTTGCCTCAAGTCCATCAGGAGTGATGATGTATGAATAACCCCATTTGTTTCCATTGTGCTGAAAGCGCCGGGGCCTCACCCATCCCCTGTTTATAAAAGCCTTGAGACAATAATTCGCCTTGCCTAAACTGATACCGAGTGCCTTTGCCATGGCACGCTGGCTCATCCGGGGATCAGTCTGGAGAACTCTGAAGAGACTGCGCCGCAGTCCATCGTCAAATACCATTTAAAGGGATGTCCTGTACAAGAATGCTAGACTCTACACGACTATAATGCGTTTTTGGAAGCTTTCAGAATTAACCTGGGTTGAGCGGTGAACCGTGAACCTTTGACCCCCTGGGAATGAACAAGCTACCGCTATTTGGGTGAAAATTACCCATCTTGCTTTCACCTTTTTTTCTACCAAGTCTCAATTTACCGTTCATTAGATGAACAGTAAATTAAATATAGCTGCATACAGATATCAAGTCAAACAAGTAAACAATATGGCGCTCTCGTGCCTGGACACCCTGTCTACGCAGCCTTCAACGCCCACATCGGCACCATGGTGGATACCTGCCGGCTGAGTATCTCCATAAGTATCAATGCCCTGTCTTCGCCCTTGGCTGCCTGAAAAATCCCCTCAAGATATTCCAAATTTTCCAGGACCACAGATACTCTATCACCCGGCTTGAATGTGGACCCATGAACTCCAAGAGAAATAAGACCGTTTTCATCCTCACGGACGCGCAGGCCTTCAATAACCCAGTCCGGCACTGGCGGATAATACTCACCGAATCGAACAGGACCGGTTGCCCCTATAGTACTCCTAATAGTATTCCACCTACGTTCTTCTATGAATAGATGCAAAAAAACGTAACCAGGAAATAAGGGACGGGGAACCTTGTCAATCCTGCGCGCATGCCGTCGAATTGTGAGAATATGAGGCAAATAGACAATAAAATCTTGTTGTTCGTAATGTTTCCTTGCAATTTGCTCTTTTCTTGGTTGAGTTCTGATCGCAAACCATTCTCGGTTCACTTGTCGTCCTCCAATTTGAATTTCCAATAAATTAGCGGGCAGAGCATTACTCGGAAAGAACTTTCAGTTTTTAGGTACTTGAGAATCTCGGATGGATAACGACCTACTTTGCAATTTCCACCTGTTCCTTGATTTTATCAAGCATTTTCGGCCCTATACCCTTAACGTTCAGAAGTTCCTCCACACTCTTAAACGAACCATTCTCCTCTCTGTATTTTATTATGGCGCTTGCCTTGGCCGGGCCGATTCCGCTTAGAGATTCAAGAGCGGCCTTATCCGCAGTATTAAGATTTATTGCCGCAAAGGCGGAAATGAATAGAAAAAGAACCAGAACAATAGATGCCAGAAGACTTTTTAACATTTATACTACCTCCATTGAAAATGAATTCCTCCGAAAGCTCCACCCACTTGGTAAGCTTATCGATACCTAAGACAAAAAACTTTAATCAGAAAAATCATTCACAAAACTAATGAGGTGCATGGATCTCAGGCTGCTGCTCCTGCTCTGTAAACCAATATGGCGTCTCTGAGGGACTTGGTCCACCCGCAAACAGGCTATCAGGATCTTCAAGGACAAGGGCATATTTTAACACGTCATCCATATGCTCAATCGGCTGGATATGAATAGAGCGCGTCACCTTGGCAGGAATTTCTTTTAATTCTCTCTCATTTTCCTTTGGCATTAGAACATGTTCAATACCACCGCGTCTCGCAGCAAGGAGCTTCTCTTTAAGACCACCTATCGGGAGTATCCTGCCCCTCAAAGTGATCTCTCCTGTCATGGCCACATTGTGTCTGACAGGAATCTTTAACAGAGCGGACGCTATTGCTGTGGCAATGGTGATACCCGCCGATGGGCCATCTTTGGGTATGCCGCCCTCGGGTACATGTACGTGAATATCAACTTTTTGATAAAAATCCCAGGGCAACCTGAACTCATGGGCCCTTGAACGTACATAACTCATAGCTGCATGGGCGGATTCCTGCATAACATCTCCCAGCTTACCTGTAATGGTCAGCTTACCCTTTCCAGGCATAAGGACGGCCTCTATCTGAAGCAGGGACCCTCCGGTTTCGGCCCATGCAAGACCTGTAACCACACCTGTCTGTGAGTTTTCATCTGTCTGTCCGAAACGATAACGGGAGACGCCTAGGTACTTATTAAGAGACGACTGGTTGACCTTGATTGCATGGCTTTTCTCTCGATTGCGTACTACTTCCATAGCCACCTTGCGGCAGATTGAAGCCAAAAAACGCTCGAGGTTTCTGACACCGGCCTCTCTGGTGTAAGAACGAATTATATCTAAGATTGCTCCATTACTTATCTTGAGCCGTTCAGGCTTCAGACCATGGGCTTCAAGCTGCCTTGGGATCAAGTAACCATTTGCTATCTCCAGTTTTTCCTCCTCAGTATATCCGGGGAGTTCTATGATTTCCATTCTGTCCTGGAGGGGTAGCGGGACAGTATGAAGGGCATTTGCAGTTGTGATAAACATCACCTGGGAAAGATCATAATCCAGATCCAAATAATGATCATTAAAAGCAAAGTTTTGCTCTGGGTCCAGGACCTCCAGGAGGGCGGATGCAGGATCTCCACGGAAGTCCGAACTCATCTTATCCACCTCATCTATGCAAAACACAGGGTTGTTGGACTTGGCTTTTCTGAGCGACTGGATGATTTTCCCGGGCATTGCGCCGATATATGTCCGCCGGTGGCCGCGGATTTCCGCCTCATCCCTTACACCTCCGAGGGAAAGACGCACAAAATTCCTCCCCAAGGCCCGGGCAACGGATCTCGCAAGTGAGGTTTTCCCAACGCCGGGAGGCCCGACCAGACACAGGATCGGCCCTTTCATCTTTTTAACCAGGCTCTGAACAGCCAGATATTCCAGAATCCGCTCCTTTGGTTTTTCCAGACCATAGTGGTCTTCGTTGAGAATTTGCTCTGCGTCAACTATGTCATGTTTGTCCCTGGTCTTCTCAAACCAGGGCAGCACCAGTATCCAGTCAATATAGTTCCTCACTACAGTGGCCTCGGCGGACAAAGGGGCCATCATCTTAAGCTTCTTGAATTCCCGCCGGATCTTGGCCGCTGCCTCCCTGGTGAGACGCTTGCGTTTTATGCGGCGCTCAAGATCTTTTAGCTCGGCCTGGGAATCTTCTTTCTGGCCCATCTCCTTTTGAATGGCCCTTATCTGCTCATTAAGATAATAGTCTTTCTGGTTTTTTTCCATCTGCTTCTTAACGCGCTCTTTCACCCGCTGTTCCATCCGGACGACTTGGATCTCAGAACGCATTAGTTCATAAAGCCGCTCAAGGCGTCTGCCGGGATGAACCTGCTCCAGCAGGGACTGTTTATCATGGACCTTTAGCGGTATGTGGGAAGCAATGGTATCTGCCAATCGGGAAGGATCCGTTATGGAAAAAATAGAAAGGGCCACTTCTGAGGGGATCTTCTTGTTATATTTTGTATACTCCTCAAAGGCGCTGACCGTGACTCGTATAAGGGCCTCTATCTCAGATGAGCGATCTGATATTTGCGGCAAGGGCTCTGCCTCCACCACAAAATGTTCCTGATTGGGAAAATAATGTTTGATCTCGGCCCGTCGTTTACCCTCTATCAGGACCTTGACCGTGCCATCAGGCAGACGAAGCAACTGGAGTATTGTGCCTAGGGTCCCTATCCGATAGATGTCCTTCTCCTTTGGATCATCCACCTTGGCATCCCTTTGGGCAGCTAATAATATCTCCTGCTCCAAAGTCATGGCCTGCTCTATGGCCTCTACCGACTTATCACGCCCGACAAAAAGAGGGACCACCATTTGCGGGAAAAGGACAATATCGCGAAGGGGTAAAAGTGAAACCGTCAAATTTTTCTTTTTTTCACTCATAGGTCATAGCTCGTGAATCGTTATTACCAAAGCTAAGCGTTTAGCTGTTAGCCATTAGGTTTTAGCTTAACACACCGTTTTCATAGAAAGTTTTTACCTAATAGCTAATGGCTAACAGCTAATGGCCGGCATCCGTCTATGTTGTAAAAGTGTAAACTACAGAATGAAGGATGCCTAACTTTAGCTCACTTTAGGCACTTATTGATGCCTTGGCCTGGGGTTCATAGAGAAGTATAGGTTCTGACTTATTTAGGATTACATCCTCACTTATCACGCACTCCTTAACACCTTCCCTGGATGGGAGTTCATACATCACATTCAACATGGCCTGCTCCAGAATAGCCCGCAACCCCCGGGCGCCTGTCTTTCTCTTTGTGGCCTCCTGGGCAATGGCCCTTATTGCCCCATCGGTAAAGTGGAGATCAACATCATCCATTGCAAAAAGTTTCTGGAATTGCTTCACTAAAGCGTTTCTGGGCTCACGTAGGATCTTTACCAAGTCCCCTTCATCCAGTTCCTCCAGGGTAGCAACAACTGGAATTCTGCCGACGAACTCCGGGATCAGCCCATATTTTATCAGGTCTTCCGGCTGAACTTCCTTGAGAATTTCACCCAACGAAAGATCCCGTGCGCCCTGAACATCCGCGCCAAAACCTATGGAAAACTTCCCCATCCTTGTCTTGAGAATAGAATCCAGACCTACAAAAGCACCACCGCAAATAAACAGTATATTAGTAGTATCAATCCTAACAAAGTCCTGCTGGGGATGTTTGCGCCCGCCCTTTGGCGGCACATTGGCCACGGTACCTTCTATAATCTTAAGAAGTGCTTGCTGAACACCCTCTCCTGACACGTCTCTTGTAATGGAGGCGCTGTCTGACTTTCTTGCGATTTTATCGATCTCATCTATATATACGATTCCACGGCTTGCAAGCTCCACATCGTAGTCAGATGCCTGTAAGAGGTTCAGTATAATATTTTCCACGTCCTCCCCTACATAGCCTGCCTCTGTCAGTGTGGTGGCGTCCGCCAATGTGAATGGTACATTAAGGATCTTGGCCAAAACCTGAGCTAAGAGGGTCTTCCCACTGCCGGTTGGACCAATAAGTATGATGTTGCTTTTCTGAAGTTCCACATCCTCCATATTGACCCCGGAGTCGATGCGTTTATAATGATTGTGTACCGCAACAGAGAGGATCTTCTTGGCCATTTCCTGGCCGATCACATACTCGTCCAAAAGGGCCTTTATTTCAGCGGGTTTGAGGATCTTGTTCTCTGCACCGCCGACCTCGTCTTCCCCGTCATATTCCTCGGCTATTATATCATTGCATAGTTCTATACATTCATCACAAATGTATACACTCGGGCCGGCTATGAGCTTTCTTACCTCTTCCTGGCCCTTTCCACAGAATGAGCAGTGTAAATTCCCCTGGTTTTCAAAATCTTTTGTCCTAGCCATTCGGCTTATCCTCCTGGGGAATGATATCACGTTTTGCAATGACTTCATCTAAAAGGCCATACTCCTTGGATTCTTCCCCACTCATAAAAAAATCTCTCTCCGTATCCTCCTGAATCTTCTCAAGAGGCTGACCGGTGTGGGCCATGAGAATCTCATCTAACTTTTGACGCAGCCTCAAGATCTCTCTGGCATGGATATCAATATCTGTCGCCTGGCCCTGGAATCCCCCCATGGGTTGATGGATCAGGATTCTTGCGTTGGGAAGGGTGTAACGTTTACCCTTAGCGCCTGCAGCAAGAAGCATTGCGCCCATACTGGCTGCCTGGCCAAGGCAAAGTGTGCTTACATCAGGTCTGATATATTGCATGGTGTCATAAATAGCTAAACCCGCGGTAACCATCCCACCGGGTGAGTTTATGTAAAGTGTTATGTCCCTTTTGGGATCTTCCGCTTCCAGAAAAAGAAACTGGGCAATAATAAGGCTGGCTATTTCATCATCGACTACGCCTCCCAAGAATACTATGCGCTCTTTAAGAAGGCGCGAATATATATCATAGGCCCTCTCGCCCCTGGGACTCTGCTCTATAACAATAGGTATCAGCGGCATTTAATCAACCTCCTGAGATGCCGGCTTTACAACCGCCTGTTTCAAAAGAAAATCCACGGTCTTTTTTGCCCGCAACTTGGGAAGAACGTTCTGCACCATTGCGTTTTGCAATTGCTCCTTATCCACACCCAGCCTTTGGGATTGGTTATCCGCGTACTTAGCATATTCGGAAACCTCGTCATGGTCCACGGCAATATTTTCTGCTTCGGCTATCTTGTCCAAAATAATTTCGGTCTTCACTTGGCTGACAGCGTCTTCCCTCATCTTCGCGCGGAGCCGATCCTCCGACATCCCGGCTCTCTCAAGGTCCATACCCCGTTCCTGGAGATGACTTATCACATTATCCACCATTTGTGTAAGCTTGGCCTCAATCAGTCTATCAGGTATGGGGAAATCCACCTGTTCCCTCAATTGTTCCAGGAATTGCTGTCTCAGACTGCTTTTCGCGGCCTTCTGCTTGTCTATCTCCAACTGTTTAGCCAGACGAGCCCTCAAATCTTCAACGGTCTTGAGGTCTGCTCCGATCTGTTTGGCAAAATCATCGTCCAACTCTGGTAATATTCGTTTTTTTATGTCTTTTAACACCACCTTGAATTGGACGGTTTTGCCGGCAACCTTTGCATTTAAAGCGTCCTCAGGATAACTGACCTCAATAGACTTCTCAGGACCTTTAGTCATTCCCTGCAATTGTTCCTCAAACACGGAATTGAAATAGCCGGCGCCGACTTCCAGATAATAATTTTCTTCCGAAAGACCATCCGCAGGCTCGCCATCTATCTCCCCCGCATAATCAATTATAGCAAGATCTCCATTTTCTACAGGGCGGTCTTCTTCCACAGACTCTACTGTTGCAAAATGGCGTAGCAGGGCCTCAAGTTGCTCCTGGATCTCCTCTTCACTTACCTCCACCAGCGGCTCTTCCAGTTCAAGGCCCTTATATTTCGGCACTTCGAATTCAGGCCAGATATCCAGAAGGACTGAATAAGAAAAAACTTCTGCGGCCTTTAAAGGAGAGGTTGAATCCAACTGGGGATCAAGTACCAGCTCCACGTTTGCCTCCTTAAGGGCATCGGGCAGGCTATCCTTAATAAGCTTCTCAAGCACATCCTTTTCCACCTGTGGACCGTAGTGACGCTCCAGTATGCTGCGAGGGGCCTTGCCCTTTCTGAAACCCTTAATATTTGCTTCCTTTTTCAGTTGGTTGTACGCGCTGCTAAACTCCTTAGATACTACGTCAGCGGGTATTTCTACTGAGAGACGTTTCTGAATAGGACCTATGTCTTCGACTGTAACCTTCATTAATTTCTTACCTTTCTTTACAAGTTCAATTATTTGAATATGAGTCGCCCACAAAACTCCAAATCCTGTTCCAAAAGAAACAACAGATAAAATTTTGCAGGACGTTCATTTATTTATTTAATATCTTTAAAGAGAAAAATAAAGGAGAAAAGCCCCTGTGAAGAGCAAATGGCAAACATACAGTGCTATTTTAAAAAAACAAGCTCTCTGGTGCGAGAGGCGAGAGTCGAACTCGCATAGGTGTAAGCCCGCTGGATCCTAAGTCCAGTGCGTCTACCATTTCCGCCACTCTCGCACAAGGAACGATGAAAATAATTTAATAAAAGTAAAAAGTGAAGTCAAGAAATCATAAGTAAATACAGTAAAAAGTGGGCCATGATCATCGTTTCGGCCAGTAGTATCATCGAACGATCTATAGCATTAGATAATAGACTGAGCCTTTTGCAAAACTCGGAGTGCAGGAGAACTGAAATTGCGAATGAATTTCAGTTACCTAATAATTATGGACACATATTGAAAATAGAGCACTATTTTACCTAAAATGCGCTAAATTGCCAAAT
>PQXE01000164.1 GCA_003194495.1 Deltaproteobacteria bacterium
TTTAGGTGGCAATTTTGGCTCCAGCTTCTTTCAGATCCCTCATTGGCCCCATTTCACCGTTTTATCCCTCATCAGGCAGATCTATGAAGTTTCTTCGGGCACCCTTGCTTTCGCCTACATATTCCCTCCTTTCAGGGTTATGGCTGGACTTGCACCAGCTAGTTCGTGACCATGCCGGTCACACTTGTTCTGGCGCCTTGCGCCAGAACAAGGCACTGAACCCGGCTGCGCTTCTCGGAGCCTCAGGGTGCAAGCACCCTCAGGCTTCTGCGATGCTCGCGGGTCAGCGTCGCGATTATACAAATCCATAATTTTGACCAGATCACTTCGTTGTTCATTGTTGTTCCTGGATATTTCATATAAGATACAGTCAACAAGCACCGAGTAGGCGGTTTGTCATACAACTACGGCCATTGGTCCGGGAAAGGGGACATCCTATATTCCCCCTGTCAAGCTAAATAATTTCTCTTTTAAAAACGGCTAGTTGAACATTTTAATGTCTGTAAAGCGCAGATTCCCTATTGAGCCTGTAACAGCTCTTGCAAAAAGTCCGACGGAATTCTCACTTATAGCGAATCCTGAATCTAATCGTTATCAGTATCCGGCGTGCTCTATTTCAAGCCGCCTATCATCCCTTATCCAAATTCCAGAATTCAGTGAGAGGCCCAGGATTGTCCCCCACGAGGTCCTAAACGGCCTCAACGTTTGTTGCTCGGGCTTCTCTCGCCGAATAAAATCAGTCCTGTTTATTCCTTTTTAAATGTTCTGGTTTGAATACCTCTTTTTCCTTGGTAGTACCTATCGCACTTGTTCTAATGCCTCAACCAGGATCTCTGCTTCAAGCTCGGCAGCTATTCCTGTTGAACAGCCAATCGAAAAATGCGCACGGCCCTAAATGAATAGATTGACAACGAAAATTGACCCCCTTATGAGTGTTAGAGGTTTATCATTCCAGTCCCTTTTTCTCCGAGAGGCTGGAGCCTTTTGGCCCGAGGAAAGGGAGTGCTGGTAACCAATTAGCATCCGTGGCCATTCCCCGCATCGGGTGAAAAGTGAGTGCAGTCCCATCCAGAGCTGTGCTCCCGATGCAGGGATTTAT
>PQXE01000165.1 GCA_003194495.1 Deltaproteobacteria bacterium
ATGGCGATTATGCGGAGCTCCGCATAAGCGCCACTTGCCATCTACCCATGCCCACTTGGAATAGTAATAATAGGTCCGCCCACTGATTTTCTTGGCTTCAAGTCTTTCCATGCCCCCTCCTTGAGGTCCTACAACTACTTTAGGGCATAGAAACGAAATGTCAAGGCTATATTTTATAGGATATTTTGATGGATTTTCGCCTGATATTTTTAGGGCATAGTCCGTCAGGGCATAATCTTCTTTTCTTTCAGGTAGTTATGGGATGTGATGGTTTATAAGTAGGAAACTCGGGCTAGGGGGACCGCCCTTCCTCGTCTATATATTCTCAAACAATAATTCTCACGACTATATAGTAACGTCTATGTTACCAATGTCAATTACTTTTTGGTCAGAAAACACGGTTGAAATAGACCTCCGCCCAGCGTCTTCATCGGGGGGCTTTCCTGGAAAGGGGCTGCGCAGGCTCCGCCAGATTGTCCAGCCTGACCAAGGGAAAAAGAGCGCCTGAAAAATAGAGTTATTCGGCGAGAGAAGCCCGAGCAACAAACGTAGAGGCCGTTTAGGACCTCGTGGGGGACCCAGGACCCTTCGGACCAACCGGGCAGGCAATACAGACTTATTACTTTCCGAGGTAGGTTTATCAATGGCCGTCCCCTGCCCGCCGTCTCTTTGGCGGTGCTGAATTCTGGAATCTGGATAAGGGATGATAGGCGGCTTGAAATAGAGCACGCCGGATACTGATAACGATTAGATTCAGGATTCGCAATAGTGTCTTACCCCAGTTTATTCTCCCAGCTAAATCCCGAGATAAAATCCCGGTAAAGAAGCTAATTTCTATTTTCCAGGGCTGATAATCATTTAAAGTGGGTATCCAGTTGACGCAAGTGACCACTACATATAGTATGGGCGTATGGAGAAGCACGTGCATCCGCTTGCAGGCATTGACTATCCACAGACGTTTCAGGAATTCAACGTATGGTTTGCGACG
>PQXE01000031.1:0-19984 GCA_003194495.1 Deltaproteobacteria bacterium
TGCGGCAATTCGCCTTCAGCGAATTCAGCAAAGGCCCGTGAGAAAGTAGACTCACTTGGCACCTGAGATTTTTTTTCCCAGCCGCAGATCCGCCGGAGTTTAATGTCACACTCCAATCGGTCCAGCAATGCTCTCGTGGTAGGCAAGTTGTAGACCATTTTTGCCACAAACGCCCGAGCAATAGCAATACGATCTTCAAGAGGCCGTCCTGGAAAACCGACGCAATTTTGGATAAAGGCCTCTATACGAATAATTTCCAGGGCAGTTACGAGTTGTAATTGCTTATTAGTCAGCTCGCCAATTTTCTCTTCCATCCAGGGGAAAAGAGAGTCTTGAATCCTGAACCAATAGCCGGACAGGTTATCAAACAGGCTCATTCCCACCCCCTCCTTTTTTTGATCTTTACTAATTAGTAATGAATCTATATAATATAGATAACGAAGTATTACAACATTTTTCGTAGTTTATTTGAAGTCAAAAAATTATTCATTGACACTTCCATAAAATACAATTTGATGGTATCATTTTAAAAATTTATTCTATTTTTTTTTGCTTTCTCAAAAGCCAAAAAAACATTCTATTCTCTGAGTTTTGCAAGAGGCTCGATCGAAATTATTCGCACCATGAAAAAAAATGTCAAGCTAGCCATGGTCGCCCCGGAGACTGCAGTTACTCCCGACATTCATAGGTCGGAGATGCAAGTGGGAAAAAAGATCAATTTAGCCGCTCTTCTTCACAACTGTGTAGACGCATTTAAATTACAGGCCAGAGATAAGCAGATCGAAATGGTAATCAAGGACGGGGTGGATGAATTACCTCTTATCCATGGGGATCGCTACATGCTAGGCTTGATCTTCTCCAACATTCTGGATAATGCTATCAAGTATTCCAAAATAGGAGAGGAAGTCTGCATTTCAACAAGCCCAAAACTAATTTTACATAACCTTGTTTAGCTTCATAAAATCAACCAGTTATATGGAGTAACCGCACAGGCTTATATTTTCTGCGAATTCAGGAGATTCTTTATGGTTACCAATCAAGAACTCGAACATCTGTTACAGGATCTTGAGTCTGACCGGGTTGAGCGTAAGGCCTCTGCCGGTGATCGAAGCAAGATTAGAAGAACAATATGTGCCTTTGCCAACGATCTGCCTGGTCATGGCCAACCTGGTGTAATCTTTATCGGTATTAATGATGATGGTAGATGTTCCAATTTACGGATTACGGATGAGCTGTTGAAAACGCTCTCCAGTATGCGTTCGGACGGAAATATCCTTCCTCCACCGACAATGGTTGTGCAGAAACACATTTTAAATGGTTGTGAACTGGTAGTGATAGCAGTGGAGCCCTCAGATAGTCCCCCTGTACGGTATCAAGGCAGGGTATGGATTCGGGTAGGCCCCCGTCTTGATATTGCCACAAACGAAGACGAAAGGAGATTGGCAGGGCGGCGCAGGGCTGTAGATCTTCCGTTTGACTATAGGCCTGTACAAGGTGCGTCTTTGGAGGATCTGGATATTGATTTTTTCAGAAAAACCTATCTTCCCTCGGCTATACCTCCTGATGTATTGGAGCAGAACCAGAGGCCAGTGGAACAGCAGCTCGCTTCATTACGTTTCTTGACCAAGGAAAACATACCAAATTTTGGCGCAATTCTCGTACTTGGTAAAGAATCCCCCGCTTGGATTCCATGTGCGTATGTCCAGTTCCTTCGCATAGAAGGCAGGCTGCTCACTGATCCCATAAAGAATAGTAAGAAATTGGCAGGTCCGTTAATTAATGTTTTGGATCTGTTGGATGAACTCCTCAGAATCAACATCTCCGCAACAATCGACGTAATATCCTCTTCCCAAGAGATTCAGAGACCGGATTACCCGGTTATGGCGCTTCTCCAGTTGGTACGTAATGCGGTGATGCATCGGTCATATGAAAACACTAATGCGCCGGTCAAGGTATACTGGTTTTCTGACAGAATCGAAATTTCCAATCCCGGCGGACTCTACGGGCAGGTAAATCCAGAAAACTTTGGTAAAGGGGCGACGGACTATCGTAATCCCCTGATTGCGGAATCCATGCGGGTATTAGGTTACGTGCAGCGCTTCGGTATGGGGATACAACTTGCCAAACACGAACTGGAGCAGAATGGTAATCCGCCCCCGGAGTTTCAGTTTGAGCCGGGAAGTTTTCTGGTTACAGTCAGGATATCTTCATGAAAACCATAGTTTTTTTTAATAATAAGGGTGGAGTAGGCAAGACATCTCTGGTCTATCATCTGGCCTGGATGTATGCTGATATGGGTGTTAACGTCGTCGCCGCCGATTTGGATCCTCAGGCGAACCTGACTTCTATGTTCCTTGACGAGGATCGGCTGGAGGAACTCTGGCCGGATGAGTCGCATACGGATACCATACTCGGTTTTATCGAACCCATCCTCAAAGGAATTGGCGACATCGCCTATCCTCATGTGGAAGATGTGGGTGACAATGTTGGTCTTATCGTTGGGGATTTAGGCCTGTCGGTTTTTGAAGACAAGCTCTCTGATGCATGGCCACGCTGCCATGACGGTGACGAAGCAGCGTTTCGTATCATCTCAGCCTTTTACCGCATTCTTCACAAGGCCACAGAAAGCCGAGAAGCCGATCTTGCTTTGATCGACGTGGGGCCCAATCTTGGAGCCATTAACCGTGCAGCCATCATCGCTGCTCAGCACGTTGTAATCCCACTGGCCCCTGACCTCTTCTCCCT
Source organism: Deltaproteobacteria bacterium (assembly GCA_003194495.1). Classification (GTDB taxonomy): domain Bacteria; phylum Desulfobacterota; class Dissulfuribacteria; order Dissulfuribacterales; family UBA3076; genus UBA3076. The sequence goes on from PQXE01000031.1 coordinate 2,746, forward strand.
GCAGGGCCTTAAAAACCTCGGGCCTACATTGCGGCGGTGGCGTTCCGAATGGAGGGATAGATTGAAAAGGAACCCGAATCCTGATCTGATTCTACCGGGTGCTGATATGATTCCCGCGGGTTATATACTGATGCAGCATGACATACGCCTGGATCGACCAGTAAAGGCCTATGGTAAATGGATGGCCCGTATCCCATCAATTTACCGCGAATCAGTGACGGCCGAATCGGCAGCAGTTGTACCAACGCTGGACAAGGACTCTTATTGTCTCTCGACGCTCAAGCACTACCGTAGCCTTATGCCGATGGCCATGGAAGCGCGCAAACCTATATTTTTTCTCAAACCTGCAGATGGCGCAATCGGTGCACATATGTATTCAGCCCAGCGTTGTTATACTGACTTTAAGGAACTTGCCGAAGCTATTGCAGGGAAATGTGGAATCGTATTGCCCTGAGAGGTTCATGAATAAAAGAAAAGGGGTCCCATCACAAAAATGTCTGAAATATATCTTGATTACAATGCAACCACACCGGTTGCAAAGCCGGTGCGGGAAGCTGTTGACGTTGCTCTGAAAGAAAAATGGGGCAATCCCAGCAGCGGACACAGGTTCGGCCAAAAGGCCAAGAAGGCACTTGAATGCGCCAGGGCCCAAGTGGCATCGCTGCTCAATGCGGACCCTACTGAAATCCTCTTCACCAGCGGAGGCACAGAGTCCAATAATTTAACTATAACAGGCGTATGCCAGGCCATGTCCGGCAAGGGGCGGCATATCATTACCACCCGTATCGAGCACCCATCCCTTATGAACCCCTGCCTGCATTTGCTTGAACAGGGGTGGGACGTGTCCTTTATAAAGGTAAACAGTCAGGGCGTTGTAGATCTCATGGAAGTTGAAAGGGCCTTACGCCCTGATACGGTGCTGGTTTCAGTGATGCTGGCAAACAATGAGACCGGGGCTATTCAGCCGGTGGCTGCGATTTCGCAACTGGTCCGCAAGCATGGAGTGCTGGTCCATACAGACGCGGCCCAGGCCGTGGGCAAGATCCCTGTGGATGTCAAGAACTTTGGAGTAGACTACCTGAGTATTGCAGGACACAAGCTCTATGCGCCAAAAGGAATAGGCGCCCTCTATTGCAGAATAGGCGCACCCCTTGGTCAGCTCATGTTCGGCGCAGGCCAGGAGCAGGGTCTTCGGCCCGGCACTGAGCCGGTTCCCCTGGCAGTCGGACTGGGAGTTGCCTGTGATTTTGTTGCCAAGGACATTAAGGCCGAGGCGGAAAGGCAAACAGGTCTCAGGGAGAAGCTCTATGCAGAATTATCCAAACTGGGCTATCCTATAATCAGGCACTGTGATCCTGAGAATACAATTCCAAATACCCTGAGCATCGGTTTTATCGGCAAGAATGGAGCAAAGATCCTGGCCCAGGCCCCGGAGATTATGGCCTCTACCGGTTCGGCCTGCCACGACAGGGAAATCAAGGTCTCCCATGTGCTTGCCGCCATGGGAGTCTCGCCAAAAGTAGCCTTGGGGACCCTTCGTCTCACACTGGGTCGAGGGACTACTGAATCGGATATAGAAATCGCCGCCCAGGCTATCGGCAGAGCTCTTACGAAAGGATAAAAAACATGAAATTTGTTGATTTAGGCAGGCAGTATCAAAGCTACAGACATGAAATAGACTCGGCCATCCACGAGATAATTAAAAAGAGCCAGTTCATACTTGGCAAGCCGGTGGAGGACCTGGAGACAGCTCTCGCAAATTACGTAGGTGTCAAACATGCAATAGGGGTGGGCTCAGGGACGGACGGGCTGCTCCTTGCCCTTATGGCCATGGATTTAAGGCCCGGAGAAGAGGTCATCACGACCCCTTTTACGTTTATAGCCACTGCGGAAGTCATAGCCCTTCTGAAGGCAAGGCCCGTATTCGTGGATATAGACCCTAAAAGTTTTAATCTTGATACTGGCGGGATGCGGGACGCTCTGGCGGCAAGGCAAAAGGCCGGGGCCAAGGTAAGGGGCATCCTCCCTGTGAGCCTTTATGGTCAGTGCCCTGATATGGACGAAATCAATGAAATTGCATCAGAGTTTGGCCTGTTTGTGATCGAGGATGCATGCCAGTCCTTTGGGGCAGGATACAAAAACCGGATGTCATGCGGCCTCAGCGACATGGGTATCACCTCTTTTTTCCCTTCAAAGCCCCTTGGAGCATATGGGGACGGGGGCATGGTCTTTACTGATGATCCGGAAAAGGCGGATATGATAAAGTGTCTCAGGGTCCATGGTCAGAGGGCTAGATACCAGCATGAAGAAATAGGGCTTAATGCCAGGCTGGACAGCATCCAGGCAGCAATAGTCCTGGCCAAATTTACCCACTTTGAAGAAGAAATTAAGGCCAGGCAGGAAGCTGCCGGCCGTTATTCAGAACTGATTAACCAAAAAATACCGGAAATACAGACTCCTGTAGTAATGCCGGACAGGACATGCGTGTACGCCCAGTACACAGTGAGAATCCCCAAAGGCTTGAGGGACCAGGTGACCGGCTTTCTCAAACAGGAAAGCATTCCCTTTGCCATTCATTACCCTGTCCCTGTCCACCTTCAGCCTGCCTTTAAAGGCCTGGGACTTGGACCAGGCTCCTTTCCCCATGCAGAAAAGGCCGCAGAGGAAGTGCTGTCCCTTCCCATGCACGCCTTTATCACACCGGAGGAACAGGAGATCGTCATAGACGGCCTTGAGAAGGCCACTGGAGTCGCATGGACGAAACAATTGAAATAACACCGGAAATGGGGTACTTTCAGCAAAATTAAAAATTTTGTAACCGTTCACGGGATTACAACGCCCATTTTACCGCACACTGAACTGTAAGCGTTTACAGGGTGCTGCAGATGCGAGGCGGAGGGTACGCAGACGTACTCCCTGTACTTCAAGTGCCCGACAACAAAGCAGATGCGGTGCCCTGTAAACGCTTACAAAATTTTATCTTATAGGAGAATCAATTCATGTCTCAAGGACCTGAAGCTTATATTGACAAATCCAGACAATTGAAAGATGAGGACACCTTCTGCTTTTCCTGCACGCCGGATAAGGGCTGTTTTACACACTGCTGTTATGATTTAAGCCTGGTCCTCATGCCTTATGACATATTAAGGCTCAAGAATCATTTAGGTATTAAGTCCGCGGATTTTCTAAAACGTTATACAAGCATATATGTCGGACAGAATTCAGGGCTTCCGGTAGTGTTGGTCAAGATGGAAGACCCCTATTTAAAATGCCCGTTTCTGGAAGAGGGAAAAGGATGTACGGTTTATAAAGACCGGCCTGGTGCATGCCGCACTTATCCCCTTGCCAGAATGGCCTGTCGAAGCCAAGACAGGGAGGGGGTGGAGGAATTCTATTATATTGTCAGAGAGCCGGATTGCGAGGGATTCCAGGACGGAAAGGAATGGACCGTCAGGAGTTGGAAGGAAAATGAAGGCATTGAGCAATATAATGAAATGAATGATATCTTTGGGGAGATACTTCAGGCCAAGACAGTGGCAGGGATGGCGTATCTGAACGCGGGTCAGATCGATATTTTTCACATGGGATGCTATGATATTGATAGTTTTCGTGAACATTTCCTGAAGGGCCCTAACCTTGATCGCTACATGGAGTCTGAGGAGGTGATAGAGGCCATCTCCAGTGACGAAGAGGCCTTGCTCAAACATGGCATGCGCTGGGTCAATAAAAAGCTCTTCCTGCGTGGGTGTCCCAACTGTAGTTTGTGAGGATTCAAGAAAAACGGATTTTTCGTTCAGGCACTAGTTTAAAATCATGGAATGTGAAGCTACCGTAACCATATATAACAGGCTGGGACTCCATGCCCGGCCGGCCTCCCGTTTTGCTCAAAAGGCAAGTGAATTTAATGCCGATGTATGGCTTGTTAAAGATGGGAAGAAAGTAGATGGGAAAAATATTCTTGATGTCCTGACCCTTGCCTGCCCTCATGGAAGCATCCTGACAGTCAGGGCGGTTGGCCCGGATTCAAACCAGGCAGTGACAAACCTTAAAACCTTAGTAGAAAGTCGCTTTGGCGAATTGGATTGATCAAGATGTCAGAAGAAAAGGGTGATGCGGTAGTATTAAAAGGAATAGGGGCCTCGCCCGGAGTGGTCATTGGTCCTGCTTTCCTGTTGGATTACCACAAGGTTAAGATCTTAAAAAGGCAAATTGAAAAAGACGAAATTGACCAGGAGAAACAACGCTTTGGAAATGCTGTCTCTGAGGCGGAAAATCAGATAAAACAGTTGATCGCAGAGATCCCTGAGGAATTCAGGGAACATTCAGGAATTTTTGAAACCTATCTGTTGATGCTCAAAGACCGAATGGTCTATGATCGGACCTTAAAGTTAATTTCTGAAGAACAGATTAACGCAGAGTGGGCCCTCAATAATGCGTTGGATTATGTCAGAGAACTTTTTGAGCAGGTAAAGGATCCGTATATCAGGGAACGTTTTGAAGATATTAAGTATGCAGTGCGGAGAGTCCAAAAGCTCTTGTCCGGGAGTCCTGCGGCGGATTTCAGCCAACTGGAGGAGCCGGTTATACTTGTGGCACACGATCTGTCTCCTGCCGATACGATCCAAATGGCCAAAGAAAAAATCCTGGCGTTTGTTACAGACATGGGGAGCCGGACATCCCATACGGCGATTCTGGGCAGATCGCTCGGTCTTCCCGCAGTTGTGGGCCTGGAAAACGCCACGTCTTCCATATTTTCCGGGGAGACTTTGATTGTAGACGGCCTATGTGGTGATGTAGTAGTAAATCCGGATGATGAGCTCTTAAGACATTATGGGGAAAAACAGGAAGATTACATACGATATCGACTGGATGTAATCCAATACAGTAATCTCCCTGCAGAGACACAGGACGGATTCAGGTTTAAGATCAAGGCTAATATAGAGTTCCTTGAGGAGATTTCCTCTGTTATATCCAATGGTGCTGAAGGGATAGGGCTCTACCGTACCGAGGTCATGTATCTGGCTCACAAGGAGCTTCCCATTGAAGAGGAACTTTTTCTGGCTTACCAAGAAGTCATAGAGCGCATGTCACCTTTTCCAACAACAATCCGCACTCTGGATATTGGCGGAGACAAGTTCTTGTCGTCAGTCTCTCAGGACGATGAAAGCAATCCAGCCCTAGGACTGAGAGCGATTCGGCTCTGTTTGAAAGAGTCAAATCTGTTTCGCACACAGCTCAGGGCAATACTCAGGGCCAGTGCATACGGGGATGTGAGGATGCTTTTCCCTTTAATATCCGGCAGGTCAGAAATAATTCAGGTCAAGGAACACTTGGAGGAAACCAAAAATGAGCTGCGGAGAGAGGGAATTCCATTTAATGAAGATGTCAAGACAGGCATTATGATAGAGGTCCCTTCTGCTGTACTTTTGGCGGATGTCCTTGCCAAGGAAGTGGATTTCTTCAGTATAGGTACAAACGACCTCATTCAGTATTCCTTGGCAATCGATAGAGGTAATGAATATGTGGCACATCTCTACGAGCCTTTACACCCCGGTGTTTTGAGAATGATCTATCGTACAATAGAGGCAGCCCATGAAGCAGGAATTGAAGCGGCGGTTTGCGGAGAGATGGCAGGAGAACCGATGTATCTTCCTGTACTTATCGGCATGGGTCTGGACGAACTGAGTATGAACGCCTTGGATATACCAAAGATCAAGCGCATGATTCGAATGAGTAACCAGAACCAATGCGGCATTTTGGTTCGAGATCTTCTTGAGTACTCTACCGCACAGAAGATAAGAGAGCATCTTTTAGACTTCCTTACCTCTGACTTCCCAGGGGAATTCGATCTCAGCCACGGGTTATATCCGGATTTTGTCGGCAGAGATGCTATCCTTGGGCCTCTGATGACCGAAATAAAAGAGAGCGCCCCGAACAGGCGGTTAGGTTAGGGCCTGTAGTTCCTTCTTACAATGCTGAATTTTGACAGAGTCGGCGAAATGACTGTTGCAGCACTGCTGGCCTCTATAGGCTCGGGCTTTGTTGTGGCCTATCAGTACGAGGTGGCAGACCCTTTTGTAACCAGCGTCGCCATCGAAGCAATACTTCCCTTTGGTGCCTTCTGGAGGGCCCTGCACTTTTGGACCAGCCAGGCATTTTTCCTTATACTTATTTATCACGCATGGCAAAGTATTGATGATCTGCCAAAAATCTCTATCCGTCCATCAGGCCCCAGACAGTGGACTGTCCTGAGCCTTACCATTCCCATGAGTATCTTTGCCCTGTTTACCGGATATGTTCTGCGTTATGATGGAACAGGTCAGGCTGCGGGTACAATTGCCGAACACCTCCTACTGAAAATCCCACTGATTGGATCAGGACTAAACCGTTTCCTGATGGCGAGTACAGATGAGGGCTTAAGCCGTATCTACCTTATGCATCTGCTCCTTACCGCCCTGTTATGGGGGCTTGGCACCTGGTATCACACCCGTCGTGTGATCCTGAGCGGGAAGATTTTTCTGAGTATTCTAGCCGGTTCTATTGCAGTAGCCATTCTGTTTCACGCACCTATAGACCTCCCTGGGAAAAACATAGACCTGATACAGGGTCCGTGGTTCTTTCTGGGGATACAGGAACTCTTGCGACACTTTCCGCCACTCGGAGCTGGAATTCTGTATCCGCTGATACCGGTAATCGCCTTCTCATCGCTACCTTGGGCGAGCAACAGAAAAATACCTCTTTCACTCCTTATCGGATGGCTTGTGACTTACATTGGCTTGAGCCTGGCCGGCTGGTTGAGGTCAGCCTGATTATGCTGCAAAAAATTCTGGAAGAAAGGCTTTTAGAGTAGTATCTCCAACCTGAAAATTTTCAAGATTACGCATGAAGGCCCTAAATCGTACCTGTTCATTGGGAGACACCGGAAAACCCGGCAAGGCCCTGTTTGAGATAAGCCCATTTACAGTACCAGGACTTTCAACCCGATTATTTACCAATTCGCTTAATACGTCCAGCAGGTTTCCTGACACCCCTTCTTTGTCCAGGTGCTCTATGATTTGGTAGACGGCAAGATTCACCGTAACAAGAAAAGGCTCCATATCCGCCTCACCACCGTATTGGCAGATTTCCCTTGAAGACATTGCCCTGCATGCAAATGGACGGTGTTTATAAACACTGCAAAGTCTTTCCTGGTCCAAAAAAGGGCAGACTCCTTCCCCATGTTCTCCTATATCTGGAGGGATCTCCTCCTGCCTGAGACAAATATCCGCTATTTGATTAGTACTCAGGCCCGGTCTGTAAATCGGTCTCGCTTTTGCTGAAAACATCAATTTATTAAGATCGAGATCATCAAAAAAAGAGGAACGTAGGAGATATCCGGCTTCAAGTGAGGTGGCAACTATATTTACAGTACAACAGACATGGCAACCAGGCCTGCAAGCTATGGAGAAGCCTTTAAGAAACCGGTCATAAAAGGAATAGATGAGGGCAAGGACCTTGAATTTGTTTGAATTATCTATAGAAATCATAATAACTATGAAGTAACCTTCCTTCAGCCTTCCACCTTCTTCCTTCAGACGGTAACCTTAAAACCATTGTCCACGAAATGCTTGTCAAATGCAAAGGCTTCCATGATCTCTCGCGCCTCCATGATTTCAAAACTGAGACAATCCACAAGACTAACATTTCGTCTGTTCTGGGCCAAAAGGCGCTGCATGGCCTTGCCATGCCATTCGGCATCTGCCCATACTATTTCCAGGAGGGGGATGATCTTTGCATTGAAATCATAAACTGAAGCCAATCCAATACGGCGCTGCAAGAGGGCTGCGGTTTCCACGAGGACATAGGAACTGGTCAGGATTCGAACCCCGTGTTCGGCCAAGTAAGCGAGGTTTTCCTTGGCCCGGATGTGCATCAAGTCATCACGAACTAAAAGTGCAAAAAGCGCGGACGTATCAGCAAAAACAATCATGACCGAAACGCCTCCTTGAGATAGCGGTCATGTTCTATAGAAATATCGTGAACGCCTGCCTTGTATTTACCCACTATGGTGGATGCCTGACGATAAAGTGCGGAGCGATCCGGTTTCCGGGTGATAAGGAACTGGTCTACCGCCCTCCGAATTAAGGCAGCAATAGGCTCGCTGCTGGTGCGGGAAAGTTCCCTGAGTAAACGGGCCTGCTGTTCAGTAAGTTGAATTTGAGTGCGAACCATGGTATCTTCCTTGTTATCATGATAACATTTATGCTTTAATGCTTACATTAACACATCTTGAATGTCAAGAGTGCTGGTCTGTAATACGATGACTCTTGCCTTACACCGCCCGTAATGGCGGGCAGGTCACAATTAGTTCAGTTTATCCAAAGTTTGTCCGATAACATTATATAGTTCCGAAACAAAAAATCACAACGTGTCCATATCTCCGCGATTCGGGGATCGGAGTCCACGAACTACGAAAAACGAATGAGCTTATGGCTATAATTGTATTGTTAATTGTCTATGACCTAAATTGAGAAAACAAAATTTGGGGTTTCCGTTCAGGCACTATTAAAGACATCCAAGAGAAAAAAGAATGAATAAGCAATCCAAAATGATAAAGGTTTTGCTAATAGAGGACAACCCGGGGATGCCCGGCTGATTCAGGAGATGATCTCTGAGATAGACGGCGCTACGTTCGATCTGGAGCGTGTCGACCGGCTATCAGACGGGCTGAAGCATCTCTCCGAGAAAGATGTCCATGTAGTCCTGATCGATCTCAACCTGCCAGACAGTGCAGGGCTTGATACATTTAAAAAGGTGCGTGCCAAAGTACCGGAAGTACCGATTGTGATATTTACCGGTCTTGACGATAACAAAATTGCCATTAAATGCGTACGCAGAGGTGCGCAGGACTATCTACTCAAGGGCAAAGTGGATGGTGATCTGGCGTTACGCAAACTACTCTATTCAATCGAGCGAAAGAAAGCACGGAAAGCGCTGCAGGAGAGCGAAGGAAGATATCGTTCATTGATAAATGATGTGCTTGATACCTCTGATGTAGGAATTTTTATCCTCGACTCTGAATTCAAGGTTGTCTGGATAAACCATTCAACAGAAAAATTTTTTGGTTTGAAAAGAGAATATGTGATTGGAAAAGATAAACGGCAACTCATCCGTAAGAGGATCAAAGATATTTTTGAAGATCCGGAAACCTTCAAGCAAAAAGTATTCGCGACTTATGATGACAACACATATATCGAAAATTTTGGGTGCCACGTGCTTCCTGACAAAGACCGAGAAGAATACTGGCTTGAACATTGGAGCCAACCAATCCGATCCGGACTTTTTAAAGGCGGTCGTATTGAACATTACTCAAACATCACCAGGCGCAAAAAAGCAGAAGAATCTCTGCTGAAGAGCGAGATCCGTTTCAGAGAACTGTTCAATAACATGAGCAGCGGTGTTGCTGTCTATAAAGCAAAAGAAGATGGTAAGGATTTTATTTTCGCGGATTTCAACCATGCCGGAGAAAAGCTGGATGGCATAATGAGAGAAGACCTTCTCGGCAGGAGCGTTCTCGAAGTATTTCCCAGGGTAAGGGATTTCGGATTTTTCGATGTATTACAAAGAGTATGGAATACCGGAAAATCGGAGCATTTCCCAATCTCATTCTACAAGGATGAAAGAATTATTGGTTGGAGAGAGAACTATGTTTACAAGTTGCCGTCAGGTGAAATCGTGGCGGTTTACGATGATGTCACCGAGCGTATGCAGGCCGAGGAAAGTCTGCGTGTAAGTGAAGCACAAAAACAGGCGTTGCTTGACGGCTCTCCTGATATGATCGTACAAATAGACAGAAATATGAAGATCCTATGGGCAAACAAAACAGCCCTTGATATGAATCCTGATGCTTTGGGACTAACTTGTCATAAAGCCTTTGTGGGCCAGGAAGAACCATGTGAAGATTGTCCATGTAAAAAAGCCGTTGATACCGGCCAAATTGAGATGGGTGTGAAGTATCAACCTGCGGTAGTGGGTATTGAGGGCGAAAGCTATTGGGAGGATATTGGAGTACCAATTAAGGATATAGACGGCAAGGTTGTTGGTGTTATTGAGATTGCCAGAAACGTCACCGAGCGCAAGCAGGCAGAAAAGGAACTAGCGAAGTACCGCAATCACCTCGAAGAACTGGTTAAGGAGCGAACGCGTGATCTGGAGGCGGCCCATGAGGAACTGATCAAGAGCGAAAGGCTGTCCGTGCTCGGCCGGCTTACAGCCACTGTGAGCCACGATATCCGTAACCCTCTTGGGGTAATCCGCTCATCGTCCTTCTATATTCAGAGAAAGCTGGGTGGCGCTGAAGACGAGAAAATTACCAAGCATCTGAACAGGATCGAGAAACAAATCGATCTGTGCGATACAATCGTTGGTGATCTGCTGGAATACACAAGGGGAAGGGCCTCCGAGGTAATTTATGGAGAAATCAATCCATTGCTGGAAGAAGTGATGGAAGAGATAACAACAACACCTGAACAGGTCGCCTTGGTCAGCGAACTCTCTCCTGAACTCCCAATGATCCATTTTGACAAGGACAAAATGCGCCGTGTCATGATCAACCTTGTCCAGAATGCGTTCAAGGCAGTTACTCTGCGCCGTGACATGTGGAACGATGAAGAAGATACATATCAGCCCTTTGTAAAGATAACCAGCTCACAGGCCGATAACGGAATACGTATTGAGGTTGAGGACAACGGAACCGGAATGGACGACGAGATAGCGCGGCATGCCTTTGAACCGCTGTTTACCAACTGGGCATGCGGCACCGGACTTGGGCTTGCCATTGTCAAAAAAATCGTTGAGGAACACGGTGGCTCGGTCTTGCTTGAGAGCATTGCGGACCATGGAACAAAGGTGATCGTAAGAGTTGAGAGTTAATAAAAAAGAATTGTGACTTTTTAATGTATCGGGGGCTGTCATTGCAAACGAAGCGAAGCAATTTCCTGGAGAAAAAAATGAATAAGCAATCCAAAATCATAAAAGTCTTGCTGATTGATGACAACCCGGGGAATGCCCGGCTGATTAAGGAGATGGTCTCCAAGGTAGACGGCGCCAAGTTCGATATAGAGCGTGTCGACCGGCTATCGACAGGGTTGAAGCATATTGTTGCTGCAGAAGACATTGATTTAGTCCTGTTGGATCTGGGACTGCCTGACAATTCGGGATTTGATACGTTCACCAGTATACAGGCCCAGGTACCAGAGGTTGCGATTATCGTGCTGACCGGTCTTGAAGATGAGACGATTGAAAATATGGCATTGCAGGCAGGCGCTCAGGACTATCTCTCAAAAAACCAACTGGATAGCAACTCGCTGATTCGCTCCATGCGCTATGCGATCGAACGTAAGAAAGCCGAAAGGCGCTTTGAGCACCTGAACAGCGTGCTCAAAGCCGTCAGAAATGTCAATCAGTTGATTGTAGTAGAGAAGGACAGGGACAGTCTCCTCCAGAAAGTCTGTGAAGCCCTGATAGAAACACGGGCCTACAATGCCGCATGGCTGGGATTTTTGCAGGATGACGAGACATTTGCCACGGTTATGGGTTCCGGTTCCGGGGAAAATATCTCCCGTTTCTGCCGACACGTCATAAACGGCGACCATCCTCCTTGCATAGAAAAAGCGCTTGCTCAGAAGGACCATCTTGTAGTCCCGGACAAATCCAGAGATTGCGGGGATTGCTTCTTCAAAGATGCATGTATCAACAAGGATGCTGCAATTATCCGGGTCGAACACGCAGATCGGTTTTTTGGCCTGCTTGCCGTATTGCTTGCACCTGATGTCACTGTTGATGACGAAGAAAAGGGACTATTGCAGGAGATAGCCGGTGATATAGGCATCGCCCTCCATAACATGGCGCTGGAGGAGTCACGCAGGCAGGCGGAAGAAACGCTGCGGGAGAGCGAGAGCCGGTACAAGCACTTATATTCCATGGTCAGGTTGATGTGCGACAATCTGCCGGACCTTATATGGACAAAAGACCTGGAGGGTAAATTTGTTTTTGGCAATAAGGCCTTTTGTGAAAAAATGCTTAATGCCAAAGACACAGATGAACTTATTGGTAAAACAGATATATATTTTGCCGATAGGGAAAGAGAATCCCATCCTGAAAATCCGGACTACCACACATACGGAGAAACATGCCTTGCTACCGATTTAGCGGTTATGAAAAGCAAAAGGCTGCGAAAATTCGAAGAATCCGGTTATCTCAAAGGGAAATTTTTTGTTTTTGATGTCTATAAAGCTCCATTTTGGGATGAAAAACATAATATGATAGGTATGGTCGGCTGTGCAAAAGATGTAACAAGAGAGAAACAACTTGAAGAAGAGCACAGGCAGGCCGAGGAGGAACTGGCGAAATACCGCGAACACCTTGAAGTGCTGGTCAAGGAGCGAACTCACGATCTTGAGGCCGCCCAGGAAGAACTGGTCAAGCGCGAAAAGCTGTCCGTGCTCGGGCAGATCACAGCCACTGTGAGCCACGAAATCCGCAACCCTCTGGGGGTAATCCGCTCATCAGCCTTCTATCTTCAGCGAAAGATAGGTGGCGCTGTAGACGAAAAAACCGCCAAGCATCTTAACAGGATCGAGGAGCAGGTATCCTTATGCGATACTATCGTCGGTGATCTGCTGGAATTCACACGGGGAAGGGCCTCCGAGGTAATTTATGGAGAAATCAATCCATTGCTGGAAAAGGTATTGGAAGAGATAGCAACACCTGAACAGGTGACCCTGGTCAGTGCTCTTTCTCCTGAACTCCCAATGATCCATTTTGACTGGGACAAAATGCGTCGTGTCGTGATCAACCTTGTTCTGAACGCGTTCAAGGCGGTTACCCTGCGCCGAGAAAAATTGGATAATGCCGAAAGCCCGTATCAACCCCTTGTGAAAGTGACCAGCTCAAAGGCCGATAACGGAATACGTATTGAGGTTGAAGATAACGGAACCGGAATGGACGACGAGACTGCCGGACGGGCTTTTGAACCGCTGTTTACCACCTGGGCACGCGGTACCGGCCTGGGACTTGCCATTGTCAAAAAAATCGTTGAGGAGCACGGAGGCTCGGTCTCACTTGACAGCATACTAAACCATGGGACAAAGGTTACCCTTGTTATCACGGAGGGAGTTAAGAGTTAAAAGTGAAGAGTTAAGGATGCCTGGATATTCTGTAACGGAAAGGAACTACCCATGAATGGACGAATATTGCTGGTTGATGATAACGAAAAATTCCTGGACAGCATCAGGGATGTATTGGATAACGAAGATTACAAGGTCGTAACGGCCACCAGCGGTGAAGAAGGCATCAAGCTGGCCGGTGCTCAGACCTTTGATGTTATTCTCATGGATATAAAGATGCCCGGGATGAACGGTGTGGAAAGCTTTATTGAGATGAAAAGGCACAATCCTACGGTTAAGGTCATCATGGTTACGGCATACAGCGTGGAAGACCTGATGCGGCAGGCGCTGGATGAGGGCGTGTTCGCTATCTTGAGCAAGCCCGTTGACATGGACCGTCTGTTTCGCATGATTGAAGGCATATGCTCCGGACTACACAACAATACCTACCACAAGCCCGGAGGTGATCTGCCATGATCGCCGATACGATTCTTATTGTCGATGATGACAGTGATCTGCGCGACAACCTGACTGACATTCTTCAGGATGAGGGCTATGAACTGCTTACTGCCGCCACATGCGCCGAAGGATTGAAACTGGCGAGCGAACGAAGACCACAGGCAGCGCTCCTGGACGTAAGATTACCGGATTGTTCGGGGACGGAGCTGTTGGCCCAAATGAAACGAACAAATCCTGATTGCTTCTGTATCATGATAACAGGGTATCCGAACACGGATTCCGCTGTGGCTGCGATCGAAAAGGGGGCGTTCAAATATGTACGAAAGCCTGTCCAACCGACAGAATTATTAAAAATTTTAGAAGACGTCTTTGAAATAATCAGCCTCAGGGAAAAGGAAGAACAGGCTAAGGAGGACTTGCGGAACAGAAACAAGGAACTGGAGGGAATTAACAAGCGGCTTAACATGATCGTCACTTCGGCCAAAAGGCTTGCGAGTAGCTCACGTTTAAAGGGATTTGGTCCGCTCCTTGAGATCGGTCCGCTCCTTTTAAAAGAATTTGCCAAAAACCTGTCAGCCGAAGGTGGAAGCCTCTATATGTGCAAAGAAGACTCCCTGGTCCTTATTGATTCGCTCGGCCCCCGGCACGCGCCTCCCACAATCCCCTTCCCCTTGAGAAAAGACAGTGTCTTCGAACGTATAATAACTACATGCGAACCGATTTTCATGGAAAACATCAATGAAGAAAGCGACATAACCTCAAGTGGCTGGGATGGCTACAAAGAGGGTTCGCTCCTTGTATTTCCACTACTGGATGAAAACGATAAAATTTTCGGTATTATCTCCCTTCATTGCAAGACCGAGCCACCCTTTACGCACCAAGACCGGGAGCTAGGCCTGATATTGGCTTCATACAGTTGCGAGACCATTCGCGCCTCAAGGGCATTGGAGGCATTAAGAAAGAGCGAAGAACGATTCCGCATTGCAGCAGAAAGCGCAAGCCACTTAATTTACGAATGGGACATTGGAAATGGTCATATTGAATGGTTCGGGAAAATTGATGAACATCTTGGATATAAACCGGGTGAATTGCCAAGGACCATAGAGGCATTGAAAGACATAATCCACCCTGATGACCTCGACAGCGTGACGGCCTCTATTGAAAAACATATAAAGACTCTTAAGCCTTATCATGAAGAGTTCCGTATATTTGGAAAGGATGGAACCGTCCACTATTGGTGGAATCGCGGCAAAGTTATTTTGGATGAGGAAGGCAACGCCTCAAAATGGATTGGGGTCCAAACAGATGTAACCGAGCAAAGGCGACTCAGAGACCAGCTTCAACAATCCCAAAAAATGGAGGCCATCGGGACCCTTGCCGGAGGCATTGCCCATGATTTCAACAACCTGCTCATGGGTATCCAGGGCCGCACCTCCTTGATGTTAATGAATATTGACTCCAGCCATCCCAACTACGGACATTTTAAGGAAATAGAGGATATAGTTAAAAGGGGGGCGGATCTTACAAAACACCTCCTTGGTTTTGCAAGGGGCGGCAAGTACGAGGTCAAACCGGCCGACATGAACGATCTGATCAGCAAGAGTTCCGATATGTTCGGCCGTACCAAGAAAGAGATAAGTGTTTATGGAAAATACCAGGAAGACATCTGGACGGTAGAGGTGGACAAGGGTCAGATAGAACAGGTGCTTTTAAACCTTTATGTCAATGCCTGGCAGGCCATGCCCGGAGGCGGAGAGCTTTACCTTCGAACAGAAAACCTCACGCTGGATAAAAGCTATGTCAAACCATTTGACATAAAGCCGGGCCGTTATGTGAAAATCTCTATAAGCGACACCGGAATCGGTATGGATGAAGCAACCCGCCATAGAATATTTGAGCCATTCTTTACTACCAAGGAAATGGGCAGGGGAACGGGTTTAGGTCTTGCCTCCGCCTATGGTATCATAAAAAATCATGAAGGTGTCATCAACGTTTATAGTGAACAAGGTAAGGGAACCACCTTTAGCATTTATCTGCCCGCCTCGGATAAGGAAGTAATTGAAGAAAAGGAGGTGTCCTGCGAGCTATTGAAGGGTACGGAGACTGTGCTTTTTGTAGATGATGAAGAAATGATCCGTGAGGTTGGCGGGGCGCTTTTAGGGCAATTGGGATACAAGGTATTGTCGGCCGGAAACGGAAAAGAAGCCGTAGAAGTTTACAGCAACAACAAAGACAAAATTAACATAGTGCTCCTCGACATGATCATGCCGGAGATGGGCGGTGACAAAGCCTATGACAAATTAAAGGAGATCAACCCCGATATCAAGGTGCTCCTTTCAAGCGGATACAGTGTAAGCGGTGATGCGACCAAAATACTAAAGCGCGGTTGCGATGGTTTCATTCAAAAACCCTTCAGCATGAAACAACTCTCTAAAAGCATAAGGGAGATACTGGACAAACAACACTGATTGATGATTGATTGATGATTTATCATTGCTTTATTGTTCTATTTTTGCGACTATCCAGTGGCTGTTAACCACACTTATTGAGAAAATTACTTCTGATACTTATAACTAGTACCCTGTCCCATAAATCTTGAACGCTTTTATGGCAATTTGTTTTTTTGTAATCTTCTTGCATTGAACCTATTTATTTGGTACTAAGTGCTCAAGTCCATCCACTACTTCAGAGGATGTTGCTTATTTTTAGAAAAAAATAGGTTCAATATGTCATTGTGAGGAGATTATGGATTGCCAAAACATAGTGTTTTCACCAAAGCATTCCCATAAGCGGATTGAAAAGGCTTTGCAAATATTGCCGGAACTGGTGGTAAAAAAAGTTTTATTTTTTGCTCTGTATTTGCTTGGTGCAAGAATGAGTGCAATAGCTTCACTTGTGGAGATGTCTGAAGAATCAGGCAAAACAGCAATCAACAGAATACTGAGAGACGGTATTCCTGCCTTGCGTGACCGTAGGCAGTCAGCAAAAACATGTGAACTTCAATTGCCTCACTCATCACCACAGGCACCGCAAGTGTCAGTGGCAACAGAGGGTGGTTCTTGTATAGTCACTTTTGCAGATTCAAATCAGCAGTTAAAGATTTCACAAAGCCACAGAGTTCACCTGAGATCTGTTATGTTGTCATTGTTTCAGGCGGGCTTAATATCAGCTCATACAGCTTCAACCGTGTTGGGAATTACCATTGCCCATTGTCGTGATCTGTCGGAAAAATTGCGACATGAAGGTGTAACTGAAGTACTTGTTGATAAACGGAAAGGTCAAAAACATGATTTGCGTGTCAACCCACAGGTGAAGGCCGAACTTGTACAGCAGTTTGCAGCCAGGTTGATAGCAGGATATTCTGTTTCAAGTCAGGCCCTTACAGAAATAATAAATGACAATCAGAAAACAGCTGTTTCGCCACGAACTATACGGTGGCACATGAACAAACTCGGCCTGATGGACATAAAAAAGACTTTACCCAAGTTAGTTGAATCTTTAAAAAAAAACTCCTGAACATACTCGTCGATGCCGGAGTTAAAACATTAAATGTCATGCCAATTCAAACCAACAAATCCGTTCCTACAGTGACTCGTCGTAAAGCTGCTGTCGCTCTTGTCAATCACGGGATCACT